>JBBDJE010000024.1:0-32119 GCA_040880065.1 Paracoccaceae bacterium | reverse complement strand
AATTCTTACCGGTGCGTGGCGGGTGAACTTGATGGAATCCGCCACCAAAAACCGCTTGCGGGAATTCTGGATAATTGCCTGCGTTACCCGCACCTCGCGAAAGTCATAGTCGAGCAGCACGCCATCTTCGGCAATGGCGGCGGTGCCAACAACCGCATAATCCACCCGGAACTGGCGGATGATCTCGGCTGCGACATCTCCCACCAACCCACCATCAGAGCGGCGCAAAACACCACCTGCCAGAATGATTTCGGAATGGGGGGTCGTTGCCAAGATATTGGCAACGTTGATGTTATTGGTGATGACCAGCAGGTTTTTATGGTTGAGCAGGGCGCGCGCCACGGCCTCGGTCGTGGTGCCAATGTTCAAAAAAAGGCTGGCCCCGTTGGGAATTTGCTCCGCACACATGCGAGCCAGCGCGGCCTTTTGGCTGGTCGCAAGATTATTGCGCTCCTCATAGCCCATATTCACAACACCCGAGGGCAGGATCGCGCCGCCATGCACCCGCGTCAGGTTGCCAGAATCACATAGGTCGGAAAGGTCACGGCGAATCGTTTGTGTCGTCACATCAAAGTGCCGCGACAGCATCTCGACCGTTACCTTGCCCTGTTCGCGTGCCAAGGTCAGAATTTCATCATGGCGAAAATTTTGGGCCATTTTTTGCTCGTGTTATAAATTGTTCACTATGTTGCATAAGTGCATGAATGCATGCGCGAGTAAACAGAAAATGGTCAATCGATCGCTAAAGGCAATAAAAACAACACAAAACTATCATCAACCGGCAATAAATTCCGACAGAAAGAAACATGAATGAAAATAAATGAGCGAAAACGCTTGACCGAATCGCGCATTTAAGCGAGATTATGCGCAACGAGACCGCCTCAGGGCGCTCGCCGATGCTGGTCACTTCTAATTGGGCCTGAGGTGGCTGGCGGAAACTGCAGGGGTCAGGTTATTCCCCAAGAAGACCTGACCCCTTGCAGTTACATCCAAACTTTCGCACATTGCAGCCGCGCCGGCCTGGCCGGTTTTTGCCAACTGCCAACAGGAAAATTGCCATGACCTTGAAAGTCGCCATCAACGGTTTCGGCCGTATCGGCCGTAATGTTTTGCGCGGGATCATCGAATCCGGTCGCACCGATATTGAAGTGATCGCCATTAATGACCTTGGGCCGGTTGAAACCAATGCGCATTTGCTGCGCTATGACTCGGTTCACGGAAAATTTCCGTTTGATGTCAAAGTTGTAGGCAACACGATCGACGTTGGCCGCGGCCCGATTATTGTCACCGCCGAGCGTGACCCGAAAGCGCTGCCATGGGGCGATGTTGATATTGCGCTGGAATGCACCGGTATTTTCACCGACCGTGCAAAAGCAGCCATGCATCTGGAAAACGGCTCCAAGCGGGTGCTGATCTCGGCGCCGGGTGCAGGTGCTGACAAGACCATCGTTTACGGCGTGAACCATGACCAGCTTACGGCAGATGACCTTGTGGTTTCCAACGCGTCCTGCACCACGAACTGCCTGTCGCCGGTGGTACAGGTATTGCACCAAGCTGTTGGAATCAAAAACGGATTCATGACGACCATCCATTCCTACACCGGCGACCAGCCGACCTTGGACACCATGCATAAAGACCTGTATCGCGCGCGTGCGGCGGCGATGAGCATGATCCCGACCTCGACCGGGGCGGCCAAGGCTGTTGGGTTGGTGCTGCCGGAGTTGAACGGCAAGCTTGATGGCGTTTCGATTCGCGTGCCGACGCCCAATGTTTCGGTTGTGGACCTGACATTCACGGCGTTGCGCGACACGACGGCAGAGGAAATCAATGATGCGATCCGCGTGGCTGCAAGCGGAATACTTCAAGGAATTCTTGGGTTTACCGATGAGCCGCTTGTCTCGATCGACATCAACCACGACCCGCGCAGCTCGGTCTTCCATATGGACCAGACCAAGGTTCTGGACGGGAACCTCGTGCGGATTCTGACCTGGTATGACAATGAATGGGGTTTTTCCAACCGTATGGCCGACACCGCCATCGCGATGGGAAAGTTCCTTTAGGTTACACTGAAACGCACTTATAGTTATAATGTAACCGCGCTTATAGTTACATTATAACCGTGTTTTCGCGTAAAACGGCACAAAACGGGCGCAAACCAGCAGGTTTCAGCGCCCGTTTTTTGTGAACAAAGCGTTAAATGGCGCTGGAATGGCGGGCCTGGTCGACAGCGTAGGCATCGAACATTTGCGCGATCATCCGGGTGAGAGCGAGGCCCTCGGGGAGGATGGTGAGGGTCTCGCCATCAAATGTGCAAAAACCGCTAAAGCGGCACGCGGCGGTTTGGGCAATTTTTAGCAACGGCAACATGAACGCCCCAAAACGCGCTTCGAGGCGGCCAAGGTCAAGCTTGAACTCGCACATCAGCATTTCAATTGCCGTTGCGCGCACCTGATCATCGAGCCCCAGCTTTATGCCGCGTGATGCGGCCAGTTTGCCGGTGGAAATGGCGGCATTATACTGCGCGGTAGCCGCAGCGTTTTGCACATAGCCGCGCGGCAACTGGCTGATGGACGACGCGCCGATGCCAATAAGGCTGGCGGCGGATTCATCGGTATAGCCCTGAAAATTGCGCCGTAAGGTGCCCTTGGCCTGCGCATGCGACAGAGCATCGCTTGCCTTGGCAAAATGGTCGATGCCAATGGGGCGTAGCCCGCTTTGCACAAGCTTGGCGGCGCCATTTTGCGCAAGAAAAAATCGCTCATGCGCGCCGGGCAGGGCGGCTTCGGGAATCATCTTCTGGCGCTTGGCCATCCACGGCACATGCGCATAACCGAACAGCGCCAAGCGGTCTGGCGACAGGCCAAGCGTTTGTTCGAGCGTTGCCTCCAGCGCCGCCCAATCCTGAAAGGGCAGGCCGTAGACAAGGTCGACATTGATGGAATTGACCCCGCGCGCGCGCAAAGCATCTACCGTTTTCTTAGTTATTTCATAGCTTTGCAGCCGACCAATGGCCTTTTGCACCTGTGGTGCGAAATCTTGCACGCCGATTGACGCGCGGTTCATACCGGCGGCAACAAAGGCATCCATGCGCGCGGTATCTATGGCGCTTGGGTCGATCTCGACCGAAAATTCGGCGCCATCGGTTAGCGGCACGAGCGTGGTGAGCGCATCAACAAGGCGTGCAACCTCTTCAGGGGGCAGGATAGTGGGCGAGCCGCCACCAAAATGAAGGCGGCTGGCCCGCAAACCGGCGGGGAGATAGCGGCGCAGTGTCGAAATTTCCTGAAGCAAAACATCGACATAGGCGCGCACCGGCGACAGGCTGCGCACCCCTTGGGTGCGGCAGGCGCAATACCAGCACAGCCGCTCGCAAAACGGTATATGGACGTAGAGCGACACCGGGTTTGCCGGCGGCAGATCACCGAGCCAGCTTGCATAGTCCTGCGCGCCGATTTCCGGCGAAAACTGGGTCGCCGTAGGGTAGGATGTGTAGCGCGGGGCATTCACATCGAACAAGCCGGCCTGTTTGAGGGCGTGTAACTGTGTCATTTCAGCCCATTAACGCGCGTTTACGTGACGCCGCCTTGATCAAGATCAACCACGTGCTAGATTATGCTTGAATGGAGTGCCCATGCCAAACACACAACCAAAGATCGACATGCACCTGCGCTGTGGCGATTGCCCCATCCGCCACCGCGCCGTTTGCGCCTATACCCAGGCCGACGAGTTGGTGAAGCTTGACGCGATCAAGACCTATAAAACCTTCAAAGCCGGCGAGACTCTGTTTTGGGCCGGTGAGGATATGGCGAGTATTGGTTCAGTGGTGAACGGTGTGGCGACGCTGGCCCGAAGCCTGCCCGATGGCCGCCGCCAGATGGTTGGCCTGCTGCTGCCAAGCGACTTTATCGGCCGGCCGGGGCGCAAAAAAGCCCCTTTTGATGTGGTCGCCGCCAGCGATGTGCTGGTTTGCACCTTCCAGAAAAAACAGTTTGACGAGATGATTGCCAAAAGCCCGGCGCTGGAACGCCGCCTGCTGGATATGACGCTGGACGAGCTTGATTCGGCGCGCGAATGGATGCTGCTGCTCGGGCGCAAGACCGCACGCGAGAAAATTGCCAGCCTTCTGGCGATTATCGCCCGCCGCGATGCGGCCATGTCCAAGCTTACACCGACAGATGGTTTGGTGTTTAACCTTCCGCTGACGCGTGAAGCTATGGCCGACTATCTGGGGCTGACAATCGAGACCGTCTCGCGCCAGATGTCGGCGCTCAAGCGCGACGGCATTATCGAAATGGAAGAAGCGCGCCGCATTTGCGTGCCGGATTATGCCGCCTTGCTTGATGAAGCGGGCGATGATTCTGATGGTGGCGTGCTGGATTGATTTTCCCGTTTGATCTGGATCAAGGCTACCGCTTCTTCGCACATGCAATAAGCCTTAAAGCCCCCGAATGGGGGATACGAAAAAGGGGACAATCATGCTCAAGTCTTTTCAGGCAATAGTGCTTGGATTTATTGCATTATTTGCAGCGCTCGCCGCAAATTTCGGACTGGATCTGGCCTATCAGGTTCATGCAATCATCATCATGCTGGTGGCGGGGTTCACCGCGATGATGGTGATTCGCTCGATGGGGGAGCCGGTGCGCGCCACCCCGACGGGCTATATGGATGATGTGATCCGCGCGGGCGTGATTGCCACTGCATTTTGGGGGATTGTCGGGTTTGCCGCGGGGGTGTTCATCGCCTTCCAGCTTGCCTTTCCCGACCTGAACTTCGGGCTTTCCTACACAAGTTTCGGCCGTTTGCGCCCGCTGCATACCAGCGCGGTGATCTTTGCATTTGGTGGCAACGCGCTGATTGCGACCAGCCTATATATTGTGCAGCGCACCTCGGCGGCGCGGCTTTGGGGGGGCAACCTTTCGTGGTTCGTGTTCTGGGGCTACCAGCTGTTCATCGTGCTGGCTGCAACGGGCTATGTGATGGGCTCGACCCAGGCCAAGGAATATGCCGAGCCGGAATGGTATGTCGATATCTGGCTGACGATTGTCTGGCTGGCCTATCTGGCCGTGTTTCTGGGCACGATTGTGCGGCGCAAGGAGCCGCATATCTATGTGGCCAACTGGTTCTTCCTTGCCTTCATTGTCACGATTGCAATGCTGCATCTGGTCAACAACCTGTCGATGCCGGTTTCGCTGCTCAGCTCGAAATCGGTGCAGCTTTTCGCCGGTGTGCAGGATGCGCTGACGCAGTGGTGGTACGGGCATAATGCGGTTGGCTTCTTCCTGACGGCGGGCTTTCTGGGGATGATGTATTACTTCATTCCCAAACAGGCCGAACGCCCGATTTACAGCTACAAACTGTCGATCATCCATTTCTGGGCGCTGATCTTCCTGTATATCTGGGCCGGTCCGCACCATCTGCATTATACCGCCTTGCCCGATTGGGCGCAGACGCTGGGCATGGTGTTCTCGATCATGCTGTGGATGCCAAGCTGGGGCGGGATGATCAACGGTCTGATGACGCTGAGCGGCGCATGGGACAAGCTGCGCACCGACCCAGTGTTACGCATCATGGTGATCAGCCTCGGCTTTTACGGCATGTCCACATTTGAAGGCCCGATGATGAGCATCAAGGCCGTCAACAGCCTGAGCCATTACACCGACTGGACCATCGGCCATGTGCATTCCGGCGCATTGGGTTGGAACGGGATGATCACCTTTGGCGCGCTCTATTTCCTTGTGCCCAAGCTGTGGAACCGCGCCAGCCTTTATTCGCTGCGCATGGTGAACTGGCACTTCTGGCTCGCCACGCTTGGCATCGTGCTTTACGCCGCCTCGATGTGGGTGAGCGGGATCATGGAAGGCCTGATGTGGCGTGAAGTTGATGCGCAGGGCTTTCTTGTAAACAGCTTCGTTGACACGGTTGATGCGAAATGGCCGATGCTGGTTGTGCGTGGCATTGGCGGGATTATGTATCTGGCAGGCGCAATCATCATGTGTGTAAACCTTTGGAAAACGGTTACGGCGCAGCCGGCGAAATCGACCGCCGCTGCCGTGCCGGCAGAGTAGGAGCAGGACAATGGGTTTTTTGAACAAACACAAGGCGGTTGAACGCAACGCCTCGCTGCTTTTCGCGCTAAGCTTTGTTGTGGTCGCCGTGGGTGGCGTTGTCGAGATCGTGCCGCTCTTCTACCTTGAAAACACCATCGAGGATGTAGAGGGCGTGCGCCCCTACACCCCGCTGGAGTTGACCGGCCGCAGCATCTACATTCGTGAAGGCTGCTATAACTGCCATAGCCAGATGATCCGCCCGATGCGTGACGAGGTGGAGCGCTATGGCCACTATTCGCTGGCGGCGGAATCGATGTATGACCATCCGTTCCAATGGGGGTCCAAACGCACGGGGCCAGACCTTGCGCGCGTTGGCGGGCGCTATTCCGATGAATGGCACGCCGCGCATTTGCGCAACCCGCGTGCGCAGGTCGAAGGGTCGATCATGCCAAGCTATACATGGCTGGATGATGCGGTGCTGGAGCCAGCCGATGTAACCCGGCTTGTGGTGGCAAATGCCCGCGTGGGCGTGCCCTATACTGCCGAAATGATCGAGATGGCCGCGCAGGATTTCGTAACCCAGCACGACCCGTTTGGCGACATTGACGGACTGCAAAGCCGTTACCCCGGCGCTGTGGCGCGCAACTTTGATACCGCGCCCGCCATTACCGAAATGGACGCGCTGATCGCCTATTTGCAAGTGCTTGGCACGATGGTCGATTTTTCGACCTTCGAGCCCGATGCAAGCCGCTAAAAGGAGGCCGCTATGTATAACTTTCTAAGAGAGATGGCCGATAGCTGGGGGCTGGTCTTCCTGTTCGTGGTCTTTGTCGGGGCCGTGCTGTTCGCCTTTCGCCCCGGCAGCCGCAAGATACATGAAGACAGTGCCAATATTCCGCTGCGCAATGATGAGATCGGAGAGGAATGATGGCCAAGAAACCGGAGAAAAAACCCGATATCGGCACGACCGGCCATGAATGGGACGGGATTGAAGAGCTGAACAACCCGTTGCCGCGCTGGTGGCTGTGGACCTTTTATGCCACCATTATCTGGGCGTTCTTTTACGTCATTGCCTATCCGGCATGGCCGCTGATCAACAAGGCAACGCCGGGTGTGCTCGGCTATTCCAGCCGTGCCGATGTAGCCGCCGACATTGCTGCGACCAATGAAGCCAATGCGCCACTTGAGGCGCGGATCGTCTCGCTTGAGCTTGACGAAATTGCCGGCGATGCCGAGGTGGGCCATTTTGCCCGCGCGGGCGGGGCGGCGGTGTTTCGCACTGTGTGTGCGCAGTGCCATGGGGCGGGGGCGGGCGGTGCGCCCGGCTTTCCGAACCTGCTGGATGACGACTGGCTCTGGGGCGGCGATTTGAACGCCATCTACCTGACCGTGAAGCACGGCATTCGTGACGAGGCCGACCCCGATACGCGGTTCTCGCAAATGCCTGCCTTTGGCGAGTTTCTAAGCCGCGACGAAATTCGTGCGCTGACCCAGCATGTGCTGCATATTGCAGGGCAAGAACATGATGCCGCACTGGCCGTAACGGGTGCCGGGCTCTATGCCGAGAATTGCGCAAGCTGCCATGGCGATGCCGGTATGGGTGACCGTGAACAGGGTGCGCCGAACCTGACCGATGCGATCTGGCTGTGGGGCAACACGCCCGAGGCCATTACCACCTCGATTACCAACGCCCGGTTTGGCGTGATGCCAAGCTGGCAGACACGCCTGACCGAGGCGCAGATCCGGCAGGTGACCGTGTTTGTTCACCAGCTGGGCGGTGGTTAATAGTTCCCCTGCATGGCCGTTGCCTATTTGCGGCCATGCCGACTCTCTGGCCGGGGGAACCCGGCCAGAGCTTTTACATGTTGCACTGATGCAATGTTGAAGCGCGACACACAAGGCAGGACAAGATCGTGAGCCAGATCGAAACACCGGAACCACAGCTTTATGCCAAGCATGAGCCAATTTTCCCAAAGCGGGTAAAGGGGCCGTTTCGAAACCTGAAATGGTGGATCATGGGCGTGACGCTGGCGATCTACTATATCACACCGTGGCTGCGCTGGGATCGCGGGCCGAACCTGCCCGACCAGGCCGTGCTGGTCGATCTTGCCAGTCGGCGGTTCTTCATGTTCTGGATCGAGATCTGGCCGCATGAATTTTATTTCATCGCCGGATTGCTGATCATGGCGGGGCTGGGGCTGTTTTTGTTCACCTCGGCGCTGGGGCGTGTGTGGTGCGGCTATGCCTGCCCGCAAACCGTGTGGACCGACCTGTTCATTCTGGTGGAACGCTGGATCGAGGGCGACCGCAACGCCCGCGTGCGCCTGTGGAACGACAAGTGGAGCCTGCACAAATGGCGGCTGCGGCTGAGTAAATGGGCCGTCTGGCTGGCAATTGCCATAGCCACGGGCGGGGCTTGGGTGTTTTACTTTGCCGATGCACCGACGCTGCTGGCCGAAATGCTGACCGGGCAGGCGGCATCGGTGGCCTATATCTCGGTCGCGCTGCTGACGGCGACGACCTTCTTTTTCGGCGGATTTTTCCGCGAGCAGATTTGCATTTACGCCTGTCCATGGCCGCGCATTCAGGCCGCGATGATGGACGAGGACACGCTGACCGTCGCCTATCGTGACTGGCGGGGCGAGCCGCGCGGCAAGCTGCGCACCATCGGCCAGGACGGGCAGGGTGATTGCATTGACTGCATGGCCTGCGTGAATGTTTGCCCGATGGGCATTGATATTCGTGACGGCCAGCAAATGGAATGCATCACCTGCGCGCTCTGCATTGATGCCTGCGACGAGGTGATGGACCGGATCGACAAACCGCGCGGGCTGATCGGCTATCTGGCCGCCACCGATGAGGTGGCGGAACGCGCAGGCAAGCCGCCGCGCAAGATTTGGAAGCATATTTTCAGGCCCCGCACGCTGGCCTATACGCTTATCTGGGGGTCGATCGGGCTGGGGCTGCTGGTGGCGTTGTTCATTCGGGCCGATATTGATGTTTCGGTCGCGCAAATCCGCAATCCGGTGTCGGTTGTCATGTCGGATGGCGCGGTGCGCAATGCCTATGATGTGCGGCTGAAAAACAAGCATGGTGATGCGCGGGAGTTTCATATTTCCATAACGACCGATGATGTGCTGCAATTGTCGATCGAGGGCAGTGACGGGCTGAGCGTGATAGTGCCTGCCGATAGCACCTATAACCAGCGGGTTTACATTACCGCGCGCCCGCAGGATGCGGCGGCAAGTGCCGGGCGCACCCCGCTGCGGCTATGGATTGAAGATGTGCAAAGCGGCGATCGGGCCTATGCCGATTCGGCCTTTAACGGGAGAGTGCAATGAGTGTCGAGCGCGCCACAGGCAAGCCTTTGACAGGGCGAAAGGTGCTGGCCATAGCGGTGGCTTTTTTTGGTGTGATCATCGTGGTGAACGTGTTTATGGCATATTCGGCGGTGCGCACCTTTCCGGGGCTGGAAGTGGCAAATTCCTACGTGGCCAGTCAGGAGTTTGACGCCCGCGCGCGTGCTCAGCGCGCATTGGGCTGGGATGTTTCCGCCGCACTTGCCCCCGGTGGCGTGCGACTGGTCATTCGTGATGAGAGTGGCGCGCTGGTCGCGCCGACAAGCATTGTTGCGCGCGTCGGCCACCCTACGAATGCCGCGCATGACCAGGTGTTGAGTTTCGCACCCGATGGCGAAGGGCTTTATGCGCCTGTGCTGCTGGCCCGCGGCCCGTGGCGGTTGTTTATCAATGCAACGGCGGCCGATGGCACCGACTATTCCAGCCGACTGGAGATTATGGTGCGCTGATGAACCAAGCCGCCCGCCCCGCCGCACCTGCCGTCTGCCCCGCCTGCATGCCGCTGCCCGACTGGGCGCGTGCGGTTGGCGATAGCGCGAAGGTTGAAGCGCCGCTGCGCCGCTTTGAATTTGCGCTGCCGGGGGTGCATTGTGCGGCCTGCATCACGCGGGTGGAAGACGGGCTGGCCAGCCTTGACGGGGTGGCGGGCGCGCGGGTCAACCTGACGCTGAAGCGCGTTTCGCTCAGCGCGGCGGATGTGCCGGGCATGCAAGACATGGCGCTGCAACGGCTGTCGGCGCTGGGCTATCCGGCACAACCGCTGGACAGCGCCGCGCTGGCCGCCACCCAGCAGGATAGCGAGGGGCGCGATTTGCTGGCGCGCATCGCCGTTTCCGGTTTTGCGCTGATGAATGTCATGCTGCTTTCGGTCTCGGTCTGGTCGGGGGCGACCGATGCCACGCGTGACCTGATGCACTGGATTTCCGCAGTGATCGCCCTGCCGGCCACGGGCTTTGCCGCCATGCCGTTTTTTGCCAATGCCACCCGTGCCTTGCTGGCGCGGCGGCTGGATATGGATGTGCCGATCTCTACCGCCATTTTGCTGGCCTTGGGGGTCAGCATCTGGGAAACCGCGCAATCGGGTGCGCATGCGTTTTTCGATGCCGCCCTGATGCTGACCTTCTTTTTGCTGATAGGCCGCTATCTGGCGCACCGCACCCGCGCCGCCGCGCGCTCGGCGGCCGCCGAACTGGCCGCGCTGGAGGTGCAGATGGCCGTGCGGATCGGCCCGGATGGTGCGCGCGAACAGGTTGTGCTTGACGCGTTGCGCGCCGGTGATCTGCTGGCGGTGGCACCGGGCGGGCGCATTCCGGCTGACGGGGTTGTCGTGACCGGCTCCAGCGAGATTGACCCGCAGATGCTGACCGGTGAAACCATGCCCGAGGCGGTTGGCCCAGGTGCACAACTGCGCGCCGGAATGCTGAACCTTTCCGGCCCGCTGACCATGCGCGCCGAAACCTTGGGCGAAGAGACCCTGCTGCGCCAGATCGCCCGCCTTGTCGAGGCGGCAGAGGCCAGCCGCAACCGCTATGCCAACCTTGCCAGCCGGGCGAGCTGGTATTACAGCCATATTGTCAACATTCTGGCGCTGGCCGCGTTGTTGATGTGGGGCCTGCTGGGCGGTGACTGGCGCATGGCCATCAACATTGCTGCGGCTGTTCTGATCATCACCTGCCCCTGCGCGCTGGGGCTGGCGGTGCCTGCGGTTCTGACAGCCGCATCGGGGCGGCTGTTCAAGCTCGGGGTGCTGCTGAAAGATGGCACGGCGTTGGAGCGGCTTGCCGAGATTGACCATGTGGTTTTTGACAAGACCGGCACGCTGACCACAGGCCGGCCCGTGCTGAGCAATGCGCAAACCCTGTCGGATGAACACATGGCGCTGGCCATGGCGCTGGCCGAAGGCAGCGCGCACCCGCTGTCGCAGGCCATTGCCCTTGCCGCGCAGCAACGCGGCATTGCCCCCGTGCGGCTGAGCGATATTGCCGAACACCCCGGCTTTGGCACGCTTGGGCTTTTGGGCGGGCAAGAGGCGCGGCTTGGCCGGGCCGAATGGGTTGGCGCCGATGGCGATGGCGGCGCGCGAACAACGGCATGGCTGCGGCTTGGCCAGAACCCCGCCATTGAACTGGTATTCGAGGATGACGCCCGCGCCGATGCCGCCGACACCGTGGCGCGGCTGCGCGCGGCGGGGCTGGGTGTGAGCCTTCTTTCGGGCGATGCCGAGGGGCCGGTGGCGCGCATGGCCGACCGGCTGGGCATAAAAACATGGGTGGCGCGCGCAACGCCGGCGGGCAAGGTTGAATATCTGCAATCGCTGGCGGCCAGTGGGCACAAAGTGTTGATGGTCGGCGACGGGCTGAACGACACGGCTGCGCTGGCCTCGGCGCATGTTTCGATTTCGCCCGCCAGCGCGGTTGACGCCAGCCGCAGCGCCGCCGACATGATCCTGACCGGTGGCCGGCTCGGCCGCGTTGTCGACAGTTGGAATCTGGCGCGCCGCGCCCGCCGCCGCGTGCTGGAAAATTTTGCCATGGCCTTTGGCTACAACATCATCACCGTGCCGATCGCGTTTGCCGGATATGTGACCCCGCTGATCGCGGCCATTGCCATGTCGGGCTCGTCCATCGTAGTATCATTGAACGCAATGCGCCTGGGGAGACGTGTCAAATGACCATCCTTGCCATTCTGATTCCGGTGTCGCTTGGCCTTGGGTTGCTGGGGCTTGTGGCGTTCTTCTGGTCGTTGCGCAACGCCCAATACGATGACCCCGACGGTCAGGCCGAGCGCATCCTTTCAGACCGCTATGACGATGCACCGCGCTAGGCACACCAATGCGACAGGTCGCGCCCGGTAAGCACGGCGAATTCGTTGATATGGGGGCGGTAATAGGCGGCCAGTTTTGCGCGCAGCTCGGGCGTCATTTCAGGCAAGGGTGCGCCCTGCGGAAAATGGTGGCGGGCTTTGTTGGCGCGGGCATTGGCGATAAAGTTGATCTGGCGTTGCGGGATATCGTTTTCCAGTTCCAAAAACGCCATCACGCGGGCGATGAGCGTGTTAGCGTCGGCCAGAAGGTCATCATAAAAAAATACGCCGATTTGGCTGAAATACCCCTGCCAGTGGCGCAGGATATCGGCATAATGGCCAAGCTCCAGCATTTTGATATCGTTGCAAAAACGGCTGATTTCGGGCGTGAAGTCGAAGCGTTTTTTCATCATATGGTGGATATAGGCAGATTCGTAGCGCGCCACCGGATCGCGGAACATCAGCAGAATTTTGATATCGCCCAAACAGGTGCGGATGTTTTCAGCAACATTCACCTTGCCCGCCAGAATTTGAAAATAGTGCGGGGTGGATTCAAGGTAGTATTGCGCGCCGTCCTGTGCGGGAAAATGCGCGAAATAGCTCTCGCTGCGGCTGGCAAAATCGGCCTTGTTGAAGTGGTTCAGCTCTTTGGTTTTGGCGGCATAAACATGCGCCGAGGCCCCAAGGCAGCGGTGCAACCATGTGGTGCCGGCTTTTTGCGTGCCAGCAAGAATGAGATTGGGCAGTGGCATAGAAGATAGATTAGCCGATTTGGCGGGGGTTGCACCCGGTTTTTTGCGCGCCAGAGGCTGGACTTGGCCGCGTCTTGCGCCTAAGCAGGCGGTATGGTTGACCAAGTAACTCAGGTATTGCCGAAGCCAAAGCGCAGCCGCCGCGCGCGGCCCGATATATGGTCGGTCTGGGCGCTGGTTGTGGCGGCTTTGGTGCTGGCGCCGATTGTCGCCGTGATCTGGATTGCCGCTACCCCCGGCGACCCGGTTTGGGCGCATCTGAGCAGCACGGTTTTGCCGCGTTATCTGATGAACTCGCTGCTGCTGATGGGGCTGGTCGGGCTTGGCACCGGGCTTTTGGGCGCGGGCGCGGCATGGCTGGTGGTGATGTATGACTTTACCGGCAAGCGCTGGCTGCAATGGGCGCTTTTGGCCCCGCTGGCACTGCCGGCCTATATCGGCGCCTATGCGCTGGTTGATTTTCTGGAATATGCTGGGCCGGTGCAAACCGGTTTGCGCAACCTGTTTGGCTGGCAATCGGCAAAGGATTACTGGTTTTTTGAAATCCGCAGCCTGTGGTCGGCGGCCTTTGTTCTGACGTTGGCGCTTTACCCCTATGTTTACTTGCTGACCCGCGCGGCCCTGCGCGAACAATCGGCCAGTTTGAACGAGGTGGCGCGCGCCTTGGGCTGCGGGCCGCGTATGGTGTTTTGGCGCGTGGCCCTGCCGCTGGCACGACCGGCGATTGCCGCAGGCATGGCGATTGCGATGATGGAAACGCTGGCCGATTTTGGCACGGTCAACTACTTTGCCGTGCAAACGTTGACCACCGGCATTTTTACCACATGGCTGCAAAGCTATAATGCCGCGGGTGCTGCGCAAATTGCTTGTGTTATTCTGGCGCTGGTGCTGGTGCTGGCGGGCACCGAAAAACTCAGCCGCCGTTCGCGCCGCTATCATAGCCTGAACAGCCGCCGCGCCCCGCATGTGCCCACACGGCTGCGCGGTGCGCGGTCTGGTTTTGCCGCCTTGGCCTGCCTTTTGCCCATTTTGCTGGGCTTTGTGCTGCCCGTGGGCGTGCTGATGGAACTGGGGCTGACGCATTTTGCCGCTTGGACGCATGCCGAATTGTGGCGCGCCGCGTTGCACACGCTGGTGCTGGGCGGCCTGACGGCGATTGTGGTGCTCGCCGCTGCGACGGTTGTGGTTTACGGCGTGCGCCTGAGCCGCCACCGCCTGCCGCGCCTGCTTTTGCCGGTGGCTACGCTGGGCTATGCGGCACCCGGCGCTGTGCTGGCGATTGGTGTGCTGTTTCCACTTGCCGCGCTAGATAACTGGCTGGCTGGAGGGTTGGAGGCGATATTCGGCGGGCGGTTCGGGCTGCTTCTGACCGGCTCGGTCGCCGCGCTGGTCTTTGCCTATACGGTGCGGTTTTTCGCGATCGGGCAGGGCGCGGTCGATGGCGCTTTGGGGCGTGTTACCCCCAGTATGGACATGGCCGCCCGCTCGCTCGGTCGCAATTCGGGCCAAGTGCTGCGGGCGGTGCATCTGCCGCTGATCAAAGGCTCGGTTCAGGTTGGTGCCTTGTTGATTTTTGTGGATGTGGTCAAGGAATTGCCAGCCACGCTCATTCTGCGGCCCTTCAATTTTGAAACGCTGGCCACGCATGTCTATAATCAGGCGAGCCTTGAAAACTTGCCGCTGGCTGCCCCCGCAGCACTTCTGGTCATTCTGGTCAGCCTGCTGCCATTGGTGCTGGTCGCCCGGCACGAACACCGGCAAAATCTGGCGCAGCAAAAGCCGGATGGCTAGTCGAGCGAGATATCGTTGTTGATGTCGCAGCGTAGGGTTTCCAGCCCTGGGTTTAGCAGGGTTTCGGCGGGTTGTTTGGCGAGGGTGGGAATATCCAACCCCCATGCCTGCGGCAGAATTGTGAGGCCAAGCACGGCCTGCGGCCCTGTATCGGTCATGACCTGCACCTTGCCGACCATGCGCGGCGCATAATATTGCAGCGCCAAATTCAGGCAACGCGCAACGGCCATAAGGTGCGAGACAGCGATTTCGCGCAGCATTGCGATGCGCGATAGCAGCATTGTTGTGTCCATCTCCAAACGGATAAGCGGGCCTTCGGCGATGAAGCTGAACTCTTTATGCGCAAGGCTTGCGGGCACGGCGAGGGTAAAGTCGAGCTGGTTCGTCCCGGCCTCGAAATGCGCAGAAAGCTGCATGTTTGCGGGGCGGTCGAACTGGCCAAGCAGCCCTTGCAGCCGCGCTTTGAGCATATCTGCGGCAAGCTGTGGGGGGCGCTGGCGGCGGGCTTCGGCGGCGAGTGCGCAATCGAGCAGCCATTTGCTATGCGCCTGCCGAAAGCTTTGGGCGGGCGCTTCAGCCTCGGGCGCTTCGTTCTGGTCGGCGTTTTGCGGTTCGGGGCGGGGCGGGGCCTCGCCATGATAATCAATCGGGGCCAGCCGCAGGCGCCGGGCCTGATGCGCGCTGCGGGGCAGCAGCAAAACAGCGTTGAGCTTTTGGCTGATCTCGGTCGCCGCCTCGTTGAGTTGCGTGCCAATGTCAAGCGCCGCCATGTCGATGCGCTGGCCGGTTTTGTCGATCCACCACAGATCGGGGAGCTGGAATGCCAGATCGAGCGCTGGCGGCGTGGAGCGGCCACGGCGGGTTTTGTAGCTGAGCGTTGCCGGATAGTGCAACTGCTCGAACCGGTAAGCAGGGTTGAGGCGGCCGCGCAAATGCGTGCCGGTTTCGGCCTTCACAATGCGCAACGGGCCGGCGGCGGGCAGATCGAGCAGCAGGTTCAGGCCGCTCATGGCAAGACCTCGCCAGTCAGAAGCTCGTATTGCGCAACGGTCGGGATGCCGGTGGGCGGCGCGCTGATGCTGCGCTGGAAACGGATCATGGCGGCAGAGGTGCTGTCATCAAGCGCGCCGGTGAGCTGTAGCGCCGGAAAGATGCGCGCCTTGAGCGCAAGTTGCAGGTTGGTGATCTGCGCGCTTGTGAGCACTGCCGGTGTGTTACCATCTGCGCGGGGTGGGGCAGTTGTTGCGTTGGCACTACCAGTCTGGGGTCCGGTGGCTGGCGCTTCCGCCTCTTGGGCAGGTTCACCTGCCGCCTGCGCGCCCCAGATCGAGACAGGCGGGCTGGCTTCGCTTTCCTCTTCGGCGGGGGTTTCCGGCTCTGGCTCGGGTGTCGGCTCTGGCGCTGCTTGCGGCATAGGCGCTACTGTTTCCTCCATTGCGGCTGGCGAGCGTGTGAGCGCGGTGATCGCTGCATCGGTGTCGATGAGGAACAGCGATTGCCGCGTAACAATCAGAGTCACCGCAAGCCCGCCACGCGCAATAATGCTGACAGGCGCGCTATTGCCGATCGTGCCAAGCTCAAGCGCGCTGTCGCCGCCACCTGATAGCCAGACATTGCCGTTTTCGATGGTGATCTGGGCGTGGCCCGTGGCGCCGGGCAGGTTGGCATCAACCGTATCATAGCGCAATCGGCTGCCAAGCGGCAGGTCGGCAGCGGTGACAATCGCGCCGGTTTGACAGTCAAGCCGCAGCAATGCGGTGCCGCCTTCGGGGCGGGTGGCGAACAGGCGGATAACGCGGTCGCTTTCATACTCGGCGCGACGCGGCGTTTGGCCGGGGGGTATCAGCGCCATGGCAATGGGCAAGGCAGGGCAGCTTTCCAGCACCTCGCGCGACATTTCCGCGGCACTTTCGCCGCTGACCGGGCTGGCGCCGGAAAGGTCACGATGCGCCAGCGCAATGGCCCTGTGCGGCAAGTTCAGAATGCCAAGACGCGCGAAGTTTTCGTCGGCCAGCACAAACCCGAACGGGGTGGCCAGCGTGTAGCGTGCGCCAAACTCGGCGTCGTGCCCGGCAAAAACCGGCGGCGAGGTGATGGTGAGGTCGGCAAAGCGGCCCGCAAGCAATTGCCGGTTGATCGCCGCGCGGCTGAGGCTGGTGCCGGTGGCCAATGGCGGCTGGCTGCGGGCAGCCGCATAGGCCCAGATCGCATCGCGCCCCTGATCATCGGCGCAGAATTCAACCAGGCGGGGGAACTGGCCGGGGCGGATGATGCGGTCTTCCTCGGGCGTCGTTGCGCAAAGCTGGGGGTTGCCATCACTATCGCGCTGGCGGGCGAAACCGGTGACATTGGCGGCATTTGCAAAATCGGCCGGGCGGGTTGCGGCATCAAAATGCGGCGCGCCGGCGGGCAAGCTCCACCAGCCTGCAGGGTTGAGCAATTCCAACTGGCCGGCAAAGGGCGCTGCGATCTGTTGGTAGTTATCAAGCGAGAAACGGCCCGCCTCAAGCGTAACCGGCGCGTCATGCAGGCTGATGCTGCTGGTGCCATCGGTGATATCCCAGCGCAACTGGCTTGGTGTGTTGATATAGGTGCGGGTTTTGAAAGGGTTGTCGGCAAGCGCAACCAATGCGCCAAGCGCTTGGTTCGGGTCATCCATACGCCATGCGCTGCCATCGGCGCAGGTGAATTGCACGGGGTTGCCTGCCAGCGGCGGGCTGGCCTGATGGTTGCCATTTGCGGTTTCAATGCGCGCTGGCGCGCAGCCTGCCAAAGCCTCGGGGCTGTCGCCGGACTGGATGGACAGGGTGGCAGGGTTAAGCGACAGGTCGGCTGTGGCCTGATTGTGGCGCACAAACCCCAACGGGGTGAGGCGCAAAAGTGCGTCGCCCTGCGCGGCCAGCGCCAGCGTGGTTTCAAGCGCGGGCAACCCGTTTGCAAGCGGCATCGCGCGCCAGAGATCATCGCTCCAGTAATGCTGGAAAGCGGTGGCTGCAGGGCCGGTGGTGATACGCAGATTGGGGCTGTCATAGCCAAGGGCGCCCCGTGCAAAGTTGCGTGCCGCAGTGCCGAGCGTGGCGGGCAAAGCTGTTGCGTCGGTATCGCCAAGGTGCAAGGCCGAAAACGGGCCGGTGACATAGGTGCCCGCTGGCAAATGCTTGCCATGATCGAGCCGGGCCGGGGCGGTTTGGCAATAAAGCTGCATATAGGGGGCTTGTGGCAATGGCTGGGCGGGGGCTTGCCCAAGCGGGCCGCTGGCCAGAATTGCCCCATCGGCCCATAACTCACGGCTTTGCCCGTTGCAGAGCATGGCGGCTTGCAAACGGTCATGCGGGAAGGTGGCAAGGGTGGAAACGTCGATGGGCAGTTCCGTGCCATCGCTCAACAAATATGCGCCGTTCAGCGCAGTGGCGGATTTGGCCCAGTTCCAGAAGGGTGTTGCCAGCACGCTGCGGCTGTTTAGCGAGAACGCCGTGGCGCAGTTTTGCGGAGTGGCGGCTGCGGTTTCAAAGGCAAGGCACGCGCCCTCGGCATTGAGCGCGACGAGCTGTTCGGGCGCATCTGCAGGCCGGCCGATTTGGGTGAAGCCCGCACCGTTTGGCCGCGTGCTGGTGCCAAAGCCGCGCGGTGCGACGAAGAATTCATCACCGGTAACGGCCGCACCTGCAAAGGTTAGGCGGCGCAACGCAAAATCGGTCGCGATGAGCAGGCTGTCGCCCTCGGCATAAAGCGCTTGGGCGCGGTCAAAGGGCATATGCTCGCCCGCTTGCCAGCTAAAGGCCTGCATCTGGCGGCTGCCATCTATCAGCGCCACCTCGCGCAAGGCCTGGGGGGAAGCGGTGGCGGCAAGCGCAATGGTGAAACCATCGCCATCAACCACGCGGCGCGCGGCATCGGGGTGGCCCGCGTGGCTTATCGGTTGCCAGCCACGTGCGGCCCCCAGCCATTCTACCAGCGCACCGGCCTCGTTGCGGCCAAACAGCACGAAACTGTCGGGCGCGAGAGTGGCGGCATCGAGCCTGCCAAGCGGGGCTTGGCCTGCAAGCGGCGCGGGCAGGCTGTAAAGCGCTGTCGCATCGGGCAGGGCGTGGGTGCCAAGCGCTGTGGTCAGCACAAGCTGTTGCGGCGTTGCGGCGATGGCGCGAAAATCATCAGCCGTAAAAGCATTGCCATAGCGCTGCGCGCGCCATGTTTCGCCCGCGATAATTGGGGTGAAAACCGGGCCGGATGCGGCCATATCCCAATGCAGCCCCGCGGCCGAAAGCATGCGGCGCTGTGCCAGCGGGTCTGCCGCTTCGGACCAGCCATTGGCCGTGTGGCTAAACCAGCGCCCCGCGGTTTGCGCATAGCTCTGGCCTTCATGCTCGACAATGGCGCTGGGCCTTGCACTTGGCAGCGGGCTGGCGATGAAGCCGTCAAACCGCGCAAGCGATGAAAGCCCGATAGGGGTAACAAGCACCGGCTGGCCATTGAGCCAGCCAAGCGCGTGGCGGGTGTCAAACACAAAACCCGCGCTTTGAAACGCGTTCAGGCTTTCACCGTCGGGGCGGGTGATTGTGGCGCTGATCTGCGCGTTTTGCAGGTTTTCCGAAATGCTGAGCCGGTCACGTGTGATGGTGCGGGAATCGGCGGTTTGAACCTCGGCGCCGGTTTGCGCATCAACCCCCACGCCTGCACCCATAAGGAACTGGCCATGGGCAAGCCCTGTGGGGAGGTCAAAGGCTTTGGCGAGCACGGGCGAGGGGCCGGACAGGCTGTTGGCATAGCGCCAGAGCCCGGCCTCGTTAAGCCAGCTAAAGGCGCCCGATGCGTTGAGCATGGCGGCGCGGCCCGGCAAGGCGGGCAGGAACTGGCCATCGCGCAGCGCCTCGGCAGGCGAAAGCGACAAGGGTGTGGTGCTGTGATTGAAGGTGATTGTGCCGCTGTCGCGCGCCCAGTTCAGCCATGTCAGGTTGAGCGCGGCCCATGGGGCAAGGTCGCTCTGGCCGCTTGCATGAATATTGCCTGCCCCGTCGCGCAGTTGCAGGCGACTTGAGGCACCGGCAATGCGCGCAGGGGCAAGCTCGAAGCCTTCGCCAAAGGCCACAATCTCGCCTTGAAGAGTGCCGGTTTGCGCGCGGCGCTCATCGGGGGCGGGCCAGTATGTGGCGAGTGCGGGGTCATTTTGTTGTGTCGCGGCGGTGCCTGCGCTATCGCCTGTGGCGGGGCGCGGCAGGGTGATGCGCTGGCTGTCGGTCAGCAGAACGGGCGCAGCCGGTGCGCCCGCAACCCCGCGCAAGCTGGCGCCCGCTGGCAGGGTGAAGGGCGCGGCAAGCGCCTGTTTCTGGCAGGGTATGGGCGTGCCATCGGCACTGTCGGCGCAAAGCGCGTCATAGATGAAATTCACCTGACCGGCGGCGTTTTGCACCCAATAGCCAGCCTGCGGAGTGCCGTTCGGGGCAGCCCAGCGCCCCGGCAGAATAACCGTGCTATCGGCAGAAAATTCCAGCCGCGTTACGATTTGCGCACCATTGTCGAGCGCGTCATGCACGGTGCCGCGCGCGCTAAGATAGTGCAGCGACGGGCGTTCGCCCACAACAAGGCCGGATGCAAGAACCGCACCTTCTGCCAGCGGTGCGAGAGGGTGGCGGCTGGTGCCGGAAAGTTCGGTGATGTTAGCACCTTCGGCGAGAAAAATGCGATCGTCGATACTGCCGATCTGGTCGATTGTTTCTGCGATACGCACAGGTTGGAGCGAAGGCGATATTGCCCAAAGCGCCTTGCCTGCGCCTTCATGCACCAGCAGTGTGCCACCGGTACCGGCAAAATAGCGGGCATCGGGCCGGGGTGCGGGGCCGTTAATGGTGAGCGCGCCGCGCCATTGCTGATTCAGCCAGACGAGACGGGGGCCGTCGGCCACCAGATACCCGTTGCCATGCGCAATGATGCGGGCATTTGCGCTGTTCAGGTTGAGCGGGGCGGCCAGCGTTTCAACGCAGTTCTGCGGCGCGGCATCGCCAAGGCGCACGGGGCAATCATATACAGCGCCATTTGCGGCGATACGCGTAAGGCTCAACCCGTCGGCTGCCAGAAGATAGCCGCGGTCATCAGCCAAACTGTAGCGATAGGCCAGTGTTTGCAGCGCCCCGCGCATTTGCGGCACGGTGGCGCTTTGCGGAAAAATCCACAGGGTTTCGGGCGCGGTTTCACCACCTTCAACCAAAGCAAGCGAACGGCCAATGCGATAGGGCATGGGCCGGAAACCGGGCTGGGGCAGGTCAAGATACCATGTGAAGCCGGGCGCATCCATGCGCGCCAGTTCCAGCCGCGTTTCGCTGGCAACGGCCCAAAAACCGTCAGATTGGGCAATGTCGAGAATGGCCTCGGGCGGGGTGGTGATGGCGGGCAGGGCGATGGGGGTGAGCAGCTCTGGCCTCAGCGTTACCTGCCCTAACGCCCATGCAGCGCCGTAAGAACGGCCGCTCGCGCTCCATAAGGTAAGTGCTGCGCCGCGCGGCGTAAGGTCGGTAAGGTCGGCCTCGATAATATCGGCGGGCAGGCCCTCAAGGCGGGTTTGCTGCCATTGCCGCGCCGCTAGGTCATAGTGCCAAACGGCGTTGAGCGTGGTGAAGGCCAGCCCGTTATCGGTTGTGTAAACGCGGCGCAGGCTGGCCGGGTCGGGGGCGTCGCCGGTGGCGGGCAGACGCTGGCCAAGCACACCATCGGCCCAGATCTGCACGCGCCCGTCACTGCCCAGCACAGCCACATTGCGCGCCGTGGCCGAGGCGGCAACGGTTTGCGCCGTCAGCGTGGTTTCCCATTCAAGCACAAGCGCGGGTAGGGCGCAGGAACTGGCATTGGGCAGGTCGCGCAGCGGTAATGCCTGTAGCGTTGTGGCGGTTGTGGCCACCAGATGCGCGCCGAACTGGTAAAGCCGGGTTGTTTCATCGCTTGGCATATTGCCAAGGCTCAGCCAGCGGTGAAACTGCGGCGAATAGATACCCGCACCGCCGCTTGCGGCCACCACAACATCGCCGCTGGGCAAAAGTGCTGCGTCGATGATCCGGCCCAAAGGCGCTTGGGCCGAGCGGAAATAGCAGGTCGGCTCGCCCGCCAGATCGGGCCAGAACACCGCGTAAGCCCCTTCGGGTGCCTGCGCATGGGCCACAATGCCATCGCCGCTTTGCCACGCGCCCAGCAGGCTGGCATCGGATTGCGGCGCGTCGCCAAAAAACAGGGTCTGGCCCGAGATCCATGCAGGCAAACCGGCGCGCAGCCCAAGCAGACGCACAGCGCCGGACCCCCCCGCCCAACTGCCGCCAAAGGCGCGCCGCGCCGGAATGTAGGCCTGCACTTGCCCCGCGCCCGCAAGGTAAAGCTGGCCATCATGCAGTTGCGCATCGCTCAATTCTGCAAGGCCAATGGCGGCGGCAGGGCCATTGCCGAGCAATGGCGCTTGCGGATCGTCAACGGCTGCGATGCGACCATCCGCGCTGCGGTAAAGCAAGCGCGTGCCGAGCGTGGCAATATCGGTAACGGGCGACAGCGCCTCGAACGGGGCGAGCAGCGACCAGCTTCGGCTGGCGAGGTTATAGGTTTGAAAGGAGGATGCCGTCGCGAAGGTGATCTGGTTTTCGGTTGCCGCTGCGGTGCTAAAGCGCACCGGAAACCCGCGCGGCGGGCCGCTCAGCGGGCTGAGCGCGGCCTGATCGTCATTTGCTGCGCGCAGCCTGTAGCCACGGCTTTCGCTGTCAACCACCGAAAGACCGTTCGGGCCAGGCGTGACACTGCGCAGGGGTGCGGGCAGGGGCGCAAGCGGGCTTTCAACCGCGACGGCGCGCAGGGTTTGTTGCGGAAAATCACCGTCTACCACAAGGCGCGACACGGCCCCGCTGAGATCGTCGGCCAGCCAGAAGACCCCGTCGGCGGCATGAAGCCGGGCCGTTTGGGTAAAGGCATCCGGAAGGTCGCTGGCAGAAATCCAGCTATAGCGCCGACGCGCGGCATCATGCAGCAGCATGCCGGTTTCTGCACGCATGAGAACGATGTTATCAACGCTTGCGCCGCTGGTGAACACGGTGTTTTCGGGCAGCGCCGTGTTGGCGGCATCCAGTGCAGTGTTGGTGCGGATATCTATCACTTGGCCGTTTTCGCCCAGCCCCAAAAGCCGGCCGGCTTCAAGCGAAACGAGTTGCACAACCGGCGTGGTGGGCTGCCACTGTTCAACCACCGCCGCATCGCGCAGCGCAGTCACATGCTCGCCTGCGGCATAAACCAGCAGTGCGCCGCCTTCCGGCGCTATGACCGTGGTGACCGGGGTCGCATCGAGCAAAGCCCAATCGTGCAGCCCCATATCGTAAACATGCACACCCGCCGCGCCGAGGGTGACGATTTTACCCGCCTGAATGGCGGCGTGCTGCACGCTATCGCCGCCGAGTGCGGGAAAGCGCGCGGTTTCGCCGATCAGCCGCGTTGGGCTGGACAGGCTTTCAACCAGCCGCAGTGACAGACATGTGGCCTCATTCGCCGCGCAGGGCGCTTCGGCAAGCACGAGCAAGCGGTTATCGGGGTCAAGCGCAAGGTCGCGGATGCGCAGACCGGGGCTTTGCACCCAATCTACTTGGGTGGGGTCGATGGCCGGAACGATGCGGGCAAGCCCCTCCGGCCCGCCCACCCAGAACTCGCCGCCGCGCACCAGCACTTGCGCGCCGCCACCGGAAAGCTGGGCGATCAGCCGGGGTTCATCCGCCAGAACATGCCACAGCCCGTTGGTCTGGTCGAGCAGGGCGCCACCTTGTGGGCCTGCCAGCGCCAAAAGCCAGCGGCCGCTTTCGCTGGCGGCAAGATGGGTAAGCTCGGCCTGTTCAACGGGCGTGCCCCCAGCGCCCACCCAAACGGAATCGGAGATAACAATCTGCCACGGGCCGCCGTTTTGCTGCCATGCCAGCCCGCCGGCTTCGGTTATCGCAAAGGCTTGGTCGGCAATGGGGCAGGCCTCGGATGCGCCATCCATAAACCCGCCGCACCCTGCGGCCAGCAACACCAGATCGCTGCTGAGCCAGGGCGCGCCGGGCAGGGCACTATCGGCAAACAATCCGGTTTGCAGATTGTAGCTATGCACGCGGCCATCGACGCGGCCGATAAGCGCGATGGGGCGGTCTTCGCGCAGGGTCGCATCGATTATCGGGGTGGTGTTGTTATAGAAATTTTCCAAAATCCGGGCATCGGGGGCAGATTGCAGCACGGGCGGGTCGGCAAAGCCGTTACGGTCCATCCAGAAGGCCAGCGTTGCCGCACCGACACCTACCAAGCCAAGTGCTGCAAGCCCGATCAGAATGAGCGGCAGGTCAACACGTTCGCGGGCGCGGGCATCGCGCTGGGCGCGTTTTTGCGCTTTGCGGGCCTCGTTCAGCGCGACATGGCGCAATTTGTCCCATCCGGCCATGCTATGCCTCGCCCCGCCATGCGAAATATTCGCCCCGTTCGGGGGTTACACGCGGGGAAATATGCGCATAGGCATCATCAAACGAGATGACAGTGCCTGAATGATCGCTGAGCGCGGCCCAGAATTCGAAATGGATATAGCTTTGCGCTTCGTGCAAGCGGCTGGCAAGCGTGGGGCGCAATCTGTCGGACATGCCGCGCGCCCATGCGGTGAAGAACATACCGCCAACCGCAGATTTGCCCTCTGCGCCAAGCAAGGCGACGCGCATTGCCAGTGCTGCAAAGTCGAGCGGGGCTTCGGTAACATCGGCCAAATGTTCGGGCGGGGTGCTGAGCCTTGCCATGAACCTATAGGCCGCAGCGGTGGTTTGCGCATTGCTGTCCTCAGCCAAAAGCAGCGCGAAGTCTTTGGCCATGCTGGCCGAATTGGGCAGTTTGGCCAGCACCGATAACAGCGGTTTCAGCGGCGTATAGGGTGGTTTTGAGCGCATCCGCAGCAGGGCCGTGCTTTCAAACAGGGCCAATTCGTCGCGCGGGGCTTTGGCGCTCAGGTGCCAGCGCAGCGCCACCAGCCGCGCCAGATAGCCAAGCTTTGCATTGGGCACCGAGGTGACCGCGTTGCGCAAAAGCATCAACTCGCCCATGCCTTGGGTGAGGTACTCGTCAACCACTCGGCGCGAAAACCCGCTGCGCAGCAGGGCCACCAGCTTTTGACCGAAGGGCAGGGTGATCAGCGTGCGCACTAGCCAGCGGTGCAGCGCGCGCAACGGGCTGCGTGGCAGCAGGTATTCCCAGAGCAGCAGCGCGATCAGCAGCAAAAGCGGGATCAGCCACAGCATGGCATAGGGGAAAAGTGCGGTCCACATGCGCCCGTAAAGCGGCAGATAGATATTGTCATGCAGCCAATAGAGCGGGCGTATGGCGCCGTCGGGTGCAAAAAGGCGGCTGTGCACCAGCCAGACCAGCCCGCCAAGCAGCCCAAAGGCCGTTGCAACCCAAAGCAGCCGCAGCGCGTAGCGGCGCTTGCGACCGGGGCTGCGCATTGTCGCTAGGCGCAGGGCCGAGCGTGTGGGGTGCAGGTTTGCTTGCGGTGCGGTCATAATGCGCCCACCTGTGCCAAAAGCCAGCGCAAACCCGCTTGCAGATAGGGCCAGCCAAACCACAGCCCGATAGCAACACCCACAAAACAGAGCGCGACGAGAACGGCCAGAACCGGAGCCATAAGGGCGCGTTTCAGGCGCTGGTTTTGCAATTCACGTTCAAACAGAACAATCTGGCTATCCATGGCGTATTTCGCCTCGGCAAAGCCCTCGGCCAGCGGGGCAAAGCCTATGCGCAGGTTTTGCACCGAGGCCGAGCTCTGCGTTTCCAACCGGGCGCGCGCCTTTTGCAATTGCGCCTGCCGCGCGGCAATGGGCGGCACTGGCAAAGGGGCTTTGCCCGCGTGCAAGGCGGCGTGCAGCTCTTCGGCGGCCTGTTGCAGGTTATCTGGGCGCTCGCTGTTCATTTCGGGTTCAAAAATGCCTCGATCTGGGATTGCAGTTCTGACATGCGGCTGGTTGCGGCGCTGAGTGCCTGCTCGGCGGCACTGAACTCACCAAGCACACGCTCGACAAATTCGTCTCGGCTGTCGGATAACTCGCCAAGCTTGGCATCTAGCAGTCGGGTGATATCGGCGCTGCCAGCAAGCGCGTCTTCAGCGACGCCAACCATTTTTTCCATCATCTCCATGCGCGTGGCGGCGTGCTGCAAATAGGTTTCAGCGGCGGTAAAGCGCGACTGCACGGCACCCACCTCATAGCGCAGGGCGCGCAGCAGAATCTGGGCGTCGTCCTCAACGCGGCCAAGGGCTTCGTCCCACGCGGCCTCGACCCGCGCCTTCTGGTTCCGGGCTTCGCTTTGAAGGCCCTCGGTCAGGCTGCCGGAATAGAGGTTTTCGGCCAGATCGCGCAGGTCGGTCGCATTTACAAGGTTGGGGCCGCGCACTTTGAGATAGTCGTTCAGCATGCGGATTTGCAGCTTGAGCGGGGCAAAGCTGTTGGCGTCGAGCACCTCCACATCGAGCCTGAAGCCCGCCTCGGTGGGGCTGGAGAATATGAATATCGGTCGGGCATCGTCAGATTCGACAATTTTGGCGGTATCGACAAACAGCCGCCCCAAAACCAGCTTGAGCGTTTCGCTGAGCGTGCCGCCAAAATCGGCCAGAGACGGCGTGAGCGCGGTGCCATAGGGGGTGAACACGCTGAATTTCCCGCGCCGTTCGGCATCGGCCTGCAGGATATGCGGGTCGAGCCAGTAGTTCAGCGGGCGATTGCCCTCATCGCTGTTGGCGCGGCTTCGCCAATAGGCTTCGGGCACATCAAGGCTGATATGGCCGGGGTCATATAGCAGGAAATGCGAAGGTGCCGCCCGCCCTGCCGCATGGCCCGCTGCATAGCGCAAATGCTCGCTTTTCTGCATTTTTGGGGGCAGGCGGCGCAAACCGTCGATCATCGCGGGCAGTTGCGCATCACAAAAGCGCATCAGCCGCAGTGTTGGCGCGTCTTGCGCGCGGATCTGGTCGACAATGTCTTGCAGTTCTTCAATGCGCGCCTGCACCTGCTCGACATCGTTCTCATTCGGGCCAAGGCGGCGCAGCGGGTGCAGATGCATGCGGTAGCCAACGGGAAAGCCGGGCTTTGAAATACGCTCTTGCAGCGCGGCAACCGCTTCGGGATGGGGGGCAATATCATAGACCTGCACTTGCAGATCTTGCGCGGGGTTATGGCCGGTGAAGACATCAGCCGCAGCGGGGGCAGGGCCTAGGTCGTTGATGTAAAGCAGCACAGGGCCGTGGCGGTCATCGAAAATTGCAACGTCATGGGCGAGGTGCTTGTCGCTGGATTGATGCGCGGCTGAAAGAATGCGGCCAAGCCGGTCGGACAGGTTATCGGCTAGCGGGCGGCGGCGCGTATCGCTCCACAGGCGCAGCTCGCCAAGCTCGGTGGGCTGGAACAGGCGCACATCGCCCTTGTCTTTCAGATGCGCCGACAGGCCGCGCAGGGTGGAGTGCAGCGTCAGGTCATCTTTGGCATGAATGAAGGTGAGGTGCGATTTGGCGCGCGGGTGGCGGGCCACAAGCACCCGCGCATCGCGCGCGCGCTTGGTGATATCGGCGATCCATTTGGCGGCCTTGTCGGCATCGGCAGAGGAGATAAGCGCCAGCCTGTCACCATCATGCAGCGATTGGCGAGCTATGCCGGGCTGGGTTGCGGCCAGCCGCAAGGTCAGGATAAGGGCCGCGTTTTGCGGGGTCACAAGCGCATCAAAGATCATTGACTGGGCCTGTTCGGTCGAGCGGCCACAGGCTTTGCGGCCAATCTCGGTAACCAGTTGCACAAGCCGTTCGCGCAGCGGGGCGAGCGGAATGTCCTTGCTATAGGGCAGCACGAAGCGGCTGGTTTCGGTTTCGCTGATCTGCAGGCGCAGGTCGGCGGCGTTCAGCATGCGGTGGTCATCGGCACCAAGTGCTGCGAGCACATCAAGCATGGCGGCATCGTCAAGATAGGGCCAGACAAAGGAGTCGCGGTTATCCGGCATGAGCCACCTCCATCACGCGCAAAATGATCCATGCCGACAGCGCACCGATAAGCTGGCCTATGCCGTTATGGATATCGGCGGGGGGCATGCGAAACTCGGTTGGCCGGTCATTCAGCCCGCTATAGCCGTAAAACACCGCGCCATCGTGCAGATCTTCGGGATAGTGGAGCGCTGCAATATGCGTGCGCGCCATGCGCGACAGGCCAAGGCTGCGCGCGGTTTCGCTGCGAAAACCCGACCAGTCAAAGCCCGCATCATCGGTGCGGGCATCGGGGGCGAAATGCAGCGACATGGCGCGCGTATAGTCCGACAGCGCTGCCGGGCGGAACTGGTCGGCATGGGGCAGGCCGCCGAATTTGCCTTTAAGGCGCGGCAGGTCGGCGGCAATACGGTCGCGCCGCGCGGCGCTGATTGCCGCCAGAATGGCGGCGCAGCCCTGTTGCAGAGGTGGCAGCGCCTCTTCCTTTGGGGTTGTGTCAAGCTGGCCGGGCAGAAGCGAAAACAGCGCCGGCGACATGGAGGATTGCATGAGTTGCGCAAAACGCTGCTGGCCGTGAATGTCAAAAGCTGCAAGATAGGCCGCTGCCGGGGGCAGGGCGCTGGAGTCCGCCCCGGCGCGCGGGCCTGCGGCGTGATGGTCGCAAAAACCAAGGTCGCTGGCGGGCAGGCCGGTCTGGTTGAGCAAGACGCGCAGGCGCAGGCTGGCATCGGCCCAGGCAGCATTGAGCACCGTGGCAGGGCGCGAAGGTGCTGCGGGCTCGCAGAGCGTAAGCACCAGCAAATCGCGCGCCGGTTTGCGCAGCGGCGGGCGGTTGCGGATGAGGTATCCTTCATCAAGCAGGCGCAGCAAGAACAGCTCGTTGGGGTAAGCCAGTTCGCTGACCAGCGTGTCGGGCAGGTCTTCAAGGCGGTGCGAGTGCAAAATGCCGCTGATGCCGCCTTCCTTGGGGCGCATGCCCATCCGTTCCAGATGCGAGCGGACATTCGGCTTTGGAAAGCTGCGCTTGAGTTCGGATTTCTGCACAAATTCCGGCTCGATCTCGAACACTGTTCGGATAAGCGCAAGGTCGGGCTCGAAGGGCAAAGGCAAAGGCGCGGTATAATCGGCGCGCGCATAACGCTGGCGCTGGCTAAGGCAGGTGGCCACCGCATGAAGCTGCACGGCAGCCGTATACCAAAAGCGCATTCCCATGGCCGCACAATCGGCAAGCTTGTGGCGCACCACCCCTTCGAGCGCGGTGCAATAGCTTTGGTAATCGGGCCAGCGACTATCGGCTAATGCGCCGCTTTGGGGCGGAAAATTGGCAGGGGCCAGCAGGCGCAGTTCGCCCATGTCGGCAGCGGCGCTGCGCAAAACAGGCTCGACGATGATTTGCGTAAACTCGGCCAGAAGCTGGGCCCAGACCCGGCTGCGCCCCGCCCGCCCGTATTGGCCAACCGATTCCGAAGCCCGCTCGAACGCCATGCCCCAGACGGCCAGGTCAATCGCGGCGGCCTCGCCTTCCAGCAACACAAGCGCGCTGGCCAGATCGGGGGTGATCGGCACGTGGCGGTCATGCAGCAGGTTCAGCATTTCCACCGCGCGCGGGGATTTGGGTAAAACCTGCTTATCGGCTGCATACAAATGAATGCGCAGCGCTGTTCTATCGTTTCGGATGGGGGCGGTTATGTTCAAAGCTCGGCCCATCTTTGCTGGTAACGGGCCACGAGCGACGGGTCTTCACGATCGAGGCTGAAGCGGGTGACGACATCAAGATCGCGCGGCTGGATGGCAACATCGCTGCTGTCTTCGCGCACGGCGCGCAGCAGGCGCATGTAAAACATCAGCCCCGTCAGCTTGATCATGCGGCGGTTGGACATGAGCGACAGATCGCGGCGCACGGTTTCGCGCACAAGGTCGGTAAGTTCGGTGTAGATCGGGTCTTCGAGGTTGATGCGCAGCCCACCGTTTTTGGTTTGCACATCCACATCAAGGCGCAGCGCGGCCAAGCCTGCCATAAGGTCGTGGCCCTCAAAAGTCGACCGGTCAAGCAATGTGGCATGGGTTTCCGACCAGCCGGCTTTGATCAAGTCGGATATTTCGGCGACATCAACATCGCGCCGCGCAATGTTCTGCACATGGCAGCGCAGCAGGAACCGGTCGTAAACCGCTGTCAGCCCGGCCTCTTGCGGGGGGTGGTTGGTGGCGGCAAACAGCAGTTGCAGCGCCACCGGTTCGGCTTTGCCGTGGTCGTGAAATTTGCGCTCGTTCACAAAGGTCAGCAGCGAGTTCAAAATGGCGCTGGAGGCGTTGAAAATCTCGTCGAGAAAAACAACTTTGGCTTCCTGCATCATGTTTTCGCTTTTGCGCACAAGCCCGGTGGTTTGCAAATCGCGCAGATCGTAAAAGCCGAAAAGCTCGCTCGGCTCGGTGAATTGCGTCAGCAGATATTCGAAATAGTCGCGGTGCTGGCTGGGCGCGTCTTCGCGCGTGGCGTTCAAATTAAGCGCGTCATTATCAACCAGCCCGACAAGGTGGCAAAAAGAGCGGACCAGCCGCGATTTTGCGGTGCCCGGCGGCCCGATCATCACCATCGCCTCGCCCGAAAGCGCTGCGAGCATCATCGCCTCAACCGCGTCTTCCATTTGGTAAAAGCGGCTGTTGAGGATTTTTGAAGCCTCGTTGAGCAGCGCCAGTGTTGATGCGTGCTTTTCGTAAAAGCGGGTTAAATCTTCTGGGTGAAACATGAAATACCTCGGTTCAAATCACTAAATTCCCTCACCCAGAAGGGCGGAGGCATAGGCGGGCGCTTCACGACGCCATCCGGTGCGGGCTTGGAGAGCATCATCATCGGGTGGTGCTGAAAGGGCGCTGCCGCCCGCAGCCGTTAACGGAAGTTCGGGAAAGGTTGCGGGCAGGTCCACGCCACTGGTTTGCGAAAGGCTCAGCAGATACTGGTCCCAGAATCCGGCCCATCCCGTGCGCTGGCACAGCGTATCGGCAAGGTTGGAAATTTTGTGCTTTAGCGCCGCCGGTCCGGCGAAACCAATCGAAGCAAGCCACCAGAATGTTGCGGTTTCAAGCCGGGGTGGCTGCGGGTCGGGTGGCCAAAGCAAAACGCGGCCACAGAGATGGCTGTGCAATATGTGTGCAACTTCGGCCTGAACGGCGAAATGCGCAAAAATATGGAACTGCCAAAGATCAGAAAAATGTGCCGCATCGGGTGCCAGATCCAGCGGCACGTGGCGCTTCGCTCGAAACAGGTTCAGCAGTTTCATACGCAGGCGCGCCCATAGGCCTGGCGCAACTTGTCTGGCCAGCAATGCACGCTGGGTGGGGTTAAGCCCGGGTGGCGTTGTGACCAGAAACAGCGCATCAAATGCCGCATCGCTTTGCGCAGCGGAAAGATTGTTGGCGCTCAGGTCCAGCAAATCCTCAAGCAAGCGCGCCGCGCCGTTTTCAAACACTGGCAGGGTTTGGGTATTGACGGAACTGGTGGCGAGCACGCGCTGTAACCCCGCCAACATCATGGCGCGCAGGCTTTCGGCCAGCGTTTCGAACTGGTCGCTAACATAGCGGCTGGGCACGCGTTGAAGTGCATGCATCATGCGCAGCCCTCCTGGCGAGCGGCATGAGCGCATGCGCAACGGTTGGGCGGCATTACAACAGTATCGCCTGATAAACCGGTTGAAAACAGAGATGCCACCCCCGTTTGCACGAAAAATGACACCGCGCGCTTCGTGATAGAAGTGCCCCCAAAAACGGACCAACTATTCAAAGCGCGTTTATATGACCGACAACCACCCAAAGCACTGCAAAACAACATACACCCTTACGCATAACTCATAACCAAAAACACACAACCAAAAGAAGAGTTAACATTACAACGATGAGTCGATTATAACTATTCGCCAAATTACCTCTTCTGGATTCTTCAATGATAGCCGAAAGCCGAATATTTTCAAAGTCCTTAGCATAATATACGGTAAACAATGGCGAAAATAGGGCTTAAAGCGAATCAATAGCTGAAAGCACTTACATCGTCTTTGCCGGGGCCATTGCGCAAAAAAAAGATTGAACCGGACGCGTTTGGCGCGCAAAAGCAATTGCAAGCCCGCTAGGAACCCGCTATCACCCGCCGCGTGCCTCCATAGCTCAGCTGGTAGAGCAACTGATTTGTAATCAGTGGGTCGGGAGTTCGATTCTCTCTGGGGGCACCATATAAATCGCGTAAGCTATTGATTTAATTTGATAAATGGCAAGTTATGCTTATCTGTATCCCCCTAATTATCCACCCTAGGACGCTTGGTGGAGGCCAACACGGCGCATTTTCAATCTGCCAATGAGTCGGCCATCTCGCGGGCTTCGCGGCCCAGCGCATTCACC
>JBBDJE010000023.1:0-32657 GCA_040880065.1 Paracoccaceae bacterium | reverse complement strand
TGACAAAGCCGCCAAATTGCCACCATGCCAGACCAGCACCCGCCACCAAAAGCAGCAACGGCAGCAGCCGCTTGAGAAATTGTGAGTTTTGGGCCATGGTTATCCTTGCCAATGCGCGTTCATTGCGTTGGCGCAAGATTGCGCGTATTTCGGGGGAATACAAAGGGGTGTCACGCTGGGTTGATCGCGCGTGCGCAAATGTTTCACTTTGACTTGCCTGCACACAGAAACTTTGAGCCCTGCAAAAGAATTCGTGCGCAATCCGTTGACTTCACACGCCAGCCCGCCTAAAGACCGGGTTCTGAATTTCTGGCTGCGAATCCGAAGGGTTGGTAGCCCGCCACGCGCAATCTGTGGCACGATCTGGAGATACGAGAATGAAACGCACCTTTCAGCCGAGCAACCTTGTTCGCAAACGTCGCCACGGTTTCCGTTCGCGCATGGCCACCAAAAACGGCCGCATCATTCTGGCCCGTCGCCGTGCGCGCGGCCGCAAATCGCTGTCGGCTTAAGGCCGAACCGTCGATCTGAAATGACAGAACCGGCGCGGCGGAGGGCTGACCTGCAAGGGGCGGCTGCATCCGCGGCGCCGGTTTTGCCTTGCCCAAAACCAGTGGTGCTCAAAAAGCGGGCCGATTTTCTGGCCGCCGCGCGTGCGCGCCGCCAGGCCAGCCGCGCCTTTGTGCTGCAAGCCCGCAAGCGCCGCGCGAATGAAGCCAGCACCCCGCACGACGCGCTGCGCATCGGCTATACCTGTTCTAAAAAGGTGGGCAATGCCGTGGCGCGCAACCGCGCCAAGCGCCGCCTGCGCGCAGCAGCCCACGAGGTTTTGGCCAAACACGCAAAGCCCGGCTGGGATTATGTGCTCATCGGCAGGCGCGACGAAACTGCCGCGATTGATTTTGCCCGGCTCTGCGATGATCTGCGCATAACGCTCGCCAAAATCCACGCCCCGCGCCCGCAAAAGCCTCAATCACCATGACCCCGCTGGCCTATATCATCAGCCTGCCGGTGCGCGCCTACCGGCTGGTTGGCAGCCCATGGGTGGGGCGCAACTGCCGCTACCAGCCGACATGTTCTGCCTATGCCATGGAAGCCTTGGCGCGCCATGGCGGCATCAAGGGCAGCTACCTCGCCGCACGGCGTATTGGCCGCTGCCACCCCTGGGGCGGGCATGGCTATGACCCTGTGCCGGGCAGTGACGACGACCATGAAAGGGAAAGCGATGCTTGATGATGACCTTGATGGCAGCGAGATTGACGCAGGCAACGCCATTCACCCGCTTTTCGCCAATGCCCCCGGCAGCATCGCCTTCAAGAAACTGCGTAAGCGCATTGTGCGGCAGGTGCGCGAGGCGGTTGATACCTACGGCATGATCGAGCGCGGCGCACGCTGGCTTGTCTGTCTTTCGGGCGGAAAAGACAGCTACACCCTGTTGGCCGCGCTGACCGAGCTGCAATGGCGCGGCTTGCTGCCGGTCGAGATTCTGGCGTGCAATCTTGACCAGGGCCAACCCAACTTTCCGGCCACTGTCCTGCCCGAATTCCTAAGCAAAATGGGCGTGCCGCACCGCATTGAATTCCAAGATACCTATTCGATCGTGATGGACAAAATCCCCGCCGGACGCACCTTTTGTGCGCTATGTTCGCGGCTGCGGCGCGGCAATCTTTACCGGATTGCGCGTGAAGAAGGCTGTTCTGCCGTGGTGCTTGGCCACCACCGCGACGATGCGCTGGAAACCTTTTTCATGAACCTGTTTCACGGTGGCAAGCTCGCTTCCATGCCGCCAAAACTGGTGAATGACGAGGGCGATCTTTATGTTTACCGCCCGCTTGCCCATGTGGCCGAGATAGATTGCGAGAAGTTCGCGGCTGCGCTCAACTACCCGATTATCCCCTGCGATTTATGCGGCAGCCAGGAAGGTTTGCAGCGCCAGCAGGTCAAAGCGCTGCTTGATGAATGGGAAGCGCGCAGCCCCGGGCGGCGGCAGGTGATGTTCAAGGCCCTGACCAATGGCAACCCCAGCCATCTGCTCGATGTCAATATGTTCGATTTTGCCGGATTAACCCGGCCGAATCCATCTGAAAACCCCAAAACAGCTTGACCTTTCGCGCCCACACCTGTTGAACCAGCCCCAGTAAATTAGACACGCGCGCGCCCGTTTGGAGACGAAAATGGAAGACCAAAGCCAGACCCGAAACATGATCCTTGCCGCAGTGCTTAGCCTTGCGGTTATCATTGTCTGGACCATCATGTTCCCCCCGGTGCCCGTTGAAACCCCGCCCGCACCCGCCGCTTCGGTGGCAGCCGATGGCACGCCGCTTGTGCCCGGTGTGGCGAACACAGCCGCCGCCCCCGCGCTTGCCGCCGACCCCGAAGCCTCGCGCGATGTGGCGCTGGCCCGTTCCGCGCGTTTGCCGGTTATGACCGCCAAGCTCAGCGGCTCGATCTCGCTGACCGGCGGGCGGATTGATGATTTGCACATGACCGATTACCGCGAAACGCTCGATGCGGGAGCGGATACGGTCACGCTGTTCTCGCCTGCTGGCGCACCCCGCCCCTATTATGCGGTTTACGGCTGGGCGCCCGGTGCGGGCACCACACAGCCCCTGCCCGACGCCAACACGCTCTGGAGCGTGGAAAGCGGGACAATGCTGAGCGAGACCAGCCCCGTGACATTGGTTTGGGATAATGGCAGCGGCCTCATTTTCCGCCGTATGATGTCGGTTGACGAAAACTATATGTTTGACGTGGTGCAAACCGTTGAAAACACCACCAATACGCCCGTGCGGATGATGCCTTACGGCATTATCGCACGCACCGGCACGCCCGAAACCATTGGCTTTTACATTCTGCACGAGGGCGTTGTGCGCGCCCAGGACAGCACCATCGAAGAGATCGACTATTCCGACATGCCGGACTTTACACAAGTTCCCGGCGACGGCGCTATTGACCGTGTGGAAGTGGCCGAAAACGGCTGGATCGGCTTTACCGACAAATACTGGATGGCCGCGCTCATCGCCGCCCCCGGCAAAGGCTTCTCTTCGGTTGCGAAATACACCGCAGCAAACGACACTTACCAGACCGATATGCGCCTGCCGGTGATGGAAGTTGCCCCCGGTGCAACCCTGTCGAGCGCCAGTTCGCTTTTTGCCGGTGCCAAGGTGGCCAACACGATCCGCGCCTATCAAAACGACCGTGGCATCGCGAATTTCTACGATTCCATCGACTGGGGCTGGTTTTACTTCCTGACCAAGCCGATGTTCTGGCTGCTCAACCAGATCCACAACATCATTGGCAACATGGGCTGGGCGATTATCGGGCTGACCTTTGTGATCAAGGCACTGGTCTTTCCGCTGGCCTATAAATCCTACGTCTCCATGTCACGCATGAAAATGCTGCAGCCGGAAATGGAAAAGCTCAAAGAGCGCGTGGGCGATGACCGTCAGGCCATGCAAAAGGAAATGATGGCGCTCTACAAGCGCGAGAAGGTGAACCCCGCCTCGGGCTGTCTGCCGATTCTGGTGCAAATTCCAATTTTCTTTTCGCTCTACAAGGTGCTGTTCGTAACAATCGAAATGCGCCATGCGCCGTTCATCGGCTGGATCAAGGACCTTTCGGCCCCCGACCCGACAAGCTGGATAAACCTGTTCGGCCTGCTGCCGTTTGATGTGGCATGGGCGCCTGCGATCATCTCTATCGGTATCTTCCCGATTCTGATGGGTGTCACCATGTGGATGCAGCAAAAGCTGAACCCGGCGCCAACCGACAAAACCCAGGCTGCGATTTTTGCGTGGATGCCATGGGTCTTCATGTTCATGCTGGGCACCTTCGCCTCGGGGCTGGTTATTTACTGGGTGGCCAACAACACGCTGACCTTCCTGCAGCAGTATTTCATTATGCGCAGCCAGGGCGTGAGACCCGATATCTGGGGCAATATCCGCAAAAAGCCGGAACCGGCCGCGGCCAACTCCCCCAAGCCGCCCAAACCGACCAAGCCAAAAGAGCGCAAGTAACCATGGCACAACTGGCCCATATCTGGCGCCACCCGATCAAAAGCCACGGGCATGAGGCGATTGAGCGGGCCAGCCTGATACCGGGCCAGGGCCTGCCTCTGGACCGTGTCTGGGCGGTGATCCACGCCAATTCGCAGGTTGATGTGGCCGCACCTGCCTGGGCGTCCTGCCGTAACTTTGTGATTGGCGCCGATGTGGTCGGGCTTGGCGCTATTTCGGCTGAAACAGGGGCAGACGGGCGCATCACCCTGCGCCACCCGTCGCGCGACCTGATCACGCTTGACCTTGATGACGCCGCGGACCAAGCCCGCCTGCTTGAATGGAGCAAGCCACTTATACCTGCCGACCGCCCCGCTGCCACTGCCGTTGTGCGGCTTCAAAACCATGGTGTGTTTGATACTGATTTCGCCTCGATCTCGCTCAACAACCTCGCCTCGCTCGGCGCGCTTTCCGCGCAGGCCGGGCAAAGCATGGATATGCGCCGCTTTCGCGGCAATCTCTGGGTAGATGGGCTGGATGCCTGGGCCGAGCATAGCTGGTGCGGTCGCAGCTTGCGCATTGGCACCGCCAGTTTTCAGGTGGTTGAACCTATTGCGCGCTGCGCCGCCACAACCGTGAACCCAAAAACCGCTGTGGCGGATGTTCAAACGCCATACCTGCTGCGCAAGCATTGGGGGCATCGCGATTTTGGTGTTTATCTGCGTGTGCTTGAAGCGGGCGATATTGCCCTTCATGATGAACTGGTGCTGCTATGAGCCTTCCCTTCCCGCTATCCACCACCAGCCCCGCCGATGCCGAAGCCGGTCGCCTTTTGTTTGCGGGCGAAGTCGAATTCCTGAAAGGTGTGGTCGCCATGTCGGGCCTGCCCGCCGCCGACCGGTTGGAGGTGTGTTTCGCCGGGCGCTCGAATGTGGGCAAATCAACCCTGATCAACGCGCTGACCGGCCGCAAGTCGCTGGCGCGCGCCTCCAACACACCGGGGCGCACGCAAGAGATCAACTATTTCACGCTGGGCGCATTTTGCTATCTGGTCGATCTGCCGGGCTATGGCTATGCCAAGGCGCCCCTTGCCGTGGTTGCCAAATGGCAGGCGCTGCTGAAAGACTATCTTGCAGGCCGCCCCACCCTGCGCCGCGTGTTTTTGCTGATTGACGCACGCCACGGTGCCAAGGCGGTGGATGAGGAAATTATGGCCATGCTCGGGCGCGCCGCGGTCAACTTTCAGGTGGTCATCACCAAGGCCGACAAACCCGGCGCCGCCGATCTGGCCCGCGCGCTGGATGCCACGCGCGCCGTGCTGGCCCGCCACCCCGCGGCCTATCCGGAAATGATCCTGACCTCGTCGGATAATGGCGAAGGGCTGGATGTGCTGCGTGCCACAATCGCCAGCATCCGCTAGGCATTTGCCGCCAAGCGCTCTATACCGGATAAAGCCCTTTTTCGGAGAGACGCCATGGAGAAATCATCGAGCATGAATCGTGACTGGATCGCCACCGCCCGCACCCTGTCTGAAGCCCTACCCTATCTGCAGCGCTATGATGGTGCGACCATTGTCGTCAAGTTCGGCGGCCATGCGATGGGTGACGCAAAAGCCATGGCCAATTTCGCCCGTGATATCGTGCTGATGCGCCAGTGCAATATCAACCCGATAGTCGTGCATGGTGGCGGCCCGCAGATCAACGATATGCTTGAGCGACTCAACATCAAAAGCGAGTTCGTGCGCGGCAAACGTGTGACGGATGCCGCTACGGTCGAAGTGGTCGAGATGGTGCTGGCCGGCAAGATCAACAAGCAGATCGTGCAGGCCATCAACGATATGGGCGGCAAGGCTGTCGGCCTGTCGGGCAAGGATGCCAAACTGATGATTTGTGACCCTGCCAACCCCGAGCTTGGCTTTGTGGGCGATCCGGTCGAGGTCAATCCCGGCCTGCTGCAATCGCTCACCGCATCGGGCTATATTCCGGTTGTCGCCCCTATTGGCATGGGGCGCGGCGGGGAAACCTATAACATCAACGGCGATACTGCTGCCGGCGCCATTGCCGCAGGCATAAAAGCCGACCGCCTGATGCTGCTGACCGATGTCGCCGGCGTGAAAGATGCCGCGGGCGATGTGATCACCCAGCTTACTGGCGAAGATATCGAACGGCTGACGGATGAGGGCATCATCGCCGGTGGCATGATCCCTAAAACCGAAACCGCGCTTGCAGCGGTGCGCGGTGGTGTGCGCGCGGTGGTCATTATGGATGGCCGGCGCGCTCATGCTTTGCTGCTTGAGCTTTTCACCGCTCATGGCGCGGGCAGCCTGATCCGCGCCTAGCGCAGCTGTGACCCTTGCGCCCTTGCGCTGCGGCAACCGGCAGGCCAGATTGCGCCTATGGAACATGAAAGCACGATTCGGCTGGCCATTTTTCTGGGCCTGTTCGCAGCGCTCGCGCTGGCCGAATGGGCCTGGCCGCAGCGCCACAGGGTGCAAAGCCAGCCCCGCCGCTGGCTGACCAACTGGGCAATGTCGTTGCTCAATACCGGATTGTTACGGCTACTGGCCTTCATTCTGCCTGCGCTGGCCGTGGGCGCGGCAATTGATGCGCAATCTCTTGGCCTTGGCCTGTTCAACTGGCTGGACTGGCCGCTTTGGCTTGAAGGATTACTATGTGTTCTGATTCTGGATTTCGCCATCTGGCTGCAACACCTCATTACCCATAAAATCCCGCTGCTATGGCGGCTGCACCGGGTGCATCATGCTGACCGTGACCTTGATGTATCCACCGCAATCCGATTCCACCCAATTGAAATCGGCCTGTCGATGCTGCTGAAAGTCGGGCTGGTTTATGTGCTTGGCCCGCATTTCGTGGCGGTGATCGTGTTTGAAATTCTGCTGAACGGCACGGCACTGTTTACCCATGCCAACCTGCGCCTGCCCAAGCGGGTGGATGCAGCCCTGCGGCTGGTGCTGGTCACGCCCGATATGCACATCATCCACCATTCAACCAAACGCGTGGAGCATGACAGCAATTACGGCTTTGCCCTTTCAATCTGGGACCGGATGTTTGCCACCTATCGTGCCCGCGCAGCTGATGGCTTTACCACGGGTCTGCAATGGCAAGATAGCCGCCCTGCGAAGCTGGGCTTTAGCCTGTTACTGCCGTTCAGGCGAAAATGACGGGGCTTGAGGCAGAACTTGCAGCGCAAGGGCTTGCGGTTCTGGGCGGGTTTTACCCGACACCGGATGACGCATTGCCCGGCGAAACCCTTCTGCTCATCGGCCCGGACGGTGCAAATTTCTGGCCACACTTCACCCAATGCCCCGAATGGGCCAATGGGCGCAACAACCCGGTGGACCGTTGGTCAACGCGCATTCTATCGGGCATCGCCACGGCGCAGGGCGGCACGGCGCTGTTCCCGTTTGGCGGGCCGCCCTACCATCCGTTTTACCAATGGGCGCTGCGCTCCGGTCAGGTATGGGCATCGCCAGTGGCGCTACTGGTTCATGCCACACAGGGGCTGTTCGTGTCTTATCGCGGGGCGTTGGTGCTGCCCCGGCGCATGGAACTGGCAACAGCGGCCACCAAGCCTTGTGCGGGCTGTGCTAAGCCCTGCCTTGGCGCATGCCCTGCCCATGCGCTCACCGGCGCGGGCTATGATGTGCCCCGCTGCCATGACTATCTAAGCACGCCCGCTGGCCAGGATTGTATGGTTCGGGGCTGCGCCGTGCGCCGTGCCTGCCCGGTTGGGCAGAACCTGCGCAGTGCGGCACAATCGGCCTATCATATGCAAAGGTTTCATGCATGAGTATCGAGCTTATTCTAACGCGCCACGCAAAATCCGATTGGGACGACCCAGCCGCAAGCGACCATATGCGCCCTCTGAATGCGCGCGGGCACGGCGCGGCCACAGCTTTGGGGCGGTGGCTTCGAATACAGCGCTGGAAGCCCGAAGAGGCGATGGTCTCAAATGCGGAACGCACGGCGCAAACATGGTTTTACATGGCGGCAGAATGGGAAAGCCCGCCGCAGGCGTCCTTTATGCACAAACTTTATCTCGCATCGCCCGAAACCCTGCTTGGCGCAATCCGGCAGGCCGAAAAGCCTCGATTGCAGATCATTGCGCATAACCCCGGCATTGCCGCGCTGGCCGAAATGCTGTGCGATACACCGCCCGACCATATGCGCTTTTTGGACTATCCAACCGGTTCAACCCTTGTGCTGCGCTTTGATGTTACCCGCTGGGCCGATCTGCAGGTGCACAGCGGTCAGGTTCTCGCCTTCGTTACGCCTAAAGACATTTCCCAATAGAAAAGGGCGCCGGAATACCCGACGCCCATATCTGACTTTTTGCGCAGTTTAGTGCCCGAGAATCTGGCTCAGGAACAGTTTGGTGCGCTCGTTCTGCGGGTTGTTGAAAAACTCTTTGGGAACGTTCTGCTCAACAATTTGGCCCGCATCCATAAAGATCACGCGGTGTGCCACGGCCTGGGCAAAGCCCATCTCGTGGGTCACGCAGATCATTGTCATGCCTTCTTCGGCAAGCTGGATCATGGTGTCGAGCACCTCTTTGATCATCTCCGGGTCCAGCGCCGAGGTCGGCTCGTCAAACAGCATGATGCGTGGCTTCATGCAAAGCGAACGCGCAATCGCCACACGCTGCTGCTGGCCACCGGAAAGCTGGCCGGGGTATTTTAGCGCCTGTTCCGGAATTTTCACCTTTTCAAGGAAATGCATTGCCACTTCCTCGGCCTCTTTCTTGGGCGTCTTGCGCACCCAGATGGGGGCCAATGTGCAGTTTTCCAGAATGGTCAGATGCGGGAAGAGGTTGAAGTGCTGGAACACCATCCCCACTTCGCGGCGCACCTTGTCGATGTTTTTGAGATCCGATGTAAGCTCGGTTCCATCAACAATGATCTGGCCCTTCTGGTGCTCTTCCAAGCGGTTTATGCAGCGGATAAGCGTGGATTTTCCCGAACCCGAAGGCCCGCACACCACGATCCGTTCGCCACGGTTCACCTGCAGATTGATGTCGCGCAACACATGAAACTCACCGAACCATTTGTTCATGTTGCTGATCTGGATAACGACTTCGTCGCTGATCTGCATTTTCGAGATGTTGACCGCTTCAACGTCGATTTCAACTTCGCTCATAGTGATAGCTCCTAACTAATGTCCGGTCTTGAGCTTGCGCTCAAGATACATGGAGTAACGGGACATGGAGAAACAGAAGATAAAGAAGATCAGGGCGATAAAGCCATAAAGCTCCCAGATGATGCCGTTCCAGGCCTGGTTGGCGCGGATACTCGTTGACAGGCCGATCGGGTCCAAAAGACCGATGATCGACACCAGTGTCGTATCCTTGAACAACCCGATGAAGGTTGAAACGATGCCGGGGATCGAGATTTTCAGCGCCTGCGGCATGATGATCTGCCGCTGCGCCTGCCAGTAGTTCAGGCCAAGCGCATCAGCGGCCTCATACTGGCCGCGCGGCAGGGCCGCCAGACCACCGCGGATCACCTCGGCCATATAGGCTGAGGCAAACAGCGTCACCATGATCATCACGCGCAACACGATATCGAATGTGGTGCCTTTGGGCAGGAAGTAGCCCAGCAGCAACGAGGCGGTGAACAGCAGGGTAATCAGCGGGACACCGCGAATGAACTCGATAAAGCCAACGCACATCACCTTCACGATCGGCATATCCGACTGACGGCCAAGCGCCAGTATAATGCCGATTGGAAATGACAGCGCGATACCGGTCAGCCCGATGATGATCGACAGCATGAAGCCGCCAAGCTGATCGGACCGGACCTTTTGAAAGCCGATATCCACATTGTTGATAAGCAGGTCCGAAACCGGCACCACCGCATAAAGCCACCACAAAAGCATGGCCACGACAGCCGCGATGATGGCGGCAAGCGTCCCGGCCAGTTTATCGGCATAAACAAACACGGCAACGCCAAGGCCAAGACCGGCAAGTGCTACAACCGGCCCCCAGATCGAACCGCCCCAAATAAGCAGATACATGATGGCCGGATAGACCAGCGTGAACAGCAGAAACTTCTTGGGAACGGTATCAATCAACACCGGTGCAAGGGCAACAAGCAATAGAACGAAGGCCAGCACCGGACGCCAATAGAGGTCGTTCGGGTAAAAGCCGAACATCAACTGGTTGAACCGCTCGTTGATCACGGCAAAACAGGCACCGTCAGCAATTTCGCGGCATTCGCTCAGGCTGCTCGCATTCCAGGTGGAGTTGGTGAACCACGGTAATATCTCGTATCCGAGAAAGATGATCACGGCCAGCGACACGAAGGTCAGGACAGAGTTGTAAACCCCCGAAAACAGGTTGTGACGTAGCCATCCCACAACCCCAACCTCACCCGCAGGGGCCGGCTGTTCGGGCAGTATTTCGGTGCGGACATATGAAAGATTGCTCATCTCAACGCTCCTTCAGGGCTACGGTTGAATTGTAGATATTCATCGCGAGTGAAATCAGCAGGCTGATTACAAGATAGATGAACATCATCAACAACATACTTTCCAACTCGCGGCCGGTCTGGTTCATTGTGATGCCGCCGATCGTGCCCTTGATATCCATATACCCGACCGCAATCGCCAGTGACGAGTTCTTGGTCAGGTTCAGATATTGCGAGATGAGCGGCGGAATGATGACCCGTAGCGCCTGCGGCAGAATAACCAGATTCATGATCCGACCGGGGCGCAAGCCCAGTGCCGCGGCTGCTTCGCTCTGACCTTTGGAAATGGCCAGGATGCCGGCGCGCACGATTTCTGCGATGAAGGCACCCGTGTAAAGCGCTAGCGCCAGGCATAGGGCGATCATCGAGTTCAGGACATGAACGCCGCCCTGGAAATTGAAGCCGCGCAACTCGGGTTTGCCCAGATGCAGGCCCAGTATGAACATGAGGGCGACAATCGGCAGAATGGAAATGCCAAGCCGCTGCAAAAAGGTTGCCGGGCGCACGCCTGTTGCATTCTGTACCGCATCGGCATGTTTCTTGATGCGGGCGCTGATCCAGCCACTGGCGAACAGCACAGCGAGAATGGCCAACAGATCAATGCTGATCATGAAATACGTAAAGTCGATATTGCCAAGCGAGCGCGAGAACAGCGGTTCGGGGAAATAGGTGCCCCGGTTGGTAACGGCCATCGTATCCCACAAAAACATGCTTGCGCTTGGTGAATCACCCCTGAAGGCGTTTGGCGCCGGGGTTAGCTCGGTGAGCACCGCAAAGAACGCGATGATCCACAGCAAAACGGGAACGTTGCGAAAGGCTTCGACATAAACCGCCATCATGCGCGAAATCAGCCAGTTTTTCGACAAGCGCAGAATGCCCACAAATGCGCCGACAACCGTGGCCAATACGCAGCCCAGCGCCGCGACGAGCAGCGTGTTCAGAATGCCAATGACCGTTGCGCGCCCGTGGGTGCTGTCATTGGTATACTGGATGAGCACCTGGTTGATGTCATACCCGGCACGGCTGGACAGAAATTTGAAATTGAAATCCTTGCCGGCAATGGCGAGGTTTTCGACCGTGTTGTTGACGAGCCAGGCGAGAACCGCCAGAAACCCCATCAATGCGACGATCTGAATTGTCATCGAGCGATAGCGCGTATCGTAGATGAGCATGCTTAGGCGGAATGCCCGCGGCTCCTCCGACAGGGTGGTCATGCCACGCCTCCTCTAACCTGTTGTGAGTTATGCATGGAATGCGACACGGTTTTTCCGGCCTGCTTGCATACTCTGTTTATAGATAGATACAATCAGGGCGCGAAAAACGCGCCCTGATCATTAGCAGTTCTTAGCGGAACGGCGGTGAGTACAGCAGCCCACCCTGGGTCCACTGTGCGTTCAGACCGCGAGCAATACCAATTGCAGTGCCTTCGCCAATGTTGGTTGCGAAGACTTCGCCATAGTTGCCACCAGCAGCAATCGCACGTTTGGCCCATTCAGCATCAAGGCCGAACATTGCGCCAAGGTCACCTTCGTTACCCAAAAGACGGTTGATCTCGGGGTTGTTGGTGCCTGCAGCCATCTCTTCAAGATTGGCCGAAGTGATGCCCAGCTCTTCGGCGGCGATCAGCGCGTTCAAAACCCAACGGTTGATGTCTGCCCATTCATCGTCGCCATGGCGCACAAGCGGCCCGAGCGGCTCTTTGGAGATGATTTCCGGCAGCAGCATATGCGCATCGGCATCTTCAAAGGTGGCGCGGGTCGAGGCAAGGCCCGAAGCGTCCGTGGTGTAAACGTCGCAAGCGCCAGCCAGATACAGGGACTGTGCTTCAGCGTTGGTTTCGATCGGAACCGGCTGATAGGACATGTTGTTGGCTTTGAAATAGTCAGCCAGGTTCAGCTCGGTGGTGGTGCCGGTCTGGATGCAGACGGTGGCGCCATCAAGCTCGGTGGCCGAACTGATGCCCATATCCTTGCGGATCATGAAGCCCTGACCGTCATAGTAGTTCACGCCGACGAAGGTGAATTTCAGGTCAACGTCGCGGCTGAATGTCCATGTGGTGTTACGCGCCAGCAGGTCGATCTCGCCCGAAGCCAATGCGCTGAAACGGGTCTGGCCCGTGGTCGGCACGAAAGTTACGGCGTTGGAATCTCCGAGCACTGCAGCAGCGACTGCGCGGCAGACATCAACGTCAAAGCCCCGCCATTCGCCATTGGCGTCTGGTGCTGCGAAGCCTGCCAGACCGGTGGTAACGCCGCAACGCAGCGATCCATTGGCCTTAACATCTTCCAGCGTGGCCGCAGCAGCGGCGCCGGCGATCATGCCAGCGGCTGTCAGCGTTCCAAAAAACAATGATTTTTTCATTTGAACCTCTTCCCTATGGTCTCAGCCCGCTCAACGCTATTAGCGGCGAACTGGCACACTTGTTTTGCAACCCCTTGAGGGGGTGCTGCGCGCATCTTGAAATATATGTGTAGCGCAGGTCAAGCCACCTATTCCAAACGTGAAACAGTCCTATCACGGTTATTATGTCAGATATACTTACCTTAATGCGCGATTCATACGCGCCGCTCGGAAAAAACTGGCCGTTCGGCTAGGCAAATATGGGGCGGTTTGCTGCGACGGACAAGATTTGGTGATGCCCTGCAAGGCCGGTTCTGGTCTTGGCGCGGGCGCGTATACACCATGTATTTACCGGTTGAGGATTGCACGCAAAAGGTCGAACAAGGTCAGCTTACTTGTCCTATTTACATCATTGGCAGCGCAAATGATTTTCAGGGGCGGGCCAAAAAAACGAGCAGATTCTCAATCAGCCTGCCGGTAGGGTGAAAATACCGCAGGTCGTGGTGCCTATGGCGTATGTCTTGCCATCCTCAACGCCGCTTAACACTGATTCTGCAACGCCTGTTGTGCGGCCAACATGCAGCGCACGGCCAACAGCGCGCACCATCTTACCATTTGGTTGCAGTGGTCGGATGATGTTAATTTTATATTCCAGCGTCGTATACATCTGCCCTGCAGGCAAGCGCGACTGCACCGCGCAACCGAGTGCAGAATCCAGAATTGCGCCAAACCAGCCACCATGCGCAAAGCCGAACGGGTTCAGCGCCGTGTTTGGCACGCTGCCCTGAAATTCAACCTCGCCAGATTCGGCGCGGATAAGTCTAAAGCCAAGGGTTGCCGCCATACTTGGTGCAGGATACGCGCCCGAAATGATGCCACGCAAAAAGCTCAGCCCATCCAACTGTGCTGCTTTGGCATGGGTCACTGTTTTGCCATCTGACATCATGCGCCTTTCAACAGTTCCAACATATGGGCAGCGGCGCGCATATCGCGGCGGTGGTTCGCCGCGGCACGCTGCGCCTCGTCATCCTCGCCCCACAATTCGGCCTGCCAGGCTGCATCGAGCCGCGACAAATCAAAAGCCTCATCCGCATTCAAACGCCCGCGCAGCACCGCCAAACCAAGCACAAGCGAGCCTGATATGGTAACCAGATCATGTAAAGCCGTCAGAAAAAAGGCGTCGCATGCGGCCACCGCTGCGCCAAGCTGCGCAAGGCTGTCTTGTGGCTGTGCAATGGGCATAACGCCCGCCTGTGTTTTCAACGCGGCACCAAATTCTTGCGCGACCCATGCCAAATGTTCATCCCAGTGTTCAGCCTGATGCGCCACAAGCTCGGCGGGCGTTTCGGCACGGTAGCACAGAAGGTCGGTGCCGCCATATTCGGTCAGCATGTCGGCAACGGCCTTATGCTGCGGCGTTACCTTGTCGATGGCAGAATTCGCAGCGCGGGTCAGCGGCATTTCCGCAGGGTTCACCTTGTCGGTTACGCTGTCCCATTCCGCAGCAATACCGCGCGCAAAGGACTCTGTGGGAAGGTGCAATGGCGCACGACCGGGTGTCATCAACCCGCGCTTGTCGAGATAAACGGCAAAGCTGCAACCTTCGGGCTGCACCGATACCGTTTGCCAGACCTTTTTGTTAAACTGCGCCATGGCCACCCCAAAGCTGCTGCTCCCAAAGGTGCTGCAAAGCGGCATCCAGCCCCGCAAAATCATCAATCAGTATATCGGGCTGTGCTGCCTCAAGCCGTGCGCGACCATGATAGCCCCACAAAACACCGATTGTGGCAAACCCGGCATTGCGGCCCATCACAATGTCAAACTCGGTATCACCAATGATAACGCCATGTGCCAAGCCGCATTCAGCCGCCGCGCTATGCAGCATTGAAGGGTGCGGTTTGGAGGGGTGATTATCGGCGCATTGCAGCGTTGTGAAATAGGCTGCAAGCTCGTGATGGTGCAGCGCATGGTCCAACCCGCGCCGCGCCTTGCCCGTGGCCACGCCAAGCAAGACAGACGGGTCAGCCGACAGACGGTTAAGCGCATCGCGCGCGCCGGGGTAAAGCGAAGCAGCCGCCTCGCCACCCGCGCGGGCGCGTTGCAACACAAACGCGTCGCGGTAAGCATCAACCAACGCATTCAGCCGCAGCGCTTCAAGATCGGGGCGCAGGGTTTGCATCGCCTCGAACAGAGACAGCCCGACAATTGAAAGTGCGTCGGCTGGCGCTGGCGCTTGCAGGTCGCAGGCTTCAAATGCGGTGTTCATGGCGGCCAGAATGGCGGCCTGACTGTCAATCAGCGTGCCGTCCATATCGAACACAACAAGGCGGTTTTTGCTCATTCGAACACCTTGAACGGGTCTTTTGGCGCCCATTTGAGGTTCCAGCCGAAATAGTCAAAGCTTTTGCGCATATGTTCGGGCAAGGGTGCCTCAAAAAACATCTGCTTGCCGGAAAACGGATGCGTGAACTCGATGGAGCGTGCATGCAGGTGCATTTTGCGGCTGATATCGCCGCCCAGCATCGAGCCCCAGCCATCGCCCATATTTTCCTGCCCGCGCCCGCCATATTTGCCATCGCCAACAATCGGGCAGCCGATTTCGGCCAGATGTGCGCGCAGTTGGTGCGTGCGCCCGGTAATCGGCGACAGGCCGAGCCATGCGGTGCGGGTGCCGATTTTCTCGATGGTTGCAAAATCGGTGGTGGCGCGCTTGGCACCGGGGGTCTTGTCCACCTCATCGGGGTGGATGCAAATCATCCGCTCGGCCCCAATGCCGCCCTGTTTTACAAGCCCGAACCGAATGGTGCCAGCGGCATCGACGGGGCAGCCGGCCACCAGTGCCCAATATATTTTGCGGGTTTCCTTGGCCTGAAATGCCTTTGTGAGCAAGGCCGCCGCGCGCCCGCTGCGCGCCAAAAGCAAAACGCCCGATGTATCACGGTCGAGCCGGTGCACAAGGCGCGGCTTTTCATCCATCTCGAATTTCAGCGCCGCAGCCAGCATATCAATATGCCGCGACTGCCCCGTGCCACCCTGGGTTGCCACGCCTGCCGGTTTATTCAGCACGATAAGGTGTTCGTCCTTATAAATGACCGCATCTTGCATAAGCTGAATGTCGTCATCGCTGAGAATAACTTCCCGTGGGGTGGTTTGCTCTTCCGGCTCGGGCAGCGGCGGAATGCGAATGGTTTGGCCAACTTCAAGCCGCGTGGCAGGCTTTACGCGCCCGCCATCTACACGAATTTCGCCCTTGCGGCACAGCTTCTCTATGCGAATTTGGGTGACATGCGGGAAATTGTTGCGAAACCAGCGATCAAGCCGCATGTCCTGCCCGTCTTCGCCCACGTCGCGCGTATGCACGCCGCTCATGTCAGTGCCCGCATGATCAGCGCCCCCAAACCCAGTGCGGCGATCGACAGAATGACCGAGCCGCCGATATAGCCGCCCGCAGCAAAAATGCGGCCCCGCTCGATCAGCGTTATCGCATCGAGCGAAAAGGCTGAAAACGTGGTGAAGCCGCCTAAAATGCCGGTCATCAAAAACAGGGCCGCGCGGGGCGATTGCCCAACACGCTGGCTGAGCGCCACGGCCAGAATGCCCATCACAAAGCAGCCAATCACGTTGACGGCCAAGGTGCCATAGGGAAAGCCCGTGCCAAACCAGCGCGTGGCCGCCAAACCGGCGCCATAGCGCCCGGCTGCCCCCAGCGCGCCTCCGGCTGCGACAATCAGAAAATTCATTGCATGTTCCTTTGTTGCCGCCTGCATCGCCAATTGCACGGCAAAAGGCAAGCCCCGGCGCGGTTTTAGCCCTTGTTGCGCTGGCTGCGCAGCTTGGCGAAATAGTCGAGCCGTTTTTTAAGCTCACGCTCATGCCCGCGCTCAACCGGCAGGTAGTAAATGCCGCGCTTCATGGCATCGGGGAAATAGTTTTGCCCCGAAAACCCCGCCTCGGCATCATGGTCATACTCATAGCCCGCACCAAAACCTTGTTTCTTCATCAGACTGGTCGGGGCATTCAGCGCGTGTTTGGGTGGTGGCTCCGAGCCGAATTCCCGCGCTGCGTTCATCGCATTTTTAAAAGCGGCATAGGCGGCGTTGGATTTTGGCGCCAGCGCCAGATAGACAACAGCCTGCGCGAGCGCCAGTTCCCCTTCCGGGCTGCCAAGCCGTTCGTAGGTTTCCCATGCATCAAGGCATTGGCGTTGCGCGGCAGGGTCGGCAAGGCCGATATCTTCCACCGCCATGCGGGTGATGCGCCGCGCCAGATAGCGCGGATCTTCGCCGCCGGTCAGCATGCGCGCCAGCCAGTAAAGCGCTGCATCCGGGTCGGAGCCGCGCACCGATTTGTGCAAAGCCGAAATAAGATTGTAATGTTCATCACCCGATTTATCATATTTCGCAGCACGGCGCGCCAGCCGTTTGGCCATGTCCTCGGCGCTGGCGACATCTTTCCAGGTAAACACCTGCTCCATAAGGTTCAGCAATGCGCGACCATCGCCATCGGCCATGTCGAACAATTGGCCCCGCGCCTCAGGCTCAAGCGGCAGAGCGCGGCCTATATCTTTTTCAGCGCGCGCTGCAAGCTGCTCCAACTCCTTGAGTTCCAGCCGGTTCAGCACCAAAACCTGCGCGCGGCTCAGCAGCGCGGCGTTTAGCTCGAAGCTGGGGTTCTCGGTGGTGGCGCCGACCAACAGGATGGTGCCGTCTTCCATATGTGGCAAAAACCCGTCCTGCTGCGCCTTGTTGAAACGGTGGATCTCATCGACAAACAGCAAGGTGCCTTTGCCGTTTTGCCGGCGAATGCGCGCCGCCTCGAACACTTTGCGCAGCTCGGGCACGCCGGTGAAAATGGCGCTGATCTGCACGAAATGCAGGTCTGTTTCTGCCGCGAGCAAGCGTGCGATGGTGGTTTTGCCCACGCCGGGCGGGCCCCAGAAGACAAGTGACGGCAGGTTACCACCATCGAGCATGCTGCGCAGGCTTCCGCCTTTGCCCAGCAAATGCCCCTGCCCGATCACCTCGGAAAGCTTGGCCGGGCGCAGCCGGTCGGCCAGCGGGCGCGGCGCGGTGATGGGTGTGCCGGGTTGGTCAAACAGGTCTGCCATTCATGCCCTCGCGCGCAAATCCATGCCAGTTTACCACGTGCCCGAAAACAAAAAACCCCGGATCGATGATCCGGGGTTTTCATGCGCAACAGGTGTTGCTTATTCGTCGTCGCCCATGACCATTTCTTCGGCATGGCGGGCTTTGTCGCCAGCGCCCTTGGCAGCCGGATCACGGTCGACCAGTTCGATGATCGCCATCGGGGCCATATCGCCATAGCGAAAACCGGCCTTCATGACACGGCAGTAGCCGCCGCTGCGTTCAGCATAGCGCGGGCCAAGAGTGCCAAACAGTTTGGCAACGGGCGCTTCTTGCTTTAGCTGTGCAAAGGCTTGGCGGCGGGCGTGCAGGTCGCCACGTTTGCCAAGGGTGATCAGCTTGTCGATGATGCGCTGCATCTCTTTGGCTTTGGGCAGCGTCGTTTTGATCTGCTCGTGCTCGATCAACGAGTTTGCCATATTGCTGAACATCGCTTTACGGTGTTCGTGGGTGCGGTTGAGGCGGCGATAGCCGTTACCATGGTTCATCTTGCGTTTCCTTACAGTGCTTTATACTTTGTCCGGCAGCGCTACGTTTTACGCCACTCTCCTTGGGGCGGAATGCCCAGCAGTCTGGGGGCGGCGCGCCGCCCCCGTATTGAAAACCTAGAAGTGGTCTTCGAATTTCTTGGCCAGATCTTCGATATTCTCGGGCGGCCAGTCAACAATATCCATACCCAGATGCAGGCCCATTGCCGACAGCACTTCCTTGATCTCGTTCAAGGATTTGCGCCCGAAATTCGGGGTGCGCAGCATCTCGGCTTCGGTTTTCTGGATCAGGTCGCCAATATACACGATATTGTCGTTCTTGAGGCAGTTTGCCGAACGCACGGAAAGTTCCAGCTCGTCAACCTTTTTGAGCAAGAGCGGGTTGAATTCCAACTCGTCTTCATCATCGGCACGGCCAGCGGCTTCAGGCTCGTCAAAGTTAACAAAGACCGAAAGTTGGTCTTGCAGGATGCGCGCGCCATAGGCGATTGCATCTTCCGGCGTGATCGAACCATCGGTTTCAACGGTCAGGGTCAGCTTGTCATAGTCAAGCACCTGGCCTTCACGGGTCGGCTCCACCTTGTAGGAGCATTTTTTCACCGGCGAGAACAGCGCATCAACCGAAATCAGGCCGATCGGCGCATCTTCGGGGCGCAGTTTTTCGGCGGCGACATAGCCCTTGCCGGTGTTCACGGTCAGTTCCATGAACAGGCTTGCGCCGTCATCAAGGTGGCAGATGACGTGGTCGCGGTTCAGAACTTCAATGCCGTTGGTTTCAGCAATGTCGCCTGCGGTCACAACGCCGGGGCCGGTCGCGTTGATCGCAACGCGCTTCGGGCCTTCGACTTCCATTTTAATGTCAACGCCCTTAAGGTTCAGAACAATGTCGGTAACGTCTTCACGCACACCGGCAACCGAGCTGAACTCGTGCAAAACATTGTCAATTTGCACAGATGTGATAGCCGCGCCTTGCAGCGAGCTCATCAATACACGGCGCAGGGCGTTGCCAAGCGTCAGACCAAAGCCGCGCTCGAGCGGTTCGGCAGTTGCGGTTGCAATGCGCTTTGGGTCAGCGCCGGCTTTAATCTCAAGCTGCTGCGGACGAATAAGTGCTTGCCAATTCTTGTGGATCATCTTTGGCCTCCATTCTTGTCAGCGCCCGATCCGAAAGGGTGCCAACGCCCGAGGTAAACGACCATCCGGCGCACAAGAGCTTGCGCACCGGATGATAATCAGAATTGCTTAAACGCGGCGGCGTTTTGGCGGACGGCAACCGTTATGGGCCATCGGTGTAACGTCGCGGATTGAGCTGATCGTCAGACCAACAGCAGCCAAAGCGCGCAGGGCGCTTTCACGGCCCGAACCCGGGCCCTGCACTTCAACTTCCAGCGTTTTCATGCCGTGTTCCTGCGCTTTTTTGCCTGCATCTTCAGCAGCCATCTGTGCAGCATAGGGCGTGGACTTGCGCGAGCCTTTAAAGCCCATCGTGCCCGCCGAAGACCATGAAATCGCGTTGCCCTGGGCATCGGAGATCAGGATCTTGGTGTTGTTGAAGCTGGAGTTGATATGCGCAACACCAGAGGAAATATTTTTGCGTTCTTTACGCTTCGTACGAACTTTTTCGCGTGCCATGTGCCCTACCCCTTATTTCTTCTTGCCGGCAATGGCGACAGCTTTACCCTTGCGGGTGCGCGCATTGGTATGCGTGCGCTGGCCACGAACTGGCAGACGACGGCGGTGGCGCAAGCCACGATAGCAGCCAAGGTCCATCAGGCGTTTGATGTTCATCTGGGTGTCACGGCGCAGATCGCCTTCCACCATCAGGTTGCCATCGATATGTTCGCGGATCGACAGGACTTCGGCATCCGAAAGCTCGTTCACGCGGCGGCTGGTCGCAATGCCAACAGCTTCGCAAATGCTCTGGGCGGATTTAAGGCCAATGCCGTGAATATATGTCAGTGCAATATGCACTCGTTTATTGGTGGGGATGTTGACCCCGGCGATACGTGCCAAATCGGCTCTCCGTTCTTTCGTTTGCGGTTCCGTAACACCGGAACCTTTTTTCACAACATAACCCGCCAAACCCAAGGATGGCGGGCCACCCCGCTACCGGGGCCGAAAGGATAGCAACCAGATTTGGGCGCAACCTTTGATTCTCTGCTATGCGAGAGAAGCGCGGAGTATAGAAACCCGCGCGCGATCGTCAAGGTCGAAATATTCAACCTTAACTATTCAGAATACCGTCAATTTCGCCGGAAACTTCGGCAATCGAGCCAAGGCCATCGACCCGCGCCAAAAGCCCTTTGGCATAGTAATAGCCGATCAGCGGCGAGGTATCGCGATAATAGGCCAGCAAGCGGGTGCGCAGGCTGTTTTCGTTATCATCTTTACGGCGCGAGAACTTCTCTACCGCGCCACATTCATCACAGACATTGTGCTTGGCAGGGGGCTTGGTTTCGTCGTGATACACGGCACCACAATTATCGCATGTAAAGCGCCCGGTAATGCGGCCGACCAGCACGTCATCGTCTACGCGCATTTCAATCACATGCGCGAGTTTCAATCCCTTGCTGGCAAGCAACGCGCCCAAAGCATCGGCCTGGGGCAGCGTGCGCGGGAAACCATCAAAAATGACGCCCTTACCGTCAAGCTCGGGGCTGGACAATTGCTCGTCAATCAGGCCGATGACAATCTCGTCGGTCACCAGATTTCCAGCATCCATTACCGCGGCAACGCGCTTGCCCATTGCTGTGCCAGAGCTGCGCGCGGCGCGCAGCATATCGCCGGTCGACAATTGAATCATATCTCGCTCGGCCACCAGACGCTGCGATTGCGTGCCTTTTCCGGCACCCGGTGGTCCGAGCAGGATAATATTCATTGACGCGTCGTCCTTGCCTTGTTGCGGCTTTTGCCGCGCAACTTCGATTTTTCAATCAACCCTTCATACTGATGCGCCAGCAGATGCGATTGAATTTGTGTAATCGTATCCATTGTGACCGAAACCACAATCAACAACGACGTTCCGCCAAAATAGAACGGAATGGCGAATTGTGCACGCAGAACTTCTGGCAAGAGACAAACTGCCGCAAGGTAGCCCGAACCCAAGACCAGAATACGCGCGACCACATAGTCCAGATACTGAGCGGTTTTAACACCGGGACGAATGCCGGGAACAAAGCCGCCCTGCTTTTTGAGGTTTTCTGCCACGTCTTCGGTTTTGAACGCCACGTTGGCGGTATAGAAATAGGCAAAGAAGACGATCATCACCGCGTAAAACAACAAATACGCTGGCTGGCCCGGCCCCATATAGGCGGCTAGCGTTGCCCAAAATCCGGTGCCGGAATCGGCAAATGTGGTGGCTGTGGTTGGCAGCAGCAGCAATGATGTTGCGAAAATCGCGGGGATAACGCCCGACGGGTTCAGCTTGATTGGCAAATGGCTGGATTCGCCACCATACATTTTCTGGCCAACCTGGCGGCGCGGATACTGGATGTGAATTTTACGCAAGGCACGCTCGACAAACACCACCAGCGCCATCACAGCAATCACCATCACGATCACTGCAAGGATAACGGGGGTGGAAAGCTGCCCGCTGCGGCCCGAGGCAAAGAACTGCGCAAGTGCGGCCGGAAGTTCGGCCACGATGCCCACAAAGATGATCAGCGAAATGCCGTTGCCAATGCCGCGCGCGGTGATCTGCTCACCGAGCCACATCAAAAACAGCGTGCCACCCACCAGCGTGATCATGCAGGACGCCTGGAAATAAAAGCCGGGGTCAACGGCCAGCCCTTGGCTCTCGATGCCACGCGCAATGGCGTAAGACTGAAAGATCGCCAGAATAACCGTGCCGAAACGTGTGTATTGGTTCAGCTTTTTGCGGCCCTGCTCGCCTTCTTTCTTCAACTGCTCCCAAGCCGGGATCATCGAAGCGAGAAGCTGCACAATGATCGATGCCGAAATATAGGGCATGATACCGAGCGCGAAAATCGCCATACGCGACACCGCACCACCGGTAAACATGTTGAGAATGCCGCCAATCCCCGATTGCTGGCTTTCAAAGAAGGTTGCCAGTTGCGCGGCGTCGATGCCGGGCACCGGAATGAATGTGCCCATGCGATAAACGATCAGCAAACCGATCGCAAACAAGATGCGCTGCTGCAATTCCTTGGCCTTGCCAAAGCTGCCCCAGCTCATATTCGAGGCCATTTGTTCAGCTACCGATGCCATTCAGGCTCTCCTATGATTGCGCCGTCAAACCCCTGTTGGGATGTGACGGCGCATAAATGCTTCTCACGATGTAAGCGTTGCAGGCTCGGCCTGCAAGGCATGGCGCGCCGTATGTTAGGCGGCAGGCAGGTTCACCTTGCCGCCAGCCTTCTCAACAGCCTCTACCGCGGCCTTGGAGGCACCGGTAACCGTGATGTCGAGCTTGGCCTTGATCTCACCCTTGGCAAGCAGACGCACACCGTCGAGCTTGCGACGCACGAGACCGCTTTCCACCAGCAAATCTTCGGTGATGGCTGCTTTGGCGTCGATCTTGCCCGCATCAATGAATTTTTGCAGAATCGAAAGGTTCACAACAGCGAAATGCTTGGCATTGGGCTTGGTGAAGCCACGCTTGGGCAGGCGCTGGTAAAGCGGCATCTGGCCACCCTCGTAGCCACCAATAGCCACACCCGAACGGGATTTCTGGCCTTTGATACCACGACCGGCGGTTTTACCCTTGCCCGAACCGGGGCCACGCGCCTTGCGCTTTTTGGATTTGCTTGCACCGTCATTATCGTGCAGTTCGTGAAGTTTCATGTCGCTTCTCCTCTGCCGGAACTACCCTCCAGCGACGGAGCGGGCAAACACGGCGTTAAAATTCGTGATGGCGGGCCAGACCTGGCCCGCCGGGCGGGGTTTAGCCCCGTTCTTCGATGATTTCAACCAGATGCGGGATCTTGTTGACCATGCCGCGCACGGAAGGTGTGTCTTCCAGCTCGCGGGTTTTATGCATCTTGTTCAAGCCAAGACCCACCAGCGTAGCGCGCTGATCGGCAGGGCGGCGGATTGGCGAGCCAATCTGCTTGACCACAATGGTTTTTGCGTTCGCTTTTGCCATGGTTTAAGCCTCCGCTACTTCGGGCGCAGCTTCTGGTGCTGCTTCGGGTGCAGTTGCGCCCTGCTGACCACGGGTCAGGATTTCGGCCACTTTTTTGCCGCGACGCTGCGCAACAAGACGGGGGCTTGTTTCCTTTTCAAGGCCATCAATCGTGGCGCGGATCATGTTATACGGGTTCTGCGAACCGGTTGATTTTGCAACCACATCCTGCAGGCCCAGCATTTCAAAAACCGCACGCATAGGGCCACCGGCGATGATGCCTGTCCCGGCGGGGGCTGTGCGCATAACCACTTTACCAGCGCCATGACGGCCCTCGATATCATGGTGAAGCGTGCGGCCCTCACGCAGCGGCACGCGGATCATCTTGCGCTTGGCCTGTTCGGTTGCCTTGCGGATGGCTTCGGGCACTTCTTTTGCCTTGCCCTTGCCATAGCCAACGCGGCCTTTCTGATCGCCAACAACCACCAGCGCTGCAAAACCAAAGCGCTTACCGCCTTTTACAGTTTTGCTGACGCGGTTGATCGCCACAAGGCGGTCTGCGAATTCCGGTGTTTCCTCGCGGTCGCGACGATCCCGGCGATTATCTTCTCTTGCCATTATCGTGCTCCTCTTAGAATTTCAGGCCACCTTCACGGGCGGCATCGGCCAAAGCCTTTACCTTCCCGTGAAAGAGAAACCCACCACGGTCGAAATAGACCACTTCGACGCCCTTGGCTTTGGCGCGTTCGGCAATCGCGGCACCGATTTTTGCGGCAGCCTCGACGTTGTTTTTGCCAACTACACCCAAGTCTTTTTCGAGTGTCGAGGCCGAGGCCAAAGTTACACCCTGGGCATCGTCGATCAATTGCACCGAAATGTTCTTGGAAGAACGGTGCACCGACAGGCGCAGCCGGCCATCGGCCGACTTGCGCAATTTGTTCCGGACGCGCAGGCGGCGTTTTAGGAACAAGTCTCTTTTGCTGTTCGCCATCTATCGCATCCTTACTTTTTCTTGCCTTCCTTGCGGAAGATATACTCGTCTTTGTATTTGATACCTTTGCCTTTATAGGGCTCGGGCTTACGCCATTCGCGGATATTCGCCGCGACCTGGCCGACAAGCTGTTGATCAATCCCTTCAACGGTAATTTCCGTCGGTTTCGGGACAGTTACGGTCACACCTTCGGGAATGTCGAAATTCACGTCATGGCTGTAACCAAGCGCCAGTTTCAACGTATTCCCCTGAAGCGCGGCACGATAACCAACACCGCTGATTTCAAGCTCTTTCTTGAAACCGGTGGTAACGCCGGTCACCAGATTATCGATCTGGCTGCGTGACATGCCCCATTGCTGGCGGGCGCGTTTCGATGTGCCGCGAGGCTTCACCGTGACTTCGCCACCATCAACGGTGATTGTTACATCGTCAGTCGCCTGAAAATGGCGGGTGCCTTTCGGCCCCTTCACTTCAACCTTCTGGCCGCTCAGCGAAGCGGTTACACCACTTGGCAATGGAACGGGCTTTTTGCCGATACGAGACATCAGAACCCTCCTAGAAGATTGTGCACAGGACTTCGCCGCCAATATTGGCTTGGCGCGCCTGCGCATCAGACATGACACCTTGCGATGTCGACACAATCGCCAACCCGAGGCCCTGACGGACCAGCGGGATATCGGCCGCACCCGCGTAAACGCGACGGCCGGGCTTTGATATGCGCTTGAGTTCCTTGATCACAGGAATGCCATCAAAGTATTTCAGCGACACTTCAAATTCGGGGCGACCTTCGGCCGAGGAAACTTCCTCATAGCCGCGGATATAGCCCTCGGACAGCAGCACATCCAAAACCCATTTGCGGAGTTTGGAGGCCGGGGTCCGGGTGGTCGAGCGATTACGCATCTGCGCGTTACGGATGCGCGTCAGCATATCGCCGAGAGGATCGTTCATCATGGACATTTTCTTCCCTCCCTTACCAGCTTGACTTGACCATGCCCGGAATTTCACCGCGCGATGCAAGATCGCGAAGCGCAATGCGGGACATTTTCAGTTTGCGGTAATAGGCTTTCGGGCGACCCGACACCAGGCAACGGTTGTGCAGGCGCGTGGCCGAAGAGTTGCGCGGCAGGTCGGCCAGTTTCAGACGCGCCTTGAAGCGCTCTTCCATCGGCAGTTCCTGGTTAGAAGCGATCGCCTTCAACTCGGCACGCTTGGCGGCGTATTTCTCCACCAAAGCCTGACGACGCTTTTCGCGATTGATCATAGATACTTTTGCCATCTTGTCTCTCCCGCGATCAGTTGATGAAAGGCATGTTGAATTGCTTCAACAGTGCTTTTGCTTCGGCGTCTGTCTTGGCGGTCGTCGCCATGACAATATCCAACCCGCGCATGTCTTCGACTTTATCGAAGTCAATTTCGGGGAAAACGAGATGCTCTTTCAAACCCATGGCATAGTTGCCACGGCCATCAAAAGCAGTGCCCTTCACGCCGCGAAAGTCGCGAATACGCGGCATTGCGATGTTGATCAGACGGTCGAGAAATTCATACATGCGTGCGCCGCGCAGTGTAACTTTGACACCCAGTGGCATATCTTCACGCACCTTGAACCCGGCGATCGACTTGCGGGCTTTGGTCACGATGGGCTTTTGCCCGGCAATGGCGGCCATATCGGCTTCTGCCGCACGAATTTTCTTGCTGTCGGCAACAGCCGCGCCAACGCCCATATTGAGGACGATCTTTTCAAGGCGTGGGATCTGCATGTCGTTCTTGTAGCCGAACTCTTCTTTGAGAGCGGCGCGCACAGCGGTCATGTAATGCGCTTTAAGACGTGGTGTGTAATCAGCCATTGATCACTTCCCCCGATTTCTTGGCAAAGCGCACTTTCTTGTCGCCTTCCATGCGGAAACCAACACGGGTCGGGCCACCATCTTTGGGGTCGACCAGCGCGATATTGGACAGCTCGATCGGTGCTTCTTTACGAACGCGGCCGCCCTGGCTTGTCTGGGTTTGTTTGGTGTGGCGCACAACTTCGTTGATGCCCGTCACGATGGCTTTGCCTGCTTTTGGCATTACCGAAGCGATTTCACCGGTCCGGCCCTTGTCCTTGCCTACAAGCACAACAACCTTGTCACCTTTGCGCAGTTTGGCAGCCATTACAGCACCTCCGGCGCAAGCGAGATGATTTTCATGAAGTTTTTGGCCCGCAATTCGCGCACAACCGGCCCGAAAATACGTGTGCCAACCGGCTCACCCTGATTGTTCAGGATAACGGCGGCGTTGCCATCAAAACGAATGGATGTGCCGTCTTCACGACGGACTTCCTTGGCAGTGCGAACAACAACGGCTTTACGCACGTCGCCCTTCTTCACCTTGCCGCGCGGAATGGCTTCCTTGACCGACACCACAATGATGTCGCCCACGGAGGCATACCGACGGTGTGAACCGCCCAAAACCTTGATGCACTGAACACGGCGAGCGCCGCTATTGTCAGCTACATCCAGATTGGTCTGCATCTGGATCATAATGTTACTCCCGACCTGTGGAGACCTTTTGCAGTTTCGGCCCCACGGTTTCGATTAAATTGGAACGCCCCGATTACTCGGCGAAAACTTCCCAACGTTTCGTTTTCGAAATTGGCGCACATTCGCGGATGCGAACGGAGTCGCCAATTTTGAATTCGTTCTTCGGATCATGCGCATGATACTTTTTAGACTTGCGCACAACTTTCTTAAACAGCGGGTGGGTGAAGCGGCTTTCGACCAGAACCGTGATGGTCTGTTCGGATTTATCGCTGGTCACTGTGCCCTGAAGGATACGACGTGGCATCTAGTTCACCCTTATTCAGCAGCCGCAGCAGCGGCTTTTTCGTTCAAAATGGTTTTAACGCGCGCAGCGTCACGGCGCACGGCTTTCACGCGTGCGGTGCTTTCCATCTGGCCCGTGGCCTGTTGGAAGCGCAGGTTAAACGACTCTTTTTTCAGCGTCTCAAGCTGCTCGCGCAGCTGGTCCGGTGTTTTGTCGCGCAGATCGGCGGCTTTCATTTCACATCAGTCCTTTTCAACATCACCGGAGGGCCACAAGGTCACCCTGATTCCCGATGGAGTATGTGGTGAAGCTGGCCGTATAGGGGTCATACCCCAATTTGGCAAGCTCTAAATTGGCTTTGGCCAGCCTGCGCCATGCTCACCCGGGGTGATTTGGCGCAGGCTGAAAACCGGTCGTAGAAAAACCCCGCCCTATTAAAGGGCGGGGTTTACATTCAGGTTTGCCGTTTTACCAGTCTTCGCGGGTAACAAAGCGGCATTTGATTGGCATCTTCATTGCTGCAAGGCGCAGGGCTTCGCGTGCAATTTCTTCGGAGACGCCGTCAATTTCAAACATCACGCGGCCGGGTTTGACCTTGGCAACCCAACGGTCAACCGAGCCTTTACCCTTACCCATGCGCACTTCGATGGGCTTGGCCGTTACAGGCACATCCGGGAAAATACGGATCCAGACACGGCCCTGGCGTTTCATGTGGCGCGTCAAGGCACGACGTGCAGATTCGATTTGGCGTGCTGTCACACGCTCGGGTTCGGTCGCTTTCAACCCGTAATGGCCAAAGGTCAGATCGGAGCCGCCTTTGGCTTCACCGTGGATACGGCCCTTGAACTGCTTACGGAATTTTGTGCGCTTCGGTTGGAGCATCTTTTCTCTCCTTCAAGAGATCCGGTTCTCAGCGACGCTGCTGAGAACGCGAACCACCTTCTTGCATTTCGGACTGGCGACGATCACGTGCCTGCGGGTCGTGCTCCATGATCTCGCCTTTGAAGATCCAGACCTTGACACCAATGATGCCATAAGCGGTCAGGCTTTCAGCCAGCGCATAATCAATATCGGCACGCAGCGTGTGGCGCGGAACGCGGCCTTCGGCGGCCCACTCGGTGCGGGCAATCTCGGCGCCGCCAAGGCGGCCAGCCACTTCAACACGAATGCCAAGGGCACCCATGCGCATTGCGTTCTGGATCGAGCGCTTCACCGCGCGGCGGAACGAAACACGACGCTCAAGCTGCTGGGCGATGTTCTCGGCAACCAAAGCGGCGTCAATCTCGGGCTTGCGCACTTCAACGATGTTGAGATGAAGCTCCGAGGCTGTGAACTGCGAAAGCTGCTTGCGCAGGGTTTCGATGTCGGCGCCCTTTTTGCCGATGATCACGCCGGGGCGTGCAGCATGGATCGACACGCGGCACTTGCGGTGCGGACGCTCGATGATCACGCGCGAAATACCGGCCTGTACGCAGGTTTTCTTGACGAATGCACGGATGGCAAGGTCTTCATGCAGCAGATTGCCGAAATCTTTGGTATTGGCGAACCAGCGGCTGTCCCAGGTGCGGTTAATCTGCAGGCGCAGACCGATCGGGTTGATCTTATGTCCCATTACGCTTGCTCCTCGGCTGCATTCTGGCGAACTTTGATGGTGAGCTGGCTGAACGGCTTCAGAATCTTGCCGTAACGGCCACGGGCACGCGGACGGCCACGTTTCATCACCAGGTTTTTGCCGACATAGGCTTCAGCAACGACCAGTTCATCAACATCCAGTCCGTGGTTGTTTTCCGCATTGGCAATCGCCGACTGCAGGCACTTTTTCACGTCAATCGCGATACGGCGCTTGGAGAAGGTCAGATCGGCCAGAGCCTTGTCAACCGGCTTGTTGCGGATCATCGAAGCCACTTCATTCAGCTTCTGGCCTGAACCGCGCAACATGCGCAGAGTTGCCATTGCTTCATTATCCGCGGCGCGGCGGGGGTTTTTTTCTTGTCCCATGATCTACTTCCGCTTCGCTTTTTTGTCCGCGGCGTGCCCGTAATAGGTGCGCGTCGGGGAATATTCACCGAATTTCTGGCCAATCATGTCCTCGGTCACATTGACCGGGATATGTTTCTTGCCGTTGTAAACACCGAATGTCAGGCCAACGAATTGCGGCAGAATGGTCGAACGGCGCGACCAGATCTTGATCACCTCGTTGCGGCCGGATTCGCGCGTTTTCTCGGCTTTCTTCAGAATATGGGCCTCGACGAACGGGCCTTTCCAGATAGAGCGTGCCATGATTACCGACCCTTCTTCGCATTGCGCGAGCGCAAGATATACTTGTCGGTCGCTTTGTTGGTGCGGGTTTTGTTGCCCTTGGTGCCTTTACCCCAGGGGGTAACGGGGTGGCGGCCACCGGATGTGCGGCCTTCACCACCACCATGAGGGTGGTCGATCGGGTTCATGGCAACACCGCGCACTGAGGGGCGGATACCTTTATGGCGGTTACGACCGGCTTTACCAAAGTTCTGGTTGCCATGGTCGGGGTTGGATACGGCACCGACGGTGGCCATGCATTCCTGACGCACCAAACGCAGTTCGCCCGATGCCAGACGGATCTGGGCATAGCCGCCATCGCGGCCAACAAACTGCGCGTAAGTGCCGGCAGCGCGGGCCAACTGGCCACCTTTGCCTTGCTTAAGCTCGATGTTGTGCACGATTGTGCCGATGGGCATGCCGGTGAAAGGCATTGCGTTGCCGGGCTTCACGTCGGCTTTGGCCGAAGCGATCACCGTATCGCCAAGCGCCAAACGCTGTGGTGCGAGGATATAGGTGGCAACACCGTCTTCATAGCGGATCAACGCGATAAACGCGGTCCGGTTCGGGTCATACTCAATGCGCTCGACAATCGCGGGCATATCAAACTTCGTGCGTTTGAAATCCACAATACGATACAAGCGTTTCGCGCCGCCGCCTTTGCGACGCATGGTGATCCGCCCGGTATTGTTCCGTCCGCCATGCTTGCTCAAACCCTCAGTGAGAGATTTGACCGGGCGGCCTTTCCAAAGCTCCGAACGGTCGATCAGAACCAGTCCGCGCTGGCCAGGCGTTGTCGGCTTATACGACTTCAATGCCATCTTGCTGTCTTCCGTGTGCTTGTGGGTTCATTTGAACCCGGTTCAGTAAATGCAACACGGCCCCTGCGCGGGGCCGTGATTCGTGGTCTTCTATCAAAGGCCGGTGGAAACGTCGATGGTGTTCCCGGCTTCCAGCGTCACATAGGCCTTCTTGACATCCTTGCGGGTGCCAAGCTTGCCTTTGAAACGCTTGACCTTGCCTTTGGTCACGGAGGTATTTACCGCTTTGACCTTGACGTTGAACAGTGTTTCAACCGCTTCCTTGATCATCGGCTTGTTCGCATCCATAGCAACCTCGAACACAACTGCGTTGTATTCCGACGCCATGGTCGCTTTTTCCGTGATGATCGGCTTGCGGATCACGTCGTAAAGTTCGGCTTTCGTGGTCATTTCAGACGCGCCTCCAGAGCTTCCACACCGGCTTTGGTTAGCACCAGTGTGTTGGATTTCAGAATGTCATAGACATTCGCACCCATCGACGGCAGCACATTCACGCCGTCAATATTGCGGGCAGCCTGCACAAATCCCTGATCCAGCTCGGCACCGTCAATGAACAGAACCTTGGTCCAGCCCATCGATTTGATGATGGTGGCCAGATCTTTGGTTTTGCCCGAAGCCAGCGTTGCTGCATCCAGAACCACAAGCTCGCCTGCGCCAGCTTTGGCCGAAAGCGCATGCTTCAGGCCCATAGCGCGGATCTTCTTGGGAAGATCAATGGCATGGCTGCGCGGGGTCGGGCCTTTATAAACACCACCCTTGCGGAAGATCGGTGCCTTGCGCGAACCGTGGCGTGCGCCGCCGGTGCCCTTCTGGCGATAGATCTTCTTGGTCGAGTAGCTGACCTCCGAGCGGCCAAGCACCGAATGGGTGCCCGCCTGGCGTTTGGCCAGCTGATAGCGCACAACACGGTGCAGAATGTCTGCACGCGGCTCCAGCGCGAAGATGTCGTCAGACAGGTCGATCGACCCGGCTATCGCGGCATCTAGTTTGATGACATCTGCCTTCATTCTTCTGCGCCTCCTTCGGGGGCTTCAACCGGGGCAGCAGTCACTGCCGAGGCACGGATCGCAGCCGGGGATGGCAGACCTTCGGGCGCAGCCTTCTTGACTGCATCCTTGATCGTAACCCAACCGCCTTTGGTGCCGGGAACAGCGCCCTTGACCATGACCAAACCACGATCAGCGTCGGTGCGCACGATCTGCAGGTTTTGTGTAGTGACGCGCACGGCACCCATATGGCCGGCCATTTTCTTGCCTTTGAACACTTTACCAGGCTCTTGGCACTGACCTGTGGAACCATGCGAACGGTGCGAAACCGACACACCGTGGCTGGCACGAAGCCCGCTAAAGTTGTGACGCTTCATCGCACCGGCAAAGCCCTTACCCGTCGAGGTGCCAGCGATATCAACAAACTGGCCCGGCAGATAATGGTCTGCGGTAATTTCGGCACCAACCTCGATCAGACAATCAGGGCTCACACGGAATTCCGCAACCTTACGCTTGGGGGCTACGTTTGCGGCGGCAAAATGGCCGCGCATCGCCTGGGTTGTGCGTTTTGCCTTGGCATTGCCCGCGCCAAGCTGAACAGCCGAATAGCCATCCTTCTCGGCGGTGCGCTGCGCGACAACCTGCACGTTTTCCATTTGAAGGACAGTCACCGGAACCTGGCGGCCGTCTTCCATGAACAACCGGGTCATGCCCAGTTTTTTCGCGATTACTCCAGAACGCATAATCTCTGCCCCTTAGAGTTTGATTTCGACGTCGACACCGGCAGCGAGGTCGAGCTTCATGAGCGCGTCCACGGTTTGGGGTGTCGGATCGACGATATCGAGAAGACGCTTATGCGTCCGGATTTCGAACTGTTCCCGCGACTTCTTGTCGATGTGCGGGCCACGCAGAACGGTGAATTTTTCGATCTTGTTTGGCAGCGGAATCGGGCCACGCACGGTGGCGCCGGTCCGTTTTGCTGTCGAAACAATTTCCGCGGTGCTTGCATCAAGCACACGGTAATCGAAGGCTTTCAGCCGGATGCGGATATTCTGACTCTGCATTGAATGCGCCTCTTGGGCTGGCAGGTTTCAAACTATCGTGGCCGGGGGGAATACCCCGACCACGTTTACGCGCCCTCAGGCGTGAATTTTGGACACGACGCCTGCGCCGACGGTGCGGCCGCCTTCGCGGATGGCGAAGCGCAGGTTGTCTTCCATGGCGA
>JBBDJE010000022.1:0-32995 GCA_040880065.1 Paracoccaceae bacterium | reverse complement strand
GCAACATCCTATGCCCTGCGGGCTCCGGGTGTTGCACTTGAAACTTGAGCCTAAGATACCCCTACCCCGGTTAATGAAGGATTGACTCGCTACATCGGCAAAACTGCATGCGCCGTTGCATTTACAATTGCGCAGTTTTTGCGCACGACTTTTGCAGATTTAACTGCCCGAAGCACAAATGTTGTTTGTGCTATAGGTTGTTTCAAACATATATATAACATTCTATAGTTGTTGTGATTTCACATTTTTGCCGCTGCCGTCAACACTAATATTTCAGAATTATGACATAGTCGCAGCCATTGCGCAGCGCACCGCCTATATCGGCAGCTTCAGGCTAAGTATCGACGACTTCAACAAACTTGAATGCAAAGCATGCACTGCGTAGTTTTGCAATGTTTGCTGTATTTCGGAGGATTACATTATGTTCAAGAGTATCTTTGTGGCCATCGGCCTGATGTTTGCAGCTTTAGCGGGCGCAACGCCGGTGCAGGCGCAAACAAGCGAGGCCGAATTTGAAGTACACTCAAATGTGCCATATGATCTTCGGCTCGTCTTCTACTCGGAGGGGCGACAAATTAGCCCGAGCGACCCGCAGCGCGCCTATCGCCTTAGCGCGGGAAGCGTCGAGACATTTACGATGCGCTGTTCGTTTTTGGAATTCGTATGCTATGGCGCCGAATCACTCGACGGGAGGATGACAGCTGGCCGCAGCATGCGCGGCCAGTCGTCGGAATGCGACTACAACCCCTCGCGTTGCTGTCTGATGTGCGGGATGGAGCCAAGCATCAGAATTGAGATCGACGGCTAGGCACCGGCACAATGCCGAAGCCGCCCACCTTTTGCACCCATACGCCCGCGCCGCTCTGCTAGCCGGTCGAAACCCCCGCCTCGGCAAAGGTTGCCATGCCGGCATGGCAATCGACCGCTGCCTTGAGCACGCCGACCGCAAGCGCCGCACCCGAGCCTTCGCCCAGCCGCATACCCAGCGACAAAAGCGCGCTCAGCCCCAGCCGGTCCAGCAGCGGGGCGTGGGCAGACTCGGCCGAGACATGCCCTGCGATACAATGATCAAGCGCGCCGGGCTGCGCCTTTGCCAGAACCGCAGCAGCCGCGCAGCAAATGAAACCGTCGAGCACCACGGGAATGCGCAGGCTGCGCGCGCGCGCGATTGCGCCTGCCATTGCGGCCAGCTCGCGCCCGCCAAAACAGGCCAAAACCTGCAACGGGTCGTCACACAGATGCGCGTGCAAGGCAAGACCGCGGGCAATGGCATCGGCTTTGCGGCCAAGCCCGTCATCATCAACCCCGGTGCCGCGACCAACCCAGGCCACAGCCCCGCCGCCATACAATGCCGCACAAATGGCCGAGGCGCTGGTGGTGTTTCCAATGCCCATTTCGCCAGTCAGAAACAGATCGGCCTGCGGGTCAACCGCGTTCCAGCCTGCCGAAAGCGCCGCGCAAACCGCCGCTTCGTCCATGGCCGGTGCGCTTGTGAAATCTGCCGTTGGTGTATCCAGATCCAGCGCCACCACGTCAAGCGCCGTGCCGAAGCTTTTGCAAAGCTGGTTGATTGCCGCGCCGCCATGCTCGAAATTCGCAACCATTTGCACGGTTACCTCGGGCGGGAAGGCCGAAACACCCTGCGCCACAACCCCGTGATTGCCCGCAAAAACAACGGCTTGCGGTGCGGTTATGCGCGATGCGGCCTGCCCGCGCCACCCTGCATACCAAATGGCAATATCTTCCAGCCGCCCCAGCGCGCCGGGGGGTTTGGTGAGCTGGTTATTGCGCTCGGCCGCTGCATCGCTGGCCGCCGAATTTGGCTTGGGTTGCTGCGCCAATGCGGCACGAAATTGCTTTAGGGAAGAAAATATCATTGTTTGCACTGGCCCTGCCTTATACTGTTGGCAAATATCTAATGCATAAGCAAAATATTGTTTAGCCCGAAAACGGAAGGCAAAGTGCCATGACCGACCAACGCCCATCGCCAGCCGATATCAGTGCAGCGTTTCGCTTCCTGACCCGCCTGCCCCTGCCCGATGGCGGTAAAGCTCCCAGCGCCAGCAGCGTATGGGCCTTCCCGATTGTCGGCATGGTGCTGGGGGCCAGCGCGGGCTTTCTGGCGTGGTTTCTGGCCTGGATTGGTGTGCCGCGCCTTGGCGTTGGCGCGCTGACAATCGGCTACCTTATCCTGATCACTGGTGCGCTTCACGAAGACGGGCTGGCCGATTGCGCCGACGGGTTTGGCGGCGGCAAGGACAAGGCCGGCATTCTGGCCATTATGCGTGACAGCTCTATCGGCACCTATGGCGCGCTGGCGCTGATGATCGTGATTTTTATGCGCATTACCGGGGTTGTCAGCTTTGGCGGCTGGGACTTCGTGCTGCAACTGGCCGCGGTTGGCGGCATGTCGCGCGCGCTGATGGGGGGGCTGATGTTTGCGCTGCCCAATGCGCGCAGCGATGGTGCCTCGGCCAGCTTTGGCAAACCTTCGGCCGCAAGCGCCGGGTTGGGGCTGGCCATTGGCCTTGTTGGCGCCATTGCCATGACAGGCATTTCCGGCGCACTTCTGGTGGGCATCATGGCCCTGCCCGCGCTTGGCCTGATGCTGCTGGCAAAAGCGAAAATCGGCGGCCAAACCGGCGATGTGCTGGGGGCTTCACAGCAAAGCGCCGAATCGATTGGCCTGATGGCCGCGGTTGCGCTGCTTTACTAATCCGCACCGCCGAATGCAAAACGCGCGCCCCGAGGGACGCGCGTTTTTTGTGTCTGCCCGCCGAACCTAAGCGGCGCGGCTTTCCAGAACATCGCCAACATGGCGCTGCGCAGAATCTTCGCACAGGCCTTTCACGGCAGCCACTTCGCGGGTCAGACGCTCCAGCGCGGCCTCGTAAAGCTGGCGCTCGGAGTAGGACTGTTCGCGCTGGTCGTCATTGCGGTGCAAATCGCGCACCACTTCGGCGATCGAGATCAGATCACCCGAGTTGATCTTTTGCTCGTATTCCTGCGCACGGCGCGACCACATGGCACGTTTCACACGGGCGCGGCCTTTCAGCGTGTCCATCGCTTTGCTCACAATGTCATTGCTGGAAAGCGCACGCATGCCGACAGCGGTTGCTTTGGCCGTGGGCACGCGCAGGGTCATCTTGTCTTTTTCAAATGAGATCACGAACATTTCCAACGACAGGCCCGCAACTTCTTGCGTCTCGACTGAAACGATTTTCCCAACACCGTGGCTGGGATAAACTACAAACTCATTCGGGCTGAAATCTGCGTTGTTCTTGGACTTGCTCATATTCGCTCCATTTCCTGACGACCGAGTATTGCCCCTGAAAGCGCAGAAAGGAGTATCCTCGACTGCACATACAGCGCGCGGATTTCCAATTTTCTAGGCTGACAGGGCTTGCCCATGACACCGCGTCATGGCGATACTTGCCGTCAATTTACAAAATCATCATATCACATTTTTAAGTGTGAAAAAAGCGGGGCGCGCTAGGGGCTTGGCGTCATTTCGCCGCGCAAACCCCTGTTTTGGCGCAATTTACGGCCAAAAGGCGCCCAATTCTGCCACAGGCGCGAATCGCCTAGCCACCGGTTCCGGGAACTTCCGAAAAGTATTTCTCGAGTTTTCCCTCCTCGCCCTCATGCTCCTTGGCATCAGGCGGCGGGTCTTTACGGGTAATGATGACCGGCCACAGCTCGGCATATTTCCGGTTGAACTCGACCCATTTTTCAGCGTCCGGCTCGGTATCGGGGCGGATCGCATCGGCAGGGCATTCCGGCTCGCAAACACCACAGTCGATACATTCGTCGGGGTGAATCACCAGCATGTTTTCGCCTTCATAGAAACAATCTACCGGGCAGACTTCAACGCAATCGGTGTATTTGCACGATATACAGGCATCGTTGACAATATAGGTCATGGCTTTCCCTATCTACAGTTTTTAATTGTAAAGCCTGTCACACCTTACGCGCGCTAGGGTTTTAGTCGTCGCTCGGGTCGATTTCAAGGCCAGTTAGCGCCGCAGCGTCACGAAAAGCATCCATATCACGACGTTGTTTCTTTGTTGGCCTTGCACCGACGCGTTTTGCTGGTTCCGGCAGCTCTGGCGTCAGGTCGTCATAGAGTGCCTGCGCCTCGGGGGCCGGGCCGCGCCGGGTGCCCAGCGCGATAATGCGCACCACCCGCACCTGCATGCCAAGCGCAAAGCTCAGACCGTCTCCCGGTTTGACCTGAATGGCGGGCTTGTCCACGCGGTTTGAATTCAGCCGCACGCCACCAGTCGACACAAACTTGGCCGCCAGCGTGCGGGTTTTGAAAAACCGTGCATGCCATAGCCATTTGTCCAGTCGCAGCGTATCGGCCAAAATCAGCTTTTCGGCTTGAAGCCTGCAAGGGCCATGGCGAAGGGGTTGTCGGGGTCGACCTTGCGTTCGGGCCGTGGCACCGGTTTGGCGCCTTGCTTCTCGCCGGGTTTGCCGCCTTTGCCTTCTTGCTTGCCCTTGCCGCGCGGCCCCTTGCCACCCGCTTTGCCATCGGCGCGTTTTTTGCGCCCCTCGCTTGCAGGTTTGCCGCGGCCTTCATTGGCGGGGTTGGCAGGGGTGGTGCGGCGCGGTGGTGCCCAGCGGAAAGTGTAGAAAACCTCAAGCTCGGCGGCTGCATCTGCCTGCGCACCCGCTTCGGGCGCAACTTCAGCCTCAACGGGGCTTTCGGGCGCAGCTTCAGCCTCAACGGGGCTTTCGGGTGCGGCTTTTGGCGCAGATGTATCTTGCGCGCCGGCTTCGGCTTTAACCGCTTCACCATCAGCTTCAGGCACCTCGGCGGGCGCAGCATCGGCTTTGGGCTCGGCTTTGGGCTCGGCCCCGCGCTGCGCTTTGGCGCGCTCGCCGCGTTCGGCGCTATAGCCCATGCCCTGCATGAGTGCTGCAAACTGTTCCAGCGTCAGCCCCGTGATCGACAGCATATCGGCTGTATTTTCAAACCCGCCGCGCGTATCGGCGCTGCGCAGCATATCGGCCAGCCGCTCCAGCATATCAATGCGGATTGCACGCTCGCCACACAAACGATAGCCCGATTGCGGGTAATAGCTGGCCTTTACGCCTTCCAGCGCGGGAATAGTCACAAGGCCCGGCGGTGGCGCGGGCGGAAAATCGGCCAGATCGTTGTTCAGCGCCCAAAGCAGCAAACGCAGCCGCGTGGGTGCAGGCTTTAGCATCAGCGGCATGAACAGCGTGAACTGGCCAAAGCGAATGCCGTGTTTGCGCAGGGCACCGCGTGCGTCTTGTTCAAGCGATTTTACATCGCTGGCAACCTCATGGCGGGGCAGCACACCAAGGCTTTCAACCAACCGGAAGGCCACACCACGGGCCAGCCCGGTAAGGGTTTCATCAGTCTTCAGCCCGATCAGCGGCTCGAACAAAGCAGCGATGCGGCGGTCAAGCCAATGGTTCAGACGGCGGCGGACCTTTTCGGCAATCTCGGGGCCGGCATCTTCATCAACAAAAACTTCAATGCCCGGTGACAATGCGTCATTGCCCTTGGTCAGCTTGCCAACAGCATATTCGCCCCACATCAACCCACCCTGTTCGGTGAAATCAATCTCGGTATCGGGCGCATTGTAAAACGTATCGGCCCTTAGCGAAAACGCCGGCGCAAGCGCTGCAAGCGCGGCGGCACGCAAGGTGCGCGCGGCTTCGCCACTGGCTGAAGGATCCTGCTGGAACCGAAACCCGTCTAACCGCCCGATGAACTCACCCTCGACAGTTACTTCGCCTTTAGTATTCAGTTCCGCCACAAGGGCCTCCTTTAGTTTCAACCGGCGCGTTAGCACAGAAGTGCGCCGATCGACAAATTGTTGCGTCAGCCGCATATGAAGCGCATCTGACAATCGGTCCTCTACCGCACGGGTTTCATCGCGCCAATGGGCGGCATCGTCAAGCCAGTCTGGACGTTGCGCAACGTAGGTCCAGGTGCGGATAAAGGCGAGTCTTTTTGAAAGCGCATCGATATTTCCTTCGCTCCGGTCCACCATTGCCACATGGCTGGCCATGAAATCATCGGGGATTCGGCCCGTATCTGTCAAATAATCAAATAGGCGCGCCAGAAGACTGGCGTGTTCACCAGCGGAAACCTTGCGAAAATCGGGCACCTGGCAGATATCCCATAGCAGCTTTATGCGCGGTGCACCCTGCGCGCGGCCAGCAATATGCGGATTGGCGGCAAGTGTTTTAAGCGCGATCAGGTCATCCGCCTCGCGTGCGCGCACAAGGTCGGGGTGGGTCGGGTTTTGTTCAAGCGAGGATACAAGCCGCGCAACCGAGCCATATTCCAGCGCCGAATTGCGCCATTCCAGCTTGCGCAGCGGGGCAAACTGGTGGTTTTCAATGGCCTCGACTTCGTCCGGCTCCAGCGCGCTCGCAGCACCTGTTACCCCGAAACTGCCCGGCGTGGTAAAGCGCCCCGCCCTGCCTGCAATTTGCGCCAACTCATCGGCACGCAAATAGCGGTGGCGGCGGCCATCAAACTTCGATGTTCCCGCAAAAGCCACATGGCTCACATCGAGGTTCAGCCCCATGCCGATTGCGTCGGTGGCGACCAGATAATCCACATCGCCGTTCTGATACAAATCTACCTGCGCGTTGCGCGTGCGCGGGCTGAGCGCGCCCATCACCACCGCCGCACCGCCTTTCTGGCGGCGCAAAAGCTCGGCCAGCCCATAAACCTCATCCACCGAAAAGGCGACGATGGCCGCACGCGGCGGCATGCGGCTGACCTTTTTAACGCCGGTATATGTAAGGGCGGAAAAGCGTTCACGATGGACAAACCGCGCCTCGGGAACAAGGTTGGCAATGCGCCCGCGCATGGTGTCCGACCCCATGAACAGTGTCTCGACACGCCCGCGCGCGTGCAGCAAACGGTCGGTAAACACATGGCCGCGCTCGGGGTCGGCGCAAAGCTGGATTTCGTCGACAGCCAGAAATTCAGGGCCAATGCCGCTTGGCATCGCCTCGACCGTGCACACCCAAAACTGCGCACGCGGCGGCACGATCCGCTCTTCGCCGGTGACCAGCGCCACCACGCTGGGGCCGCGCAAGGCAACGAGCTTGTCATAGACCTCGCGCGCCAAAAGCCGCAACGGCAGGCCGATTACCCCACTGCGATAGCCAAGCATCCGGTCGATTGCATAATGCGTTTTGCCCGTATTGGTGGGGCCAAGCACGGCGATGATGTCTGAGGGCATGGGTAAAGCTCGCCGCAAGGTTTGCAAGGTTTGGTCGTGCAGATAAGACGATTCAGCCCCGAACCGCAACCGGTGAACGGACATGCCCCTGCAACACAAACCGCGCTACCATCACTAACCCAGTGTTACGCGCTTGTGTCGGCAAGCCGGTTCTGAGCGGCGGGCGGCCACGCAAAACCCCGCGCCCCACCCTATCGCGTTACAGGCTCATACCCCGCGCCTGTTCCATTTGTTCGATATTCTCGATCAGGCTTTCCATATTCGGATGAACGATCTGCGCGGCACGAAAGGCCGATAGCGCCTGATCGGTATGACCAAGTTCGGCCAGAATGATGCCAAGCCCGCCCATCGCAATGAAATGGCGGGGGTTCAGCACCAAAGTCGCGCGGACATCCTGAAGCGCCAGCCCGTATTCGCCCATCCTGTAATAGGCCGTCGCTCGGGTATTATAGGCTTCGGCAAAATTCGGGGCATGGTCGATAAGGGTCGACAAATGCCAGATTGCACCACGAAGATCGTCTGCTTCAAGCATCGCATGGCCGCGCTGCAACAGCAAATCCATCGCAGGCGAACCCGAGCGGCTGAACCGGTTGATCAAAGCCGTTTCCGCAAGCCGCCACACTTCGCGCTCATCCGAGCGCAGGTCGAGGAATAGCTGCTCCAGCCCCGGCGCGCGGTCTTCGCGCAAATCACCGGGGGTGAGCAACTCTGCCCGAATGGGCGTGGTTGCAAGCAGGGCAACAGTTGCAAGAGCGCGAATCCACATGCCACCATTCTAGCCGCTTTGCGATATAACGCCACGGCCAAAAACCCGCATTCTGCTCACAGTTACGCGACAGGGCAGCATGTTTGCGTTGCGAAAATGTAACAATTCTGCTCCAAAGGCGCACTGAAATGCCTGTGGAATTTGACAAATTACCTTACGTGATGCAGAAAGTATTAAATCTTATTTAACAAATTGGATGGTCAACATGAAAAATCTTGTCGCAATAGCAGCGGTTACACTGGCAGCCGGGGGCGCGTATGCGCAGTCAATGCCCATGGGCTCAATTCCGCAAGGGTTCGAATTTTCCGGCGATATCGACTATAGCTACGCCTTCAACAGCACAGGCAATGAATCCTTTGGGCTGGCTGAGTTCCGCCTTGGTTATCGCCACGAATTCAACAACGACATGTCTGTAACACTGGGCGTGCGCAGCCTGTCGATTTTCGGCGGTATCGGCGACGAGACAGAGTTTGATTTTTATGGTTTCATCGGCTTTCGCAATTTTCAGGTTGGCTATGGCGCGATCGACAACGCCGCTGCGCGGTTTGATTGGCGCTTTGCCGAGTTTGAAAACACTTATTTCGATCTTTATGCAATTCCCGCTCCGATCGGCCGATACATCGAATTCAGGTTCCTGACTGACGTTATCCGCGTTGATGCACAGTTCGGCAATTTCGACATGTCCGCCAGCTATAGTGACGATGCCGAGCTCTTTTCTGTTGCAGGCGAAACACAGTTCGGAAACACACGCGTGCTCGCCGCCGCTGAATTTTTCGAAGGTTCCAGCTTCTCGGCCTGGACCGTGGCCGCAAACCACACCATGGGCGCATTTGAAATTGGCGGCACGATAGGCTTACTGCAAGACGGCGGGTCCAGCGAGTTTATCACGACGCTGGCGGCCGCCTATCACATCAATGACGCCCTTTCGGTGAAGGGGATTTACTCCACGTTTGACAGTTTCGATATCTGGGAGTTGAGCGCGACCTACGCGATCAACGAAATGTTCAGCATTGGCGCCAGCGTCGGTGGTAGCAACGACTTTGGTGGTGAAGAAATTTTCGGCATCAACGCCAAAGCCCGCTTCTGAACCACGTAGCGAAGAACGTCGAAAGGGGGGCAACCGGCCCCCTTTTTTGTGCCTTACGCCACGTCGGGCAATCTTGGCGCTTTAACGGCCATGCAAACTTGCTACATTGCCTCCAACAGATATGGAGTTGAATATGAGCGAAGTGATCAATGAAGCCGTGACCGCGTTGAACGCCAAACTTGCCGATGGCGGTTTTGAGGGTTCGGTAAAGTTCGAGATTGAAGGCGAAGGCGCTGTGCGCGTCGATGAAACCGGTGCATCGGCCAGCGATGCTGAAGCCGATTGCACCATTTCCGCCAGCGCCGAAACCTTTCGCGCCCTGCTTGAGGGTGACCTAAACCCGGCTGGCGCTTTCATGAGTGGCAAGCTGAGCGTGGATGGCGACATGGGCACTGCCATGCGCCTTGGCTCCGTCTTCGGCTAAATGGAACCCGCGCCCTATTTCGCCGATCTGGCAGATAACACCCTGCCCGTTGAGGCGGCATGGCTAACCGCCAGCGATGGCACATGCCTGCGCCGTGCGATCTGGGGCAAGGCGGAACGCGGCCATGTGATTTTGCTGCCGGGGCGCACGGAATACATTGAAAAATATGGCCGCGTTGCGCGTGAACTTGCCGCACGCGGCTTTGCAACCGTGTGCATTGATTGGCGCGGACAGGGATTGTCCGACCATCTCGATGGGCGGCGCGATATCGGCCATGTCGAAGATTTTGCCGAATATCAGGATGATTTCCAGACCTTGCTGGCGGATCCGGCTGTCGCCGCTTTGCCCGGCCCGCGGTTGTTATTTGCACATTCCATGGGCGGCTGTATTGGTTTGCGTGCATTGCTTGATGGCTTTGCCCCCGATGCAGCGGTGTTTTCCGGCCCGATGTGGGGCATCGCCGTCAACCGCTATGTCAAACCGATTGGCGAGGCGATTGCGCGGGCTGGCAGCAAGCTTGGCAAGGGCGCTATGCGCATGCCCGGCACAAAGGCAGAAACCTATGTTCTGTCCGACCCGTTTGAAGGCAACCTGCTCACTGGCGATGCCGCGTATTGGGCATGGATGCAAAGCCATGCCCTGGCCCGCCCCGAACTTGGCCTTGGCGGGCCTTCCTTGCGCTGGATAGACGCCGCAAGCGAGGAATTTGTGCGCTTTGAGTCCGCCGACATGCCGGATACGCCGCTGCTGACGCTGCTGGGGGGTGATGAAAACGTGGTCGACGCCGCTGCTGTCCGCCAACACATGGCGCGGTTTACCAACGGCACATTGCTGGAAATTCCCGATGCGCGCCACGAAATATGGATGGAGCAGCCCGCGTTGCAACAAAAGGCCTGGGATGCGATTGATGCGTTCCTGAAGGCACAGGGCGTTTAGCAGGTTTTAAGAATTTCCAAAGCTGCGCGGTGTGTTGCGGGGTCGCCTGCTGCCAGCACGCGGCCACCGTTCCAGCACGGCCCGCCTTGCCAGTTGGTAACAATGCCGCCCGCTGCTTCAATCACCGCCATAGGTGCCTGAATATCGTAGTTTTGCAAACCAGCCTCGACCACCAGATCAATCTGCCCCAAGGCCAGCAACCCGTAGGCATAGCAATCGGTGCCAAAGCGCACCAGTTGCGCCTGGCTGGCAACGGCCTTGAAGGCGGCACCCTCATCAGCCGTGCCCACTTCCGGAAAAGTCGAAAATACAATGGCCTGCGAAAGCCCTGTGCAAGTGCGAACCTTGAGCGCGCGATGTTCCGCGCTGCGCTCCCATGCCCCGATGCCAAACCCGCCGATAAACCGCTCGCCCGTGAAAGGCTGGTCTATGATGCCAAAAATCGGGCCCGCTTCGGCCTGCACGGCAATCAGCACACCCCAAGTCGGCGTGCCAGACAGGTAGCCGCGTGTGCCGTCAATCGGGTCCAGCACCCATGTAAGGCCAGTCGTGCCGGGGGTAGCGCCAAATTCCTCGCCCATAATCGCGTCATCAGGGCGCCGCTTGGCCAGAACCGCGCGCATGGCAGTTTCGGCGGCGCGGTCGGCAACGGTCACAGGGTCAAACCCGCCCGCAACCTTGTTCTCCACGCCCAGCGCCCCGCCGCGAAAATGTTTGAGCGTTTCTATGCGCGCCACATCGGCCAGCGCATGGGCAGTATCAACAATTTTGCGTTTAACCTGGTCAGTCAGCATAAAAAATTCCCGGCCCTGATAGGCCGGGAATTTCATACAATCCGGCGCGGGTCAAGCGCGCTGAATACGCGCTAGACTATGCTGCGTCGCTAAGCACGCGCGCCAGGTCGAACAAGCGGCGGCGCTGTGCTTCCGGAATGGAATAGTAAGAGCGCACAAGTTCCAACGCTTCCTTGTCGGCAAGCAAATCGCCCCGTGCTTCGGCACCGGGTTCGGCACCATCGGCCTGATCGGCTGCCAGACCCTCAAAGAAGAACGACACCGGAACGCCCAATGCAGCGGCAATATCCCAAAGCCGCGACGCAGAAACGCGGTTCATGCCGGTTTCATACTTCTGGATCTGCTGGAACTTGATGCCGACAGCCTCGCCAAGCTGCTGCTGGGTCATGCCCACCATCCAACGCCGATGGCGAACGCGCTTACCTACATGGACATCAACCATATGCTTCATTTTACTCTCCCAAAATAAATCTCTATTGCGAATATACTTGCAGGAATCGTGCCAAGCGCGAAATTCGCCTAAAACGGCACAAAACCTAAAGATGTATGGGAATTCGCGGTTTCTACAGCTTTGCTATTTGCAAAACGCAAAAACGCGCTCTGGTTGAGCGCGTTTTTCCTTGGCATTTTGCAAAACGTCGCTGCGAAACGCGAAGCTAGTCTGCGGTTTTCGCGTTCCGCTTGCGCTCGTGCGTATTCAGAAAGCGTTTACGCAGGCGCACATGGCGGGGTGTTACCTCGACAAGCTCGTCATTGTCGATATAGGCAATCGCCTCTTCAAGGCTGAACCGGCTGGGCGTGGTCAGCACAACCGCCTCATCCTTGCCGGATGCGCGCATATTGGTAAGCTTCTTGCCCTTGAGCGGGTTCACCTCAAGGTCGTTGGGGCGGTTGTGCTCGCCGATGATCATGCCCTGATAGACCTGTTCCTGCACGCCGATGAAAAAACGGCCACGGTCTTGCAGGTTCCACAGCGCATAGGCCACGGTTATACCATCTTCCATGGAGATCAGCACACCCTGACGGCGACCCTGAATCTGGCCCTTGTAGGGTGCCCATTCATGAAACACGCGGTTCAGCACACCGGTGCCGCGCGTGTCGGTCAGAAACTCGCCATGATAGCCGATCAGCCCGCGGCTGGGCACATGGGCGATAATGCGGGTTTTGCCAACACCGCCGGGTTTCATCTCGGCCAGATCGCCCTTGCGTTGTGTCAGCTTTTCGATCACCGCGCCGGTATATTCGTCATCCACATCAATGGTGACTTCTTCCACCGGCTCGTGGCGCTCACCGTCAATGTCGCGAAACAACACCTGTGGGCGCGAGATTGAAAGCTCGAACCCCTCGCGGCGCATGTTTTCAATCAGCACACCCATCTGCAACTCGCCGCGCCCAGAAACGATGAAGCTTTCACCACCCGGCGTGTCTTCGATCTTGATGGCGACATTGCCCTCGGATTCGCGCATCAAACGGTCGCGAATCACGCGGCTTTGCACCTTGTCACCGTCACGGCCAGCCAGCGGGCTGTCGTTGATGCCGAAATTTACCGAAATGGTCGGCGGATCAATCGGCTTGCTTTGAATGGGTTCATTGACCGAAGGGTCGCATAATGTGTCGGCCACGGTCGCCTTGGTCATGCCGGCAATGGCCACGATGTCACCGGCCACGGCCTCGTCCACCGGGGTTTGGCCAAGCCCGCGAAAGGCCAGAATTTTTGTGGCGCGAAAATTCTCGATCAGCTTGCCATCACGACCGATGGATTTGATCATCTGGCCGGGCTTCAAGCGTCCGGCTTCAACACGGCCCGTCAGGTAGCGGCCCAGAAAGTTGTCGCGGCCAAGTGTGGTGGCCAGCATGCGGAACGGGCTTTCGGTATCGGTTTGCACGGATGGCGCGGGCACGTGTTTCATGATCAGTGCGAACAAATCGTGCAGGTTCTCGCGCGCCCCGTCAAGCTCGGTATCAGCCCAGCCCGAACGGCCCGACGCGTAAAGATGTGGAAAATCAAGCTGGTTGTCATCGGCACCCAGATTGGCAAAGAGATCGAAGCATTCGTTCAGCGCGCGGTCGGGCTCGGCATCGGATTTATCAACCTTGTTCAGCACCACAATCGGGCGCAGACCAAGCGCAAGCGCCTTGGCGGTAACAAATTTGGTTTGCGGCATCGGGCCTTCGGCGGCGTCTACCAGCAACACAACACCGTCAACCATGCTCAAAATACGCTCCACCTCGCCGCCGAAATCGGCGTGGCCGGGGGTATCGACGATGTTGATGCGCGCGCCTTCCCATTCAACGGATGTGCATTTGGCCAGAATGGTGATGCCGCGCTCGCGCTCGATGTCGTTGCTGTCCATGGCGCGCTCGACCGAGGCCTGCCCCTCGCGATAAACGCCGGATTGTTTGAGCATCTCGTCAACCAGCGTGGTTTTGCCGTGGTCAACATGGGCGATAATCGCAATATTGCGCAGTTCCATTGGGGTTCCTTAAAATGGGATGGCAGCGGGGCGCCAGCCCCTTTGCGGCTGCGCATAAAGGCCCAAGCACCGAAATGCAAGTGCTGCTTGCCCTCGCTCCATTTGCCGCTAACCTGTGGCCCATGCAGCCTAAGACTCAGTTTTCAATGCAACTTGGCGCCTTCAACACCCGGCTTGAAGGGGTTGAAGCGCCGCTTGCTCTGCCCAAACCCGGCGAGGTTCTGGTCAAGATCACCGCTGCCGGTGTGAACTTTGCAGATACATTGCTGATCACCGGCACCTACCAGCGCATTCCCCCCCTGCCCTTTGCACCGGGCATGGAGTTTGCAGGCATTGTTGCGGGTGGTGATATGCCTGTTGGCAGCCGCGTGGCCGGGTTTTGCGGGCATGGTGCCTTTGCCAGCCACATTACCCTGCCGGCCGCGCATTGCATAGCCCTGCCAAATGACATGCCCGATGATATCGCCGCGAGCTTCCTGATCGCCTATGGCTCGGTTCATCTGGCGCTGGCGCGGCGTGCGCGGCTGGCGGCTGGCGAAACGCTGGTGGTTTTAGGGGCAAGTGGCGGGGCGGGTCTGGCCGCGGTCGATATTGGCCGCGCGCTTGGTGCGCGCGTCATTGCCGTTTCGCGCGGGGCCGAACGGCTGGCGCGCATTACCCGCGCCGACCATGTGATAAACAGCGATGCCGAGGGCCTGCGCGAGGCCATTCTTGCGCTTGGCGGTGCCGATGTCGTGTTCGATCCGGCAGGCGGTGAAAATTTCACCCACGCGCTGCGCGCCACCAAACCCGAAGGGCGGCTCATTCCCTTTGGCTTTGCCTCGGGCACAATTCCCGAAGTGAAGCTGAACCATATTCTGGTCAAGAACCTGGAGATCATCGGCGCGAACTGGGGCAATTACCCAAATTTTGCACCCGCCGCGCTGGCCGATTGTTTGCAGCAGCTTATGGCGCTGTATGCACAGGGCAAACTTGCGCCGCCCAAGCCCGTTTCAATGCCGCTGACCGAGGCTGAAGCCGCGCTCGATTTGCTGCGCAACCGCCAAGCGCCCGCACGGATTGTGTTGCGCCCATAATACGCATTGATAACGCATGTTCGAGAAGCACAAAACCGGTGCCCATTTTTGTGCAGCATGCTCATGCCTATTCGGCGGCCTGCGCCATTGCCCCGCAATAGGCTGCGCGCACCATTTCGGCCAAACGCTCGGCCTGCGCGCGTGCTGCACCCTTGCCGATATACATGTTGATATTGGTTTGCGGCAATTGCGGCAGCGCGCCGCCATGCGGCACAAGCTCGACATAGGGCGAATAGGAGTCGGCCAAACAGGCATGCACCGCCAGATCAGCCGAGATAGTCGCCTCGATCGTGCGGGTATTTTCCGAATTTACCGCCATATCCCACGGGATATTCGCCGCATCCAGCGCATCTTGCGCGATAGTGCGAAAGCGGCACTGATGCTCAAAGGCCAGCCGAAGGGGGCGTTCTTTCCAGGCCTGCCCGCCGGGCGCACCCACCCAAACCAGCGGCACTGTCGACAGCAGTTCGCCACCCTCGTCGCGGCCCTCTTCTGTGGTCAGAATGATATCCAGCTCGCCACGCGCAAGCGACTCTTTCAGCCGCGCGGTATAGCTTGATTCAAGGTTGATCTTGATCCGCGGCCATGCCGTTGCGAAACGCTGCAAAATTCCGGGAATGTAGGGATATACAATGTCATGCGGCACACCGAACATGACCTCACCCTCATAGGCCGCCCCGGTGAGTTGCGCGAGAATTTCATCATTGATCGCCAGCATGCGGCGTGCATGGCCGAGCAGTTTTTCGCCCTCCCCCGTTAGCCGCACGCCGCGACCGTCACGCATCAGCAGGCTGAGGTTGAGCGATTCCTCCAGCCGCTTGATCTGCATTGAAACCGCCGATTGCGTCAAATGTAGCAGCCCGGCGGCGCGTGTTACCCCACCACTATCGGCCACGGTGGCAAAGCTGCGCAAAGCCGTCAGGTCGAGATTTCGCAACATATCAATTTCCGTGATGTTATCTGGGTCAATAATTCATTTTTAATCTGAATGATTCGTTGCCATATCACAAGCATCAAGAATGAATAACCGCCACTTTTAGGAAATGAAGGATAATCCCCATGGCAATCTCGAGCCGTATGCACGAAATCGTAACCATTCTGGCGCCGCTCGCCACCCTGCCGCTGATTGGCACCATGGTCTTTTTTGCAGAACGCGCCCGCACGCGCCGCGCCCTTGCCCGGCTGGATACGGCCGCCCTTACCGATATCGGCATCAGCGCGCGTGCTGCCCGCCGCGAAGCCCATAAACCCTTCTGGCGCTAAACGTTCGGCACAATCCCGTAGGGTGCGCATTCATTGCGCACCTTTTTGGGCCTCAGGCGGTGCGCAATGAATGCGCACCCTACGGGGTTACGCGCGCGATCAATGCCAGCACATAGGGGCCAATATCGTCCACGATTTTTGCCACACCTTCGGCATTCGGGTGTAGCCCGTCGGGCTGCATAAGCTGTGAAAGCGCGTAGATCGACACATTGCTTCCCAGCCCTTGCAGGAAAAACGGGTGGAAATCCGCGCCATATTCTGCGGCCAGTTCCCCATACATGCTGTTGAAAACAAGTTGATACTGCGCGCCAAAATTGGGCGGGGCTTTCATGCCGCTGACCAAAACCGGCAGGCCGCGCGCCGATATCCGCGCCAGAATTTCGTCCAGATTGGCGCGTGCGGCATGCGCATCCAGCCCACGCAGCATGTCATTTGCACCAAGCTCGACAATCACCGCATCCACATCATCGCCCAAAGCCCAGTCGAGCCGCGCGAGGCCGCCAGCCGTGGTATCGCCGCTCACGCCTGCATTCTGAACAATCACGTCGACACCCTGCGCATCAAGCCAGCGCTGTAGCTGCGGCACGAAGCCATCATCGAGTGGCAGGCCTAACCCTGCGGTCAGCGAATCGCCGAAGGCCGCGATCACAATCGTGTCATCTTGCGCCAAAACCGGCCCCGAAAGGCCCAGCAGCGCAACTAAAACCAATCCAACCTTGCGCATGGCACGTAACAAACCATATCCAGACCAGTATCGCCGAAATGAAAGAATATGCATGCCCGAACCTGTTTTAAGCCTAACCAATGCCCAACTCAGCCTTTCAGGCAATGCCGGGCGCATTGACATACTTAAGGGCATCGATCTCAGTGTAAAGGCAGGTGAGACGCTGGCACTGGTCGGGCCCAGCGGTTCCGGCAAATCTTCGCTGCTTATGCTGATGGGCGGGCTGGAGCGCGCAACCGGCGGCACGGTGCTGGCTTTGGGCCAGGATCTGGGCACCATGAACGAAGATGCATTGGCGCGGTTCCGGCGTGCGCATATGGGCATTGTGTTTCAGAGCTTTCACCTCATCCCCACAATGACCGCGCTTGAAAACGTTGCCACACCACTGGAACTGGCAGGCGCGCGCGATGCGTTTGAACGGGCTGAAGCCGCGCTTGCCGATGTTGGCCTTGGCGAGCGCATCCACCATTACGCCGCACAAATGTCGGGTGGCGAGCAGCAGCGCGTGGCGCTGGCGCGCGCCTTTGTGACCCGTCCGCAAATTCTACTGGCCGACGAGCCGACCGGAAACCTCGATGCCACAAACGGCGAAGCGATAATGGATAAGCTGATGGCGCTGCGCGATGCCCATGGAGCCACGCTGGTGCTAGTTACCCATGATGCGGCGCTCGCTGCGCGCTGCGACCGCGTGGTCAACCTGCGCGACGGTATGGTGGCCACGGCATGAACCTTGCATTCAGACTTGCATGGCGCGAAATGCGCGGCGGGCTTGCGGGCTTTCGCATTTTCCTTGTGTGCCTCGCCCTTGGCGTTGCCGCGATTGCCGCCATTGGCTCGGTGCGCATGGCTGTGGAGGCGGGGCTGGGCGCAGAAGCCACCACGCTTTTGGGTGGCGATGCCGAAATGCGCTTCACCTATCGCCGCGCGAATGATGACGAATTGGCATTCATGCGCAACCGCGCCACGGCATTGAGCGAGATTTTCGACTTCCGCTCCATGGTCATCAGCCCCCAAGAGGAACGTGGCCTTGTGCAGGTCAAGGCTGTGGATTCGACTTATCCGCTTTATGGCACGGTTGGCCTGACCCCGGAAATGCCATTAGTCGAAGCGCTTGCACTACAAAACGGCTTGCCCGGCATGGTTGTGGAACAGGCGCTGATCGACCGTTTGGGCCTGAGCCTTGGCGATAATATCCAGCTTGGCGCACAAAGCTTCGAATTGCGTGCCGCCCTTAGTTTTGAGCCCGATGGCGGCGCCTCGGCCTTTGCGCTTGGCCCGCGCGTGCTGGTGCATATCGACGGGCTGGAAAATTCCGGCCTGATCAGCGAGGGCACCTTGTTTGAAACCCGCTACCGGCTTGCCTTGCCACCGGGCACCGGGCTTGAGCAGCTTGAACGCGAAGCGAAAGTGGCGTTTCGCGATAGCGGCATGCGCTGGCGCGACAGCCGCAATGCCTCGCCTGCTATCGCGCGATTTGTCGAACGGATGAGCGATTTTCTTATTCTCGTAGGCCTTGCGGGCATGGCCGTGGGCGGGGTTGGCATTGCCGCTGCGGTGCGCGCCTATCTGGAACGAAAACGCGAAGTGATCGCCACGCTCAAAACGCTCGGGGCGGGGCGGCGGCTGGTGCTTGGCATCTATCTGGTGCAAATCGGCGCATTGGCGCTGGTTGGCATTGTGCTCGGCCTTATAGCGGGTGCCGCGCTTCCGCTGATTATTGGCGCTTTTGTGGGGGATGATCTGCCGGTGCCGGTGGTCTTTGCCATCTACACAAAACCTCTGGCCGAGGCCGCGCTTTACGGCGCGCTGACCGCGCTGATCTTCACGCTGCTTCCGCTTGGCCGTGCAGTGGATATTCGCGCCGCAACCCTGTTTCGTGATGCGGCACTTGGCCGTGGTGGCTGGCCGCGCTGGCCTTATCTGGTGGTCATTGGCCTGCTGACCGCAGCCTTGGTCGGCGCGGCAGTGGTGCTGTCGGGCTCTGTGCAGCTAACGCTGGGCACGGCGGGCGGTGTGTTTGCGGCCCTTGTTGTGCTTTCGGCGATGGCGTGGCTTACCACACGCGTTGCGGCCTGGGCGGCACGGCGGCGCATATTGCGTGGCCGCCCTGCCCTGCGCCTTGCACTTGGGGCCATTGGCGGGCCGCGTGGCGATGCGGGCAGCGTGATCCTGTCACTGGGGCTGGGCCTGTCGGTGTTGGCCGCCATTGGCCAGATCAACGCCAATATGCAGTCCACCATCCGCAACGATCTGCCCGCAGAAGCACCGGCTTTCTTCTTTCTCGATATCCAGAAAGACCAGATCGGCCTATTTACCGAAATCGCCGAAAGCGACCCTGCCGTCAACCGCATGACAAGCGCACCCATGCTGCGCGGGATTATCACCGCCATTAACGGTGTGCCCGCGCGCGAAGCTGTGGGCAACCACTGGGTTGTGTCGGGTGATCGTGGCGTGACCTATGCCGATACATTGCCCGAAAACTCCACCCTCACCGCAGGCGAATGGTGGGCGGCCGACTATGCCGGCCCGCCGCTGGTAAGCTTTTCAGCCGCGGAAGCAGGCGAGATTGGCCTGTTGGTTGGCGACGAGATCACCGTCAACATTCTGGGGCGCGATCTGGTCGCCACCGTGGCCAGCCTGCGCGAGGTAGACTTTGCCTCGCTCGGCATCAACTTTGTGATGGTCTACAACCCCGGCGCGGTGGCAGGCGCACCGCATGCCTTCATTTCCACCATCTATGCCGAAGCCGAGGCCGAGAGTCGCTTGCTGCGCAACCTGACATCCCCTTTTCCCAACATCACCGCCATTGGCATTCGTGAAGCCATCGAGCGTGGGGCAAAGGCGCTTGAAGGCATTGCCATGGGCATAGCGGGTGGTGCAGGCATTACCCTGCTGACCGGCTTTTTCGTGCTGATCGGCGCGGCCGCAAGCGGCGAGCGTGCGCGGGTGTTTGAAGCCGCCGTGCTCAAAACCCTCGGGGCCACGCGCGCGCGCATACTGTTCAGCTTTGCGTTGCGGGCCGCGCTGTTGGGGGCCGCCGCCGGGCTTGTGGCGCTGTTGTTTGGCGCGCTGGCCGGATGGGGGGTGATGACATTCATCATGAATGCCGATTTCAGCTTCAATCTGCAAATTTCACTGCTGATTATTGCGGGTGGTGCGCTGGTGAACCTGCTGGCGGGATTGCTTTTTGCGATCCGCCCGCTGGCTGTGCGCCCCGCACAAGTGCTTCGCGCGCGTGATTAATATGCATTTCTTGCCTATAACGCTTGAAATGCTGTGCGATAATCACGATATTAATGGCAATTCCGGCGTGCGCGGCACGGCGGGGCAGAAATGAACTGAATCAACGGAGATGACAATGGCCGAATATGGCAGCGTAAGGCGGGCAAGCGCAGGGGCTCGCACTGCAGAAATTGATGCGGGTCTGCGCGCCCATATGAACAGCGTTTACGGGCTGATGTCGATTGCGATGGCCATTACCGCCATTGTTGCTTACGTCGTCGGCACCGATTTCGCGAATGCAATCAACGGTCAGCCGACAATGCTGATGAGCGAAGGTATGCTGCAGGCGATGTTTACCTCGCCCGGTCGCTATATCGTAATGTTCTCGCCGCTTGTGGTGGTCATTCTGTTCAGCGCCAGCATCAACCGCATTTCCAAAACCGCGGCACAAGGGCTGTTTGCGCTTTTTGCCGCGCTGATGGGCCTGTCGATCAGCTGGATCTTTGCGGTCTACACCGACATGTCGATCGCGCATACCTTCCTGATCACCGCAATTGCCTTTGCCGGCCTGTCGCTTTGGGGTTACACCACAAAGAAAGACATTTCGGGTTGGGGCAGCTTCCTGATCATGGGTGTTATCGGGCTGATCGTGGCGATGGTCGTCAATATCTTTATTGAAAGCTCGGCGCTGCAATTCGCAGTTTCGGCCATTGGCCTGCTGATCTTTGCTGGCCTGACCGCCTATGACACCCAGAAGATCAAGACCACCTACCTCCAGATGGTTCAGGTGCCGGGTGGCCAGGAATGGCTGCAAAAGGGTGCGATCATGGGCGCTTTGAGCCTGTATCTGGACTTTATCAACATGTTCATGTTCCTGCTGCACTTCATGGGCGGGCGTGAATAACCAAAGGCTGGAACGATGATCCAGCAGATAGGCGGCCGGGATTTCCCGGCCGCTTTTATTTTGGGCCGGTGTTTTAGGCGGGCCAAAAAGAAAAGGCGCGGTGCCTTGGCACCGCGCCCTATCTGCTTGCCACCGCCCGTAAGGGCAGCGCCTGTAAGGCGATCTACTTGATCTTGCCCTCTTTGTATTCGACATGTTTGCGCACAACGGGGTCATATTTCTTGACCGACATTTTTTCTGTCATCGTGCGCGAGTTCTTCTTGGTCACATAAAAGTGGCCGGTATCCGCGGTCGAATTCAGGCGGATTTTAATCGTGGTTGGCTTCGCCATGGGTCGATCTCCTCGCGGGCAGGCCGCATCAGTGGTTTGCAGCTTTTGGCTGCGTATCTCAAGGGGTGCTATCTACACGGGTTAGGGGCGGAGTCAACCCCGCCGCCGCGCTTAGGCCCCCTCAAGCATCAAAAAATTGCTATGCGCGGCACCATGGTTGAAAAACGGCACAGGGCGGTCGGGCGCGCCGTTCAGCACCGCCTGTACTTCTGAAAGCACAACCTCGGTAATGAAGGGCAACGGCAGGCTGCGCGCCTCGGTCAGGGCGATCCAGTGCAGATGGCTCAACTCGCCCGAGGCGCGCGAAAAATCATCGGCATCGTTTTGCAAACCCGCAGCATCGGCCATGAAAAACCGCGCATCAAAGCGGCGGGTGCGCCCCGGCGGCGTAATGGCACGAAACATGAAGCGCATGGGTCCGGCCAAATGCAGGCCGGTTTCCTCGTCCAGCTCGCGCAAGGCTGCATTGGCCAGCGCATCGCCCAGATCGGCGCGGCTATGCTGGGCCAGCCGTGCGCGGCAAACGGGGGCCAGACAATCGGGTGCGGCGCGCAGATCGGCCGCATCGACCCCGCCGCCGGGAAACACGTATTTGGAGGGCATGAACACCGCAGCAGCGCCGCGCAGCCCCATAAGAACTTGCGGCCCTGTCCGGGCATGACGCACCAAAATTACGCTGGCAGCATCGCGGATATCTTCACTCATGACAGCACGCTGTCACGGTTGCATTGGCTTGTCCAGCGCATCGGGTTTCTGCCCGAAACCATGCATGCGTTTGGCCCATTGCAAAGCCACAAACATACCCTTTATGCGCGGCAGCAGGAAAATTGTCAGCAGCACAAATACAATCGAGAAGCCCGTGGCCATAACCCAGGGCGTTGGCCGAAATACGGTAAAGATAATCAGCATGCTCGGCGCAAGCAAATGTCCGGTGATCAGAATTGTCGCCCAGCTTGGCCCGTCATCGGCGCGCTGGTGGAAAAGCTCTTCGCCACAAACTGCACATTCATCGCGAACGGTTAGAAAGCCGTTCATCAGCGGCCCAGCCCCGCAGGACGGGCATTTACGCTTCCAACCACGCAAAAGCGCGGGGCGGACAGGACGGTCGGTGGTAATGTCTTCTGTTCTCATAAGCACAATATAGCAATGCCAAGCTGTATTGCACCTGTGACAGGTTGCCCCTGTTGAACGCCTATCACAGCAAGGTGAAAGTTATTGCGACGGATTTTTGCAGCCGGGCCGTTTAACCCCCGAAGCGGTCAACAGGCTTCTGGCGCAATTTGAAAACGGAGAGAACGATGAAACATATATCCACACTGGCCCTGGTCGCCACGCTGGCGATTGCACCTGTCGGCACCGCTTTGGCGGCTGGCTCAGGCTATGGCGGCGACATGGGCGGCGGCATGGGCCCGATGGGCGGGGCCATGCCCGATTTCGCCACGCTGGATGCCGATGGCTCGGGCGGCGTAACGCTGGCTGAACTTGAAGCCGCCGCCGCTGCGCGCTTTGCCGAAGCTGACACCAATGGCGATGGCGAGGTCGATGCCGAGGAACTGGCCGCAAGGCTCCAGGCCCGCATGGCCGAAGCCATGGAAAACGCCGAGGGCAACCGCCGCGCAGCGCGGATGCAGGCCCGTATGCAGGACCGTATGCAGGACCGTATGCCCCAGATGATCGAACGCATGATCGCGCATATGGATCGTGACGGAAACGGCGCGCTTTCGGTTGCCGAGATGCGTCCGGCCAATCTGGCCGAGATGATGGCCCGGGCGGATACCGATGATGATGGCGAAATCAGCGCCTGGGAATTCGAGCAGGTGCAAATGCGGATGATGAACGCGCGTGAGGGACGGGGCCGCGGGGGCCACGGCGGCGGCAGCGGTCATGGTGGCGGTCACGGGGGCGGTCATGGTGGTGGCGATGGCTGGGGGCATGGTGGAAACTAGCCCTGAGCCAAACGCCTGCGCCAGCAAACGGCGCGGGCGACATTCCTGTAAAACCGGATTATAAGCTGTTCATGCGCGCAGATACCCAAAAGGCGATCGAGAATGACGACGCGCTTCTGGTCGCCTTTGCCGCCGGAAGCCCGGATGCCGCGCGCCAATTGGCGGCGCACCATCTGCCGAGGGTTTATGCCGTGGCGTTACGCATGCTGGGCCAGCAGTCAGAGGCCGAGGATGTGGCGCAGGAAGCGATGTTGCGGCTTTGGAATGTCGCGCCGGATTGGCAGCCGGGCCGCGCACAGCTATCCACCTGGCTCTACCGGGTGGCCAGCAATTTGGCAACCGATCGCCTGCGCGCCCGCCAGCGCAACCGCCCCGCCGGGGAAGGCGCAGTTGAAGCACTGGCGGATACCAGCCCCGGGGTCGAGCAAAACCTGATCGCAGCCGAGCGCGATGGCGCGCTGCACCGGGCCATCGCCGCCCTGCCAGCACGGCAGAAACTGGCCATCACGCTGCGCCATTTCGAAGAGCTGGGCCAACAGGATATAGCCGAGGCGATGGACACGACAGTCGAGGCCGTTGAAAGCCTGTTGGGCCGGGCAAGACGCGCGCTGGCCACCATGCTGGCCCCTATTGCCCCTCTGGCCGCAACCGGCCGGCAAAAAACATCACGGCCGCTGGCCATACCAAAAGCGAGGGTAGAATGAGTGAAGAGACCGAGATCATCACGCGGCTTGATGCGGCGGCCACATCGCGCCCCGCCCTGCCGTCAGGGCTGATGGAACGCGTGCTGGCCGATGCCATGGCCGCCCAGCTTTCCCGTCAACCGCAGGGCAATGTTCTGCCCATGGCCCGCCCCCGCCCGGCCCTTGGCTTGATGTCCAGCGCAGCGCTGGCGGCTTCGGCCCTGATAGGGTTGTTGCTGGGCTATAGCAGCCCCGATTTGCTGGGCGGCGTTGCCGCTTTGGCCGAACTGGTGGCGGGCAGCTCAAGCAGCATGGGAACTGGCATTGACGAGCTTGGCGCGCTGAGCGCATTCTTGGCCGAGGGATAAGACATGACCAACGACATATCATTGCCCCGCAAAACAGCCCCGCGCTGGATGAAGATCACGCTGGTGCTGTCGCTTGCGGCCAATCTGGCTGTTGTGGGGCTGGTGGCGGGTTTTGCCCTGCATGGGCCCATTTGGCGGCCCGACCGCGACGGTATGGCCGCGCTGATGCGCGGCCTGCCGCCCGAACACATGCGCGCGCTGCGCAGCGAATTACGCGGCCATGGCGACCGGCTGCGCGAAGGGCTGCGCGGCCAACGCGAATTGGCCACAGCACTTGCCAGCGCCCTGCGGGCCGAGCCCTTCAGCCCTGAAGCCTTTGCCGACCTTCTGGCCAGCCAGCGCGGCCGCGTCGCCGCGTTGCAGACAATTGGCCATGATGCGCTAGTGGCCCGCGTGACCATGATGAGCGCGGATGAGCGCGCCGCCTATGCCCGGATGCTTGAAAACCGGCAGCGCCGGGGGAATGACGACGATTGATCAGCGCCCCCTGATCGGTGCTTCGGCGGCAAGCGTATCAATCGCGCGCTTGGTGTCCTCTATCGCGGTTTTCAGAAAGCTGCGCATGACGAGCACCTGAAAACCGTCTTCCAGCACATAAATAACCGCCATCATATGCGCAAACTGGCTGCGCGCCACATGGCCCGTCGGCATGGTGCCGGGGTGGGTATCAAGCGGGCAAAGCCGCCCCATAACATCGCGCGCCACAGAACCGGTTATCGAAAAGCCGCCCCAACCGTCAGACTGATCAACCACCGCTGCTTTGCCCGCCAATGCGGCTTGCAATGTGCCAAGCTCTGCGCCCAGCGCAAGCCACTGGCCATGCCCGCTCCACCAAAGGGCCATCGCCTTGCCCGGTGCTGAATGCCCTGCAGCGGGCAGCGCCCCGCCGCCCAGCTTTTTCAATTCTGCCGAAACTGCGCTTTCCTGCCCCGCAAAAGGCGCAATCGCCACCAAACTGGGGGGCGTATCGGCGTGCAGGCTGGCAGTGCCCGCCGCATGTGGCAGGCCCATGCCCGTAAACGCATCGCGGGCGGTAAGGGTGATTTTATCCACGCAAGCGCCCTCCTTCAGGGTCATAAAACGGCAATGCAACGATTTCGCACAGCGTATCGACCCCGCCGAGCAGATCGACCGCGCGGATCGTATCGCCAATCCGCGCCACACCACCGGCAACATAGGCCAGCGCAATCGGGTGGCCAAGCGTGGGTGAGAAGCAGGCAGATGTGACATGCCCTTTGATTTGTTCGCGCACGGGCGCGCCGTCAACCTCCACCATGATCGCACCGGCTTTGAGGTGTTTGACCACGCCTGCGGGCTTTAGCCCCACAAGCTGCGGGCGGGCGGGTTCGACCATGCCGGGGCGCGCGGCCATTGCCTTGCCTATACAGTCTTTCCCCGCCGCAACCATCCGCGGCATGGAAATGTCAAAGGCGCTATAGCGCCCGTCAATCTCGGCATGGGTGATATGGCCTTTCTCGATGCGCAGCACGTTCAGCGCCTCCATCCCGTAAAGCCCGCCGCCCAGCGCATCTGCCCGCGCCACAAGCAGGCGGGCCAGACTGTCGCCATAGCGCGCGGGCACGGCCAACTCGTAGGCATGTTCGCCCGAGAACGAAATGCGAAACAGTCGCGCTGCGACACCACCCAGCGACACCGGCCCGCAGCCCATATAGGGGAAGCTGTCATTATCAACCTGCGCGTCGAGCAGCCCGTTCAGAAGCTCGCGCGACTTCGGCCCGGCGATGGCAAACTGCGCCCATTGCTCGGTGACCGAAACCATCTGCACATCCAGGCGCGGGCACAAAACCTGCGCGACAAATTCCAGATGCGCCATGACCGGCCCCGCCGCCGCCGTGGTGGTGGTAATGACGAAATGTGCCGCGCCAAGCCGCGCGCAGGTGCCGTCATCCATCACCGTGCCATCTTCGCGCAGCATCAGCCCATAACGCACGCGGTTCGGCTTGAGCGTTGACATGGTGTTGGTGTAAACGAAATCCAGAAACGCCGCCGCATCCGGCCCCTGAATGTCGATCTTGCCCAAGGTGGTCACATCGCAAATGCCGACCGCGTTGCGCACCCAGCCAACCTCGCGTTCGCAGGATTGCCGCCAGAAACTTTCGCCAGTTTGCGGATACCATGCCGCGCGGTGCCATAGCCCGGCTTCCAGCCAGCTTGCGCCGCGCTCGCGCGACAGGGCATCCGACGGTGTCTGGCGATGGGGTGCAAAGCCCTGCCCTTCGCCATGCGCCCCAAGTGCTGCGATTTGCACCGGCACATAGGGCGGGCGATAGGTGGTGGTGCCAACCTCAGGAATGCTGCGGCCCGTCAACTCCGCCATAATCGCTAGCCCCGCGATGTTGGAAAGCTTGCCCTGATCGGTTGCCATGCCGAGCGTGGTGTAGCGCTTCAAGTGCTCGACGGGGATGAAATTCTCGGCATGGGCCTGTTTCACATCTTTGACGGTGACATCGTTCTGAAAATCAAGCCATGCGCGCCCCTTGCCCGCCACATGCCAAAGCGGGGTCAGGTCGCACGGTGCGTCTTCGGCCTTGGGCAGCGGGGTCTTGCCAGACTTTAGCCCCAGGTCGGTCAGCGCCGCCTTCGCCGCATCCAGCCCGGTTTGCAGCGCTGCATGGGTTGAAAACGCCCCCGCCGCCGCACCGGCCGCAACAAGCCCCGGCACGGCCCCATCCGGCGCAACAAAGGCGGCAATGTCATCACGCCAAACGGGCCGCGCATTCTGGTGGCAGGTAAGATGCACATTCGGGTTCCAGCCGCCAGACATAGCAAGACAATCGGCTGCAATGGTTTCAACCCCACCTGAAGCAGTGCGAATGGTGACAGATTTCAGCCCCAGCCGCCCGCGCGTGTTTGTGACCAAAGCACCCGCGAAATGCGGCACGCCATCAGGTGCTTTCGCGTCAGGGCGGGCGTCTATCAGTGCCGTAACCTCCACCCCCGCCGCCTGCAAATCGACCACGCTGCGCGCGCCTTCATCACTGTTGGCAAACACCGCCACGCGCGCGCCGGGCGCCGCGCCATATTGGTTGATGTAGCGGCGCACGGCACCGGCCAGCATAATGCCGGGGCGGTCGTTATTGGCGAATGCTATAGGCCGCTCAATCGCGCCACCGGCCAGAATGGCGCGGCGCGACTGAATGCGCCAGAAAATCTGGCGTGGCGCGCCGCGCGCTGCGGCCAGATGGTCGGCCACACGCTCCAGCGCGCCGAACGCGCCGTGGTCATACGCCCCCGTCACCGCCGTGCGTGGCATCAGCCGCACATTCGGCAGGCTGGCCAGTTCGGCTGCAACACCTGCCGCCCATTCATGCCCCGCGCTGCCGCCAAGCTCCAATCGTTCAGCCAGCAACCGCCCGCCCATTTGCGCCGCTTCATCGGCAAGAATAACCCGCGCACCGGCCCGCCCCGCCGCCAGCGCGGCCATAAGCCCGGCAGGGCCAGCGCCAATGACCAGCAGATCGCAATGCAAGAACCCCTTGTCATAATGGTCGGGGTCGGGCAGGCCCGACAGGCGGCCAAGCCCGGCGGCGCGGCGGATGATCGGCTCATACACCGACTCCCAGAACCGTTTGGGCCACATGAAGGTTTTGTAATAGAACCCCGCACCGAAGAACGGCGCCATCAGGTCATTCACCGCCAGTATATCGCGCTTCAGACTGGGCCAGCGGTTCTGGCTTGTGGCGACCAGCCCGGCAAAAAGCTCCTGGGTTGTGGCGCGGGTGTTGGGCAGGCGTGCCGCCCCTTCGCCCAGTTCAACCAGCGCGTTGGGCTCTTCGCTGCCCGCGCTCAGAATACCGCGCGGGCGGTGGTATTTGAAGCTGCGCCCGACCAGCCGCACATCATTGGCCAGCAGCGCCGAGGCGAGTGTGTCGCCCGGATGGCCGGTGAGAGTCGCACCGTCAAACGAAAAGGGGATCGAGCGGCTGCGGTCGATCAACCCGCCTTTTGGCAAACGGCTCATTGCTCCGCCTCCAGCGCTTTGTCGCGGGCGAGCGCTACACTCAGCACTTCATGCGTAACCGTGTTACGCAGCACATGCAGCCAGGCGCGGCAGCCATAATCGTGCTGCCACAGTTCGGCGTTTTCACCTGCGGGGTTATCGCGGTAATGCACATAATCCACCATCGCCGCCTGATCATCGGCATCGGGGCGGGCCATCAGCCTGGCCGCGCCCAGATAGCTGAATTCGCGCAGATCGCGCGGGCCGCAAAGAGGGCAGTTCAGGTGCATAACGGCTCCTAGTGCTTGTTGGGTTGCGCGCCGGTCCGCTCTTCATCCAGCACATGGCCGGTCGCGAAGCGGTTCATCAGCAGTTTTGTGGCGTGTTCGGAGTGATTGCCCGTGGCGATGAGATGCGCAAAGCACCAGCCCGAGGCCGGTGTCGCCTTGAAGCCGCCATAGTTCCAGCCGCCATTAAAAAACAGCCCTTCAACAGGGGTTTTGTCGATGATGGGCGAGCCGTCCATGGTCATATCGACAATGCCGCCCCAGCCGCGCAACACGCGGGCCTTGCCAAGCGCGGGCATCATGGCCATTCCGGCCTCCATCACATGTTCCATGATCGGCATGTTGCCACGCGCGGCATAGGAATTATAGCCGTCGATATCACCGCCAAACACCAGCCCGCCCTTGTCGGACTGGCTGATATAGAAATGCCCGACCCCGAAGGTGATGACACCGGGGATGATCGGCTTTAGCCCTTCGGTCACAAAGGCCTGCAAGACATGGCTTTCGATCGGCAAGCGCAGCCCGGCCATTTGCCCCACCTGGCTTGAACGGCCCGCCACCGCCATGCCCACCCGCTTGGCCCTGATGGCGCCGCGCGTGGTTTGCACGCCCGTCACGCGGCCTGCGGTGATGTCGATGCCTGTTACCTCGCAATTCTGGATAAGGTCCACCCCGCGCATATCGGCCCCGCGCGCAAAGCCCCAGGCCACGGCATCATGGCGCGCCGTGCCACCGCGCCGCTGCAACAGCCCGCCGCGAATGGGAAAGCGTTCATTGCTGAAATTCAGGAACGGCGCGTGTTTCTTGACACCTTCACGGTCAAGCAGTTCGGCATCATCGCCCTGCGCGCGAATGCGGTTGCCACGCTCGGCATAAAAATCAAACTGCCCATCGGAATGGCACAGGTTGATCACGCCGCGCTGGCTCATCATCGCGTTGTAGTTCAGCTCTTGTTCCAGCCCTTCCCACAACTTGAGCGAATGGCTGTAAAACTCCGAATTGCCGTTCAGGTGGTAATTGGCGCGCACGATCGTGGTGTTGCGCCCGACATTGCCGCCGCCCAGATAGCCCCGCTCAAGCACGGCAATATTGCTCAGCCCGTGGTTCTTGGCGAGGTAATAGGCGGTGGCCAGCCCGTGCCCGCCGCCGCCGATGATGATCACATCATATTCGGCCTTGGGCGTGGGGTTGCGCCAGACAGGCGTCCAGCCCTTGTTGCCGGTTAGCCCTTGCTTTAAAATCTGAAATGCCGAATAGCGCATATATCCCCCGAAATCCCGCACAGCATATGTGAGCCTGCAGAACGGGTCGAGGTGTTTCATGCGTATTTGCGACCAATTCTGTCGCAGCTTGCGCCTTGGGGGTGCAATAGGCTAGAAGCGCGCCAAAGCTGTAACCTCAAGGTCAATCATGCCCAAAATCAATGGTAACGAAATTCGCCCCGGCTATATTCTTGAACACGAGGGCGGGCTATGGATCGCCGTCAAGACACAGCACGTCAAGCCCGGCAAGGGCGGGGCATTTGCGCAGGTCGAGATGAAGAACATCCGCACCGGCTCCAAGCTCAACGAACGCTTTCGTTCCGCCGACAAGGTCGAGCAGGTGCGGCTTGAGCAAAAAGACCAGCAGTTTCTCTATGAAACCGACGGCATGCTGGTGTTCATGGATACCGAAACCTACGAGCAGATCGAACTGCCCGCCGATATTCTGGGTGACCGTCGCCCCTTCCTGCAAGACGGTATGACCATCCAGATCGAATATCACGAGGATGAGGCGCTTAACGCCACCTTGCCGCAAAAGGTGACCTGCACGATTGTTGAGACCGAGCCGGTTGTCAAAGGCCAGACCGCCGCCAACAGCTTCAAGCCTGCGGTGCTTGATAACGGCGTGCGCGTTATGGTGCCGCCCTTTGTGGGCGAAGGCGAAGCGATTATCGTGAATACCGAGCTGTTCGAATACGTCGAGCGCGCCTGAGGCAGACCAAAGTCTGTAGGCAAGCCAAAACGAACAACCTAAACTGGCCCTGATACGCATCTGCAATCGGGGCCTTCATGCTTTCAGCTTTTCGCCGTTACTGGGCCAAACGCACCCTTGCCCAGCGCATCGCGCTGGCGGGGTTTCCGGTGCTTGTTCTGGGCATGGCGCTGCTTGGATCATGGGTTTCAACGCGGATCGCCGATGGGGTGACCCGCAATTCAGCCGCCGCCACAGCGACATTCGTGGAAAGCCTGATCGCGCCACTTTTGCAAGACCTTGCCGTTAGTGGCGAACTGGCCAACAGCGCCATTCGCGCGCTGGATGAGGTGTTTGCAAAAGATAGCATTTCAGCGCGCATCGCCTCGTTAAAAATATGGGCCGCCGATGGAACGGTTCTTTATGCAACCGAAACAGGGCTGATCGGCCAGACCTTTCCGCCAAACGATGCCCTGACCTCCGCCTTTGCAGGCAATATATATAGCGAATTCAACGCTCTGGATTCAGAAGAAAGTGCGCGGGAACTGATGGCGCATTCGATGATGATTGAGGTTTATTCCCCAGTATACGCCGTCTGGTCGGGCGATGTCATCGCGGTGGTGGAAACCTATGAAGTGGCCGAAACCCTTGCCAGGGAACTGACGCGCGCCCGTATTAACACCTGGGGCGTTGTGGCCGCCACAGGGTTGGGCATGGCGGGGCTGCTGTTCGGCATCACGCTGAATGGCAGCCGCACCATCACCGCCCAGCAGGGCGAATTGGCCCGCCGCCTGCGCGAGGTGACCGAAGTTTCGGCCCAGAATGAGCGCCTGCGCCAGCGCGTGCAGGCGGCATCGGGCCGCGCGGCCTTGCTGAACGAACGATTTCTCAAACGCCTATCGGCCGATCTGCATGATGGCCCGGCGCAGAATCTGGCGCTTGCCGCCTTGCGGCTTGACCGTATCACACCGGCTGACAGCCCCGAAATTGCTGCGATACGCGGCCAGCTTGATGCGGCGATCCACGCCATCCGCGCCCTGTGCCGTGGCCTGACCCTGCCCGAGATCGAAGCGATGAGCGCGGGAGACATTCTGGCGCGGGTGTGCGAAATCCATACGGCGCGCAGCGATTGCGCGGTAAATCTGAACACCGAAGGCCTTGGCACCCCCGACCTTGATCATGCACATAAAACCTGCCTGCACCGGTTTGTCGAGGAAGCGCTGAACAACGGCTTCAAACATGCTGGCGGGGCCGGGCAAAGCGTGCGCGCGCATATGCAGGCGGGCTGGCTTCATGTTGATGTTTGCGATGCCGGGCCAGGCGGGGCGCAGATTACCCAGGCCAGTGCCAATGGCGGCATGGGGCTGCGCGGGCTGGCCGACCGGATCGAAAGCCTTGGCGGCCGCTTTGAAATCCGCACATCCCCCGAAGGCACCTGCTTGCACATGGAACTGGAGACCGCCTAAATGCCCATCCGCATTCTGATTGCCGATGATCACCCGCTCTATCGCAATGGCGTCGCCATGTCTTTGGCCGAGGAGGACGGGTTTGAGGTTGTGGCGGCCTGCGCATCGGCCAGCGAGGCCATCGAGGCGACAGCCCGGCTTGCCCCCGATGTCGTGTTGCTTGATATTTCCATGCCCGGCAACGGACTGACAGCAGCGCGCGATATTCTTGCCCGCCAGCCCGATTGCGCCGTGGCCATGCTGACAGCCTCGGAACAGGATGAAGACCTGTTCACCGCTCTTCAGGCCGGGGCGCGGGGCTATATTCTCAAGGGTGTTGGCGCGAATGAGCTGATCGGCGCGGTGCGCGGCCTTGCAGCGGGCGAAAGCCATATCGCGCCGGGGCTGGCCGCGCGCGTGCTGCACGTGATGCGCCGCCGCCAGACCAGCGCAGCCGAGCGCCGCCCGATTGACGAATTGACCCATCGGGAAGAGGAAATCTTGCGGCTGGTGGCGCAAGGCATGTCCAACAAGGAAGTCGGGCTTGGCCTCAACCTTCAGGAAAAGACCGTCAAGCATTACATGACGGCCATCTTGCAAAAACTTCAGGCCCGCAACCGCGTGGAAGCCGCGCTGATCGCGCGCGATGAATGGAACCTTGGCGGCAAATAGACCTTGCAGCTCAGAGGCAGGCTGCTGTTCTTTTGGCCGGGCACAGCCTTTATAGCCCAGATTCACAGCATGAATTGCTGCCGCATATGTCGGCAACACATGCCAACGGCGACCTTACCCTTTTGCGAGGGTAATGCCGCCGTCGGTCTTTCGTCTCAGGCTCTTCAGCCTGCGTCGATCAATGCCTGAATACGGGCATAGTCTTCTGCCGTCGCCGGGCGTTCGGAAATCGTGCGGTTGTTGGCGTCTTTCAGCTCATACCGGCCGAATTCGACTTCTTCCTTGGTGCCGTCGGGATAGTTCAGCTCGATGTTCTGGCCATTGGCACTGATCTCAACCTTCGTGCCATCGCGCAGACGGAATTCGACTTCGCCGTCATCATCATCGTCATCGTCATCGTCGTCATCATCATCGTCATCGTCGTCTTCATCATCGTCA
>JBBDJE010000021.1:0-35009 GCA_040880065.1 Paracoccaceae bacterium | reverse complement strand
TGCGCTCCACCAGCGCGCCGCTGGCATCGGTGATGGCGCGCACGCTCGCGAGGTGGTCGCGGTGCAGGAAGCTCGCCACACCATCGACAAGGCGGAAATCGGCATGGGGTTGCAGGATGACCTGCTCGCTTGGCGTGCCGAAGTTGCGGATTTCCGCCATGCCCGCATAAAAGCTGGTCACGCATGCCCGGCGTAGCGTCCTATACCTCGCTGCTTTTGCTTCAGGATGTTGCCGTGACGATGGGCGTTGAATTTATGCGGTATCCACAGCATCCTCATGAAGTGAGGCCAAAACGCCGCAGCAAAGGAATTTGATGACACAGACACAGCGCAGCGCGCAAAGCCAGAAGCGACGATGGCATTTCAGCCCAAGGGTTTGGTGGCGGGTCTTTCGCCGCGTTTCGGCGGCGGCAGATCACGGCAACCTTGGGCCGCTTGCTGCGGGCGTGGCGTTTTACGCGATGCTGTCCATTTTTCCGGCGATGGCGGCGACAATTGCAATCTGGGGGTTTGTGGCCGATCCGCTGGTCATTCAGGACCAGCTCGAAATGACGCGCCAATTGCTGCCCGATGATGCGTTTTTATTGCTGAACACGCAGGTTACTGCACTGATTGCCGCCAATAACTCCACGCTGCAACTGGCGAGTATTCTGTCGATTTTGCTGGCTGTCTGGACATCGCGCAGCGCCGTTGCCACGGTTATTCGCGGGCTCAATGTCATCTATGACGAAAACCAACATACCCCGCTCAAGCGCTACGCAATGGCGCTTGGGCTTACGTTTTTGTTGATCGTGCTCGCTATACTGGCATTTGCCGCGGTTGTCATCATTCCGGCAATACTGGCCTATGTGCAAATTCCGGTTGGGCTGGAGGTTACGATCATCGCCGTCAAATGGGTGATCTTGCTGGTGGCGGTGTTTTTCGGCGTGGGGCTGCTCTATCGCTATGGCCCCAACCGCAGCGGGGCCAAGGTGCCTTGGTTTACGCCAGGCGCGATTATGGCGCTGGGCGTCTGGGCGCTCGCCTCTTTCGCGTTTTCGACCTATTTGCGGAACTTCGGTAGTTTCAACGAGGTTTACGGCTCGCTTGGCGCGATTGTCGGGTTGTTGTTCTGGTTTTATATCAGCGCCTATATCGTGCTTTTGGGCGCGCAACTGAATGCCGAACTGGAACGGGGCGCGGTGGCAGAGTAAAGCGTGCTGATGAGTGTGGCCGCATGGATGCTGACTGCTGTTTCAGCACATTAGGCCAGCCCGCCCGCGCATGTTGACGGCAGGCAAAATCGCTGGCAAGGCACTGTTATGGCTGAACACCCCATTCTCTGGAGCTTCCGGCGCTGCCCCTATGCGATGCGGGCGCGGCTTGCTGTTGTGAGCGCGGGCATAAGGGTGGAACTGCGCGAGATAGTGCTGCGCGACAAGCCGCAGGCATTTCAGGAAACCTCGCCAACAGCAACCGTGCCCGCCCTGCGGCTGGGTAACAGGGTGCTGGATGAAAGCCTCGATATCATGGTCTGGGCTCTTGGCCAGCACGACCCCGCGCGCCTGCTTGATATGCCCGATGAGGGCTGGCAGTTGATCGCGCGTAACGATGGCCCGTTCAAAACCGCGCTCGACCATACCAAATATGCCGTGCGCTTTCCCGATCTTGACCCGCTTGCAGAACGCGCCAAAGCCGCCGCGGTGCTAAAGTGTCTGGATGCGCGCCTGAAGGGGCAAGCCGCGCTGTTTGGCGCGCGCAACACCATCGCCGATCTTGCGATTCTGCCCTTTCTGCGCCAGTTCGCCACTATCGACCGCGCGTGGTTTGATGCACAGAACTGGCCAGACTTGCGGGCCTATCTGAACCGCTTTACGGCAAGCGAAGCCTTTGCACGGATCATGCCCAAACTGGCACCATGGGCACCGGATGCACCTCCCCTGTGGTTTGGCGCCACCCACACCTTCCCGCGCTAAACACGCATTTCGGCTTTTCTTTGCAAGACTGTTCAAGGCAATGCCAAGACGCTGGGCCAAGACGCTGGGCCAAGGCGCTGGCGGCCTGTGCGGCGCTAGTCCGCCGCGGTTAGCAGGCCCGCCAGTTCAGGCAATGTTTTTGCGGTATCCTCGCTGCGTAATTTATCAAGCTTCTTTGTCATCTGCCGGAACTCGCTGCGTAGATATTTGATATGCGCGGGCTGATAGCCGATGGAGTCCGGTTCGAGCCGCGCAATTAATTTGCGAAACCGCGCAGGCATCACGCTGCCCGTATGGCGCGCGGCGTGCTCGCGGCCAAGCGCAGCCAGATCAACTGCTGCTTTTTCACGCAGATCGGCGGGCAAAATCGTAACATCGTAATAGGCGGGCAGTTGCAGGGCGTGGAATTTCACCTTGTCATGGGTGATGGCGCAATCGCGCTCCAGCGCAACAAATAATTCGGCAAGGCGTGCCAGATTCAATGCCGAAACCGTCACCCCCGCTGTCAGCACAACATGCGGGCAGGCTGCGCGCAACTGCGCGATATTGGCCACAAATTGCGCCCAGTCAAACCCGCTGCGCACCAGCGCACCCGCCGCGTAGGCGGCATCGATACTGGCCTCGATGCTGACATTCCTGAACTGGTTCCACAGCGGCAATAGCGGGGTTTTTTCGACCTCGAGCACCGAAAGATTGCTGTTATAGGCAAGGTTTATATTGGTGCGGCCTTCATCAATCAGCCATTGCAGCATATCGGCATTCTGGCGTTCAAGCAGCGGCTCGCCGCCGGCAAAATAGATGGTGCGCACCTCGCTGCCGATTTTCTGAAACTGTTCAAGCCCGTCTTTTGCCGAGGAGAAGGCCGAAAGCAGCGGCTTGCTACCGAGATTGATCCCCAGCGCCTTTGCATCGGAAAACCAGCGCGACGACGCGCCATGATGGCAGCTACGGCAGCGAAAATTGCACAGGTTGGAATAGCGTAAATCCAGATGCACCGGGTTTTCCGGGCGTTGGCCGTCTTCCAGAATATCGGCAAAATGGCGGTTGAAATCCATGCGCAGGCTGTTCAGCCCGGCATCTTCAGCCGACCAGCATTTCCAGCAGGCTTCAACCTTTTCACCGCGTTCCATGGCTGTGCGCAGCGCGGCGAAGGGTTTGCCGTTCCAATGGCTTTGCATATCGCCATCGCGCAGGGTGCCAAGGTCGCCCTCATAAAGACAACAGGGCCGCACCTGCCCCGATGCGCTGATCGACATCGACCCGAAAGGGGCAGCACAAAGTGGGCGTTTGGGGGTGGTTTGGTTCATGCCACGGCCTCGTGTTGGCGGCGGGTATAGGCCAAATCGGCAATATAGCGCGCGGCGGTGTTGGCACCGTTTTCAGGGTTCAGCCGCGCACATGCGGCGCGCATATCGGCGCGATTTTCCTCATCCATCAGCGCGAAAAGCCCGTCATCCACCGCGTGAATGTCAAAGCTCGATGCATAAAGCGCCAGCCCGTTCACGGCGACAAACTGGGCGCGTCGTGCCTGTTCATCCTGCTCGCCTGCCTCGTTGGGGATGAACAGGCTCGGAAGGCCCACGGCCAGCAGATCATGGTAGGAGTTGTAGCCGACCGCGCTTACCGAGCAATCAAACCCGGCAAACAGGCGCGCCAGCGGAAATTCCTGCAAGCGTGTCACACCCTTTGGCAGGTTTTCGCTTTTATCGGCGATCAGCCAGTCGGCCAGCACCACATGCAGGCCCTCGGTGGCGGCCAGCCGGTTCAAAACATGGCTGCGGATGCGCGACATATCAAAATTATTGCCCGCCCCAAGCTGCACAAGCACGGCCATCCCATCCTGTGGCAGGCCCATCGCGGCACGCGCCTCGGCGCGGCCAAGCATCTCATCCGCCTTCACATAGCGCACCGGCGGCACGCTAAAGGTTTTGGCGCGGTGCTTGGTGGTGATGCCCCTGTCCCAGCTTTGCGCAATGTCTTGTGGCTCGATCACCGCATCAAAGCTGGCCTCGCGGCCAATCGTATCCTCGCCGGTTCCGGGTGCCCAGAAGCCGCGCCGCATCCAGACCTTCCACAGGTTGTTATGGTGGCCCAGTGCGTTGAGCATGCCGCCATAAGGCACGTTGCCGTCAAACACAAAAACATCGGGGCTGTGATAGGCAAGTGCCGCCTGCACCTCGCGTTCCAGATGGATATTCCATTCTTCAAACGGCATGCCGATGGATTTGTGATAGGGCAGATACTCGGCATGAATCCTGTCGCGCGCTGCAAGTCCGAAGGCTTTGGACAGCGTCAGGAACACCGGTTCGACCCGTTCTGGCAGCCGCCGCGCAACAGCCAGCGCGCGCGTCAAATGCCCCATGCCCACACCGTTCGAGGTAAAGAACATCACCTTTGGCGCACGCCCTGCGCGCTGGGTCGCGGCCGCCTGCCTGCCTTTTGGCGGGCCGATCAGGTTTTTGGCCCGCGCAACCAGCAGCTTTGTGTCGCCATGTTCGCGCGCCCAAGCTGTGCTGCGTTCGGCCTGTGCCATAAAGCGCAGCGGGCTGGAATGAAGCTCCAGCACTGTGTCGCGGACGGCCTCGGGGGCACAATAGACCGCGCCATCGCCAAAGAGCGGGCGGAAATGCGGGGCCAGCACCGGCACCAAGCCGCTGGCCATGGCTTCCAGAATCGAGCGGCCATAGGCCTCTACCCAATGCGGGTGGTGGTGATAGACGAACATATCGATCTGCGCCAGAAAGGCGCGCGGGCTTTGCGCGTTGAAGGGCGAAACCTGCCAATTGCGCGGCAGCCTACCAACAATGGCATCAAGCGCAGGGCCCCAGCCCATCAGCCGCACATCAATGCGCGGATCATCAGGATACGCGGCCAGAAAGCTTTCACGGTCTTGCGGCCATTTCATCGGGTCGGGGCGCGAATGGCGGCCAATGCGCGGCCTTGCCCCCATAAACCCGGCGCGCGGTAGCGCCCAGGCGTTACAATCCACCACATTCAGCCAGTCTTGTGCATGCAGTTCGGGCGCATCTGGAACGCGGGCAAACTGCGCACGCACCTTGGGGCCAACCGGTGCCCATGCAACATTACCAAACAATGCGCGGGTGATCGTGCTAATCTGCGCCCAGTCGTAATAGGGGGTGCCGGTGGCATCCATCAGCGGGTGGTGGGCGATGAGAATGGTTTGTTCGGCCTTGATACGCGGCGGGTTCTGCGGCCAGCGCGCAAAGACCTGCGGGTGGTGCAGCAGGCAAAGCCGCGCTTCAATGGGCGTATCCGGCGGCACAAGCCACGCCTTGCCCGCATCGAGCAAGGCCCGAATTTCGGGGTGAACCGGGTGAGGGTAGCGCAACACCTCGCCCGCCATGGCCATAAGCGCTATGCGATAGCCCGCATTGGCAAGCCCGGCCACTTCGCCTGCCAAAGCGGTGGAACTGCCGCCGGGAAAGCGCAGGTCGCCAACTGCGATAATGTCAAAATGCATACTTGCCCCAGGCTGTTTGCAGCGCCATCCTGTCACAGTAATATGCCAGAAATCCACCGGGACCAAACACCAAACTGGGGCGCGCAACATGACAGCACTTGGCCGACGGTTCGCAGAAGCGCTGGATGCAGCGCGCGCCGCGCGCGAAACAGGCACAGCACCTGTAACAGACGATGCGCCACCGCCGCTCAATATCCGCCGCATGGTGGTTGCGCTGATGGTTGGACAAAGCCCCGACGAGGTAGAGACCGCGCTTGCGCCGTTACGCAAAATCGCAATGCAAAACGACTATGGCATCGTGATTGTGACCGACCGGCAGGATATAGCGATTTTCCAGCACCCCGATTGCATTACCGAGTTTTTACCGGCAATCGAGCAGCTCGCCGCATTACCCAACCCGCATGATCCGTTTGTATACGTACAAAACCGCCTTGCGATTTTGCTGCGCAAATGGGAGCCGGTGCAGGTGCTACCCTTTGGACACGTTGCGGTTGACCTGTTTGCAGCCTATTCTGCCTCGGCACCAAAAACTGCCTGAACGCTTACATTTGTTTTTGTTTAAATGCCAAGAAATGATACAGTTCTCGCAAAAGCGCATTTCCGGTGAGGGCAAACTAGATCATGGCCAAGAAAATTTCTGTATGGGCAATGTTTTTACGCGCCTTCCTGCTTACGCTTTTCACCGGATCACAAATCAGCCAGACGCAGGCGCAGGGCAACACCGACAATCAGGCATGGAGCTATGCCGCCTCGATCGGCACGGCGGCGGCGATGCGCGAATATCTGCGCGCCTACCCGACCGGCGCCCATATCGAAGAGGCGATACGCCTGCTTATTGCCTTGGGTGAAATCGGGCCGGGAACCACGCCCTATGTTCACCCGATCGACCGCATCGTGCCGCAGGGCAACCGTGGCAATATTGGGGCGACCAACCCTTACTAAGCTTTATGAAACAGGAATGCAGCATGCCAAAACTTTTCCCTCGTCTAGCATTTTGCGGCGTTGCAATTCTGGCATTGGCGTCCTGCGATGTTCGTGTGGTCGACAACACTCTGCGCGACGTTGGTACCTATTATGAAGCGGCCCGCCCGACCCCGGAAAATGGCGCACTTGTGCCGCTTGCGGGGAGCTTTGGCGAGGCGTTTGCCCGCGTTGAGCGCAACCTGCGCGCAGCCGGTTTCCAGATTGTCAGTAGCGACGCAGCCGCGGGCCGGATTGTTGCACGCAGCGCCGAGCCCAAACTTTTGTCCTGTGGCGAGCTTCTGTCCGGCCCGCCGGGACAGGTGGCGCCCTATAAGGCCAATGCACCTTTGGCTATGGTTGAAGTGCCGGGCGCCAATGGCGGTGCAACCTTCGTGCGGCGCGCGTTTACCTCGGCCAGCGAAATCACCATTCGCATTGGTGCCAACCCGGAAGATGCCAGCGCCATCGCCGCTTCAATTTCAGAAACACATAACGCAACCATCCGCATGACCCAGCTCAGCGATAATGCGGTGATTTATAACGAAACGATTGCATTTTACGGCACGGACCGTGCGCGGTTTTCGCGCGGTGTGGTCTGCGGTTCGGCGCGCGGAATGCGCGCTATCATCCGGCGGAACTAGCCCTGTCATCGGCGGCGCTGCCCCAGGCCCAGCGCGCGGCCTCGCGCCAGTTTTCGGCGGAAACTGCCCCTGCTGCACCCAATGGCGCGTAAATGTCGGCCAGATCGCGATAGTAGCCAAGCCCGGCAATTGCAAATCGGTCTTGCCTGAAGAAGGCGGCGTTCTGGCGTGAAATACGCACAATATCCAACCCCAGGGCAGCATTGGCGCGCCGGCTCAGATCAACCAAACGGTCCTGCATTTTACGACCGGCGGCCATGGCGACCTTTTCGCGTTCGTATTCCAGCATGGCCTGATATGCGCCGACCATGGCGTTAAGCGCGCCTAGATGCCACCAATCGGCATAGGGCTGATCGCCGCCATAGCTTGCGGCAACCGTCAGCGCGGTTTTGTTATCATCTTGCGCCATGAGGCCAAGCGCGTGGTCAAACCCCGCCAAAAACGCCGGGCGCGAGGCATAGTTGAATGCCCAGGTGTTGTGGCAAAGCGGCATTGTCGCGCATGGTGGCAGGCCTTGGTCTGGCAGGCTTTCATTGTAATATGCGATCAGGTCGCAGCGCTGCCAGACCTGTGGGCAGGGGCTGGCGCCAAGCGCGCCTGTCACAGCATTGCGCGCAAGCCAGCCAATGCGGTAGCCCGCCTGCAACAACAGGGCATCAGGCTCAACCTGCCCGAAATCGGCTTTTGGCAGAATATCGGGGGGCATGATCACGACATAGTTGCCTTCCATCGCGTTCAGTGCCGCCAGTTGCGCGATGCGGTTTGATGACGGCACGAGCACGGCGCGCGGCAGGGCCTGACGAATGCGCAACCCAAGCCCGCGCGGCTGGTTGCGCGGCATCAGCGCAAGGGCTTCAAAGCGGGCCAAAGGTTTCATTCGGCGGCCTCGCGCTTTTCAACCAGTGAGTAAGGGTCATAGCCGCGCTCTGCCGCCAGCCAGTCCAACATGTCGGCGCGCATATCCTCAAACTGGTCATCGGGCGAAAGCTTGCGCAGCAGGTTGGCCATATGGTGCGGGGCGAAACGGTCACCGCGCAAAACCGCCTGTTCATACAAAGCAAGCGCGGATTCGGTGTCGACCCCACCATTCAGCCCCTGTTCGGCCATGCGGCCAAGGTTGTTGTAGGATGCGGCCACGTCATTCAGCACGCCGACATCGAACAGCCGCCTTGCGCGGGCATGGTCGGCGGCAATGCCGTGACCCTTCAGATACATATAGCCGAAACTGTCCGACATCCACCAATCCATCGGCTCGGGGCCGGTTTGTTTGAACAGGCGGCTTTCGGCGGGCGAAAGGTCAAACACCTCAAGGCCGAAATGCGTGGCAAGATGCGCGCCTAATGCGGCGGATTCTTCTGCCAACGCGTCGGGCGACCAGCGAAAGCCGGTATAGCGGCAGGTGGTGCCGCCTTTGGCAAAGCGCTGCGAAATCAGGTCGGCCCAAAAACTGTCAAACCACGGGTAAGAGTTGATAGCGGTAAAATCCCAATCGCTGGCCTGGGTCATGAACACGCCAAGCCGCGTGCCATACATCAGCCACAGCCCGTTCTCGCAATCAGCCCCGACCGAGCAGCAGGCTACCAACCGGCGGATCTGTCTGTCGGGCAGGCTGCGCAAATCCAGCCGGTGATGCACACCGCCCCCGCCGCCAAGCGACAGGCGCACGCCCTCGCGAAAGCCGCAGCGAAATGCGTGATAGGGCGTTAGTGCCGGGTTCACATCGGAATGCACCTCGGGCACATGCACACGCGGGCTGGCCTTGCCCGCCGATATGTGCGCACCGATCGCATGGTCGATGGACACCTGCCCTTTGGGCGAAAGTTCATGCGTGCGCATCTCACGGATCATCTTGCCGGGCCAGCATTTCAGGCTGCCATTGCCGTAAACCTGCCCGTTGATCACGTTCTGGCTGGGCCATTCCACGCGGCAATTCGGGCGAATGAACTCATCCGGCACATCAAGCTCAAAGAATGACGGGCGCACCAAAGTGTCGGCATCAACGGTAATGACCTGCTCGCCACCGCCTGCCTTCAGAGCGGCCTTATGGCAGGCATCCAGCCCGATGACCCCGTGCACGCGCTTGGCCCAAGGCGCTTTGGCTTGCAGATCGGCCCAGTATTCATCGGCCCAAGGTTCGTCGATCGACATGAAGACAATCGGCAGATCACGCACGAGCGCCATAAACAAGCGGCCCTAACGGTTCACAAAGTTAAAATCGAGCACACCATATTCCTCGATCCATGCATCGGCAGTGGCACGTCCGGCGGCGATTTGATCGGCGCTCATCCGGCCCTCAAGTTCAGCCATTTTAGCGGCGGCGGATTCCGATACTTTGCGCGAGCCGGCTGTATCGCGCAGCAACCCGCCCTCATAGGCGATGATGTAATTGGCGTAAGCGGCGGGCAGGTCTTGCTCGACCCCGTCAAAGCCTGTCAGCATATCGCCGATAAATTCGTAAGCATTTACGAAATTGCGCTGGGCAGACAGGCGGAAATAGGCCAGTGCCTGGCGGCCATCGGCCTCGACCCCCCAACCTTTCATGAACATGCGGCCAAGCTGCAAGGGCGCATAGGGGTTGCCCTCGTCGGTGGCGCGGGTCAGCCAGTAAATGGCCTGTGGGTGGTTTGTGGTCACACCCTCACCGCGCAGATAGGCAAGGCCGACATTGTTCATTGCATCGGACTGGCCGTTGGCGGCAGCGCTCAGGTAATGGCCAAGCGCGCGCGCCTGATCGACATCGACACCATGCCCGCGGCGATACATATCGCCTAAAGCCGTGACCGCGTTGACCTGACCGTTCATGGCGGCCACTTCAAACCAGCGGCGCGCCTCGGCATAGCTTTGCGGCACGCCCCAGCCTTCGCGGTAGAACTCGCCCATCGCCACGCGCAGATTGCCCATTCCGGCCAGCGCCCCGATGCGCAGATAATCAGCGGCGCGCGCCTCGTCGATTTCAACGCCACGACCAATGCGGTAAGCCTCGGCAAGGTCGCCATAGGCTGTGGCATAGCCACGCTCAGCGGCAAGCTGGAAGAAGAACAGCGCCTCGTCATCGCGCCCCGCAAGGCTGAGCGAACGCGCCAGCAGGCCGGTAATGCGGGCATTGCCGGGGTCATCCTCCAAAGCCTGAATGCAGGCACGAATGGCGGCGCGCGTGTTGACCAGATCATGCGGCACACCTTCAACCAGCGCATAGGGGTCGTTGCCCGGTGTGGCCAGAATATCGCATTGGGTGACAAGTTGCGTCAGCCCGCCAGGCACGATTTGCGCGGTGTCATCAAAGGCAATCTCGACAGCGCGCAGCGGCTCGACGCCCGATTCCGCCAGCAATTGCAATTGGCGGCTGGCTACCGGTGCAAGCTGGTCTTCGGGAAAAAGTTCAACAAAAAGCTGGAAATCGGTCTGATCGGCACTGGTGCGGATGGTGTTCCATGTTACCGAAGCAAGGTTGATATTGCCGGTAATCGCGGCCTGGGTTTCGGCATCAAGCACAATTGGCGGGTTCGGGTCCAGCCAGATTTCCTCGGTTGCATTGTCTAAAAACCACGGGGTTTGCTCGCCATTCGTGGCGCGGCGCACCTTGGCGCGCACCAGCCGCAGCACATCACGAAAATCTTGGCGCGGGCCTTCCAGTGTGCTGGCAAGGGCGGCGGTAAACGGGCTGTTTGCGCCAATCCCGTCGAGCGCAACAGCACCGGGCGAGGTGGCATAGGAAATAATCGTATTGGCCGGAGCCTCGGTCAGGGCCAGCCCCACACCGGAGGCCTGCCCCGCGCCAAAGGGCGAATTGCGGCAAGCATCGAGCACAATCACCAGCTTGCCAGCGTTCAGCTCTGCAAGGCGTTCAATAATCGCGGGCAGCGCTATGGCCTGATCTTGCAAAAAACTGCGCGTGCTTGGCTGGATGTCGGAGGGCAGAAGATAGTTGATCCCCTCATGCTGCACGCCGTGGCCCGCATAGAAAAACAGGCCAAGCTCGGCACCCTGTTCGCTTTTTGCGATGTCGGCGATGGCGGCATCCACATCGGCGCGGGTGGCGTTTTCAACGGTGTAAATCGAAAACCCCATGGCCGAAAGCGCGGCGGCCATCGTGCGGGCATCGTTCAGCGTGTTGGCCAGCGAAATCACCCCGGGGTCGGGGTAGTCGGCATTGCCGATAATCAGCGCCCAGCGGTTTTGTGCATGGCTGGCTGTGCCCAGCAACAGGGCAATGAACAGGGTGAATGCGCGGAAGAATGTTATGCGGAGCATGGCAAAGGACCTTCAATCGAATCAACTAAAAATGCGTTGTTTATCGGCCCGAAGCTTAGCGCGTTGCCCTTGGAAAATCGAGATTTTTCAGGGCCGTCTCAGGGCCGTTTCAAGATCGCCTCAGGGCCGCCCAAGCGAAACATAGTCGAATCCGGCTGCGCGAGCGGCGGCAGGGTTCAGAATGTTGCGCAAATCGGCCAGCTTTTGGTGGCGCATATGCTTGGCCAGATGCACCAGATCAAGCGCTGCAAATTCCGGCCATTCGGTCAGAATGACCAGCGCATCGGCACCTTTGGCCGCCGCCTCGGCCCCTTGCGCCCACGCCACCCCGGCTAGGGCTATGCGCGCCGCCGCGCCGGCCATCGGGTCATAGGCCACCACTTCGGCCCCCGCCGCCTGAAGGGCCGGAAGGATCACCAGCGCCGGGCTGTTGCGCAGATCATCCGTGCCGGCCTTAAAGGTGACACCCAGCGCAGCAATGCGCAGCCCCTGCACATTTCCACCGCACAACCTGACCACCAGTTCCGCCATTCGCACCACATGCGCGTCATTTGAGGCGATCACTGCATCAACAATGCCCATCGCCTGCCCTGCTGCGCGCCCCTGATGCGCCAGCGCGCGAATGTCCTTGGGAAAGCATGACCCGCCGATCCCCGGACCGGCGCGCAAAAATTGCGGCCCGATACGGCTATCAAGGCCCACGCCCTGCATGACCTCGTCAATATCCGCCCCCGTATGGCGCGCTAGTTCGGCGATTTCGTTGACCAGTGCCAACCGCGCGGCCAGCAACGTATTGGCGGCATATTTCATCAACTCGGCACTGGCGATGGTGCAGGGCTGCACGCGGTCGGCGGGCAGTGTCATAGGGGCGTAAACGGCACGGCCAAGGGCTGCGCCTGTTGCATCATCAGCGCCGATCACCACACGTTCGGGCGCAAGAAAGTCGCCCACCGCACTGCCTTGGCGCATGAATTCGGGGTTGAAGATCGCCACGCCCCGCCAATCGGGCCGCGTGGCACGCAAACGTGCCGCCAGCGCCCGCGTTACGCCCACAGGCACGGTCGAGCGGACCATAACGGCATCAGGCAGGGTCGTTAGCGTGGCAAGGTCGTCAATCGCCGCGTGCAACTGGCGCAAATCGGCAGCGCCATCGGGCAAGGCCGGGGTGCCAACGGCTAAAATGGCAAGTTCGGCCGCAACAGGCGTGGCGGCAAAATCGAGCAAGCCGCTGGCCATGCCCTCACGCAGCAACTCATCAAGCCCCGGTTCGTGCAGCGGGCATTCGCCGTTTTGCAGCCGTGCAAGCCGCGCTGCATCACACTCAACTGCCGTAATCCTGTGGCCAAGTCTGGCAAGTGCCGCGGCGGTGACCAAGCCCACATAGCCGCATCCGTAAACCGCCAATCGCATGCGCGCCCTTTCCGTTACCTTAGGCGGAGCCTGTAAAATGCGCCCGGCCGCGTCAAGCCAAAAGCGCGAGGGAAAAAGCACAGCTTGTGGTTTGACCCGCACCCTTGCCCCAGCTAGTCTAGCGCCAAACAGGCAGGGCGCGATGATTATCTCCAACAGCCGCAAATTTATCTTTGTGCATATCCACAAGGCAGCAGGCACTGCGCTGAAAGTGGCGCTGCAGCCGCATTTGCGCTGGAACGATCTTGTGATCGGCGGCTCGCGGTTTGGCGATGATATCGCACCCGCCTATGAAACCCATTTCGGGCTGACCAAGCATGGCGGCATTCTGCAAATTCTCGACCAGTGCGGCGATGGCATCGTAAAGGACTATTTCAGCTTTGCCATCGTGCGCGAACCCGTGGCGCGCGCCACCTCGCTTTACAACTACATTGCCGAGTTCTTTCGCTACGCGGGCCAAAAGATCGGGTTGCAGCATGATGATCTGGTTGTTGCCGCGCGGCAAGATCAGGTCGAGAAGACCCCGAATTTGGCGTTTCTCGACTGGCCCGCGGCCCGCGCCTATTATCTTGCCCCGAATTTCAGCGACTTTATTCGCGCTGCCGAGCTGGAAAGCGACAGCGGTTTCCAGCTTCAGATCGACGCGCTGCAAAACCATTCCGGCACGGTGATGATTGATAAAATCATCAAATATGAGTCGCTTTTACGCGACATGCCTTATTTGTGGGACAAGCTTGGCACACGCTTTATGCTGCCCATTGCGAACCGCCCGAAACACTATCGCCAGCCCCTTGCCGATGTCAGCGACGATGATCGTGCCTTTCTGCGCAAGCGCTTCGCCGAAGATTATCTGGCGCTGGATTATACCGGTTAGCCCCAAATTGTAGCAACAACCTCTATGCAAAATGTTATTCTAAGCTGCGCCATAACCGGCTCGATCCATACGCCCAGCATGTCGCCCTACCTGCCGTTTGCGGCTGAAGACATTGCCGCGCAGGCGATAGGCGCGGCGCGTGAAGGGGCTGCGATCTTGCACCTGCATGCACGCGACCCCGCCAACGGCCGCCCCTCGGCCAGCAGGGCGCATTGGCGGGGTTTTTTGCCACAAATAGCTGCGGGCTGCGATGCGGTGATCAACATGACAACCGGCGGCTCGGCGGTCATGAGTATTGAAGACCGGCTGGCGGCGCCGCTGGCGATTGCACCCGAAATGTGTTCGCTCAATATGGGCAGCATGAACTTCGCGCTTTACCCGATGGCCGCCAGAGTAGCTGATTGGCGTTTTGACTGGGAAAAGCCGTTTTTGGATAATTCCGACGATATGGTCTTCAAGAACACCCCGCGCGACATTGCGCATATTCTGGTGGAAATGGGCCAGAAGCGCGGCGCGCGCTTCGAGTTTGAATGCTATGATATTAGCCATCTTGATATGCTCGCGCATTTTGTTGACCGCGGTTTGGTGCAAGGGCCGCTGTTCATTCAGTTCGTGTTTGGCGTGCTGGGTGGCATTGCGGCGGTGCCCGAAAACCTGCTCTACATGAAGGCAACCGCCGACCGGCTTTTTGGCGACGGGTATGAATTTTCGGTGCTCGCCGCAGGCCGCCAGCAAATGCTGATGGGTGAACAGGCGGTGAGGATGGGCGGTAATGTGCGCGTGGGTCTCGAGGACAATTTGATGCTAAAAAAGGGCATTTTGGCGCGTGATAATGCCGAACTGGTCGCAAAAATGCGCAACATTGTAACCGAAAGCGGGCGTTCGCTGGCCACGGCTGAAGAAGCGCGCGACCGGCTTGGCCTGAAGGGCCGCGCGGCGGTGGCGCTTTGACTTTCGAAATCCGCCGCGCCCAAGCGGGCGATCTTGCTGCTGTTTTGCAGGGTTTGCGCGCGTTGGCCGCTGACCTTGGCGATGGTTTCAACGCGACCGGCGCGCAGGTGCAACAGGCGCTGTTTGGCCCACATCCGGCGGCGCGTGCGCAGCTTGCCTTTCAGGGCGGTGCGCTTGTCGGGCTGGCTTACTATTCGCCCATGTTTTCAACCATGCTGGGCGGCGCGGGTTGCTATGTATCTGATTTGTGGAGCCATGAAAGCGCGCGCGGTCAGGGGCTTGGCGCGCGGCTTCTGGCGGCGGTGCAGGCCGATGCGGCGGCGGACTGGGCGGGTGCATTCATCAAGCTTGCTGCCTATAAAGACAATGCCGCAGCCCTTGCCTTTTACCGCAAGCTCGGCTTTGAAGTGCTGGGCGACGAGCATGCGCTGCGCCTGTCGGGCGCGGCTTTGCAAGCATTGAAGGATCCGCGATGAAAGCCTTTGTAGACAGCCGTCAGGCGGCGCATGACCCGCAGCATTTCATGGCCAATGGCCGGATTCAGCCTAGCCCCGAAGCCCCCGCGCGGCTCGATATTCTGCAAAAGGGCGCATTGGCGGCGGGCTGCGAATTTGCCACTCCGCCCGATGCCGGGCTTGGCCCGATTGCCGCTGTGCACAGCCCTGAATATCTGACGTTTTTGCAAAATATATACACATGCTGGCGGCGGATCGACGGCGCGGGCGACGAGGTCATTCCCAATATCCACCCCGCCAATCGCAGCGATTCCTACCCGCTTTCAGCAACCGGCCAGGCGGGCTACCATCAGGCCGATACCGCCTGCCCGATTGGTGAACACACCTGGTCGGCGGCCTATCTATCGGCCCAAACCGCCATAGCCGGGGCCGATGCGCTGGGCGCGGACCGCGCAGCCTATGCCCTGTGCCGCCCGCCTGGCCACCATGCTTTTGGCGATATGGCGGGGGGGTTCTGCTTTTTGAACAATGCGGCAATCGCGGCCCGCCGCCTTTCGGCGCTTGGCAAGCGCGTGGCTGTGCTGGATGTCGATGTGCACCATGGCAACGGCACGCAGGGCATTTTCTGGCGTGACCCTTCGGTGCTGACCGTCTCGCTCCACGCCGATCCGGCGCGGTTCTATCCGTTTTTCTGGGGCCATGGGCATGAGCGCGGCGAAGGCGAGGGGCTTGGCTACAATCTCAACCTGCCCCTGCCGCGCGGCACCGACAATGCCGCCTATCTGGCTGCGCTGGCCAAGGCGCTGGAGAGGATTGCCGCATTCGGGGCAGATACATTGGTTGTTGCCCTTGGGCTGGATGCGCATGAGGGCGACCCGTTCAAAGGTTTTGCCATAACCACAAAAGGCTTTGCCGAGATCGCCGCCGCGATTGCCGCGCTCAAACTGCCCACGCTTTTCGTGCAGGAAGGCGGCTATTTGTCCGACGATCTGGGCACCAACCTCACCAGCTTCTTGCGCGGGTTTCAGGCGGTATGATCACGGCGGATATTCTGGTTATTGGTGGCGGTATTGCTGGTATCAGCGCCGCGGCACGCTGTGCCGAGACGGGCGCAAAGGTCGTGGTGCTGGAGCGCGAGCCAAGCATCGGGGCGCATTCCACCGCACGTTCGGCTGCCATTTTCATCACCAACTATGGCAATGCCACCCTGCGCGCGATCAATGCGGTATCCGGCCCGCTTATGGCGGCGGCTGGCGAGATTGCAGAGCAAAGCCTTCTGTCACCGCGCGGCATGCTCACCTTGGCCCATGACGGCACGCTTGGTGCGCTTAACGAAATGCAGCAAGGCGCGGTGGGGATCGAGCCGATCAGCCTTGCCGATGCCGCAGCGATGGTGCCGATCCTGCGCCAGCAACGTTTTGCCGCCGCGGTTTATGAGGATAACGCGCAGGATATTGATGTTGACCTGATGCTGAACGGCTTTGCGCGTATACTTAAACGCCATGGCGGGCAGGTTGTTTGCAAGGCCGAGGTGCTGGCTATTGCGCATAATGGCGATTGGCTGGTCACCACGCCGGAAGAGCAGTTCAGCGCGCCCATTATCGTCAACGCTGCGGGCGCCTGGGGCGATGTCGTGGCGCAAATGGCGGGGGTAGCGCCGGTGGGGCTGTTGCCAATGCGCCGCTCGGCCGCCATTTTACCACCGCCTGATGGGCAGGATGTGGCGCATTGGCCGCTGTTGGGCACAGTTGATGACCTTTGGTATGCCAAGCCGATGGGCGGCAAGCTGATGGTATCCCCCGCCGAGGAAGACCCGGTCGCGCCGCATGACGCATGGCCCGATGATATGGTGCTGGCCGAAGGGTTGGACCGGTTCGAGCAAGATGTCACCATGCCTGTTGTGCGGGTAGAGCGAAGCTGGGCCGGCCTACGCAGTTTTGTGGCTGACCGCACGCTTGTGGCGGGGTTTGATGTTGCGGTGCCGGGGTTTTTCTGGCTGGTAGGTCAGGGCGGCTATGGCGTGCAAACCGCCCCCGCAATGGCACAGCTTACCGCCGATCTATGCACCGGCTGCCCGCCAGCACTGGCCGATTGGGTGGTCACCGCGCTCTCGCCACATCGTTTTTCATTCAAGTAAGGACACAAACATGAGCATTACACGTATCAAAACCGGCGCACGGATGAGTCAGGCCGCTATTCATAACGGAACGGTCTATCTGGCTGGGCAGGTGGGCAACCCAGGTGAAGACGCTGCCGCGCAAACCCGCACGATTCTGGCAGGGATAGATGCGCTGCTCAGCCAAGCAGGCTCGTCCAAAGAGCATATTTTGCAGGCGACAATCTGGCTGTCCAGCATGGATGATTTTGCGGCGATGAACGCCGAATGGGATGCCTGGGTGCCCGCAGGCCACGCACCCGCCCGCGCGACCGGTGAAAGCGCATTGGCAACGCCGGATTATCTGGTTGAAATCATCATCATCGCCGCGCAGGCTGACGCGTAGCCGTGCGATTGAAACCCCGGAGGGCCGTATGACAGACAGGATTTACCTTTTGAACGGCCCGAACCTGAACCTGCTCGGCCAGCGCCAGCCCGAACTTTACGGCGCCGATACGCTGGACGAGATTGCAGCTAAGCTGACTGAACAGGCCAAAGCGGCGGGTTACACCTTGCGCGCGCTGCAATCCAACCACGAAGGCCAGCTTGTGGACTGGATACAAGAAGCGCGGCAGGATGCGTGCGGCATCATCATCAACCCTGCCGCCTATTCGCATACATCCATCGCAATTCTCGATGCGCTTTATGCTTTTGATGGTCCGGTGATCGAGGTGCATATCTCGGATATCCACGCCCGCGAAGCCTTTCGCCATCATTCCTATGTGTCGGCCCGCGCCGATGAGGTGATCATTGGCCAAGGCACCAAGGGCTATGCGATGGCGTTGGACATGCTGGTGGCGCGGCTCGGCTAGGCTGCCGAAGCCTCCATGGCGCGGCGCAGCGCAGGCCGGGCGCGCAGGCGGGTGAAATAGGCGCCGACATTGCCCTCGGGCAGGTCGAACTTGGCCCCGACAGCCCAACCCGCGCAATGGCCAAGCAGAATATCCGGCACGGTGATTTTATCGCCCATCACAAATTCATTCTCACCTAAGCGGGTGCTTAAAATGCGCATGGCATTGGCAAATTCGGCCTTGGCGGTAAGCTTGACCTCGGGCACGCGTAGATTTTCGGGCAAAGCAAAGCTGTGTTTGCCAGCCGTCCAGAGCGGGCCGTCAACCTCGTCGCAGACAAATTGGGTGAAACTGTCTTGTTGGCCACGCTCTATACTGCCTGCCGGAAAGGTCAGCGCGGTGTGGCGGTCAGCCAGAAACTGCATGATGGCAACCGAATCCGATATTGCCGCACCCTCGACCAACAGCACTGGCACCTTGCCCGAAGGGTTGAGGGCGCGCGCCGCCTCCGAGCCGGGATTGTGGGCAATCAACTCATAGGGCTGGCCAAGCTCTTCAAGCATCCAGAGCACGCGCATGGTGCGTGAACGCGGATGGCCGATAACCTGATACATAATGCGTCCTTTCAGTCGTTTCTGGCGCGCAGCATGGCAATGCGCACAAAGGCGCGTTCCAGCATGGCATGGGCGGGGATGGGGCGCGAGGAGCGCAGCGCAAGGTCGGTATCGGTCAGGGTTTTGAGCGCGGCTTCCAGCCGTTCGGGGTGCCAGCCGCGCAAATAGCCCATGAAACGGTTGCGGCGCGGCCCGAAAACCGGCGGGCGGGCGGCGGCAAGTGCGGCGTCCGGCCCGCCGGAATGGGTGGCGGCAGCGTGCAAAAGGCGGAAATAGCGCTGGGCGGCCAGAACAAGCGAAACCGGCGTTGTGCCTTGCGCATCGAGCCTTGTAAGTTGCGGGGCGAGTTCGGCCGCTTTGCCTGCGGCAAGCAGTTCAATGGCCACATCGCTTTCCGCCTCGATGCTGACAGGGGCAACGGCGGCGATATCGGCAGCGTCAGCAGGTGTTTCCTGCCCGCGCGTATAAAGCGAAAGCTTTTCAACCAGTTGCGCAAAGTCACCCGGATCAAAGCTGCTGGCAAGCACATGCAGGTCTTGGCGTGCATCCTGTGTGATATTGGCGATGCCTGCCGCCGCAAGCTGGCGGTCGATCTCCTCAGCACTTGGCGGGTCATCATAGATGGCGATGGCCAGTCCGGCGGGGTGGCTCTCGATCAGTTTGCGCAGCCCTTTGGCGCCGGTGCCAAGCTTGCCTGCGGTGATCACCAGCATCGCATCGCCCTGCCGCCAGTCTTGCAAGGCCGCATCAATCGCCTTGGCGCTGGCATCGGTTGCATCTTCCAGCAGCACAACCCGCTGGCCACCAAAAAACCCCTGCGCGCCAAGCGCATCGGCCAATGAGGCCGGATCGGTGCGCAAGCCGGCGGCCGACATGCGGGTGAGGCGCATTTCAGCCTCCCCCTCGGGCCCGAGAAGTTTGGCAACAAGCGCCTGACGTTTAAGCGCGACGCGCATCGCGTCCTCGCCATAAATCAGCACTGCGGCGCGCGACAGGTCGGGCGCATCAAAAAACCGCGCGGCGCTGCGTGCGTCTGCCTTCATGAAGCGAGATCCGCCGCGGCGACGGCAATGCGCGTGGCGATCTGGTCGGCCAGCGACACGGCAATCCGGCGTTCGGCATCGCGCGCGGCGACGCGGGTGGCATAGGCCGAAGCTGTGGCCGAATAGGCGGTGAAGGCCCGCGCCTGAGCAGCAAATACCCGTTCATCGGTGTTGAGACTGGTAAGGCTATAGTCTGCCGTGGCGCGCAAATTATAACGGGTGATCGCGTTGTCTTGCGAAATCGCCAGCCCCTGCTGTTGCACCGTTGTGGCGATGGTCAGCCGGTAAAGCGGCGATTCCGGCGGGCCAAGCCGCTGTTCAAGGCGCTCGAACATGTCAAAAGACAGGCGCGAATCAAAGGCCGGTAGCGCAATGCGCCCGCGCAGGCTGTTGGCAGCCGAGCCGGGGCCGTAAACCGGCGTAAAGCCGCAACCCGCCACGCCAAACAAGGCAGCCGCTGGCAAAAGAGCCAGCAGTTTGCGGCGGGTTGGTGGCTTGCTAGACAACGACATTCACAATGCGCCCCGGCACAACGATAAGCTTTTTCGGCGGTTTCCCGTCAAGATAGGGCAGAACCGATGGATGCGCCAGCGCCAGCGCCTCGATCTCTGCCTTGTCGGCGGTGGCGGGCACCTGCATTTCACCACGCCGCTTGCCGTTCACCTGAATGGGCAGGGTGATTTCATCATCCACCAGCTGCGCGGCATCGGGTTTTGGCCAGGGTGCCTGCGCAATCAGGCCAGCGCCGCCGGTCATCTCCCATACCTCTTCGGCCAGATGCGGGGTGATGGGGGCCATAAGCTGGGCCAGCGTTTGAATCGCTTGGCGTTTGTCAGCCAGCGGCGCGTTTGACCGCCCGATTTGCGCGGTAAGCTCATACATTTTGGCGATGGCCTTGTTGAAGGCAAAGCCTTCAAAACAGTCGGTGACATCGGCAATCGCGCGGTGCATGGCTTTTGTCAGGCTGCGGGCCTCGTCATGTGCACCCGGCGGGGCGGTTTGCTCGCTGCGCGTGCCGATCTCGTCGGCAAACCGCCAAACGCGCGCCAGATGTTTGAGCGCGGCCTCAGCGCCTGCGGCGGTCCATTCGACATCGCGCTCGGGCGGGCTGTCGGATAGCACGAACCAGCGCGCGGCATCGGCCCCGTTCAGATGGATCTGCTCCATCGGGTCGATCACGTTGCGCTTGGATTTCGACATTTTGACCGAGGGGCCGATCTTGACCGCGCTGCCATCGGCTTTAAGGGTCGCACCATCGGCGCTGCGGTTTACCTCGTCGGGTGCGTGCCAAACGGGCAGGCCGCGGGCGTTTTCGGTGTAATAGGTCTCATGGCAGACCATGCCCTGATTGAACAACGCGTTGAACGGCTCGGTCGCCGATTCGGGCAAATGCCCGCATTTGACCATGGCGCGCGCAAAAAACCGCGAATAGAGCAGGTGCAAAATCGCGTGTTCAACGCCGCCGATATACTGGTCGACATTCATCCAGTAAGCGGCCTCGTCGGGGTCGGTGGGCGTGGTCGCATGGGGGGCGGTGAAACGCGCGTAATACCAGCTACTATCAACAAATGTGTCCATCGTATCGGTTTCGCGCCGGGCGGGGGCACCGCATTTCGGGCAGGCGCAGTTGCGCCATGTCGCATGCCGGTCAAGCGGGTTGCCGGGGGTATCGAAGCTCACATCCTCGGGCAGTTTGATCGGCAGGTTTTCCTTTTTCTCGGGCACCACGCCGCAGGCATCGCAATGCACAACCGGAATCGGGCAGCCCCAATAGCGCTGGCGGCTGATGCCCCAATCGCGCAGGCGGTAGTTGATGACACCCCTGCCCCAGCCTTCGGCTTCGGCACGGTCGATGGCGGCCTCGATGGCGGCCTCGCCGGTCTGGATTTCGGGCCCCGCGATGGCGCGCACAAAGCGCACCGTCTCAGACTTCGGCGGCACGAAAGCTTCGGTTGGCGCTGCATCCACGCCCGCCTCGGCCACAAAGGTCGAGATGATCGGCAGGGCGTATTTGTGGGCGAAGTCAAAGTCGCGCTGGTCATGCGCGGGCACGCCGAAAATCGCGCCGGTGCCATAATCCATCAGCACGAAATTCGCAACCCAGACCGGCAATTCCCATGTCGGATCAAGCGGGTGGCGCACCCTTATGCCGGTATCATATCCGCGCTTCTCGGCGGTCTCGATCTCGGCGGCCGAGGTGCCGCCGCGTCGGCATTCGGCGTTGAAGGCGGCCAGCGCCGGGTCGGTTTCCAGCGCTTTTGCCAGCGGATGGTCGGCGGCGATGGCCATGAACGACGCGCCCATCAGCGTATCGGGGCGCGTGGTATAAACCTCGATACTGTCAAAGCCAGCAGGCGCGTTTACCGTTTCAAAGCCAAATTTCAGCCCGCGTGACTTGCCAATCCAGTTTTTCTGCATCAGGCGCACTTTGTCCGGCCAGTTCTGCAAACCATCGAGCGCCGCCAGCAATTCTTCGGAATAGTCCGAGATTTTGAAGAACCATTGCGTAAGCTCGCGCCGCTCCACCAGTTCGCCCGAGCGCCAGCCGCGCCCGTCGATCACCTGTTCATTGGCCAGCACGGTCATGTCAACCGGGTCCCAGTTCACCTGCGCCGATTTGCGGTAAGCAAGCCCGGCCGCCAACATATCCAGAAACAGCGCCTGCTGCTGGCCGTAATACTCCGGCTCGCAGGTTGCCAGCTCGCGGCTCCAGTCGAGCGACAGGCCAAGGGCGGCGAACTGCTCTTTCATCTGGGCAATGTTGTGCCGTGTCCATGTGCCGGGGTGGGTGTTGTTGGCCATGGCGGCATTTTCGGCGGGCATGCCAAACGCATCCCATCCCATCGGGTGAAACACACTATAGCCTTGGGCGGCTTTGTAGCGCGCCACAAGGTCGCCCATGGAATAGTTGCGCACATGCCCGATATGCAGCTTGCCCGACGGGTAGGGAAACATTTCCAGCACATAGTATTTTGGCTTGCTCGCATCGCGCTTTGCGCAAAACAAATCCGACTCATGCCATTTTGCCTGCCATTTCGGCTCTATCTGTTGGGGGTCGTAGCGGGTTGCCATGGTGTTTCGCCTTATCGTCTGGGGTTATGCCCTTGTTTTTCGACTAGTATAAGCAGATGCGCACACTAACAAGGGGGCCAAAACCGCTTGCTTTGGGCAATAGTGTTGCATCTGTGCATCAGGGGGGCAAACAAGTGCAATAAAAACTCTGGCTTGCTTGACGGTCGCGTCGCTTTGGCAGAAAACAGCATCACTCCTTCCGGGTGTTCCCGGATGAGGCAATTTAACTCTCACGAGGGAATACACATGAAAAAAGTACTTCTCACGACCTCCGCACTGGTAGCCTTCGCAGGCTATGCCGCTGCTGACGTGTCGTTCGGTGGCGAAGTCACCGTTGGTTATAACGATATTGACGAAGGCGGCCTCTTCATTGATGGCTCGCTCGACCTCACCGGCACCGCCGAGTTTGACGGTGGCGTTTCGGTTGAAGTGACCTATGGTTACGACCTGTATGCTGGCACTTTCGACAATTTCCCGACCGTCACCGTAACCACCCCCTGGGCCACGCTGACCGTTGGTGACGTTGAATATGCCGGTACCGACATGTTTGCCGCCGTTGATGGTATGGCAACCAACGCTGGTGACGAAACCGAATGGCGCGAAATTAATACCGAGATGGTTGCACGTGTCGACGCAACCTTCGGCGGTTTCACCGTTGGCGTTTCGATGGATACCGGCCTGTTCAACCCGAACTATGCAACCAACGCATTGTCGATTGGTGCCATGGGCGAATTCGGTGCCTTCTCGTTCACCGCTGGTTACGACATGACGCAAAATCATGCAGGCACCCCCGGCGACGATCTTGGCCAGTACATCTATGGTTTCAGCGTTGGCACCTCGTTTGGTGGCTTTGACGTTGACGCGGCCTATCAGTATGAAGATCACAATGGTTCAAACTCGATCGGTCTCGCTATGGCAACGACCTTCGGTGCGGCTGGCGTGTCGGCCTACTATGCCATCAACTCGCAAGCACCTGACGCTTACGGCGTTGCTGTTGACTATGCCACTGGCCCGGTCACCGTGGGTGCCTATTGGGATGGCGATGACTCCGGCGCAAGCAACTTCGGCGTTGATGTTGGTTACGAAGTTAACGAAAACATCTCGGTCGCAGTTGGCTGGGACGAAGGCGATGGCGTATATGCCTATGGCCTGATGCAGGCTGGTGCCGCCACCGTTGGTGCCGGCTGGGCTAACTATTCCGATGCCGGTCCCGAAGAAATTCGCCAAGGTGTATCGGTTTGGGTGACCATGCCGTTCTAAGCTGAACGCAAACATCAAGATAAGGGCGCGCCGCTTGGTGCGCCCTTTTTTGTTGCCAAACTGCATCATCTTTATGGCCAACGCAAAAAATAGCGCCTGTCGGCACTAAAAATATTGAGATTCGTTGGCGCTTTGCGTAAGTCTCACGTTAATCGGATGTTAATTATGGTTACGATTTAGGAGCTCACAATGAAAAAAGTACTTCTCACGACCTCCGCACTGGTCGCCTTCGCAGGCTATGCCGCTGCTGACGTGACCTTCGGTGGCGAAGTCACCGTTGGTTATAACGATCTTGATGAAGGTGGGCTGTTCCTTGACGGTTCGCTCGACATCACCGGCACCGCCGAGTTTGACGGTGGCGTTTCGGTTAAAGTGACCTATGGCCTTGACCTTTACACCGGCAATTTCGACGACTTCCCGACCATCACCGTCACCACCCCTTGGGCCACGCTGACCGTGGGTGACGTTGAATATGCTGCGGTTGACATGTTCAACCAGCTAGATGGCATGGAACTTAGAAAGCTCCCACCATGGCGTGAAACATGGCGCGAAGTGAATGACGAAGTTGTTGCGCGTGTTGACGTAACCTATGGTGGCGTGATGGTTGGCGTTTCGTTCGACGCGTTAGGTGATAATTACGCGTCAAACCTGATGTCTATTGGTGCTGCTGGCGAGTTTGGCGCAATCCGCTTTACTGCTGGCTATGATGAAGATGGTCACGCCAACTCGAAAACCTATGGTGTTAGCGTTGGCGGAAGCTTTGGTGGTTTTGAAGTTGATGTAGCCTACATGCACGATACGTTCGGCCCCACCTTTGATTCCATTGGTGTAGCAGCTTCAACTACATTGGGCGACATTGGTCTTGCTGGCTATTATGCAATCAACAACAGTGTGCCGGCGAATAGTGTGCCGGATGCCTACGGCGTTTCTGTTGACTATGCCACTGGCCCGGTCTCCGTGGGTGCCTACTGGGATGGCGATGACTCCGGCGCAAGCAACTTCGGTGTTGATGTTGGTTACGAAGTTAACGACAATATCTCGGTTGCTGCTGGCTGGGACCAGGGCGACGGCGTTTATGCCTATGGCCTGATGCAGGTTGGTGCCGCCACTGTTGGTGCTGGCTGGGCTCAATATTCTGATGCCGGTCCCGAAGAAATTCGCAATGGTGTATCGGTTTGGATGACCATGCCGTTCTAAGCTGAACGCAAACATTAAGTTAAGGGCGCGCCGCTTGGTGCGCCCTTTTTTGTTGCCAAACTGCATCATCTTTATGGCCAACGCAAAAAATAGCGCCTGTCGGCACTAAAAATATTGAGATTCGTTGGCGCTTTGCGTAAGTCTCACGTTAATCGGATGTTAATTATGGTTACGATTTAGGAGCTCACAATGAAAAAAGTACTTCTCACGACCTCCGCACTGGTCGCCTTCGCAGGCTATGCCGCTGCTGACGTGACCTTCGGTGGCGAAGTCACCGTTGGTTATAACGATCTTGATGAAGGTGGGCTGTTCCTTGACGGTTCGCTCGACATCACCGGCACCGCCGAGTTTGACGGTGGCGTTTCGGTTAAAGTGACCTATGGCCTTGACCTTTACACCGGCAATTTCGACGACTTCCCGACCATCACCGTCACCACCCCTTGGGCCACGCTGACCGTGGGTGACGTTGAATATGCTGCGGTTGACATGTTCAACCAGCTAGATGGCATGGAACTTAGAAAGCTCCCACCATGGCGTGAAACATGGCGCGAAGTGAATGACGAAGTTGTTGCGCGTGTTGACGTAACCTATGGTGGCGTGATGGTTGGCGTTTCGTTCGACGCGTTAGGTGATAATTACGCGTCAAACCTGATGTCTATTGGTGCTGCTGGCGAGTTTGGCGCAATCCGCTTTACTGCTGGCTATGATGAAGATGGTCACGCCAACTCGAAAACCTATGGTGTTAGCGTTGGCGGAAGCTTTGGTGGTTTTGAAGTTGATGTAGCCTACATGCACGATACGTTCGGCCCCACCTTTGATTCCATTGGTGTAGCAGCTTCAACTACATTGGGCGACATTGGTCTTGCTGGCTATTATGCAATCAACAACAGTGTGCCGGCGAATAGTGTGCCGGATGCCTACGGCGTTTCTGTTGACTATGCCACTGGCCCGGTCTCCGTGGGTGCCTACTGGGATGGCGATGACTCCGGCGCAAGCAACTTCGGTGTTGATGTTGGTTACGAAGTTAACGACAATATCTCGGTTGCTGCTGGCTGGGACCAGGGCGACGGCGTTTATGCCTATGGCCTGATGCAGGTTGGTGCCGCCACTGTTGGTGCTGGCTGGGCTCAATATTCTGATGCCGGTCCCGAAGAAATTCGCAATGGTGTATCGGTTTGGATGACCATGCCGTTCTAAGCTGAACGCAAACATTAAGTTAAGGGCGCGCCGCTTGGTGCGCCCTTTTCTTTTGGGCAGGCCCGTGGCACACAAGCTGAAAAGCAGGGGAATGCGATGGGCTTGGACACAGTTTTGGCGCGTGTGGCGCAGGCGGCAATAGCGGCGGGCCGCGATATGGCCGATATTACGCTGATCGCGGTTTCAAAAGTGCAGCCGAATGCGCGCGTGGCGGCAGTGTTGCAGGCGGGCCACCGTGTTTTTGGCGAAAACAAGGTGCAGGAAGCGCAGGGCAAATGGCCGGATTTCCGCGCCGAATTTGTTGGGGTGGAGCTGCATTTGCTTGGCCCGCTGCAAACCAACAAGATCAAACCCGCGCTGGATGTGTTTGACACCATCCACAGCCTTGACCGTGACAAGCTGGCGCGCAAACTGGCCGACGAGGCGCAGGCGCGCGGCTCCTGCCCGCAGCTTTTCGTGCAGGTAAACACTGGGTTGGAACCGCAAAAGGCCGGTATCGCGCCCGATGATCTGGATGCGTTCATCGCCCGCTGCCGCGATGATTATGCACTGCCGCTGGCCGGGCTGATGGTGATTCCACCGGTTGATGACAATCCGCGCCCGCATTTCAAGGCGCTGGCCGACATGGCCGCGCGCAACGGGCTTGCTGGCCTGTCCATGGGCATGAGCGGTGATTTTGAAGAGGCGATTGCTGCCGGTGCTACGCATATCCGCGTGGGTTCGGCCATTTTCGGTGAGCGCGATTACGGCTGAATGATGATGCGGCTTTGTGCGCTCCAGCCAGCAAGCACGAAAAGCAGGTCTTCACGTGCGAGCGCCACACAGCCTTCGGTGGGGTGGCGCGCCCCGCGCCAGATGTGCAAAAACACCGCCGAACCGGCACCGGCAACCACGGGGCTGAGGTTATAATCCATCACGCCGACAAGGTCGTAAACCGGGCTGTCGCGCCAAAGGGCCTCGTGCCGGTAGCCATGGGGCAGGGTAACATGGCGGTTGTAATCAGGGTCGCGCATATCGTCCGACCAGCCATCTTGCGAGGTAATTTTGTGGCTGGGCAGCAGGGTTTGCGGGGTAACACGGTCGGCCCGATACCAGACCGCGCGCAAGGCAAAGCGGCCAGACGGGGTGATCCCGTCCCCCTCGGCCTGTTTTGCGCCAATGCCGCCGCGCCCCAAGGCGCATTGCATGTGCCGCCCTGCAAACCGCGCGCCTTGCGGGCTGACCAGCAAATCGCTGCTCACAGCAAATGCCCCGATTTTGCAGCTTTGGTATCCAGATATCCGGCATTTTCAGCCGTGCGCCCCACAGCCAGCGGCACGCGTTCCACCACTTTCAGCCCGCAACTGTCCATACGGGCGACTTTGGCAGGGTTATTGGTCATCAACCGCACGGCGACAAAGCCCATTTTACGCAAGATTTGTGCACCAATGGTGAAATCACGCTCGTCATCGGCAAAGCCAAGCCGGTGGTTGGCTTCAACCGTATCAAATCCCTGGTCCTGCAAGCCATAGGCGCGCATTTTATTGGCGAGGCCAATGCCCCGCCCTTCTTGGTTGAGGTAAAGCAGCACACCCGCGCCCGCTGTGCCAATCGCGTCCAGCGCGGCCGCAAGCTGCGCGCCGCAATCGCATTTTTTGCTGCCGATCACATCGCCGGTAAAGCAGGCCGAATGCAGCCGCGCCAAAACCGGTTTTGAACGGTCGGGCGCGCCAATTTCAACGGCGTAATGTTCCTCATCGCCATGATCATCCCGAAAGACCAGCACGCGCCCGGCGGCAGAAACCTGCAGCGGCACGCGCGCGCCTGCAACCTCGCGCAGTTGCGGGGTTGCGGCATGTGTTACTTCGTCCAGCGACAGCATGGTCAGCCCGGCAGGGGCAGCATCAAGCCGCAAAACCAGCGCAGCCGGTAGCAAATGTGCGCGGCGCAGCAAGCCAAGCGCGGCGCGGCAGCCTGCGGCATCGGGGTTTTCGCGCAGGCTTTGATAGGGGCCCTTCATGGGATAGTTCAGGTCTGCCGCCGGGTCGGCCGAGGCGTGCAGCCAGCGCAAATCTGCGCCCTCGGGCAGGGCGATGCGCGCATGATCGCCAGAATAAACGCGCGCTTTCAGTGTTTCGGCCCGCGCAGCCGATAGCACCAGATCCGGGCGGCCAAGCCCAGAAATGGCGGCAAGCCCCGCCGCATCCAGCGTTTCAACCGCAGCGACAAGCAGGCCATCGCCCAGAAAAATAGGCAATCCTATGCGCAAATCATGCTGTGCGCGGGCCATGCGGGCCTGTGGTGTAAGAAAGTGGCTCATAACGAAGTTGTGTTGCGCAATGTTACAGGTTTGGCAAGCTTGAACCCGCAAACTGAAACATACCACCCCCAAGTGACACAGAGACGTGAGGCGCGCGTCGCAGGCATTGCCAAAAACGCCGATCTGCCACAACTCTACCCTATAGTCACGATGGAGGGTGCAATGAGCGGCTTGAAAAAAATTCTGATGGTCGACGATGATGAAGACCTGCGCGAGGCGCTTGCCGACCAGTTGGTGCTGACCGACGACTTTGACGTGTTCGAGGCCGGCAACGGTGCCGACGGGCTGAAACGCGCCAAGGAATCGCATTACGATCTGATAATCCTCGATGTTGGCCTGCCCGATATGGATGGCCGCGAGCTGTGCCGCCTGATGCGCAAACAGGGCGTGAAAGCCCCGGTGCTGATGCTGACGGGCCATGATACCGATAGCGACACGATCCTCGGTCTGGATGCTGGCGCGAATGATTACGTGACCAAACCGTTCAAGTTTCCCGTGCTGCTTGCGCGTATCCGCGCCCAGCTTCGCCAGCACGAACAATCGGAAGATGCGGTGTTTCAGGTTGGCCCCTACACGTTCAAGCCGGCCGCCAAGATGCTGCTGGATGAGTCTGAGCGCAAAATTCGCCTGACCGAGAAGGAAACCAACATTCTGAAATACCTCTACCGCGCCTCTGATAGCGTGGTTGCGCGTGATGTGCTGCTGCACGAGGTCTGGGGCTATAATGTCGGGGTGACAACCCATACGCTGGAAACCCATATCTACCGGCTTCGCCAGAAGATCGAGCCGGACCCGAGCAATGCGCAAATTCTGCTTACCGAAAGCGGCGGCTACCGGCTTTCGGCCTGATCAGGCGAATCGCCCAGCAAATAACGCGGCCCCGCGCCCTTCAGGCGGGCGCGGTCGCCGGGGTTGTAGAGCGCGCAGTTTTTCATCGAAAGACAACCGCAGCCGATACAGCCGTCCAGATTGTTGCGCAGCTTGTTCAGGGCGGCAATCCTAACGTCCAGCTCTTCGCGCAAATGCAGGCGGGAGTGGGCAAAAGCTGGTGGGCATCGTGGTTGATGATCTCGACGCTATCGAGACGCGCGTCAAGGCCGCAGGCTTCACCCCCGGCAACCATGCCGATTATGAGCCGGGCCGTCGGTTTTACTTTCGCGACCATGACAATATCGAGTTTGAAATCGTTGCCTATGATTAACGGCGCTTGATCAAGATCATGGATTCCTTGCAAAATTGCGCCAGACTGGCCAAAAACAGGAGGCGAACCATGACCGACCATCCCGCACCATCAACCATTCCGCCACTGCGCAGCATTGCTTTGGCCGACCTGCCTGCCGTGCTGCTGGCCGGCGCGCGCTACTTTGGCCGCGCGCCGCTTTTTGGTTTGTTTTTCAGCCTGTTCTATGTGCTTGGCGGCATTGTGCTTGTATCGGCCTTTCGCGCTACGGGCGAAAGCTGGTGGGCGATACCCTTTATCGCAGGCTTCCCCATACTCGCCCCCTTTGCCGCTGTTGGGCTTTACGAGGTATCGCGCGCGCTAGGGGCGGGTGAGGCGCCGCGTTGGGCGCGTGTTCTGGGCGCGGTATTTGCGCAGCGCAACCGGCAGATCCCGTCCATGGCGGTGGTGATCCTGATGTTGTTCATGTTCTGGGTTTTCGTGGGTCATGCGATTTTTGCGCTTTTTATGGGGATGAGCGCGTTGACGAATATCTCCACATCATACGAGGCATTGCTCACCACCGAAGGGCTGACAATGCTCGCCGTTGGCACCATCATCGGCGGCGGGTTTTCCATGTTTCTTTACTGTATAACGGTGATAAGCCTGCCGCTCTTGCTTGACCGCGAGGTTGATTTTGTGACCGCGATGATCACCAGTTTTGCCGCTGTGCTGCGCAACCCAGTGCCAATGCTGGTTTGGGCCGCACTCATTGCTTCCTGCCTGTTCATTGGCATGTTGCCGGCGTTTCTGGGGTTGTTCATTGTCATGCCGGTGCTGGGCCATGCCAGTTGGCATATGTATCGCCGCCTGTTGCCTTAGCGCTTGAATGCCTGCCTGTGGCGCGCGACACTGCGCCAAAATTTGCAAAAGGGGCGGAGCATGGCGTTTACACTGGCAACATGGAACATCAATTCGGTGCGGTTGCGCCAGGATATGGTAGCAAAGCTGCTTGGCGACCACGCCCCCGATGTTTTGTGCCTGCAAGAGTGCAAATCGCCGGTCGAGCTTATGCCCGTCGAGGCGTTTTCCGCCCTTGGCTACAGACTGATCGCACGGGGCCAGAAAGGCTATAACGGCGTGGCGATTCTGTCACGTATTCCGGCGGTGGATGCTGGCCACCGCGATTTTTGCGCAAAAGGCGATGCGCGCCATGTGGCGGCGCGGCTGGAAAACGGTGTGACCATCCACAATTTTTACGTGCCCGCAGGTGGCGATGTGCCCGACCGCACGGTCAACGAAAAATTCGGCCACAAGCTCGACTTTTTGAGAGAAATGCGCGACTGGTTTACGGCGGAAAAGCCAGAAAAATCCATCATGGTGGGTGATTTGAACATCGCGCCGCGCGAAGATGATGTTTGGAGTCACAAGCAACTGCTCAAGATCGTCAGCCATACCCCGATCGAGGTGGAGCATCTGGCGCAAGTGCAAAACGCGGGCAACTGGGTTGATGTCACCCGCGCCGATATTCCCGAGGGCAAGCTCTATTCATGGTGGTCGTATCGCGCGAAGGATTGGAGCGATGCCGATAAAGGCCGCAGGCTCGATCATATCTGGGCTACATCCGATATTGCTGCTTCGGGCCATTCCAGCCGCATTATTCGTGATGCGCGCGGCTGGGAAAAACCCAGCGACCATGTGCCGGTTTTTGCGAGCTTCGATCTATGATAATAGCAGCGCGGCAGGGTAACATCGGACGGATCACGCTCAACCGGCCCGCTGCGCATAATGCGCTCACCCGCGATGCGATGGCTGAGATTGTTGCGCAATTGCAGGCTTGGCAAGGCACGGAGCAAGGCACGGGGCAAGGCACGGGGCTGCGCGCGATCATTCTCACCGGCACCGGCAAAAGCTTTTGTGCCGGTGCAAGCCTTGATGATGTTGCCAATAGCGATTGGGCCGAGAACCCGCTGACCGCTTTATGCGATGCGCTTGAAGATTTCCCCGCGCCGGTCATTGCCGCGCTTAACGGCGGTGCTTATGGCGGCGGGGTGGAACTGGCGCTGGCGGCAGATTTTCGCATAGGCGTGACCGGCATGCGTGCCTTTGTGCCGCCCGCAAAGCTTGGCATCCATTACGAGCCTGCCGGCATTGCCCGCGCGGTTGCCCGCCTTGGCAGCCAAATGGCGCGGCGCATGTTCCTGATGGCCGAAACCTTTGAGGATAGCGCCTTGCTGGCGGCGGGGTTTCTTGAAGATTTGGTTGCACCGGACGCGCTGGCCGGGCGCGCTACGGCGATGGCTGAGCACATTGCCGGTCTGGCCCCTATGGCCGTGCAGGGCATGAAGCGCACAATCGTTGAAATTGAACGTGGCACGCTGGATAAAGCCGCCGCAAAAGCCCGAATCGCAGCGGCCTTCGCCTCGGCAGACCATATTGAAGGGCTGGCCGCCCAGCGCGAAAAGCGGCCGCCAAAATTCAGCGGTGCCTAGAGCCTGTCGCGTTCATATCCATTCACGCGCCACGCTCTAACTTTACGATAACGCATGCTTAACAAGCAGAAAACCGGTTCCCGCTTTTGTTGCAACATGCTCTAGCGGCGTCGCTGGAAGGTCGAGATATTGTGGGCGATGTTGAAAAGGCGGGTTTCAAACCGCGCCGTTGTGTCGATGGTTTCCAGAAACACATGTGTTTCAAGCCCGGACCGGTCGGTCAGAACCCATTCACGCAGCGCCATCGGCGCGGTATCAAAAATCATGACCATCTGGCCGTTTTCCGGCGCTTCGGGGTCAAACAAGGTAATCAGCGCGCGGCTCTCGATCAAATCAATCCGCCGCACGAAGGGCGAGGATGTAACGTTGATCGTGCGCATCGACAAAAGCGAAAGCGGGGTCTGTCGCTGCGGGTAGCGTTGCGGGCCGGCATTGGATTTGGCATCAAACACTGCCAGTGTCGTGCCATCGGCAATGATAAGCTGGTCGGCGGGCGCATCAAATTCAAAGCGCATTTTGCCGGGCTTTAACAAAAAGAACGTCCCTGTCGCCTCGGTCCCGTCGGGGCTGGACTGGCGAAAGCGGGCACGCACACGGGTCAAGCCGTTCAGATAGGTGTTGAGCCCGTCAATCACGGCGTTTTGTGCCACGCCGATACGGGGTAGGGCGGTGGCAAAGGCAAAGCCGGTTGCGGCTGTCAAAAAGTGGCGTCTATCCATAATTCTATTTAACCTTGCCTGATAACCGTTGCACAGCACAAAACCGCGAGCGCGCGTAAATCCGCCGCGTGTTGATAGCGGCATCAACCCTCAGGCACAAGTATCTCGCGCTTGCCTACATGGTTGGCAGGCGAAACTATGCCGCTATCTTCCATTTGCTCGACAAGGCGCGCCGCCTTGTTATAGCCAATGGCGAGCTTGCGCTGGATGTAGGAGGTAGAGCATTTACGGTCCCGCGCCACAATCGCTACGGCCATATCGTAAAGCTGGTCTTCGCTATTGCTGCCATCACTGAGGCCGAGCACAAGGTCGATATTGTTTTCGGTATCGCTATCCGTCCCCTCAACCACACCCGACACATATTCGGGGCTGCCCTGAGCTTTGAGGAAGTTGACGATTTCTTCAACCTCTTCATCCGAGACAAACGGGCCATGCACGCGGGTGATGCGCCCGCCGCCCGCCATATACAGCATATCGCCCATGCCCAGAAGCTGTTCGGCACCCATTTCGCCCAAAATGGTGCGGCTGTCGATCTTCGATGTGACCTGAAAGGAAATCCGCGTCGGGAAGTTGGCCTTGATCGTGCCGGTAATCACATCAACCGAGGGGCGCTGCGTGGCCATGATCAGGTGAATGCCCGAGGCACGCGCCATCTGCGCAAGCCGCTGGATACAGGCCTCGATCTCTTTGCCGGCCACCATCATCAGATCGGCCATCTCATCGACGATCACCACGATATAGGGCATTTTTTCGGGGGTGAATTCTTCGGTCTCGAAAATCGGCTCACCGGTCGTGTCATCAAACCCGGTTTGCACGGTGCGCGTAAACGCTTCGCTCTTACCCAACGCCTCGGCCACGCGCCCGTTATAGCCATCAATATTGCGCACGCCCATTTTGGACATTTTGCGATAGCGTTCTTCCATTTCCGCCACCACCCATTTCAGGGCAACCACGGCTTTCTTCGGGTCGGTCACAACCGGTGACAGCAGGTGCGGAATGCCGTCATAGACCGAAAGTTCCAGCATTTTCGGGTCAATCATGATCAGCCGGCACTCATCGGGGCGAAGCTGGTAGAGCAATGACAGGATCATCGTGTTGATCGCCACCGATTTGCCCGACCCGGTAGTGCCCGCAATCAGCAAATGCGGCATGCGCGCAAGGTTGGCCACAACAGGTTCGCCGCCAATATCCTTACCCAGTGCAAGCGGCAGTTGGTGGGTGCTGTCGCCATAGGCGCGCGCGGCCAGAATTTCGCGCAGCAGCACCTTTTCACGGTGCGCATTGGGCAGTTCGATGCCAATGACCGAACGGCCGGGAATGGTGGAAACACGCGCTGCAAGCGCCGACATGGAGCGCGCAATATCATCAGCCAGCCCGATCACCCGGCTGGCTTTCAGCCCGGCGGCGGGTTCAAGCTCATACATGGTCACAACCGGGCCGGGGCGCACCGAAACAATCTCGCCCTTCACGCCATAATCATCGAGCACGCTTTCCAGCATGCGGGCGTTTTCCTGCAAGGCATCATCAGACAGTTGCGCGCGCACAATGGTTTTCGGGCTTTCCAGCAGCGAGAGCGGCGGAATCGCATAATGCTCGGCGCTGGTATCTTCAAGCGCCAGACGCGGCTGCGCTTCGGCCTTGGCACGCATGGATTGCGGCGCAGGCTTGGGCGAAGGATGCTGCACCAAATGTTCGGGGCGTTTATGCACAGCCGCCGGGGTCAGCCCGCCGGATGCATCATCAAGCACGTCCTCATCATCGTCCAATACTTCGCCTGCGCGGTTTACACCACCAAGCCGCAGTGGGGCGGGGCGCTGTTCCTCGCTGCGCATGGCAGCCGTAACGCGGCCAGCCAGCGTGCCATCTCCTTGGGTGGCGCGCAAACCGGCAAGCCGGTCGCCAAAACGATCGACATCGGCCTCGTGGCTCAGTTCAGGGTCTTGTGCGCGGCGTTCACGGCGGGCGTCGCGCGCGCACGACGCGGCGGCGACACCGCTGCGACCGGCTGAAACCGCGGCAACGCCCGCCTG
>JBBDJE010000020.1:0-5640 GCA_040880065.1 Paracoccaceae bacterium | reverse complement strand
CTCGATAGACAATCACAACAACAAACCGCCAGACGGCCCTCGGCGAATGCTTACCAAGTAAGAACCATTTGCCAAGCAGCACATTCATTGTGCCGCGTTCCAGCCTCAGGTCGGTGGGGTAGATATGGCTCTGCCCCTCTACGACTTTCGAGACGCCCTCCAAGACAATCGACATAATTCTTCCTCCCTCAAACGCGTTTTATACGGCGGCGCGCAACAGCTTTTGCTCGTGGCGCGCCATCCAGTCATCCAGTGCGGCGGCCTGTGACTTGTTAAGCCGCAAGCCCAGCTTGCTGCGCCGCCACAGCACATCTTCGGCGGAGCGGGCATATTCGCAGCTTATCAGCCATGTGACCTCTGCCGCCGTAAGAGTTGCGCCGAAATCCTGTCCCAGATCGGTGGCGCGTTTGGCAGTGCCCAGCACAATACGCGCCTCGGTGCCATAGGCGCGCACCAGTCGCCATGCCCAGAAATCAGTCAGAAACGGGTAATCGCGCTGCAATTCGGCCACCAGCATCGCCACCCCGTCATGCGCGAAATCGCCCCCTGGAAGAGCTACACCTGCGGTCCATTTCCCTTTGCTCAAGGGCAGAACCTTGCCGATATGCTCGAGCGCCGATTCTGCCAGCCGCCGGTAGGTGGTGATCTTGCCGCCAAAAATATTCAGCACCGGCGCACCCGCGCTTTGGTCGAGCTTCAGCGTATAATCGCGCGTTGCCGCACTGGCCGAGCTTGCGCCGTCATCAAAAAGCGGGCGCACGCCGGAATAGGTCCAGACAACATCGGCAGGGGTGACGGGCTGCGCAAAATACTGGCTGGCAAAGTCGCACAGGTAGTCGCGCTCTTCATCCGTGCAGACGGGCAGGCGCGACGGGTCGTCATGGTCGGCATCGGTGGTGCCGATCAGGGTGAAATCCTGCTCATAAGGAATGGCAAAGATGATCCGGCCATCGGTGCCCTGAAAGAAATAGCATTTGTCATGGTCAAAGAGTTTGCGCGTTACGATATGGCTGCCGCGCACCAGCCGCACGTTTTCGCGGCTGTTCAGGCGCAGTTTGCCATGGATCACGTCACCCACCCAAGGTCCGGCGGCATTGATCAGCATTTTTGCGCGGATGGTTTTCGTTTCACCTTCGGTTTTTACTGTAACCTGCCAGATGCCATCTTGAACACTGGCCGAAACAACCTCGGCGCGGGTTTGAATTTGTGCGCCGCGTGCTTGCGCGTCGCGGGCATTCAGCACGACAAGCCTCGAGTCCTCAACCCAGCAATCTGAATATTCATAGGCTTTGGAAAAGCGGTCTTGCAGCGGCGCACCTTCGGGCGTGCCGGTCAGCGCCAGCGTTTTTGTGGCAGGCAGAATCTTGCGCCCCCCCAAATGATCATACAAAAACAATCCCAGACGTATCAGCCATGCGGGCCTGCGCCCCTTCATCCATGGCATGAACAGCGCCAGCAGTTTCGAGGTTGGCGTGTTGCTTTCAAACCGCATATCCTTATGATAAGGCAACACAAAACGCATGGGCCATGAAATATGCGGCATGGCGAGCAACAAGGTTTCACGCTCGATCAGCGCCTCGCGCACCAGACGGAACTCGAAATATTCCAGATAACGCAACCCGCCATGGAACAGTTTGGTTGATGCCGAAGACGTCGCGCCTGCAAGGTCGCCCTTTTCGCACAGCACCACCGACAAACCCCGCCCCGCCGCATCGCGCGCAATGCCGCAGCCGTTGATTCCCCCGCCAATGACCAGCAGGTCGCAAGGTGTATTCAGAAAACTGTTTGAACCGGATTGCAAAACACACCCTCCCAAAGCGCGCCTTCCTGTGATGATGAAGCCTAAGCTGGCATGCGCCTTTATCGCAAGAATTTTTTCGAAAATGTATAATAAAAATTCGAAAATAGATAAAACGAACATATTTTGGCAATTTGTTCCATGATTGTTCCAATAAAATTTTTCGCACGTCGGATTTTTTGCTTGAAACGAACATGAAGGGCCGTGAAGATCAGCGCGTTGTCATCAGTTTAACAGGGGCGAATCACGTTGCCCGAAGGAGCCGAAATGTCCCAGTCCGAACGCCTGCAAGAAATCCAGATCATTGCCCGCCGCGACGGGCGGGTGTCGGTAGACGGGCTGGCCGCGCATTTTGATGTAACCCTGCAAACCATCCGGCGCGATCTGACCGAACTGGCTGAGCAAGGCAAATTGCAGCGCGTGCATGGTGGTGCGATACTGCCCTCGACCGTGGCCAATATCGGCTATCTGGACCGGCGCGACATGAATGACGCCGCCAAGGCCGCGATTGCACAAGCCGTTGCGCGCGATATTCCGAATAGCTGTTCGATTTTCCTTAATATCGGCACCACAACCGAAGCTGTCGCGCGCGCGCTGCTTGGTCATCGTGATATTCTCGTGCTGACCAATAACCTGAATGTCGCCAATATTCTGGTCGATAATCCGAATTGCGAGATTATTGTGGTTGGCGGGCTGTTGCGGCGCGCAGATGGCGGGCTGGTCGGCACGGTCGCCACGCAGGCCATTCAGCAGTTCAAGTTTGATCTGGCCGTGATCAGTTGTTCGGCGCTGGATGAGGATGGCGACATACTGGATTTTGACATTCAGGAAGTGGGCGTGAGCCAAACCATTCTTAAACAGGCGCGGCGCAGCTTTCTGGCGGCCGATCAGTCAAAATTCCGCCGTCGCGCTCCTGCCCGCATCGGATCGCTGGCGCAAGTGGATGGTTTTTATACCGATGCTCCGCTTGCGCCGGGGCTTGCCAATGCGTGCAAGAACTGGGGCACCAATGTCAGCACCACTGAAGCAGCGATCGCCTTGTAGGCAAAAACGCGCGGCCAGTTTTTTCGGGTTGGTAAAACCCACGGGAGCGGGCCGCTCACCCGCACATCCCGTTTGACCATCCACAAAGCTGTGGGTTCAGATCATCTGCAGCGCTATGGCTGAATGGTCGCTTGCGGGCGTATGACCCCAAGCGGGTGGCGGGAACAACGCCAGCCCGCCATGCCCACAGATTGCTCGCATATCCTGAACCCTTCGCTTATGCTGCGGCGCAACAAGAGGGGCTTTATGAGCGTTTTTTTGATCCTGATAGCCTTGGCGACACTGATCGCGGGCGCGTGGCGCGGCGTATCGGTGCTGGTGCTTGCGCCTGCGCTGGCCATGCTCGCGGCGTTGGCGTCGGGAACGCCGGTTCTGGCTGGCTATACGCAGGTTTTCATGCAGGCGGCAGGGGGGTTCGTGGTGGCCTTCTTTCCCCTGTTTCTGCTCGGCGCGCTGTTTGGCAAGGTCATGGAAGCCTCCGGCGCCGCCGCGCGGCTGGCCTCGGCCATTATCACAACGCTTGGGCCGCAAAACGCCATTCTCGCCGTGGTGCTGAGTTGCGCCCTGCTGACCTATGGCGGGGTGTCGCTCTTCGTGGTGGCCTTTGCGGCGTGGCCCTTGGCGCGCGCCTTGTTTACGCAGACAAAGCTGCCGGCACGGCTGATTCCCGCAACCATCGCCTTGGGGGCCTTTACCTTTACCATGACAGCCTTGCCCGGCACGCCATCAATCCAGAACGCGATCCCGATGGCGAGTTTTGGCACGACACCCTTTGCCGCCCCCGGTCTGGGGCTGATCGCGGGCGGTGTCATGCTGGGGCTTGGTCTGGTCTGGTTGCAGTTGCGCGTGCGATCACTTGCCGGTGATGCGGTGCCCGATGCGCCCGACGCCCTGCCAGATGCGCGGCCGCTTGCGCTGTGGATTGCATTGGTGCCGATCCTTTCGGTCGGGGTGGTCACACTGGTGATGGGCAGCGTCATCCTTCCCGCGCTCGACACAGGATACCTTGCCGATCCGGCTTATGGTGCGACCGAGCTGTTGCGGGTCAAGGGGCTGTGGTCGGTGATTACGGCGCTCGGGGTGGCGCTGGCGCTGGCACTTGTCCTCAGCCGCCCGCCCAAGATGATGCAGGTTCTGAACGCGGGTGCGGAATCTGCCCTGTTGCCTTTGTTCAACACGGCCAGCCTTGTGGGCTTTGGCGCGGTGATCGCATCGTTGCCGGGTTTCGAGGTCTTGCGGGCGAGCCTTGACGGGCTGTCGGGCGGCAATGTGCTGATTTCGGCCGCGCTCTCGTCGAGCGCTCTGGCTGGTATCACCGGCTCTGCCTCTGGCGGCATGTCGATTGCGCTAGATGTTCTGGGGCCATCGCTGATGGCGCAAGCTTCGGTTCAGGGGGTCGATCCGGCGCTACTTCACCGCGTTGTCGCCGTTGCGACGGGGGGGCTTGATACGCTGCCCCATAACGGGGCGGTCATCACCCTTTTGGGGATTTGCGGGATGACCCACAAGCAAGCCTATGGCGATATTTTCGTGGTGGCCGTTCTGGTGCCCACGATCGCCTGCATGATAATCATTGCGCTGGGAATGGGGTTTGGCAGTTTTTAGAGCGTAGCGCGTTCATATCCATTCACGCGCCACGACGCGCCGTCAACATGGGCGCCGTCAACATGGGCGCCGTCAATCTGGCAATGCGGCGGGCTTTGGCGGAATTGCAAGAACATCGACGGTTGAAGCGCGCAACACCTGCTCGGTAACGCTGCCAATCAGCAGTTTTACCACCCCGCTGCGCCCGCGGGTTGAGAGCACGATCAGGTCGGCCTTTTCTGCTTCGGCGGCTTTCAGAATTTCGTTTTGCGCTCTTGTCGCATCGTGGCGCACGATTTTCCGAATTTCACCCAACCCTGATGCGGTGACGAATTTTGCAAGGTCGCGTTCTGCGTCACGCTGCGCGTCATCAAGGTAATTCTGCCGGTTTTCATCTGGCACCGAACTGCTGAAAGCCAGACGCAGCGCAGGCGCGTCGAACACGTAAAGAAGCGCATTGCTTGCCTGCCCGGCTATCTTGAGCCTGGGTAGGCGAACAAGCGCCTCGCGGGATTCATCAGAAAGATCGGTTGTCTGCAAAACATGCCTGTAGCGCCCCGCCGGTGTCGCGTTTACCATGAGAACGGGGCAGGCCACCGACCGGATCGTCCGTTCTGCGGTGGTGCCGATAAAGATATCCCGAAGAACCTGCCGACGGTGTGCTCCGATGACAAGAAGGTCGGGTTCCAGCTCTTTGGCCGCCCTTACGAGCCCGGCGAATGGTGGCGCGAGAATGACGCGCGTTTCGCAGTCCAGCCCATCCACATCCCGCAGGGTTTCGGCCAGTTGGCGCAAAAGGCTGCTCGCCTGTGCCTGTTCGGATTCGACAGCCCGTTTGGGTTGGTCATCGTCGATAACGTGGACGATTTTGAGCGTGGCCTCAAACTGCCGCGCAAGCAGTGTGGCGCGCCGCAGCGCCCGGTCGGAGCGTTCGGAAAAGTCGGTGGCCACCAAGATCGTCTTCATCGCATCACGTTCCTCAACGCTATTTAGATCCGCCAGCTTTACACCCGTTAAACCGCTCAAAGCCCTGTATGGATCACCAAAGTCGCGCTATTAACGGTATAGGAAGACGACCACGGTGAAAAGGCGTTCAGTTTGTTTTGTAAGCAATATCAGGTTGTAAAGGACGTGGATGGCCTGTTTAAAGTCAGCCATCGGGCGGTCAGAGCGCATGAGCTGCAAGGCATACCGCAAACGGCGCAGAGCAGGCC
>JBBDJE010000019.1:0-5689 GCA_040880065.1 Paracoccaceae bacterium | reverse complement strand
CGGGCGCTTCTCCCCATTATAGAAGGTCGTTTCGAGCGAAATCCGAACATCCATGGCAGACCCCTCGCAAAAAGCTCAGCTTAGCACAGACCGGAGCGACGACGAGAACCCCATGTTTTGTCCACTCCCGGTGTCTTGGCTTAACGGATGCGCTCTGCGAGGGCTTTTTTCACCTCGGGCGAGACGCCGTAGCGGCGGGCAAGGGCAGCGGCAGGGGTGCCTTGGGCGCGTGCCTAGACAATCTGGCGGCGCTCGTCGTCGGTCAGTTTGCGATGGTGGCGCATGTGAAGTTTACGTTCCTATTTCTTGCCAACTTCCTCCAAACCCCCTGCCTCCCAGCGTGAGCGGAGGCGGGTCAGGGGCTTTGAGTCCGTTTCAGTGATTTTGCTTGGTGGGACGGGATGCATCGGGCGCGGCGCTGAAGACGCGATGCACGGTACGCGATGCGCGATGCATCTTACGGAAAACGCGCCGCTCACGCTGCCAGCCCCGCTGCGCGCAGCTGGCAATCGGTCACCAAGCCTGGCCGCCACCAGCGCAGTCACCTGCGGCGCGGTGATGTGTTTGCACATGGGCCTGCGGTCGCGCACTTAGGTGACCAGCCGGGAATGGTGGTCTGCGCCTGCCGCTCCTCGGCCATCGCCTCAAGGAACCGCTGCCAGCGACGGTCAGCGAACCAGTTGTCCGCGAAGCAAACCTTGGACCTCGTGAAGCCCGCGCTCTCGGTTGCATAGGCCAGCACGGCGCGCAGCAGGTCGTCGGGGTCAACGCCCTCCTTCTCGGCCTCGGCGATCCGGGCAAGGCACGCAGCCTTCCCGCGTTGCAGGTCCTTCGGATAGGCTGCCCAGATCTTCTCATACCTTTCATCCTCCACAGCCGCCGCTTCCGCGCGCTTGCGCGTAGGTGGTTTATGGATGGTTTTAGGGTGGTTTGGGGTCCACTGTGGACCCCGTACCGGGGCCAGACTGGACGGGGTCCACGGTGACCCCCGTCCCGTCATCGGATTCATCTGTGGATTCGAGCGCCATCACGCGGATCAGAACGATGCGGTAAATGACCGTGAAACCGTTCTTGCAGGGGCGGCTTCCGGTTTCGACCAGGATGCCTTCCTTCAAGAAATCGCTGATCGTCCGCTTCACGGTGCTTTCGCCCAGCTCGGTGTGTCGCTGGATCGTGCCCTTGGAGCACCAGATGCTCGAGCCATCATCGCTCGCCTTGTCAGCGAGGAACATGATGATTTGCTTGCGCGCGGCGCTGCCGAAGCGGCGTTCGGCGCATTCGTTCGCGACGCGCCAGCCCATCGCGGGGCCTCAGCGGGGCGGAATCGCGTCCGAACTTGTACAGGTTTTGTACAGAAATCCCGTCTGCAGCGCCCGGTTTCGCTGGAAATCAAACGGGCGGTTCCGCAGCGCCCTTCGCAACCCCCTGACAAAATGTTATATTCTATTGGTGTTTTTGGTGACCCCGACTGGATTCGAACCAGTAACCTGCCCCTTAGGAGGGGGCTGCTCTATCCAGTTGAGCCACGGGGCCAGCTCGGGGGTTGCACCATATTTGCGCGCGCGTGACAATAGCAGCGTGTCATAAATGCAAGCAATGGTGCGCAATGAATGCGCACCTTGTGCCACCCCTTTAAATCGACTCCTCTTTCACGCTTTCCATCGCCACGAAGGTGCTGGTTGATACCACATTCGGCAGGGTCGAGATTTTCTCGCCCATCACGCGGCGATAGGCGTCAATGTCGCGGGTGCGCACCTTCAGCAGATAGTCGAAATTCGCGGCGATCATGTGGCATTGCTCGATCTCGGCGACCTTGGCCACGGCAATGTTGAACGCCTTTAGCGCCACATCGCGCGTATCTGACAGCCGCACCTGCACAAAGGCTATATGGTCCAGCCCCAAAGCCGCCGCATTAAGCTGGGCGCGGTAGCCAAGGATCACGCCATCGGCCTCCAGCCGTTTCAGCCGTGCCTGTGTCGGGGTTTTGGTCAGCCCGATTTCGCGCGCCAGATCGGTGATCGACATGCGGGCATTGGTGGAAAGCGCAACAAGAATGGCATGGTCAAATGGGTCAAGCGTTACGGTCATTTTGGTGCTCAGGTCTGCTAATTTCCCGTATTTTGGACGGAACGCCTGAATAATGTCAATCTTTGGTGAATACGCCTGTAAGCCCTGTGGCATAATTGCGCAGTTTTGCAGGAGTTTCCAATGCCCACAGATTCGCTTGACCAGATCCGCACCACCATCCGCAGCCGCATTCGCATTCCCGAAGCGGAGCTCTTGCCAATGCTGCTAAACGAAGCCGCCCTTGCCCCCGAAGATCGTGCACGCATATCCGCTGCTGCCGCCGATCTTGTGCGCGCCATCCGCGCCAAGACCAACCCCGGCATGATGGAAGTGTTTCTGGCCGAATATGGCCTTTCAACCGATGAGGGCATCGCGCTGATGTGTCTGGCCGAGGCGCTGTTGCGCGTGCCCGATGCCGACACCATCGACGCGCTGATCGAAGACAAGATCGCGCCGTCGAACTGGGGGCAGCACTTGGGCAAGTCGGCCTCGTCGCTGGTCAATGCCTCGACATGGGCGCTCATGCTCACCGGCAAGGTGCTGGCCGATGAAAAGCCCGGCATGGCCGGCGCGCTGCGCGGGCTTGTCAAACGCATGGGCGAGCCGGTCATTCGCACCGCCGTGGCGCGCGCCATGCGCGAAATGGGCCGCCAGTTCGTGCTGGGGCGCAACATTGCCGAAGCCATGGAGCGTGCCAAAAAGCGCGAAGCCAAGGGCTATACCTATTCTTATGACATGCTGGGCGAAGCCGCGATGACCGAGGCCGATGCCAAGCGCTACCATCTGGCCTATTCCGAGGCGATTTCCGCCATTGCCAAGGGTGCGACCCATGGCTCGGTTGCCGCCAACCCCGGCATATCGGTCAAGCTTTCGGCGCTGTTTCCACGTTATGAGGTGGCCAAATCCGCCCGCGTCATGGCCGAGCTTGTGCCGCGGGTGCGCGCCCTTGCCCTGCTGGCCAAATCCGCAGGCATCGGCTTTAACATCGACGCCGAGGAATCCGCCCGGCTCGATCTGTCGCTCGATGTGATCGCGGCGGTGGTTGCCGACAAGGCGCTGGCCGGATGGGACGGGTTCGGCGTGGTTGTGCAGGCTTACGGGCGGCGCGCCGGTGCCGTGCTCGACTGGCTTTACGCGCTTGCGCGCACCCATGACCGCCGCATCATGGTGCGGCTGGTCAAGGGCGCCTATTGGGATACGGAAATCAAGCTAGCACAGGTCAACGGGCTGGCTGATTTTCCGCTGTTCACCCGCAAGGCGGCGACCGATGTCAGCTACATCGCCAATGCCCGCAAACTGTTGAACATGCGCAGCCATATCTACCCGCAATTCGCTACGCATAACGCCCATACCGTGGCCGCGATTCTCGATATGGCCGGCGATGCGCGCGATTTCGAGTTCCAGCGCCTGCATGGCATGGGCGACAGCCTGCATGATATTGTGATGGAGGGTTCGGGCACCCATTGCCGCATTTATGCCCCCGTGGGTGCGCATCGCGACCTGCTGGCCTATCTTGTGCGCCGCCTGCTGGAAAACGGTGCGAATTCCAGCTTTGTGAACCAGATCGTCGATGAAGACGTGCCCCCTGAAGAGGTCGCCGCCGACCCGATGGCCGCGGTCGAAGCCACGCTGACCAACCCGACCAACCCCGGCACCATTTTACCTGCCAATATTTTTGGCGGCCGCCGCAATTCCATGGGGTTTGACATTACCGACCCGGTGACGCTCGAAAGCCTGCTCGCCGCGCGCGATGCTTACGGCGATGCGCAGTTCAAGGCCGCGCCCATGCTGGCCAAACCCGCCAAGCCGCAAGCTGCCCATCCGGTGCTGAACCCGGCCAACGCGGCCGATCAGGTTGGCACATTGGCCGATGCCAGCGAGGCCGATACCGAAACCGCGCTTGCCAGCGCCGCACTATGGGATGAACCCGTCGCCAAACGCGCCGCCGCCTTGCGCCGCGCCGCCGATTTATACGAGGCCGACCATGCCGCGCTGTTTGCCATTATGGCGCGCGAGGCGGGCAAAACCCTTGCCGATGCCGTGTCCGAACTGCGCGAGGCGGTGGATTTTCTGCGCTTTTATGCTGATGAAGCTGAAAAGCTCGAAAGCCCGGCGCGCGGCACCATCGCCTGCATTTCGCCGTGGAACTTCCCACTGGCGATTTTTACCGGCCAGATCGCCGCAGCCCTTGCCGCAGGCAATGCCGTTATCGCCAAACCGGCGGAATCCACCGGCCTGATCGCCGCGCGCGCCGTGGCGCATTTGCATGCGGCGGGCGTGCCGGCAACCGCGCTGCAACTGCTTCCCGGTGCGGGCAGCATTGTTGGCGCGGCGCTGTCCTCAGATCCGCGCATTGCGGGCATCTGCTTTACCGGCTCGACCGCCACGGCCCAGCATATCAACCGTGCTATGGCGGCGAACCTGTCGCCCTCTGCCCCGCTGATTGCCGAAACCGGCGGGCTGAACGCGATGATCGTTGATAGCACCGCCCTGCCCGAACAGGCGGTGCGCGACATCGTTGCCTCGGCCTTTCAATCGGCCGGCCAGCGCTGCTCGGCCCTGCGCGTGCTTTATGTGCAAGACGACATTGCCGATACCATCCTGCACATGCTGTTTGGTGCGATGGATGAGCAGGAGCTTGGCGACCCTTGGCACCTTGCCACCGATATCGGCCCGGTGATCGACGGCACGGCGCTGGCTAAAATTCAGGCCCATATTGATGCCGCGCATGCCGAGGGCAGGCTGCTGCGCCAGTCCATCGCGCCCGCGACTGGCCATTTCGTCGCCCCTGCGGTTATCCGCGTTGAGAGCATTGCTGATCTGGGCGAAGAAATATTCGGCCCCGTCCTGCATGTCGCCCGTTTCAAATCGCGCGACCTGCCCAAGGTTATCGCCGATATCAACGCCACCGGCTACGGCCTTACCTTCGGGCTGCACACCCGCATTGACGACCGTGTACAAGAGGTGATTTCCGCGCTCCATATCGGCAATGCTTATGTAAACCGCAACCAGATCGGCGCGGTTGTCGGCTCCCAGCCGTTTGGCGGTGAGGGTATGTCCGGCACTGGCCCCAAGGCAGGCGGCCCAAGCTATGTGCCGCGCTTCGTTGAGGGCAACACCCCCGAGGCCGATGATGACGGGCTGACCGCAAGCACCGACCTTGCCAAAGCCGTTGACGCCGCGCGCAAATCGGTGCGGCAAACGCCGCTGGCAATGCATGATCTGCCCGGCCCGACCGGCGAATCCAACCGCCTGTCAGACGTGCCGCGCGGCGTGGTCCTGTGCCTTGGCCCGACCATTGCGCTGGCCGAAGCGCAGGCCGCCGAGGCGCGCGAACAGGGCTGCGGTGCGGTTATCACAGGGGCAATCGCGCCCGAAACCCTCACCCGGCTGCAAGGCTTTAATGCGGCCGTTTTCTGGGGCAAACCCGCGCAATCGCGCGCCTACCGTCAGGCGCTGGCCGCGCGGCCCGGCATGCTCATCCCGCTCATCGTGGAACGCGGCGATGCTACCCGCTACCGGCTGGAACGCCATGTCTGCATCGACACAACAGCCTCGGGCGGCAATGCCCAGCTTCTGGCCGCCAGCGGCGATGCCTGACAAAAAGAAAGCGCGCGGGCCA
>JBBDJE010000018.1:0-6265 GCA_040880065.1 Paracoccaceae bacterium | reverse complement strand
ACAGGGGTGAAGATTTTCAGCTGGATCGAAACCATGTGGGGCGGATAGATCGAGTTCAAAACCCCCATGCTCAGGCCCTTCGGCATTTTGTTCCTCTTCACCGTTGGTGGGGTTACGGGCGTCGTGCTAAGCCAAGCGGCTATCGACCGTGCCGTTCATGACACCTATTATGTTGTGGCGCATTTCCACTATGTGATGAGTCTTGGTGCGGTGTTCTGCATTTTCGCCGGTATTTATTACTGGTTTGCCAAAATGTCGGGCCGCCAATACCCTGAATGGGCTGGCAAGCTGCATTTCTGGGCCATGTTCATCGGCGCGAACGTTACCTTCTTCCCCCAGCACTTTCTGGGCCTGCAGGGCATGCCGCGCCGGATCATCGAATATCCGGCTGAGTATGCCTATTGGAACGAAATCTCGTCCTATGGTGCTTTCCTGACCTTCGCGTCCTTCATCTTCTTCATCGGCATCGTGTTTTACTCGCTGCTCTGGGGCAAGAAAGTGACCGAGCCTGCCTATTGGGGCGAATATGCCGACACGCTGGAATGGACCCTGTCCAACCCGCCACCCGAGCACACCTTTGAAACGCTGCCCACACCCGATATGTGGAACAAGCACAACCACTGAATGCAGCAGGGTGGTGACATTGAAACAAGGGCCGGGGCACAACCCCCGGCCCTTTGTTATTGCCCTGCAAATGGCACGCCGCCGCGCTTTATGCGGCGACTGGCCCCACACCGCTCGCTGAGTGCAAGGGCGCAGCGCAACGTGGTGTGGTTTGCGGTGGCAGGTCTGGCGCTGCCCGTTCTGCCGCTTATGCTGCAAGGTGCCGCCAGCCTTGTGCTGCTCTTTGCCGGGCTAACGCTTGGCGCGCTTGCACTTGCCTTTGCCCGCAACATGCGCGATGCGCAGCTTTACGAAATTGTTCGGCTATGGCCCGATTGTCTGTCTGTGACGCGCTACGAGCCCGACGGCACGCAGCGCCATTGGTGCGCGCGCCCGCAAGAGCTGCGCTTGCATATCAGCCCCGATGGCCCGCCCGAAAACTACCTTACGCTTTCGGGCAATTCCCGGCGGATCGAGCTTGGCTCTTACCTTACCCCCGAGGCACGCCGCGAGCTTTATGACGCGCTGGAAGACGCGCTGCGCTTTGCTGCCATCCCGCGCTAAAATACGCATGAATCGGGTCGCCCCTGCCTGAAGCCTGTGGCACTGCTGGCCCATGACACAGCAAAAAACCATGGGCAGTATCGACTGGTTTGAAATCCTGCTTCTCGCCGCGATCTGGGGCGGGGTCTTTCTGGCCACAGCCATTGTGCTGCGCGACCTTCCGGTCTTTACGTTGGTCGCCGCGCGGGTAGGTGGCGGCGCGCTGGCGCTTTGGGCCTATCTGCTCATCCGCGGCATTCCAATCCGGCTTGGCCGGGCCGAACTTATCGGCTTTCTGGGCATGGGCCTGCTCAACAATGTCATCCCCTTTGTGCTTATGGCTTGGGGCCAAACCCATATTGAAAGCAGCCTCGCCGCCATTTTCAACGCCTCCACGGCGTTTTTCGGCGTTATCGTTGCCGCCGCCCTGCTGGCGGATGAACGCCTGAGCGCACGCAAAACCGGCGGTGTTCTGCTTGGGCTTGGCGGGGTTGTCATCGCGCTGGGTTGGGAGAGCCTGCGCAGCTTTGACATGCGCAGCCTTGCGCAGCTTGCGGTAATCGCGGGCACGGTTTCTTACGCATTTGCAGGCGTTTGGGCGCGAAAATGGCTTGGCCACCTGCGCCCCGAACTTGCCGCGGCTGGCATGCTTAGCGCTGCCACGCTCATCATGCTTCCGCTGGCGCTGGCTTTTGATGGCGTGCCAAAAAGCATCCCCGCCCCCGCAAGCATTGTTTCGCTGTTGTTCATCATGCTTGTCGCCACGGCGGGTGCCTATCTGCTTTACTACCGCATTCTGGCACGTGCGGGCGCGGGCAACCTGATGCTCGTCACCCTGCTCATCCCGCCCTTTGCCATCATTTTCGGCGCGGCCGTGTTGACCGAGAGCCTGCCGACGCGCTCTTACGCCGGGCTTGGGCTTATCGCGATTGGCATGCTGGTGCTCGACGGGCGCGTGTTTCACCGCCTTTTACACCGCAGGCCTGCGCGCTGAGTGGCTGCATGGTCTTTTCAAGCGCGCGCGGCTCGTCTATGTCACAAGACAAACAAGCCGGGTGCCATAATGATCTATGCCGACAAATCTGCCTGGGCCGATGCCCCCAAACGCCGCGTGGCGCTGTTTGGCATGTCGGGCCTTGGCAAAACCCATATCGCCACAATGCTGCGCGAAACGGGCGACTGGTTTCACTACTCGGTCGATTACCGCATTGGCACGCGCTATATGGGCGAACATATCGTCGATAATTTCAAGCATCACGCCATGCAAGACGCGTTTTTGCGCGGGCTGTTGATGAGCGATTCCATCTACATCGCCTCCAATATCAGCTTTAACAATCTTGCGCCGCTCTCCACCTATCTTGGCAAACCCGGCGATACGGCACGCGGTGGCATTGATCTGGAAACCTATATCAGGCGCCAGCGCCAGCACCGCGCAGCGGAAATTGCCGCAACGATTGATGCTGGCCTGTTTGCCAAAAAAGCGGCTGAAATCTATGGCTATTCGCATTTCATCGCCGATTGTTCCGGCTCGCTTTGCGAGGTTGTGAACCCCGATGATACCGCCGACCCTGTGCTGACCGCGTTAAGCCAGACCGCTCTGCCGGTATGGATACGCGGCACCGATGCGCTGGTCGAAGAGTTGGTCAAACGCTTCAGCGCCGCGCCAAAGCCGATGTATTACAGCGAAGCCTTCCTGCGCGAAAAATGGGCGCAATACTGCACCGCGCGCGATGTGGCCCCCGACGCGGTAGACCCCGATGACTTTATCCGCTGGGGCTTTCGCCAGTTGCTCGCGCATCGCCTGCCGATCTATGCAAAAATTGCCGAAAATTGGGGTGTTGCAATTGAGGCCGCCGAGGCCGCCTCCCTGCGTGACGCCCAAGACTTTGACACCTTAATCGGCGCGGCCATCGCGCGTAAAAACTAGCCGAGGTTCTATGCCCATTCGTCTGCCATCCACCCTGCCCGCCTATAACGTGCTCTCGCGCGAGGGTGTTATGGTTATGGCCGACGAGCTGGCCGTTCATCAGGATATCCGCCCGCTCAAAATTGGCTTGCTGAACCTGATGCCCAAAAAGGTGCAAACCGAAACACAGTTCGCCCGGCTGATTGGCGCAGGCCCCTTGCAGATTGACCTGCATCTCATTCGCATGACCGAACACCAGACCCGCAACACATCGTCCGAGCATATGGATGAATTTTACCGCTCTTTCACCGAAGTGCGGGGTGAAAAATTCGACGGGCTGATCATTACCGGCGCACCGATCGAGCATTTACCGTTTGAAGCGGTTTCCTACTGGGATGAGCTGCGCGAGGTGATGGACTGGACCCAGACAAACGTGCACCGCACCTTCGGGGTGTGCTGGGGTGGTATGGCGCTGATCAACCATTTTCACGGCGTGCCGAAACATAGTCTTGATGCCAAGCTGTTTGGCTGCTTTCGCCACCAGAATCTTGCGCCCTCCAACTCCAATTTGCGCGGGTTTTCCGACGAATTCGTGGTGCCCGTCAGCCGCTGGACCGAAGTTCGCGCCGAAGATCTGGCAGGCAAACCGCTTGAAATTTTGCTGAACTCCGAGGAGTCCGGCATCTGTCTGGTTGATGACCCGACGCGCCGCGCGCTGCATATATTCAACCATTTCGAGTATGACTCAACCACGCTCAAGGAAGAGTATGACCGCGACGTTGCCGCCGATGCCGCGATCAACGTGCCTGTGAACTATTACCCCAACAACGACCCCGGCAAAATGCCGCAAAACCGTTGGCGCAGCCACGCACATCTGCTTTACGGCAACTGGATCAACGAGATTTACCAGACAACCCCCTACGATATGCGCGCAATAGGCCAGTAGTGTGGCTTGCCCCTGTCGCGGGCTATGTCCATAGTTATGGCGAAGGTAAAGGAGCGTGCCATGCCGTTTGACAAGCCGTTTGATGGTGCAATTTCGAAATTCTACGCCAATGAGGCACCAAATGACGTGCGCGAGGCGATTGAGCGTGCCGACAAGAACGATATGCTCAACCCTGCCTTTCCCTACGCGCGGCGCCTTGCACGCAAGGACTACGAGCGTGATTATGCAGCGCTGCAAATAGAGCTGGTGAAGCTGCAATCGTGGTTGCGCGAAAGTGGCGCGCGGCTTGCTGTGGTGTTTGAAGGGCGCGATGCGGCGGGCAAGGGCGGCTCGATCAAACGGCTCACCGAAAACCTGAACCCGCGCTATGCCCATGTTGTTGCCCTGCCAAAACCAACCGAGGCCGAGCAGGGCCAATGGTATTTTCAGCGCTACATTTCGCATATGCCCACCAAGGGCGAGATCGTCGCCTTTGACCGCAGCTGGTATAACCGCGCCGTTGTCGAGCCCGTCTTCGGCTTTTGCACAGACCAGCAGCGCGATACTTTTTTTGAGCAGGTGCCCGCGTTTGAAGACCTGCTGGTGCAAGACGGCATCCGCCTTGTGAAAATCTGGCTGACAATCGGGCGCGCCGAACAGTTGCGCCGCATTCTGGCACGGGAATCAGACCCGCTCAAACAGTGGAAACTGTCCTCAATCGACGTGAAGGGCCTTTCACTATGGGAAGATTATTCGGCGGCAATTTCCAAAATGTTTGCCCTCTCGCACCACGAGGTTGCGCCGTGGCATGTGGTGCGTTCTGATGACAAGCGCCGCGCGCGTTTGGCAATTATCCGGCTCGTGCTGGGCCAGTTTGGCTATACCGGCAAGGATGAAACCCTTGTCGGCACACCCGATGCCGCCCTTGTCGGCCCGCCCGAGGCGATGGGTTTTGAAGGCGACGGCACGGCATGAGCAATGCGGGCGGGGGCGAGCGCAAATCCTACCACCATGGCAATTTGCGCGCCGCGCTGGTGGACGCCACGCTTGAGTTGATCACCGAAAAAGGCCCGACCGGCTTTACCCTGGCCGAGGCGGCGCGGCTTGCAGGCGTTTCCCCCGCCGCGCCCTACCGCCATTTCAAAGGCCGCGAAGAGCTGATCGCCGAGGTTGCGCTTGTCGGGTTTGACATGTTCGCCGACCTGCTGGAGCACGCCTTCACCAAAGGGCCGGGCGGTTCGCCGCTGGAGGCGTTTTACCGTGTTGGCCGCGCCTATCTGGCCTTTGCGCGGCGTTACCCCGGCCACTATATCGCGATGTTTGAAAGCGGCGTTTCCATTGCCGGCAATTCCGAGTTGACGCATGTTTCCAACCGCGCCATGGCCGTGCTGACCCGCGCCGCAACAGCGCTGATGGCGCATATCCCCGCCGAAAAACGCCCGCCCGCCATCATGGTCAGCCACCACATATGGGCGCTAAGCCACGGCATCGTCGAACTTTTCGCCCGCGGAACCCCCGGCGGCCGCGCCCCGTTTTCCCCCGATGACCTGCTGGAAAGCGGCACGGGGATATATTTGCGCGGGTTGGGGATATTGAAGGATTGATTGATGAGTGAACGAATAATGGCCCCGGAAATTGACGAACTCGTCGCAAGTTTGCGCGACGACGGTGAAAACTTCGGGCGTTTTGCAGCTTTGCGCAAAGCCGTGCCAGTGAACGCGTTTGACGCAGTGTTGCTGCAAATTCAGGACAGCCATGCTTCAATTCTGCCCATCGCATTCTTTGAACTGGCCCGGCGACATGACAATGACGAACTGTTTGCCAGATACAGCAAACAGATCGCGGCCTTTGAGAGTAGCGACAGCTACGCATCCATCAGGCGTATCTGGAATGCCTTTTCAAAGCTGGAACCCCTGCCCGAGGAACCCCATGTCTCGCACTGGAAGATGCGCCTTTTCCTGACCATGGAATTACGGCAATACACCTGCGTGCTGCTTGATGAAAACGTGCCGGAGTCGCCGCATTATTGCGTTCGCTCGCTGCGCGAGATTCACCGTTTCTTCAAGCAATCCAAACTTCCCGGTTGGGAACAGCATATCAACGAGATCGGCCATTTCGACGAAAGGCGAAAGCGCGAGGCAGTGCGGATCGAGCAGCCAAGCTGGTTTCAGAACAGCATCGTCGCATCGGGTATATTCGAGCTTTATGAAATAGACCGCTTTCGGAAAACCCGCGGTCGTGTCGCGAAGGTGGTGGAAATTTGCAGGTGGCGTAATCTCCGGGTGACT
>JBBDJE010000017.1:80458-159644 GCA_040880065.1 Paracoccaceae bacterium | reverse complement strand
TATCTGCGGGGGCAATTCTGGTTGTGCTGCTGGGCTGCGCAGTCTGGCAGGGCGGGCGCATTTCACGCATGGCGAGCGCCGTTACACTTGGCGCGATGGTTGCGCTTTACCTGGGGCTGGCGGGTGTGGCCTATTTTGCGCCGATGCGGATATCACCGAATACCGAGCTTGCGCTCATCGCTCAGGCGCGCGAGATCGACCCTGAAATGCAGATCACATATTGGGGCGAACGGTCGTTTTCGGGCGAGTTTTACAGTGACGGGCGGGCACAAACCACCATCGACCCCGCAGAAATTGCCGGCCTTGTCAGTAACACAACGCGCGATGCAATTGCTGTGCTGCCGAAAGATCTTGGGCCTGTGCGGGCGATCATGGGCGAGAGCGTCAGTATTATTGGCCAGTTTGGCACGCGCTACCTGCTTGTCGAGCCCGCGCTCAACGGAGAGGGTTCATGACAAACACCACCCCAAACCTTTCGCTGATCGTTCCGGCCTATAATGAAGAGACGAATATCGCAAAAACCGTTCACCAGATAGAGGCCGAAGCAAAGCGGCTGGTGCAAAGCTTCGAAATTATCATTGTCGATGATGGCAGCCGCGACGGCACTTGCGCCGCAGCCCTTGAGGCAGGAAAAAACATACCGCTCCGCCTGTTGCGCCTTTCGCGCAATTTTGGCAAGGAACAGGCGATTATGGCGGGGCTAAAAGTGTCGCGCGGCGATGCGGTTGTAATACTTGATGCCGATTTGCAAGAACCGATCCGCTATCTGGAAACCATGCTCAAACATCGTGCTGAGGGCTATGAGATGGCCTATGCCGTGCGGGCAAGCCGCGCCGATGAACGCTTTGCCAAGCGGCTTTTCACCCGCGTCTTTTACAAGTTCATCAATTTTGGAAGCGAAGTCAGCATCCCCGAAAATGCCCGCGATTTTCGCCTGATGGACCGCAAGGTTGTAAATGCGCTTTGCGCCTTGCCTGAAAGTAACCGGTTTATGAAAGGGCTTTACAGCTGGGTCGGGTTTCGCAGTATCGCCGTGCCGATCGAGCTTGCGCCGCGCAATGGTGGCAGTTCGAAATTCGGTTTCCGCAGCCTGTTGCGCCACGGGCTGACGGGGGTGACATCCTTCACCAGTTGGCCCTTGCGGGTTTGGACCGGAATTGGCTTTGTGATCGCCCTTCTGTCAATTCTCTACGGCGCGTGGATTCTTCTGCGCACGCTGATTTACGGTGTCGATGTGCCGGGCTGGTCGACGCTGACGGTTGCGGTTTTGTTGCTTGGCGGCGTGCAACTGATATCGGTCGGTGTGCTTGGCGAATATCTGGCGCGGGTCTTCACCGAGGTAAAAGGCCGCCCCGGTTACATCGTTGCCGAAGATATAAAAACCGAGCCCGAGGCCAGATAATGTTGGGCCAGATCATCCGTTTTGGGCTGGTTGGCGGGCTGGCAACACTGGTGCATATGCTGGTGGGGGTTAGCCTGATCGGCACCGGCATGGCACCACTGCTTGCCAACCTCTGTGCGTTTCTTGTGGCTTTTGGCGTTAGCTTTATCGGGCATTACGGGTTTTCCTTTCCCCAAAAAACTGCATCACTTTCATCGGCTTTCAAGCGCTTTATTCTGGTGGCGATCGGTGGATTTCTGATCAATGAAAGCCTGCTGGCGCTTTACGTTTGGGCGGCAATTGGTCCGGCAGCTTTGGGCCTGATCCTGTCGACCGGTTTTGCCGCGGCGGCCACGTTTTTCGCAAGCCGCAACTGGGCTTTTCGCGCCAAATAGAAACGGGGCACCCAAGGGCGCCCCGCATCCGTTTCAAGCGCGGCAGTGCTTATTCAGCGATGGTCACATCGCGGAAATACGGCACGTTCAGCGTGGAACGCCAGAAGCCCTCTACATGCGTGCCCATCATCATATAATTGGAACGATGATACTGCGGCAGGATCACATGGTCATTCATCATGATCGATTCTGCCAAACGCATTTGCGCCAGTGATTCCGCCTCGTCGCCCGTTGCCTTGGCCGCTGCAATCGCCGCGTCATACTCGGCATTGGACCATGCAGCCAGGTTGTTGGGGCTGTCGGAGACGAAGTTGTCAAGGAAAGTCATCGGGTGCGGATAGTCGGCACCCCAACCCATTTGTGCAATCTGGTAGTTCACCTGCTGCACTTCGGGGTAGTAAACCTGCCATTCGGTGGCCTGAATCTGCACGTCGATATTCAGGTTCTGCTTCCACATCTGCTGAATGGCTTCGAGCAGTTTTTCAATCGGCGGTGAGGAGTAGGTCGCAAAAATGGTGTCGGGGAAACCTTCGCCATTCGGATAGCCGGCTTCAGCCAAAAGCGCCTGCGCGGCTTCGATCTGCGCAGCCGTATCAAGGCCGAAATTATCCTGCGCTTCGCGGAACTCTTCGCCGTTTACAATCATCCCCCATGGCACAAGGCCAATGGCGGGCACGTCAGCCGATTGCAGAACGAATTCGACGATTTCTTCGCGGTCAATCGCCATTGAAAGCGCCTGACGCACGCGCACATCATCAAGCGGCGACTGGTTGGGGTTGAAGAACGCATAGGTTGTGCCAAGTGCCGGAACCACGACAAACGCATCGCTTTCAGCGGCAAGGCGCGGCAATTCAGGCGCGGGCACACTTTCGATGCCATCAACATCGCCAGCTTCCATAGCCGCCAAGGCGGTTGCCTGTTCGGGGATCAGGCGGAAGGTGAGGGTATCAAGCGACACATTCTCGGCATCGTAATATTCGGGGTTTTTCTCGAATACCACCGATTCACCGAAGTTGAACGCGGTCACGCGGAACGGGCCGGTGCCAATGAAGGTGGCGGGGTTGCGGGTCCAGCCATCGGCATCGGCCTCCACAACATCCTGACGCACGGGGAAGAATGTGGTGTAGGTCAAAAGCTGCATCATGTAAGGCACGCGTTGGGCCAGCGTGAAGGTGACGGTCTTGTCATCCGGCGCGCTGATCGCAACATCGCCAACGCCTGCGTCGTTATAATGCGCTTCCGCACCGTCGATCATGTAAAGCATGGCGGCGTTTTTTGCACCTGAAGCCGGGTCGAGCACACGCATCCATGAATAGACAAAATCCTGTGCGGTTACGGGCTGGCCATCGGACCAGTTGGCATCACGCAGACGGAAAGTATAGGTCAGCCCGTCTTCAGACACGTCCCAGCTTTCGGCCAATGCAGGTTCGATATTGCCTTCACGGTCAAAGCGCACAAGCCCCTCAAACGTGTTGCCGATGATCGGCGCGGCAAAGGTTTCCGATGTCAGGCCGGGGTCATAGGTGGCAGATTCGTTGTTGACAACATAGGTCAGCGAACCGGCGCCCAAGGCGCTGCTGGCGGCCATAACCGCGGCAGTGCTTAGCGACAATAACAGGTTTCTCATAATTGCTCCCTTTTTAGCAGTTTGGGGCGGTCCGCGCCCCGGCGGTGGTTATCCTATTGCGCAAAATGGCAGGCAGCCATGTGGCCGCCCCCCATATCGCGCAATTCGGGTTCTTCGGCGGCGCAGCGCGCTGTGGCCAGCGGGCAACGCGTGCGAAAACGGCAGCCGGATGGAATATCCATCGGGCTTGGAATTTCGCCAAGCACTTCTTCCGCCTTTGGTTTGGCACGCGGGTCGGGCACCGGAATGGAGGAAAGCAGGGCACGAGTATAGGGATGGCGCGGGTTTTCATAAAGCGCGTCATTGCCGGCAAGTTCCACGATCTTGCCAAGATACATCACACCTATGCGGTCGGAGATGTAGCGCACCATCGAAAGATCATGCGTGATGAACAGATAGGTGAGGCCGAACGCGGCCTGCAAATCGCGCAACATGTTCACAACCTGCGCCTGAATGGAAACATCGAGCGCCGAAATCGGCTCGTCGCACAGCACAAGTTCGGGTTCCAGCGCAATGGCGCGGGCAATGCCGATGCGCTGGCGCTGCCCACCCGAAAATTCATGCGCAAAGCGGTTGGCATGATCGGGGCTAAGGCCAACACGGGTCAGCAGCTCGTCAACCTTTGCGCGGCGCGATTTTGCGGTGCCGATTTTGGCAATGACCAGTGGTTCGGCAATAAGTTCATGCACCGGCATTCGCCCGTTCAGCGATGAATAAGGGTCTTGAAAGATCATCTGCATGCGGCGGCGAAATGGCATCAACTCGTGCTCGGGCAGGCTGGAAATATCCTGCCCGTCAAACAGGATCTGGCCGGAGGTGGGCGTGTAAAGCCTTATGAGTGTGCGCGCCAATGTGGATTTGCCACATCCGCTTTCACCCACCAGCCCAAGCGTTTCGCCGCGGAAAATCTGCAAATCAACGCCATCAAGAGCGCGCAGCACCGGTTTTTCGCGCGAAAACAGTTTGCCGGGCATTTTGAAATGCCGGGTGAGAGATTTGAGCTCAACCAAAGGTATCGTCATCAGGTGTTGATCCCTTCAGCCTTGGGGGCATCGGCGTGAAGCAGCCAGCAGCGGGCGGTATGGCCGCTTTTTAGAAGTGCCGTGTCATCGGGGCCGAACAAGGGCGGCACGGCGGCGGCGCATTGGCTGCGGGCATGTGCGCAGCGCGGGGCGAAGGGGCAGCCGGGCGGTGGGCGCAGCATATCGGGGGGCGAGCCTGCGATGGGCTGAAGCCGCGCGCGATGCGCCGCGCGCAAATCGGGGACCGAGGCAAGCAGCCCGTGCGTGTAAGGGTGGCGCGGGGCTTCAAACAGCCGGTGAACGCTGGCCTGCTCCATAACCATGCCGCCATACATGACCATGACGCGGTCACAGACTTCGGCAATGACCCCAAGGTCGTGGGTGATCAGCAAAATTGCCATGCCCATGCGCGCCTGAATGTCTTTCAGCAGGCCAAGGATCTGGCGCTGGATGGTGACATCAAGCGCGGTGGTCGGCTCGTCGGCGATAAGCAGTTTCGGGTCGCAGGCCAGCGCAATCGCGATCATGGCGCGCTGGCGCATCCCGCCGGAAAATTCGTGCGGATAGGCATCGACGCGGGTTTCGGCTGCCGGAATGCGCACCAGCTTGAACAGCTCGATTGTGCGCGCCCGTGCGGCGGCGCGGCTTGTCTTGCGGTGGCGGATGATGGTTTCCATCACCTGTTCGCCTACGGTGAGGGTCGGGTTCAGGCTACTCATCGGGTCTTGAAAGATCACCGCGATATCATTGCCGCGCAGGTCGGAAAGCTCGCGCTCGCTCAGCTTCATGAGGTCGCGGCCTTCAAACTCGGCCACGCCCGCGCGAATGCGGCCCTGCCGTTTGAGCAGCCGCAAGATCGACATGCAGGTCACCGATTTGCCCGAGCCGCTTTCGCCCACGATCCCCAGAATTTCACCGGCTGCGACCGATAGGCTGACCCCGCGCACGGCTTTTACATCGCCGCGGCTGGTTTCAAAATCGGTGTGCAGGTTTGTGACGTTCAACAAGGTGTGGCTCATTTGCGCAACCTTGGGTCCAGCGCATCGCGCAAGCCATCGCCCAGAAAGTTGAAGGCGAACATGGTCAGGCTGATTGCCGCGGCAGGAAAGAGCAGTTGGTGCGGGTATGCACGCATGGTTTCAACCGCGTTGCTGGTGAGCGTGCCCCAACTGGCCAGCGGAGGTGTTACGCCAAGGCCGATGAAGCTCATGAAGCTTTCAATGAAAATCGCGCTGGGGATGAGCATGGTGAGCGTTACCAATATAGGCCCAACGGCATTGGGCAGCAGATGGCGCACGATAATGCGCCCCGGCCTTGCGCCCATCGTGCGCGCAGCATCAACATAATCGGATTGTTTGAGCGTTAGAATCTGCCCGCGCACAATGCGCGCCATATCCACCCAGAACACGGTGCCGATGGCGAGAACAACCGAGATAAGGCCTGATTGCAGCACCACCATCATCAAGATCACATAAAGCGTTAGCGGGATGGTGGCGATCACCTCGACAATGCGCATCATCACCGCATCAACCCGCCCGCCCGCATAGCCGGAAATACCGCCATAAAGCACACCAATGAAGAAATTCACGATGGTGGCGACAAAGGCGACAAGCAGCGAAATGCGCGCACCGTAAAGCTGGCGTACAAGCACGTCGCGGCCAAGCTGGTCGGTGCCAAACCAGTAGGTTTTGTTCCATTGCCAGCCACCCGGCCGGGTTTCAACATCATCAACAAACAGCCTTGTGGGCTGCTGGCTGTAATCCACCACAACCGCTTGTCCGGCAATCTGGTAGGTGGTGCGGCGCATCGCCATATCTTTGCGGCCACCACGAATAAGCCCGATCAGCGCGCCGCGCGCGTCTACCTCGTAAAGGTTGAAGTTGCCCGCATTCAGGAAGAAATGCGCTGTTTCGGGCGTGCCGTCTTCATCGGTGGTGCTTACGGTATAGGGGTTGAATATCGGCTGGATATTGGACAGCTTCAGGTTCTGCTCGAAATAGGAATAGGGGCTGATCATCGGCCCGAAGACCGCTGCGAGTATGAGCAAAACAATGAAGACCAGCCCAACCATTGCAGGCTTGCGCGCGCGCAAGCGCGCCCAGACATCGCCCCAATAGCCGCGCGCGGGGCTGGCAATAACCTCGGCAGCATCGGCTTTCAGCTCGAGCAGTGCCCAGGGGTTTTCGGTGAGTTTCATATCGGGATTGCTCATTCGCTATCCTCCAGCTTGATGCGCGGATCGAGCCAGAGATAAAGCATATCGACGATGAAGATCATGAAGATCAGGAAAGCCGCATAGAAAATGGTGATACCCATAATTGCCGTGTAATCGCGGTTGGTGATCGACAACACAAAATGCCGCCCGATACCGGGCAACGCGAAGATTTGTTCGATCACGAACGAGCCAGTCAGCAGGTTCGCAACAACCGGCCCAAGCACGGTGACAACCGGAATAAGCGAATTTCGCAGCCCGTGTTTGATCAGGATCTGGCCGGGGCGCAGCCCTTTGGCGCGCGCGGTGGTCATATAATCCTGATCGAGTGTTTCCAGCAGGCTTGAACGGGTGAGCCGCGCCACAAAAGACAGCCAGAACCCCGAAAGCGCGATAACCGGCAGGATATAGCCGCGCCAGTCATCCAGCCCGAAGGTTGGCACCCAGCCAAGGCGCAGGGCGAAAACATAGAGCATGACAGTGGCGATAACGTAAGACGGCACCGCCACGCCAACTGTTGCCAGCATCATCACGGCGGTATCGGGCCAGCGGTTGCGGTTCAGCCCGGCAATTATGCCAAGCGGCACGCCAACCGCGACAACCGCCAGCACGGCCAGAAGCCCGGTTTGCGCGGTCACTGCAAGCCCGTCGGCAATCATCTGGTTAACCGAAACGCCGGGATATTTGAACGACGGGCCCAGATCAAAGCTGAGCACGCCACCGAGATAGTTGAAATATTGCTGCCAAAGCGGGGCATCGAGCCCGAATTTGGCATTGAGCGCGGCCTCGATCTCCGGTGCCATCATCCGTTCGGAAACGAAGGGGCCGCCGGGCACGGCATGCATCATGATGAAGGTGAGCGTGATGATCGCCCAGAGTGTGACCAGCATCATCAGCGCGCGGCGCAGGATATAGCCAAGCGGCAGCTTGCCCAGCCAGCGGCCGAAGCCGGAATTTGCATGCAATGTTGTTTGGGTCATCAAACGGGCATTCTTTGAGCTACGGGGCCGCAAGAGCGGCCCCGATCAGGAAGAAAGAAAAAGTGCCGCCAGTGCGAACACCGGCGGCAGTCAGGGAGAGTTACTCTTTGTCGACCAGACGATAGTAAACAAAGTCGGATGTCGCGCCGTTCACATAGCCGCTGACATCGTTGTCCATTGCCACCTGATACGAGGCTTGGAACATGATGATGATTGGCGAGCTTTCCTGTACGCGCTGTTGCAGGGCGCGGTAGATGTTCAGGCGCGCTTCAGCATCGGTTTCAACCAGCGCATCACGGGTCATCTGGTTCAACTCTTCAGGCACGGCCCATGCGTTGCGCCATGTGGTTGTGGCGGCATAGTTATCGTCCGAATTGTCGGAGTTATAGGCGAAGGCCTTGGCGTTTGAGTGCGGGTCCATAAAGTCGGGGCCCCAATAAAGCAGCATCGCCTGATGGCTGCGCTCGCGATATTTGGTGATGACCTGAGAACCGGTGCCGGGCAGGATTTCAAAGTTGATCCCCGCTTCGGCAAAGCTGGCCTGCAGCGATTGCGCCATATCGGTGAAGGGGGCGGCGTTGATCACGTCAAGCGTAACAGTGATTGGCAGTTCGATGCCCGCATCGGCCAGAATTTGCGCAGCGCGCTCCGGGTCGTAGGTGTAGGGGGTTTCGTTATAAGACCCCGGAAAGCCCCGTGGCCAGAAGGCCTGATGCACGTCCATCTGCCCGTTGATGATGGACGAGGTCATGCCCTCGTAATTCACCAGATAGCGGGCAGCTTCCCACACGGCGGGCGGTGTCAGGCTGTCGATCTTCTGGTTGAATGACAGGAAGTGCACAGCCGCTTGCGGAAAGACTTCGACATTGATCTCGGTCAGGTCGATCGAGGCGATCTGGTCGGGGGTCAGGTTTTTGGCCATATCCACATCGCCAGATTCAAGCAGTAATTGCTGTGTGGCGGATTCGGCAACATGCCGGATGATCACAGCATCAACCAAAGGCGCGCCTTTGAAGTAGGCCTCGTTTGCCGCAAGGCGCACAAGCTCGGCAGGGCGGTAGGTTTGCAGGCTGAAAGGGCCGGAGCCTGCGCTGTTTTCATTCAGCCATGCGTTGCCCATATCGCCATCGACTTCATGCGCCATAACCTCGGCCATATCCACAACCGAAGCGGGGCGCGAGGCCAGCACGTTCATCACGAAGGCGGGCGAGAAATCACCGTCATAGCGGATGGTGACGGTGTTGCCCTCGGCGGTGACCATCTCGTCAACATTTTCAGGTGTCCAGCCAAGCTGCACCAGAATGAAGGCCGGTGTCAGGTTCAGCTTGATCACGCGGCCAAGCGAATACACCACATCAGCACCGGTAACCACGTTGCCGGAATGAAAGCTCGCCCCGTCGCGCAGGTTGAACGTAATGGTCTTGGCTTCGGCGTCGATCTCCCAGGTTTCAGCCAGGCCAGCGGCCAGCACGGTCGGGTCTTCAGCATCGTATTGCACAAGACGGTCGTAAATATTGGTTACCAGTTCACCCGAGGTGAACTCGTAAGCCTGCGCGGGGTCAATGGCGACGATGTCGTCAATGTTTTGCGCAACAACCAGAATTTCGGATGGCGTGTCAGACCATGCGGGCAGGGCTGCCATTGGCGCAACAAGCGCGGTGGTCAGCAGGGCAGTCCGTAACAGTTTCATTGCTTTCTCCAGTGTTGGGGTGGATTATTTGGGTGACATGGGCGAGGTGGTAACACGGGGCAGGCGCTTGGTTTCACCGCTTCGCAAAACGGTCAGCGTGCCTGTCCATAACAGCCGCGCGACCGTGTCGCCGGTATTGACCCATGAATGCGGGGTCGTGCCTGAATAGTGCAGCGCATCGCCGGGGCGCATGGTGAATTCCTCACCGCCAAGCGATTGGCGGATCTCGCCATCAAGCACAACAAGCAGTTCCTCGCCTTCATGGCTGACAACTTCGGATGTATAGCCCGGCGGGATATGCAGGATATACGAGGTAAGCTCCGAGCCGGGATAATCGGAACTGATGGATTCATAGATGATCGAAGACCCGGCGATCGAGAAATGCGGCCGGTCTTTCGCGCGGCTCAATGCATCGGCAGGTTTGTGCTCGATAATAAAGTAATCCAGGCCCACATCGAGCGCGGCGGCGATTTGTGCAAGTGTGCCCAGCGTTGGCACCGCATTGCCGCGTTCGACCTGGCTGAGATAGCCAACCGACAAACCGGCCTGGCTGCAAAGCTCTTGCAAGGTCTGCCCGCGCGCCTTGCGCCGCTTGCGCACAAGCGGGCCGATTTGCGGTGTTTTTGCCCGCGTTAGCTTTGTGTCGGATATGGTCACGTTTTCGGCCCTGTTGGTGGCTACGATAAAATAATTTTTATGATGTAAGCAAAATATTTTGCTTCACGCAAACAAAATTGTCATAAGCGGTGCAGGTATTTTGAAACGAGGCGATGCGATGGCCGCGACATTCGGGACCAATTCATGGGCGCAAAGCCCTGCTGTGATGACGATCAAAGCCTTTGCAGGCTTTGTGGTTGTCGTGGCGCTGACCTTTCTGGGGCTTTTGGCGATTACCTTCTTCATTGGCCGAATCGTTCCGATTGATCCGGTGCTCGCCGTGGTTGGCGATCGTGCGACTCAGGCGCAATATGATGCGGCGCGCATTGCGATGGGGCTGGATCGGTCGCTGTTCATGCAGTTTCTGTCCTATGTGGGTGATGTGCTGGCGGGCGATCTCGGGCGCTCGGTATCTACCAACCGCCCTGTGGCCGATGATCTGGCGCGCGTCTTTCCTGCAACGCTTGAAATGGCCAGCCTAGGCATCATCATCGGTGTTGGGCTCGGGGTGCCGCTGGGGGTTTATGCGGCGGTGAATCAGGGCCGCTGGATTGATCAGGTCATTCGCATTTTTGCGCTGCTCGGCTATTCGGTGCCTGCCTTCTGGCTGGGCCTTGTCGGGCTGGCCGTGTTTTATGCCGGGCTTGGCTGGGTGGCCGGGCCGGGTCGTATCAGTGTGTTTTACGATGGCGTGGTTGCGCCTGTGACCGGCCTGCTACTGGTTGATAGCATTATGGCGGGCGAGTGGGATATTTTCCGCAACGCGATCGACCATTTGTTGCTGCCCGCCACCATTCTCGGCTTTTTCTCTATGGCCTATATCGCGCGCATGACGCGCAGCTTCATGCTCGACCAGTTGGGGCAGGAATATGTAACCACGGCGCGCGTGAAGGGCGTTTCGGAGTGGCGGGTGATTTGGGTGCATGCCTTTGGCCCGATCCGCGTGCCGCTGATCACCGTGATCGGGCTTTCATTCGCGGGGCTGCTTGAAGGCTCGGTCATGATCGAAACCGTGTTCTCATGGCCCGGAATTGGCAATTATCTGACGGTGGCACTGTTTAATGCCGATATGAATGCGGTGCTCGGCGCCACACTGGTTATCGGCTCGGTGTTTATCATTATCAACAAAACATCTGACGTGCTTTACCGCGTGTTGGACCCGAGGGGGCGCTGATGTCGGTTTTTACATGGCTGAACAGTGATGCGCCGGGCTCGCGCATGCAGGCGAATTTAGCCAATAGCTGGCGTGTGGCGCGCAGCCTGCTGGGCAATCCGCTTGCGCTGGCGGGGGGCATCATCATTCTGGCGCTCGTCCTCACCGCTGCCTTTGCCCCCTATATCGCGCTGCAAAGCCCGATCGGGCAAGATTTGCAGGCCCGTTTGCTGCCACCCTCGGCGGCACATTGGATGGGCACTGACGAGCTTGGCCGCGATATATTCGCCCGCGTCGTTTATGGCGCGCGTATTACACTGATGATTGTGGCTTTGGTCGCGGTCATATCAGCCCCACTTGGCTTGGTGATTGGGGTTGTCTCCGGCTATTTTGGCGGCTGGATCGACCGGATTTTGATGGGTATCACCGATATTTTCCTGTCTATGCCCAAGCTGATTCTGGCGCTGGCCTTTGTGGCCGCTCTTGGGCCGGGCATTGAAAACGCCATTATCGCTATCGCCATTACGACATGGCCCGCCTATGCCCGCGTGGCCCGTGCCGAAACGTTGACCTATCGTAATTCGGAATTCATCGCCGCCACGCGTCTGCTGGGTGGGTCGCATCCGCGCATCATTTTCCGGCACCTACTCCCGCTCTGCACATCCTCGATGATCATCCGTGTCACGCTGGATATGGCGGGCATCATCCTTACCGCAGCCGGTCTTGGCTTTCTGGGGCTCGGCGCGCAGCCGCCCATGGCGGAATGGGGCGCGATGATCGCGCGTGGCCGTGCCTTTATTCTGGACCAGTGGTGGGTTGCGACCATGCCGGGCTTTGCCATTATCATCGTCTCGCTCGGGTTTTGCTTTCTGGGCGACGGGCTGCGCGATGCGCTGGACCCGAAGAAAGGCGGCAAAGCATGAGCGCGCCTTTGCTTGAAGTTGACGGTTTGCGTGTCACTTTCCCCACCCCTCAAGGGCCGGTGGATGTGGTCAAGGACCTGTCTTTCACGCTCTCGCGCGAACGGCTGGGGATTGTGGGTGAAAGCGGTTCGGGTAAATCCATGACCGGGCGCGCTTTGCTGCGCCTCACACCGCGCCCCGGTATCGCCACCGCCCGCAAGATGGTGTTTGAGGGCGTGGATCTGATGGCCCAGACACCACGCCAGATGCGCGGTATGCGCGGCGCACGTATGTCGATGATCATGCAAGACCCGAAATTCTCGCTAAACCCTGTCATGCGCATTGGCCGCCAACTGACCGAAGCGTTACGTGCCCATACACGCATTGGCAAACGCGCTGCAATGGCGCGGGTTATCGAAATGCTGGAGGATGTGCGCATTCACGACGCCGCGCGCGTGGCGCGCATGTATCCACACCAGCTTTCCGGCGGCATGGGCCAGCGCGTGATGATTGCCATGATGCTGATCTTGCGCCCCAGCCTGCTGATCGCCGATGAACCGACCAGCGCGCTCGATGTCTCGGTTCAGGCGCAGGTGCTGGACCTGATCGATGCTTTGGTGCGCGACAATGGCATGGGGCTTATCCTGATCAGCCATGATTTGCAGCTTGTCGCACGCTATTGCGACCGGATTTTGGTGATGAATGGTGGCGAGGTGGTGGAAAGCTGCGCGGCGCGTGATTTGCACAAGGCCAGCCACCCTTACACGCGCGGCCTGCTTGCCGCCGTGCCGAAAATGGATGATGACCGCACGGAACTGCCGGTGCTTGACCGCAGCACATGGGGGGGCACATGACCGCGATATCTCTGAAAAACGTCTCCATCGCCTATGACCGAATAGCCGTGGTGCACAATGCCAGCTTTGATGTGGCCCTCGGTGAAAGCTTTGCGCTGGTCGGCGAAAGCGGCTCGGGCAAATCGACCATTTTGCGCGCCATCTGCGGGTTGGCGACCGAATGGAATGGCGAGATTTCGGTTATGGGCAGGGCGCGGGGCCATGGGCCAGACCGTGCGCTGGCGCCCATCTGCCAAATGGTTTTCCAAGACCCCTATGCCAGCTTGCACCCGCGCAAAACGGTCGATGCGGTGCTGGGCGAGGCGCTGGCCATTCATGGGCTTGGCGATCAGGACAACCGCATCAATGCCGCATTGGACGAGGTCGGGCTCGACCGCCGCTATCGCTTTCGCTTTCCGCACCAGATGTCGGGCGGGCAGCGCCAGCGCGTGGCCATTGCGCGCGCGCTTATCCTGCGCCCCAAGGTCATGCTGCTGGACGAGCCGACGAGCGCGCTAGATGTCTCGGTGCAGGCCGAAATTCTGAATCTCTTGGTGCGGCTGCGGGCCGATCATGGCCTGTCTTACCTGATGGTTACGCATAACTTGCCAGTCGTCGGGTTTTTATGTGATCGCATGGCCGTTATGCAACATGGCCGCATTGTTGAAATTGCACCCGCGAAGGTGCTGAAAACCGGTGCATTTGCGCACGACTACAGCCGCCAGCTTTATGCGGCCAGCATGGGCGATACCCAAGAAAGCGAAGACCGAAATGAGTGACCTGAAACAAGCGCGGCATGGTTTCGCCAAAGCGTTTGCACATGCAAAAACCGCGCTTGAGGCGCATGAGGCCCTGCACGCCTATGCTCAGGCGCTGGTGCCCGTAAAGCTCTACACTGTCATGACGGTTGATATGGATGCGATGCTGGCCGGCCGCGCCTATTCCAACGACGAGGTGACCTATCCGCTACAGGGCACGAAGCCTGTCAAAATGGATGACTGGTTCGAGATTGTGCATGGCCGCCACGAAAGCTTTGTATCCAACGACCTTGCAGCAGTGCGCGACCTGTTCCCGGACTATGACACCATTGCCGGTATTGGCTGCGGCTCCATCATCAACCTGCCGGTTCTTGGGGCCGGGCAGTTGGTTGCCACAGTCAACATGCTCGACATTCCCGGCTATTTCACGCCCGAGCGTGTTGCGCTGCTTGAGGCGGAATTACCGATGCCAGCGCTTGCAACATTGCTGGCGGCACGGGCTTACGGCTAGAAATTCGGGGTGCTTCTGCGCCGGTTTGCGGCGCAGAAGCCTTTTAGCCTAGTTTACCAGGTTGGTGATGCGGCGCACCGCTACGCGGCGGTTCAAACGCTCGGCTTCCAGTGTCGGGATCAGCAAGAACCGCTCGCCATAGCCCTGAACCACCATGTTTTCCGGCCATACACCGAAGTATTCGGTCAGCGCCAGCGCGACGGTTTCAGCACGACGGTCCGACAAAAGCAGGTTGTAGCTTTCATCGCCAACCGCATCGGTATAGCCCTCGATCAGGAACAGCTCGTTGGGATTTTCATCAATCAGCTCCATCATCAGCAGGCCAATTTCGCGCAGCCGCTCCGCCTCGGATGCCGGAATTGCAGCAGAGCCGGTGCGAAAGGTGATGCGATCAAGGTTGATCTCGGGTGCCAGATTGCGCACTTCGCGATACTGACGCACCTGACTAAGGCTGAAGGTCCGGCCAATTTCGCGCTGTTCTGCGGCGCGCAATGCGGCGCGCAGGCTGGCGCCATCGGTGGCGTTCAGATATGCCAGATCGTCAGCCGTCGGCGCTGGCAGGGTCTCGACCTGAACCGGTTCAAAGCTGCGGGTGTCGTCGATCAACAGCACTTCGTTACCGTCAATATCAATCTTGGAGCGGCGCAGCACGCGGCCCTGAGCATCGATGATAGTAACGATCTGGCTGCCATCCACACGGGTGACAAATGTGCGCATGGACCCGTCACTATAAGATTCGGTGCGCACGTTCGAGCCGGGAGTCTGCACCAGCACGTCATCATTTTTCAGCACGCTGAAATTGCCGTATTGGTCTTGAAGCACAACGCGGTCATCGGTTTGCGCTGTTACGCGCTGGCCGTTGGCCAGGATCGTGCCAATAGCCAGCGCGCCAAGTGCGAACAGGCCGGCGCGTTCAAGGTCGCTCATCCCGCCGCCACTGGCTTCGGCTTCAACAAACTCCTCGCTGCTGGTGCGGCCACCATCTTCGCTTACGGTTTGGGTTGTCACCTCAACATCAGCACCCGAAGTTGCTTCTGCAGTTACAGCAGAAATTTCGGCTTGGCTCATTTCGTCTGCACATAAGGTGGCACCGGCCACATCAACGAGTTCGACCGTGCATTCCTGCGCTTCAGCAGCAGCAGCGGCACGGGCAGCGGCCTCGGCCTCGGCTTCAGCTTGCGCGCGCGCTGCGGCGGCGGCAATGTCTGCAGCTTCGGTTTCAGCAATGGCGGCGGCAACGGATTCGGCACTTGTAGCTTCAGCTTCAGCTTCAGCGGCGGCTTCAGCAGCCGCCTGCGCTTCTGCTTCGGCAGCAGCTTGGGCCTCGGCTTCGGCAGCAGCTTGTGCTTCAGCTTCGGCAGTTGCTTCAGCCTCGATGGCAGCTTGTGCTTCAGCAGCAGCCTCTGCTTCAGCCTGGGCTTCGGCCGCTTCCTCAGCCGCTAGCGCTGCGGCGGCGGCTTCAGCAGCCTCGGCTTCAGCTTGGGCCTCGGCTTGGGCCTCTGCCTCAGCTTGGGCTTCAGCTTGGGCTTCAGCTTCGGCTTCGGCTTGGGCCTCTGCCTCTGCAACCGCTTCTGCCTCTGCAACCGCTTCTGCTTCTGCAGCGGCCTGTGCTTCTGCGGCGGCTTCTGCTTCTGCAGCGGCCTGTGCTTCTGCAGCGGCCTCTTCAGTTGCTAAGGCTTCTGCGGCGGCTTGGGCCTGTGCTTCGGCCTCAGCGGCGGCCTGTGCTGCGGCGGCAGCATCTTGCGCTGCGCAAGCTTCGGCATTGGCCCTGCGCACTATCCGCGCGGCTATGTCTTCTAGCGACTCGTCGTCATCGCTTGCCGTGGCAGTGTCTGCGCTGTCCGTAAGGTCCGTAAGGTTCGGATCACACACAACGCCGGAACTTATAAGCGCGTCCAGACAAACATTTTCAGCGGCTTTGGTATTACCGTTAAAGTCTTGCAAGCATTGCAGCACCGGCGCGGTTTGCGCCCAACCGGGCAATGGTTGCAAAAACGACAAGGTAACGACCATCGCCGTTGTGGAATTCAGTTTCATGCTCTTCATTTGCTTTCCTAACGTTTTACTCGTGTTGAACCTTGCTGGGGTAGGAGCAGGGGCCGAGAATTTTTCAGCCATGCAATGAGCCAACTGCAAAAAGGCAGTATGGTTCCTTAATGGTCGCGTGGTGTGGCAAATTTTCGCGCTGTTTTCAGCGCCAGTCGCGCACGCAACCTTCCCCAGAAAACCCAACTCATCTGGTTGCAACACTATCCATTGGGAGCGGCTTTGTCCGATTTCATTCGCGCCGGAAAATTCTTGAGCGTAAACCTGCCGAATGCTGAAAGCCGGTGCGCGGTCAAAGCCCTATGACTTATATGCGCGGGGCAGGGCCGGTCGAGGTGCCAACGGTCAGTTCTGCCTCTAGCAAAATGGTTTCGGGGTCGGCAGTGGGGTTGGCGATCTGGTCAATCAGCATTTGTGCCAAACGGCGCCCCGCATCGCGAACCGATGAGCGCGTGGCGGTGAAAATCGGGATCGCATCGCCGTTTTGAAGATAGGATAGCGCATCGTCATGGGTTATCACCGACACGTCGCGCCCCATGACATAGCCGCGTTCTTCAATGGCACGGCGCACGCCCAAGGCGCAAATCATCGACGAACACAGGATCGCCGTTGGCGGCTGCACAAGATCGAGCATTTCCCTTGTGGACCTGTAGCCATGCGCTTCAGTCATTTCATCGGCCCGCATGATACTCGGGTCAATGAAAATGCCGCGCTCTGCCAGCGCCTCTTCATACCCCATGCGGCGGCGATGGGCGAAGTCCATATGCTCCAACCCGTTGATCAGGCCAATGCGCTGATGCCCGAGATCGAGCAGAAAATGCGTTGCCCGCCGAAACGCCGAGCGGTTGTTAACATCCAGCCACGCATAAGGGCCGCTATGCCCGGTTGCGCGGCCATGCACGGCAAAGGGCAGGCCAAGTGAGTCGAGCAGCGCGATGCGGGTATCATTCATGCGCGGGCCATGCACGATGACACCATCAACAACGCCACGTGCGCGCAGCGTGCTGTAAGCCTCCTGCTCGTTGCCGTTTTCAACGACCGTTAGCAGCATGTCATAGCCGTTGCGCGAATAGGTCTCGCTGGCGCCTGCGATGAAATCACCAAAAACCGGATTCACCATTTCGTGGCGCGTGGCAACAGGAATGACATGGCCGATGGCATGCGCACGCCCCGTCGCCAACCCTTTTGCACGCGTATTGGGCGCATAATTATGCTGGCGTGCTGCGGCCAGAATCCGGTTGCGCGTGGCCTCGTTCACTTCAGGATATCCGTTCAAAGCACGGCTTACAGTGGTTTGGCTAACGCCCAAATTCTGAGCAAGTTTCTTAAGGTTCATGGGGAGTGCCGACCTCAAAGCGCTTTCAATTTCTGCATGAGTTTAGCGCCAGTTGCCTGCTGCGTCAAAGAAATTTCGGCGCGGCAAAAAATGCTGCAACTGCACAAAACAAGTTAAAACGTGGCGGTCAGAAAACTTTGATTGACAGAAAGCATATCCTGCGCAATTTTAAACTATTGCCAAAGCGCTTTGGAAAATGATTCCATCAGCGCAGAAGTCGATTGCACTGCGCGACAATGCGCATTTGTATGTCGCGCATAAGCGCGCTCTAGGGAGGACTATTCATGAAGAAGACACTATACATTGGCGCGGCTACACTCGCCCTGACCGCCGGAATGGCGCAGGCGCAGGGCAGCCTTGTCTTTACGCCGGGCGAAGGCGATTTCAGCTGGGACAGTTATGATGCCTATGCGGCAGGCGCCCCCGACTTGAGCGGCCAGTCGGTCACCGTTTTCGGCCCATGGCTCAGCCCCGAAGCCGAAGTTTTCACCAGTATGCTGGCCTATTTCGAGCAGGCGACTGGCGCAAGCGTCACCTATACGGGTTCGGACAGCTTTGAGCAGCAGATCGTGATTGACGCTGAAGCCGGCTCGCCGCCAAACATCGCCGTATTCCCGCAGCCGGGCTTGGCTGCCAACCTTGCCGCGCAGGGATTGCTTACACCTCTGGGTGGCGAAACCGCAGGCTGGGTCGCTGAAAACTACGCCGCTGGCCCGTCATGGGTTGACCTTGGCACCTATGCCGATGCATCCGGCACCGACCAGTTCTACGGCTTTTTCTTCAATGTGAACGTTAAGTCGCTGGTTTGGTATGTGCCTGAGAATTTCGAAGATGCAGGCTATGACGTGCCGCAGACCATGGAAGATCTGATCGCATTGTCCGAGCAGATCATCGCGGATGGCGACACGCCTTGGTGCATTGGTCTGGGTTCGGGCGCTGCAACCGGCTGGGTAGCGACCGACTGGGTTGAAGACATTATGCTGCGCACGCAGACCCCCGACGTTTACGATATGTGGGTGTCGAACGAAATTCCGTTCAACGATCCGCGCATCATCGAGGCTATCGACACATTCGGCATGTTTGCCAAGAATGACGCCATGGTCGCAGGCGGCTCCGGCGCTGTTGGCACAACCGACTTCCGTGACAGCCCGTCGGGCATGTTTGCATCGCCCCCGCAGTGCTACATGCACCGTCAGGCGTCGTTCGCACCCGCCTTCTTTCCTGAAGGCACCGAACTTGGCACAGATGCCGACTTCTTCTACTTCCCGTCCTTTGCCGGTAAAGACCTCGGCAATCCTGTACTGGGCGGCGGCACATTGATGGCTGTGACCGATGCCAATGCGGCAACGCTTGAGTTCATGCGCTTTTTGCAAACACCGATTGCGCATGAGGTCATGATGGCGCAAACGGGCTTCCTGACACCACATACAGGTGTAAACCTCGCAACCTATATGGATGATACGCTGCGCGGTCAGGGCGAGATTTTGCAGAATGCAACCACGTTCCGTTTTGACGCATCCGACCTGATGCCAGCCGCGATTGGCGCTGGCACCTTCTGGACCGGCATGGTTGACTTCGTCGGCGGTGCATCTGCCCAAGATGTCGCCGACCAGATCCAGGCAAGCTGGGACGCGCTGAACTAAGCCCCAAGCACAACTGGGCGGCCCCTTTCACCATGGGCCGCCACACCTGACTTTTAGTCATATTTTAAAAACATGGGGGGGCAGAGTCATGCATCCAGCGCTATTGGGTCTGATAACGATCGCGGTTGCTGTGTCGGGCTGTGTCGGCTATTTTTACGGCGCAAACCTGTTCCTTGACAAGGTTCTTTACCCCGCCCGTGGCCCGCATGCCGGGCGTAATATCAACCGCGCCAATATGATCCGCCCGTGGATTTTCTTGGGGCCGGCGGTTTTGGCACTTGGTCTGTATCTGGCCTATCCTGTTGTTGCGACGCTCATTCTGAGCTTTCAGGAGCGGCTTGCAGGCAATGAGCGCGCCTTTGTCGGGTTTAGAAATTACAGCAAAATGTTTGCTGAACCGAAGTTTGTTGAAGCGATCTTAAACAATGTATTGTGGCTGACCGTGGTGCCAGCCGCCGCCACCGGCTTTGGCCTAATGGCGGCCCAACTGACCGACCGTTTGCGCTGGGGCAATATCGCGAAATCTATCGTCTTTATGCCGATGGCCATTTCCTTTGTCGGTGCTGCGGTCATTTTCAAGCTGATCTATGAGGCCCGCCCAATAGATGTGGCCCAAATCGGCATTCTCAACCATCTATACCTGCAATTCGGCGGTGCCGCGCCACAGCAATGGCTGACCATACCGTTCTGGAACTCGTTTTTCCTGATGGCGGTGCTGATCTGGATTCAGACGGGCTTTGCCATGGTTATTCTGTCAGCCGCGCTGCGCGGCATTCCCGAAGAAACCATCGAGGCGGCAATTGTTGACGGTGCCAATCCGTTCCAGATTTTCTTCAAAATCAAAATCCCGCAAATAATGGGCACAATTGTTGTGGTCTGGACAACCATCACCATTGCCACGCTCAAGGTGTTTGACATCGTGTTCGCCATGACCAACGGGCAGTGGGAAACACAGGTGCTGGCCAATTACATGTATGACAAACTGTTCCGCGCGAATGATTGGGGCATGGGGTCGGCGGCGGCGATGATCATCATGCTACTGGTCACACCGATCCTCGTTTGGAACGTATATAACGTCCGCAAGGAGATGCGCTGATGGATAGCATTGCCGGCAGAAAGCCCGTCGTTGTCTGGGCGCTCAATATCTCCGTTCTTTTGCTCACGCTGCTTTGGCTGTTTCCAACGCTCGGGTTGTTTATCTCGTCCTTTCGTACCAGCGAGCAAATCACCGCTTCGGGTTGGTGGTCGTCAATGTTTCCCGCCGAGCAAACCGTGCAATTGCGCGCGCTCGACCCCGACGCAAACCGCATCGAGGTTGATCCGGGCGTCTTTGTTGTGACCGGCAGCATTTTTGGTGACAATCTGGCCGAGGTAGAGATTGACAGTTGGGGTACAACCCAGCGCGCACTCGATGCTTACCTGCCGGGCGATGTGGCCGATCTTGGCAATGGTGCAACCTTAACGCTCAACCCTGATGGCAGTTATATCTGGCAGGGAGATGATGGCCAGATATCGGGCCGCGCCCAGCGTTTGTTCGTGAATGCAACAATGACGCCCGAATTTACGTTTGCAAATTACGAGCAGGTATTGCTGGACGATAAGAACGCTGAAGGCATGGCCAAAGCATTTTTCAACACGTTGACGGTCGTCATTCCCGCAACCATCATCCCGATCCTGATCGCCGCCTTCGCCGCCTATGCGCTAGCGTGGATGGAGTTTCCGGGCCGCGCGCTTTTGGTGGCAGCGGTGGTTGGTTTGCTGGTCGTGCCGCTACAACTGGCGCTGATTCCGCTACTTTCACTGCATGTTGGCGCAATGGAGCTTTTGACCTCGGTCATGGGGACGGTTGGTGATGATAGCAAGCTCATCTCGGTCAACTGGCTTGGCGATCTGTTCGGGCTCAGCGAGGGCGAAAAGCTTGCGGGTAAGGGCTATATCGGCGCATGGCTTGCGCATACCGGCTTTGGCCTGCCCTTGGCGATTTACCTGCTGCGCAACTACATGGTTGGCCTGCCGCGCGACATTATCGAAAATGCCCGCGTTGACGGCGCGACCGAGTTTCAGATTTTCACCAAGATCATCCTGCCGCTCTCTTTCCCCGCGCTCGCCTCATTTGCGATTTTCCAGTTCCTGTGGACATGGAATGACCTGCTTGTCGCGCTGGTGTTCCTGATTGACAGCTCGGGCAATACAACCGTGATGACCAAGCAAATCGTTGAACTGCTTGGCACGCGTGGTGGTGATTGGGAGATCCTCGCAACCTCGGCCTTTGTGTCAATTGCGGTGCCGTTATTGGTGTTTTTCACCATGCAAAAATACCTTGTGCGCGGCCTGTTGGCCGGCTCGGTGAAGTAAGAAAGAACGCTTTTAATGTCGAAGATGGATAAACTGATGGGTGACGCCTATCTTGAAAAAGACAAGGATTGGTGGCGTGGTGCGGTGATCTACCAGATCTATCCGCGCAGCTTTCAAGATAGCAATGGCGACGGCATCGGCGACCTTGCAGGCATTGTGCAGCGCATCCCCTATATCGTCTCTCTCGGTGTTGATGCGATCTGGATTTCGCCGTTCTTCACCTCGCCGATGAAAGACTTCGGCTATGATGTGTCCGACTATTGCGATGTTGATCCGATGTTCGGGACAATGGCCGATTTTGATATGGTCGTGGCGGCTGCCCATCGGCATGGGCTCAAGGTCATGATAGATCTGGTCTTGTCGCATACATCTAACCAGCATGAATGGTTTAAGAACAGCCGCAAAAGCCGCGCGGCTGACAAGGCAAACTGGTATGTTTGGGCCGACCCGAAGGAAGATGGTACGCCGCCCAATAACTGGCTTTCTATTTTTGGCGGTTCTGCATGGCAGTGGAACGGCGAGCGCGAGCAATATTATTTGCACAACTTCCTTGCGTCGCAGCCCGATTTGAATTTTCATGAACCTTTGGTGCAAGATGCATTGCTTGATGTGGCGCGCTTCTGGCTTATGCGCGGGGTCGACGGGTTTCGCCTCGATACCATCAATTTTTATGTGCATGACAAGCAGCTTCGCAACAATCCGCCTTTGCCGCGCGACCAGCGCAACGGCACAATCGCACCCTCGGTAAACCCCTATAACCACCAGCAACATTTGTATTCCAAGAACCAGCCGGAGAATTTGCACTTTTTGCGCAAACTGCGCGCTGTAATGGAGCCTTATAGCGCCGCGGCGGTGGGTGAGGTTGGCGATGCGCAGCGCGGGTTGCAAATTTTGGGCGAATACACCGCCGGAAATGACCTGATGCAAATGTGCTATGCGTTCGAGTTTCTGTCGAACAACCGCCCCACCGCAGTTGAATTGGCCGATGTAATGGGCCGGGTTGATCAGTATGCGCCCGATGGCTGGGCCTGTTGGGCCTTTTCAAACCATGACGTCAAGCGCCATGCCACGCGGTGGGATATGCCCGCCGAGGGGTTGCGCATGATGGCAAGCCTGATGATGTGTCTGCGCGGCTCGGCTTGTATTTATCAGGGCGAAGAGCTTGGATTGCGCGAAGCCGATGTTGCTTATGAAGACCTGCAAGACCCGTATGGCATTGAATTCTGGCCAGAGTTCAAGGGGCGTGACGGTTGCCGCACGCCAATGGTATGGGAGTCTTCCAACAGCCATGCCGGGTTTAGCAGCGCGCAAAAAACATGGTTGCCAACCAGTCCGGACCATATTCACCAGAATGTAGCGCGCCAGGAAGGCGATGCGAAAGCGTTGCTCCATCACTATCGCCACGCCATTGCATTGCGGCAGGCATATCCGGCATTGGCAAAGGGCGCGCATGACGGCGTGAAGGCTGCGGGTGATATTGTATACTTCACACGCAGCTATTTGGGCGAAACAATCTTTTGCGCCTTCAATCTGGGCGCGACACATGCCGCACTGCCGCTGCCCTCGGGGGCTTGGCAATCCATTGGCAAGGCGGTGGGCGGCATTGATGCACCAAGTGGCGATACACTTACTTTGGGCCCATGGCAGGCGTTTATTGCGCAAGCCACACGCGCCTAGTTTAACGGGAGGGACACGATCATGGCTGATCTCAAACTGACGAAAATCGCCAAAACCTATGGTGGCGCGGTGGAGGTGCTTAAGGATATCAACCTCGACATCAAAACCGGCGAGCTGATTGTGTTTGTGGGCCCGTCGGGCTGCGGCAAATCTACCTTGCTACGGATGATTGCAGGCCTTGAAAAAATCACCAGTGGCGAGTTGCAGATCGGCGGGCAGGTGGTGAATGATGTGCCGCCCGCGCAGCGCGGCATCGCCATGGTGTTCCAATCCTACGCGCTTTATCCGCATATGACCGTGCGCGATAATATGGCCTTTGCGATGAAGCTTGCAAAAAAGCCAAAGGCAGAGATTGATGCCGCCATCGCCAATGCGGCCAAGATTTTGCAGCTTGAAGACTATCTGGACCGTTTGCCCAAAGCGCTTTCGGGCGGCCAGCGCCAGCGTGTGGCTATTGGCCGTTCCATTGTGCGTGACCCGAAAGTTTACCTGTTTGACGAGCCTCTTTCGAACCTCGATGCCGCGCTGCGCGTTGCCACGCGCATCGAGATTGCCCAACTCAAGGAATCCATGCCGGAATCGACGATGATCTATGTAACCCATGATCAGGTTGAAGCAATGACACTGGCCTCGCGGATTGTCGTGCTGGCCGATAAAGGCATCGCGCAAGTTGGCACGCCGCTGGAGCTTTATGAACGCCCCGAGAATGAATTTGTGGCCCAGTTCATCGGCTCGCCGGCAATGAACCTGCTTGCGGGTGAAATTGTTGAAACAGGCGAGAAAACGACCGTTAAGCTTGATGCCGGTGGCAAGGTCGTCTCAACCGCGCCAACACAAGCCGCCGATATGGGGTTGCGGGTCAATGTTGGCATTCGGCCCGAAGATATGATCAGCACCGATGGCGAGGATTATGCCTTTGAAGGCAAAGTGAACTTCACCGAAGCGCTGGGCGAAGTGACATTGCTGTATTTTGACAAAGTTGGCGATAATGATGCCGTTATCGGTAAGTTGCCCGGTATTCATGCCGACCTGCGCGGCACATCAGTGCGCATGTCTGCCACCCCTCAAAAAGTGCAAGTATTTCACAACGGCCAGTCGCTTTACTACCGCTAGGCCGGCCCAATGCGCGGCATGTCTGCCCGACCAATCTGCATTTTATGGCTAAAGCCGGTTGGCGCGTTGTATCGCGGCAAATTCATGACTATTTCCATCTGCGCCTGAACAGCCGTTGATCGTAGTTTCAATGCGGCGGGAATTAGGCTGAACGGGCGCGCATGAATGTGTGGGGTGCAAGGGTGCAGAAATTTTCTTTGCTGGATTTGGCACCGGTTCCAGAGGGCGGGACTGTGGCAGAGTCGTTACACAACTCGCTAGAGCTTGCGCGCGCTGCCGAGGCCGCAGGTTACTACCGGTTCTGGCTTGCAGAACACCATAACATGCCGGGCATTGCGAGCGCGGCCACTTCGGTCGTGATAAGCCATGTGGCAGCGGGCACAAAAACCATTCGTGTGGGCGCGGGGGGAATTATGTTGCCCAACCACGCACCGCTGGTCATCGCCGAGCAGTTCGGCACTTTGGCCACGCTCTATTGCGACCGAATTGATCTGGGCCTAGGCCGCGCCCCCGGAACCGATGGCCGAACAGCGCATGCCTTGCGGCGCAACATGGCATCAAATGACGATTTTCCGCAGGATGTGGTGGAATTGCTTTCATATTTCGATGATGCAACCGCAGAGGCACAAATTCAGGCAACCCCCGGCCAGGGCACGCATGTGCCTGTTTGGATTCTCGGCTCCAGTCTTTATGGCGCGCAACTGGCCGCCTATCTTGGCCTGCCTTATGCGTTTGCGTCGCATTTTGCGCCAGCCATGCTCGCAGATGCGTCAGCGACCTATCGCAGCACATTCCGCCCTTCAAAATGGTGCGCCAAGCCGTATTTCATGATGGCTGCAGGCGTTTGCGCCGCTGAAACCGATGATGAGGCTATGTTCTTACGCTCGTCGCAGCTTCTGGCTTTTGCCCGCCTGCGCATGGGGCGCCCCGGTAAACTTCCCTATCCGGTTGCTGATGTGTCCGCCGAGATACCACCCGCTGTTATGGCGCAGGTTTCGCAGGCCATGTCATGTTCGGCAACCGGCAGCCATCAAACGGTGCGCCGTGAGCTTGGCGCATTGGTCGCCAAATACCAGCCAGACGAAATGATCGTGACGGGGATGATCCACGATCACGCCGCGCGGCTCAGATCTTTTGAAATTGCGGCCGATGCGCTGCGCGATATTGCTGGTCCAGCATAAGCCGCTTTGCCAAACCACATCTTGCCACCAGCCGCAAAAACAGATTGTTTCTTCAGGGCGCTCTAAACAACGGGGTGGCGCGCACTATTTTCAGACGCATTCGCCCGTTAGAGTGGCGCAAAATCGCAAAATCGCAAAAGGCGCGCTTTTTATGCAGAGAGCACAAGCCGTGAAAATTTCTGACCCCCCGAAACACCCGACCCGTGCGGGATATATGACCGAAAAAATCCAGCGCGATTACATCAAATTTGCGGTCTCAAAAGGTGTGCTTCCAAAGGATGCGCACCGGATGGAGCAGATTATCTCGCTTGATGCGCCGGATGATGCCGGCAAACCCGTTCAGTTCTGGCAGCTCTATTCGCTGCTTGGCCAGGATCCGATTGTCGAAATCGCAAAGCGCTTTTACAAACGTGTTTTTGCAGATGAAGCGTGGTTTACCTCGGTATTTGCGCGGGTTGGTGGCCTTGGTCACCACGTCAACACACAGGCCTCGATGTGGATTGATGTGATGGGGGGTGGCCCGTATTACCACGGTGCGGAATTCAGGCTGAACTTCCACCATACGCATAACGCAATGCAGTTGATGAACGAAAAGGGTGCAGAACGCTGGACAAAGCTTATGGTCGAAACGCTTGATGGTTCGGCCAAGCTTCTAGAAAGTGATGCGCGCATTCGCCCCAGCATCAACACGTTTCTGGACTTTTTTATGGGCAAATATGCGCAAGAGTTTGCTTTTGAAAACCACAGTGTTTTCGGGGCAACGAACCCGGTGGTCAAGCGCAAGATCAACTTCATGAAAATGACCGAAGCCGCAATTGAAGCCTTGTCGGAGGCTGAACTTGTTCAAGCCCTTGGCGAGCGCGGGGTCGATGTGTCGAAGTTTGAGGGCAGGCAGGCATTGGTCAACAAAGCCCTAACGATGTGACGCGCGCTGAATTATGGCCACAAAGCGTTGGGCTTGGCGCATAATTGGTTTAACACTTTGCAGCCAACCAACAGGGCAGCATTTACCAAAGCGCAGGACCACCACCATGACCTTCATTTCCATCATATTGCTGTTTCTGGCGGGTATCGCCTCTGGTGTGATCAACGCGGTCGCAGGGGGCGGAACCTTCATCACATTCGGTGTGCTTACCCTGTTTGGCGTGCCGCCGGTCATGGCCAATGCCAGTTCTTCAATCATCCAGTTTCCCGGCTATGTATCATCAACCCATGCTTACAAAAGCGAAATTGCAAAGTTCTGGCGGCAGGCGCTGATGCTGCTGCTTGTCTCGGGCATTGGCGCGCTTATTGGCGCGGTGGTTTTGCTGACCATCGACAACCCCGCCTTTCGTGCCATTGTGCCGTGGCTGCTGCTTGGTGCAACGCTGATCTTTGCGGCGGGCCCGGTGATCAAGCGCTGGCAGGCCAAACAGGCTGGGGGCGCAGACCGGCGCGGTCTTGGCTATGTGCTTCAGTTCCTAACGGCAATTTACGGCGGCTTTTTCGGCGCGGGCATGGGCATTATGATGCTTGCAACCCTCAGCTTGACAGAGTCAGATGATTACCACCGCCTCAACGCTTACAAGAACCTGATTTCGGTGCTCATCGCATCCATCGCGATTGCCATTTTCACAACCGGCGGGCTGATCTCGTGGCGCGAGGTTATCGTGATGGCGCCGGGTGCTGCGATTGGGGGCTATCTGGGTGTTTGGACGGCGCGCAGAGTGCCACAAAATGTGATGCGCATATTCGTCATTGTCATTGGGTTGGCGCTTACGGCCTATTACTTTGCAAGCTGATCTTGCCATGCGGTTCTTACGGCCAAGGGCGAGCATCACTTCGGTGGCCTGCTGGTTCAGCATTACGGCACGTTCGTGCGTGGCACTATCGGTGAAGTGCTCGCCACAGCTTTCATCTACGATATTTCGCGCAGCCACTGGGGTTGCCAAAGCAGGTTAAGCCGAATGGGCCAGATAATGGCGGCATCGGGCAGGCGGAACCACGCGCGGTGACAGAAGCACGCCGCCTGCGACAATTGACACCCCCGTGACCTGTGCCTATCTTTTTATCATGCTCGCACGCCTTGTCGCCATATTTGCCATACTCGCGTTCACCGTAGTTTCAACGGTAGTCTCCGCCCATGCGGCGCGCATGAGCATGAATTCCAGCCCGGATCACGCGACACATGTTGGCGCAATGTTGCATTCTTCGGATATTGCTGAGCACATCTGTGACGCCGGACAGCACTGTGGGTCGGCCGATGCCGGGATATGTGCAGTCGTCTGCGCAGGCCTTTTGGCGTTTTTGGCGTCGCAAGGCAGGGAAACTGGGCAGGCTGACGGCACCGCCGGTCTTGGTTTCCCTTCCGATGTGATTTACGCCAGCCGCACGCCAAAACTGAACGAGCGCCCTCCCAAACTCCGTCTCCTCTAAGCGCGCAAGGGCCGAGGCCCGCGCAATTCCATCAAATTGCTTGAACGGGACAGATGTCCCGAGGAGACAATAATGAACATTCTTTCACGACGCGGCTTTCTTGCCGCAAGTTCTGCAGCCATTGCCGCAGCACAAATGCCCCGCATCGCCTTTGCACAGACGGTTGCGCCAATCAGCCTTTCCGCGGCAACCCGCACGCTCGACATTGATGGGCGCGCAGCCACGGTCTTCGGCCTTGCCGGGCCGGGCGGACAGGGACTTATCCTTGACCCGGGCCAGAGGTTCCGGGTCGATTTGACCAACAAGCTCGACGTCGGCACGATCATCCACTGGCACGGCCAGATCCCGCCGAATGCGCAGGATGGCGTGCCGGACATGCCTATGCCCCTTCTCGCACCGGGCGAGACCCGGTCCTACGATTTTGTGGCCCGGCCGGGCACCCACTGGATGCACAGCCACGTGCCGGTGCAGGAGATGCAACTGCTGGCCGCCCCGTTGATCGTGCGCTCGCAGGAAGATCTGGCCGCCGACCGGCAGGAGGTGGTGATGTTCCTGCATGACTTCTCGTTCAAGCCGGCTGAGGAGGTTCTGGCCGAGATCAACGGTGGCCATGGCGGTGGGCACGGTGCAGGGCACGGTGCAGGGCAGGGTGCAACTGCGCTGCCCGAGCAAGGCACGCCCATGCAAGATATGGGTGCGATGCAGGGCATGGATCATGGTGCCATGGGGCACGGCACCATGGGCAACATGCCTGGTATGGGCACAATGCCGGGTATGGACGGCATGGTCATGGATCTGAACGACTACGACTGGGATGCGTATCTCGCCAATGACCGCACCCTGTCGGACCCCGAGGTGGTGCAGGTCGAGCGCGGCGGGCGCATTCGCTTGCGTGTGATCAATGCCGCCGCGGCGACGGTATTCTGGATCGAGACCGGGGTTGCAAAGGCGCGACTTGTCGCGGCGGACGGGCACGCCGTCCAGCCTGTCGCAGGCAGCCGGTTCGGGCTGGCGATGGGCCAGCGGCTGGATATCGAGGTCGATTTGCCAAACGAAGGCGGCGCATGGCCGATCCTCGCTTTGCGCGAAGGCGCGCGCGAGCGCACTGGCCTGATCCTTGCCACCCAAGGCGCCGAGGTTCGGCGTCTCGATGCCATGGCGGAGTCTGAGGCACCCGCTTTTGACACCGATCTTGCGCAGGAGGCGCGCCTCATCGCTCTGGATGCCCTTCCCGACAGGCCGGTGGATCGCAGCCAGATGCTGATGCTCGGCGGCACGATGCAGCCCTATGTCTGGACGATCAACGGCGCGGTCTGGGGCCAGCACCAGCCGGTTGCTGCGCGCAGTGGCGAGCGGGTTGTTCTGTCGTTCCACAACATGTCGATGATGGGCCATCCGATGCACCTGCACGGCCACGTGTTTCAGGTTGTCGGGATCAACGGGCGGCGCATGTCCGGCGCGCTGCGTGACACTGTCTATGTGCCGCCGATGTCGATGGTCGATGTCGCGCTCGACGCAGGCGAGGCCGCCCGCTGGATGCTGCACTGCCACCACATGCCGCACCTTGCGACCGGCATGATGACCGAGTTCGCAGTCGCAACGCCAGCCTGATCTGGGCGGGGCGTGCCGACCGGCCGCCCCGACACCCCGACACCGGATAATGACTGGTAAGGGTCGAAAATGCAAAAAAGGGTAGGCTATTGCCTACCCTTTCCCACATCTCATGCACTTGTTAAGCAACTCTGTATCGGGCGACGCTTACTTGAAGCGCTTGATCTCGCCTGACTGCAACCGTTTCAGGTAGCTTTCCAACTCGCGCTTGACGATCGGCATCAAGAGATACAGCGCGAAGATATTGACCACAGCCATGGCAAAGATCGCCGCATCCGAGAAGTCGATCACCGGGTCAAGGCTGGCTGCCGCGCCGATGACAACGAAGACGCAGAAAATCACCTTGAAAGTCAATTCCTGCTTCTTGCCTTCACCGAACATGTAGGTCCATGCTTTGAGGCCATAATAGGACCAGCTGATCATTGTGGAGAACGCAAACAGCACCACCGCAATCACCAGAATATAGGGGAACCACGAAAGGGTTGACCCGAATGCCGCTGAGGTAAGGCCAACGCCCGATGCACCGGATGCGGTTACGACACGGCCGTTTTCGCCGATGATGTAAAGCCCGGTTTGCGGATCAGTCATCAACTGTCCGGTGATGATGATCACCAGCGCGGTCATGGTGCAGATCACCACCGTATCGATAAAGGGTTCCAGCAAAGACACGAAGCCTTCGGTGATCGGTTCCTTGGTGCGCACCGCCGAGTGGGCGATAGCAGCCGAGCCCACACCAGCCTCGTTCGAGAACGCAGCGCGGCGGAAACCCTGTATCAGCGCGCCGACCATGCCGCCGACAATCCCGTTTCCGGTGAAGGCGCCATTGAAAATCTGGCCAAAAGCCCAGCCGATCTGGTCGATGTTCATCAGCAAGATGATCAGCGCCACACCCACATAGAGAACGCCCATGAACGGAACGACCTTCTCGGTGACCTTGGCGATGGATTTGATACCACCCACGATCACCGCAAAGACGACACTTGCAAAGACAAGCCCGGTGATCCAGCCCGGATAGTCGCCGACCACACCCGCGATTTGCGAATGGGCCTGATTGGCCTGGAACATATTGCCGCCACCCAGCGCACCAAGCACGCAGAAAATGGCAAACAGCACCGCAAGGATTTTACCGCCCGGCAGGCCGCGTTCGGCAAAGCCCTTGGTGATATAATACATCGGGCCGCCCGAAACCGTGCCATCGGCGTATTCATTGCGATATTTCACACCCAAGGTGCATTCGGTGAACTTTGATGCCATGCCCAGAAGACCCGCAAGGATCATCCAGAACGTGGCCCCCGCCCCGCCGATGCTGACCGCGACAGCAACACCTGCGATATTACCAAGACCGACGGTGCCCGACAGCGCCGTCGCCAGCGCCTGAAAGTGGCTGACCTCGCCGGCGTCTTTCGGGTCGGAATATTTGCCCGCTACCAGATGCAGCGAATGGCGCCAGACCCGGAACTGAATAAACCCGAAGTAAAGGCTAAAGACCGTCGCCCCGATCACCAGCCATGCCACGATCCAGGCAAAATCCGTGCCCGGAATCGGTGCGAAGATAAAGTTGACAAACCAGCCTGTGGAGTTTGCAAATATTTCGTTGACCTTGGCGTCAATGCCCTGCGCCATGCCTATGGCGGGGGCTGCAATGGCCGCAATCAATGCGGCAAGAAATGTATAAACTCTTGTCATTATAGTCTCTCCGATTGCGCTTAAGGTACGATGGTGACGGGCACGGGCGATACTTGCGCCAATGTGCCTGCGACAGATCCGAACAACCGGGCAGCCAGCCCTGCGCCCCCGGTGCGCCCGGCCACGATGGACCCGGCCTTGTGCTCATTGGCAATGGCGATCAGCGTATCGGCCACGTGGCCATAGCGGATTTCCGTCTCCACCGTGATACCGGCGGCGGCCAGTTCCGCTACCAGCGGGGCCATGATGGCGGCATTCGCGCGCTCAAGCTCCTCGGTGCGACGGGCGTGGCGTTCTTCAACCTCTTCCTTGGTCAAAAAGCTGTATGGCGACCATTCCAGCACATGTGCCAGCACGATCTGCGCACCCGCCCCTTTGGCGCTGGCCAAGGCATGGTCAACCGCCCGCCGCGCCGCGGCGCTGGCATCAAAGCCGACGACAATACGTTCTGTCATCTATTCTCTCCCTCTTGAACCTTCGGGTTGGTCCCGAAGTGCCGCAGAGCATAGAACAGTTGCCGCGTCCGGTGTTCATAAAAGTGACAGAAAAATAGGCAAATAGCCGAGTTGTGCTGCAATACAGGTTATTTTGGCAAATATTTGCATTGGCAAACCATTAAATGAACGCGATATGGTGAGCGAATTGCGAAATCTGCCAGTCATCCTTTGCATCGACTGTGATTGTTCTATGCGCCGCGTCATCCGCAACCGCGCGCACCTGAAGGGCGAGTTTGGCCAAACGGCCTTTGCAGGCAAGCTGCATCGAGGCGTTCGACCAGCGAGAGTGCAATCTTTAGTGAGCCACCAACCCGCCTATGAATGAAAAAGCCGCGCGATATCCCTTTCGCCCTGAAACCGGATATTGCATGCTGACGACTTTGCGCGGTATTCTTGCGCATTGCTGCAAACTCGAAACGACCACAACGCTCCGCCAATCACGGCGGCGGTCTGGTTTGGCGGGAATAACTGGCTGGGGCGGTAGGATTCGAACCTACGGTACACGATACCAAAAACCGATGCCTTACCACTTGGCCACGCCCCAGCACTGGCGGCTTGATACTGGCTTGCGTTCAGGGCTGCAAGCCAAAATTGCGGCTAAAAAGTCTGATCATAGGGGCCGATTTGCGGGTCTTGCCGCAATATCGCATCGAGATCAGCGAGAATGGCGCGCAGGTTGGCATCACTTTCAGTGCTTTCGCAGACGATAACCAGATTTGGCGTGTTGGACGAGGCGCGAACGAGGGCAAATCCGCCATTTTCAAGCATGGCACGCGCACCGTTTACGGTGTTGATGGACTCGATCTTGAGCCCGCCCAAAGTTCCGCCAGCAGCCTGATGGGTTTGCAGGGCCGCAAGGAAGGTTTGAACAGCCTGATACTTGGTCTCGTCAGCACAAAACGGCGAGAGTGTTGGCGTGGTGAAGCTACGGGGCAGGGTGGCGTAAATGTCGGAAAGCTGCATATCGGGCTGCGCGTCGAGCATTTTGAGCACCTCAAGCGCCGCGCGAAGCCCGCAATCATAGCCTTGGCCCAAAGGTGGGGCAAAAAAGAAATGACCTGATTTTTCAAAACCGGCAAGCCCGCCAAGCGCGTGAAGGCGGCGTTTGATATGGCTATGGCCGGTCTTCCAGTAATCGGTTTTTATGCCATGTTCGGCGAGCAGCGGGTCACTGGCAAACAGGCCGGTAGATTTTACATCAACCACAAATGTTGCGCCGGGATGGCCGGGCGCATAATGGCGCGCCAGCATAAGCGCCAGTTTGTCGGCATAAATTTCCTGGCCCTGATCATCGACCACGCCGCAACGGTCGCCATCGCCATCAAAGCCAAGCGCAAGATCGGCGCGGCTTTCGGCCAAGGCGGCGGCCATATCGTGCAGCATTGTCAGCGATTCGGGGTTGGGGTTGTAATGCGGGAATGTGTGGTCTGGCGTGCAATGACGCTCGACCACCTCGGCCCCGACCCTGCGCAGCAGGTCTGGCGCAAAACCCGACGGGGTGCCGTTGCCACAGGCGCAGACAATGCGCAGCTTTCGTGACAGCTTGAACCCTTGGGTGATTTCGTCGAGATATGCGTTTTGAACCCCATCAACAATGTGCAGAACACCCCCCGCACGCGCGATGCCTTCATCATTCAGGCAAATGTCGCGCAGCCGCGAAATTTCATCGGGGCCATGGGTAAGCGGGGCTTCAAAGCCCATTTTTATGCCGGTCCAGCCGTTGGGGTTATGCGAGGCCGTGATCATCGCAACAGCCGATGTCCCAAGATGGATTTGCGCAAAATAGGCCATGGGCGTGAGTCCGACGCCAATGTCATGCACGGTGCAGCCCGCTTGCAACAACCCGAGAATGAAGGCGTTTTTAACCTCGGCCCCATAGGCGCGGTAGTCATTGGCGATGGCAACTGTAGGCGGCTTGCCCGTTTCGTGCAGATGTGTGCCAAAGGCGAGGCCAAGCGCGGTAAGGCCGGGCAGGTTAATCTCCTGCGGGTAACGCCAGCGCGCATCATATTCGCGAAACCCCTTGGAGGCGATTTGCGCATCGCGCAGGAATTCAAAGCTGAGCGGGTTTATGTTTTCAACGGGTTTGGGCATTATGCGTTCACTTGTTCACGAAGGACAGACACGGTGAGTGACAGGAAGATATATAGGCCGAAAAACACGATCAGCGCCAGAAGCGTGTTTTCCAGCTTGCGTGGGTAGGTCGTAACATCGGGCGCGATAGGCGATACAGCAAGGTTGAGGTAGCGCACCTGCCGGTCGGCCTGCACGCGTGCGGCTTCAAGGCTTTCCAGCGTCGATTGAAGGATGAGGCCGCGGGTGGCCAGCTCGGTTTCTGCAATGCGCAGTTCACCACTGATCCGCGCCAGCGAAATACCGCCATTGGAACTTGTCGTCATGGATTCGCGAAGCTCTGCGATGCGCGCCTCCAAGCGGCCAATTTCTGATGACAGCAAATTGGCGCGCGACGAGTTCGGGCTGGTGGTGGCGTTGATCTCGGCCAGATCAAGACGGTTTTTCTCCACTTGCATCGACAGGTTGTTGATCACTGCCATAGTGGCCTGAATTTCCGCGTCGGGCGAAAGAATGCCGCGTTGCTCCTGCAGGTCGAGCACTTTTTGCTGGGCGGCAAATAAAGCGGCCTCCGCCTCGACATAGCTGGCTTGCGCGCCGCGCATCTGATCATCGCGCACGCGTTGCGACATTTCATCGACCCGCGCCTCGGCATAGGCGATCAGCGCGCGCGAATATGTAAGCGCGGTTTCGGCATCATAAGCGCGCACGGTCATTTTGATCACACCGATCGTCGGGTCATAGCCGATTTCAATGGCGCTGACGTAAGCTTTATAGCCGTCTTCCAGCGATGCATCGGGGGGCAGTCGCTGGATATCGTCGATGAAATCTTGCTGGAAATGGGCCAGAAAGCCATATTCGCGGTTAAGCCGCTGCATCGCTTCGCGCGAGCTGAGATAGCCCTGCACAACGGTCGAATCCTCGGTATTTGGCAGCGAAAGCCCCAGTGCACCCGCACTTGCAGCGGTGGCCGGGTCGGCGCGCTGCACGCTCATCTGGGTTTCAACCACAAACATTGGCGTGGCGACGCTGTAATAATAATAGCCCGACAGGAATGTGGGCAAGGCCACGAAAAAGCACAGCCGGATCATCAACAAGGCCAGCCGCATGCGGCGGCGGCGGATCATGCCGCGCTTGATCTTGGCAATCTCGCGCATCCGCTCCACTTCTGACATGGGGGCGGGTGCGGTTGGCTTAACGTCAGTGCCTGTTGCTGGCACCGCGTCGCCTTTGCTGGTGGCGGGCAGGTTTTTCTGCGCTGCGCTGGCGTTTTCAGCCTCTTGCGCCACATGCATGACGGTTATTTGTTCTTTCAGAACATCGATGCCGCGGTCTTCCAGCATTTTTGCGGCTTCGCGCTCGTCAGCAGGTTCCAACCCAAGCCGCTTGGCTTTGCGCATGGCCACCCGGTAGTAATGCGGCCCGCGTTGTATTTGCGCGTCTGCCGGATTTTCCTTTGCCGCATCGGGCACATCGGATGCGGGTTTATCAGCTGGCGTAGTCATAGAGCTGCTTTGCTTCCTCTAGGCTTTCAAAATGGTACAAGCGCCCGTCGCGCAAAACCGAAGCGCGCTGGCAGAACCTTTCAAGCAATCTTGGCGAATGCGACACAATCACCATGGTCGAGCGGCCAAGCCTGTCTTGCAAGGCACTGCCGGCACGGCGGTTGAACTCGACATCGGTGGTTGAAGGCATGCCTTCATCAATCAGATAAATATCAAACTCCAGAGCCAGAAGCAGGGCGAAGTTGAACCGGCTTATCATACCGGCGGAATATTGCATCATCGGTCGGTCAAAATACTCACCAATTCCGGCCAGATAGCGGCAAAACGCCTCGACATCATCGGGGTTGAGCGAATAGAGCCGCGCGATATAGCGCGCGTTCTCCGAGGCGGAAAGCGCACGCACCGTGCCGCCCATGAAGCCCAGCGGAAATGATATGCGTGAACTGCGCCGGATCGTGCCCTCGTCGGGCTTTTCCAGCCCCGCCATCATGTTGATCAGCGTTGTTTTTCCGGTGCCATTGGGGGCCAGAATGCCAAGCGAACGGCCGATTTCAACCTTGAAGCTGGCCTGATCAAGGATGATCTTGCGCTGCGAGCCGGTCCAGAAGGACTTGCTGACATTTTCAAATTCAATCATCGCGCGGCAATCCCGGTGAAAAATGCAGCTATACCATAGCCATACAGGGGTAGGATTAACAGTTTGAAAACCCGCACGGCCAACCCTCTGTGCTGTTCTATGCCGAGTGCAAGGCCATGCGCAACAGGTGCGCCAGGCCAGCCGGAATTGATATAGCTGCCAATTTAGGCGAGAAGGGGGCCAAAGAGCGAAAAGGATAGCGCAATGCAGGAAACCGGGCTGGACCGTGCCTATCAGGCGCTGGTTGATCAAGATGATGCGATGGATGCGCGCATGGCGTTTTTTGGCCTTCTGGCCGATAGCGAACTGTTCCTCGTGCTGATGGCACAAAGCGATGGCGCAACGGCGGCACCTATGGTGATTGAAACCAGCGACGGTGCTTACGCACTGGCCTTTGATAGCGAGGAACGTTTGGCCGAATTTGCTGCCGTGCCAATGGATTATGCCTCTATGGCCGGGCGGCGCGTGGCGGTGTTGCTGGCCGAGGCGGGTTTGGGCCTTAGCCTCAACCCCGGCGTATCGCCCTGCGAAGCCGCTTTTCCGCATGAGGTGATGGCATGGTTGGCCGAGGCCACGCAAAGCCAGAACCAGCGGGCCGAAGCTCGGATGACCGCGCTTGCCCCGCCCGGCGCCTTGCCCGATATTCTGTTGCAGGTGCTTGATAGCCGTCTGGCCAATATGGCGGGGGTGGCTTCGGCAGCGTGGCTGGCGCAGGCCAGCTATGATGACGGCAGCCAGCAGCATGTTCTGGCTATGGTCGATGTGCCAGCTATGGCACAACCGGGTGTGGCCGAGGCGCTTGGTTCGGCCTTGCGCTTTGCCGCACTTGAGGCCGGATCGCTCGACATTGTATTTCTTGAACCCGATGACCCGCGCTTGCTGGTTTTTGCCCGTGTCGGGCTAGGGTTCGAGGTGCCGGCTCTGGTTCTGCCTGAACCACCGAAAGCCCGCGCACCCGGCAGTGACCCCGATAAACCGCCGCGCCTGCGATAAATTATGAACCAAATCGAAGTTTCTAGCGTATTACTCAAATAGAGGGGCGCTATGCAAAAGACCATGAAAATCGGATGGATTGCGGCTATTGCCGTGGCGGCCTTGCTTAGCGCAGCCATTCCGCTGCTACAGCCGATTTTGCAGCAAGTGCAGCTTGCGCCCGATCAGGGCGCGGCGTGGTATTTCTGGAAACGGCCCGACCCGGATCTGGCCTCGCGCGCCTCGGCCTGGGGACTATACCTGCTGCATCAGGCGTTTTTCTGGGGGCTGATCTGGTGGGCCAAGGCCAACCGCGACCGCCTGCGCGACCGCAACCGCATGCACCCCGTCAACTGGATTGCGCTGGCGGGCATGGGCGCATTCGGTGTGCTGCACTATTTGCAAACCGCCGTGTGGTATGACGGGCTGGCACAAGATACCTCGGTGTTTTCAAGCCAGCTTTCGGTCATTTTTCTGCTGGTGATCGTGCTCATGATCGAAGCCCCGCGCCGTGGGCTGTTCTTTGGCACAACGGGCGGCTGGCTTGCCCGCGCGCGCCCTGTGCTGATTGCCACGCACGGCTACTATTTTGCTTGGGCGGTCACCTATACCTATTGGTTCCACCCGATGGAAAACACATGGGGCCACCTATTCGGGTTTTTCTACACATTCCTGCTGATGATACAGGGCGCGTTCATTTTTACCCGCGTGCATACAAACCGCTACTGGACATTGGTGCTGGAGGTGATGGTGCTGTTTCACGGCACGGTAGTGGCTGTTACGGCCGGGCAGGAGTTCTGGCCGATGTTCTTTTTCGGCTTTCTTGCAATCTTCGTGGTAACGCAAATGCACGGCGTGGGCTTGGGGAAATACCTGCGCTGGGCGATTGGCATTGCCTCGCTCGCCGCCGTTGCTGTGGTTTATAACGAACGCGGTTGGGGCATGGTGAATGAGGTCATCCGCATTCCGGCCATCGACTATTTGCTCGTGGGGGTAATTGGCGGGCTGATCTTGCTTGCCCAATATTTGCGCCGCCGCGCCTAGTAGCCCGCGTTGCGGTCGACAAGATATAAAAGCGCATCACCACGTGTGCTGCGGACAATGTTTTCGGCCAGCACTTCGGCACAGGTTTCAGCGCGCGAACTTGCCGCGATATGCGGGGTAACCGTTACGCGCGGATGTGCCCAGAACGGATGACCGGCTGGCAGCGGTTCGGTATGAAATACATCCAGCGTGGCATGCGCGATATGGCCGGAATTGAGCGCTGCAAGAAGTGCATCTTCATCCAGTAGCCCACCACGACCGGGATTGATGATCATGCTGCCGGGGCGCATTTGGGCCAGCCGTGCTGCGTTCAGCACATGGTGGGTGTGTTCTGTATAGGGCAACAAAAGCACCAGAATTTCGGCGCGCTCCAGCACCGTGCTCAAGCTGTCTTCGCCTGAAAAACAGTCAATGCCATCAATCTCTTTCGCAGTCCGGCTCCAGCCAATGACCTTAAAGCCGAACTGCGCCAGCGACTGGCCGCAATTCGCCCCTAAAGCGCCCAAACCGAGAATGCCGATGGTGCGGTCACGCGCCAGCGGCGGAAAGACCGTGTTGCGCCATTTCCCGTCCTGGCCGTGAATATGCGTGTCCATCCCGATATGGTGGCGCAGCACATGGCCAGCCACATAGTCGCGCATGCCCATGGCAAGACCGGCATCAACCATGCGGGTGAGCGGCACGGTCAGCGTGGGGTTGCCGATGATCTTTTCAACACCTGCCCACAAGCTGAAGACAGCGCGCAATTTGGTATAGCCCGAGAAATCCTGCACAGGGCCGTCAGGGGCATAAATAATGTAGTCAACCTGATCTGCCGGAATGTCGGGGGCAAGCTTCGCCTCAATTCCACGCGCAGCCAGCAATGGGGGCAGGGCCGCCGCGTAACCCGGCCAGTCGGCTGCATTGCCGGCGTAAAGAATATGCTGCATCAGCCCCTCGGTCGGTGAATATGTGCGCTTTGCACAAGGCCAAAAGCCCCTAGAAGCACCAACATAGCAGAACCGCCATAAGACACGAGGGGCAAAGGCACGCCCACCACCGGCAAAAGCCCCATGACCATGCCCATATTGATGGCGAAGTATAAGAAGAATGTCGCAGCCACACCGCCGATGAGGAGCGCGCCGAACCTGTCGCGGTTGATCAGCATGGCATGGATACAAAACCCGATGATCAGCGTGTAAAGCACAAGCAGGAAGGTGGTGCCGACATAGCCGAATTCCTCGGCCAATGTGGTGAAAATGAAGTCGGTATGTTTTTCGGGCAGAAAGTTCAGCCGTGATTGCGTGCCTTGCATAAAGCCGCGCCCTTCAAACCCGCCGGAACCGAGCGCGATTTTGGATTGGCTGATATGATAGCCCGCGCCAAGCGGGTCGAGTTCGGGGTCCAGAAATGTTTCGATGCGGCGATACTGATAATCCTTCAGCAATTGCCAGCTTGTGCCCCATGACAGGAACACCGCCGTAATTGCGCCGCCAACGGCTGCGATTGCCGCAAGAAAATACCAGATGCTGACACCCGCCAAAAACATGATGACCGCACCGCTGGCAACAATGAGCAATGCAGTGCCAAGGTCGGGCTGTAGCAATGTCAATGCAGCGGGCGCAAAGGTCAGCAGCAACGGAAGCACCACCCAGAACGGACGGGAAACTTTTTCGGGGTCGAGCCAGTCGTAATACATGGCCAAAACCATAACCACGGCGATTTTGGCAACCTCTGACGGTTGCAACCGGATGAAGCCAAGATTTATCCAGCGCTGCGCCCCCATGCCAACACTGCCCATCAGCTCTACCGCGACAAGCAGCACTAGCGCGCCAATATAGATAAACGGGGTGATTGATCGCCAGAACCGGATATGGATAAAGGCCACAATGAACATGGCGACCAGCCCCGCCGCAAAGCGAACCATCTGGTCTTGCGCCCATGGCTCGAACGCGCCACCGGCTACGGAATAGAGCATCAAAAAGCCGATGCAAGACACTGCGATCAGCAACAGAACCAGTGGCCAGTTGACGAAGAGAATTTTGCGAAACCCCGTCGGGGTCACAGTAAAGAACTGGTCGAGGAATGTCATGCGCGGTCGCTCCGCGCGGCGGGCGATGAGACGGTGGGGCCGGGCTCGCGGGCGCGTTGCTCGATCATATTGTTGTGCTGTTCACGCGGATAGGCAGAAAGCGGTGGCTGTGTGCCGTAAAGGGCGCGCAGCATAATATCGCGCGCAATTGGGGCCGCAGAGGTCGAGCCGCCGCCGCCATGTTCCACCACCACCGAAATGGCAAAGCGCGGGTTCTCGTAAGGTGCAAAGCCCACAAAAAGCGCGTGGTCGCGACGGTTCCAAGGCAGGTCTTCGTTTCGGATAACGCCGGCAGCGCGCTCTTCGACCGTGATCTGGCGCACCTGACTGGTGCCGGTCTTGCCAGCCATTGCCATACTCGGCTCGGCAATGCGGGTTGCATAGGCGGTGCCGCGCGGGTTGTTTGAAACCTCATACATGCCGCGGCGCACTTGCGCCAAACCTTCGGCACTTACATCGAGCGCTCCAGCCTCGGTCGTGTCGACCGGCACACCGTTGATGCGGCTGATCAAGCGCGGCACCAATACGCGCCCCGTGGCGATGCGGGCTGTCATCACCGCAAGTTCCAGCGGTGAGGAGGACACGAACCCTTGGCCGATACCAGCGTTGATCGTATCACCTATCAGCCAGCTTTGCCCGAAAGTTTCCTGCTTCCACGCCTTGGTTGGAATGCGCCCCGCTGATAAAGCGGGCAGTGGCAAAATCGGCGGCGTGCCCATGCCGAGCGACCGCGCCATTTCGCCTATCGCTTCTATGCCCACACGCTGGGCAATTTCATAATAATAAACGTCGCAACTGTTTTGCAGGCTTTCGGCCATGTTCATGCGGCCATGCCCGCCAGAACGCCAGCAGTGAAAGCGCCGCCCGCCAAGGTCAAAATGACCCGGGCAAAAAATGCGTTCTTCCGGTGTTACCACGCCCGCTTTGAGCGCTGCGAGCCCGACCACCATTTTGTAGGTTGAGCCGGGCGGATATGTGCCAGATACGGTTTTGTCACCCAAGGGGCGGTATTCGTTGTCGTTCAGCGCGCTCCAGTCGGTTTGCGAAATGCCAAGAACCAGTTTGTTGGGGTCGAATGACGGGGCCGAGGCCAGCGCGCGCAAATCGCCGTTTCGCAAATCCATCACCACGGCCGCAGCGCTTTCACTCTGCATCCGGAAATGGGCGTAATGCTGCAAATCGCTGTCGATGGTGAGCTGCAGGTCATTGCCCGCTATGCCTTCGGTGCGGTCAAGCTCGCGCATCACACGGCCCGACGAGTTTACCTCGACATGGCTGATGCCGGGGCTGCCGCGCAGCAGGTCTTCGTTGATCCGCTCAATGCCGGTTTTGCCAATCATCGGCGAGGGGAGTTGCATTACCTCTTCTGGCTTCTCCAATCGGCTCAGGTCAGCCTCGGATACCGAGCTGACATAGCCTGCCACATGCGCATAATCGCCCAGCATCGGGTAGTTGCGCGTAAGCCCCACTTCGGTGATGACACCGGGCAGCGCCGGGGCATTGGCTGAAACCAGCGCAAACCGCTCCCAATCCAGATGTTCGGCCACGGTAACCGACGCATGCGCGCGGCGCGACATAACATCTTCCAGCACCTTTTCGCGCTTGGCCTCATCCAGACCAACAAGCGGTGCAAGGCGTTTTAGAACCGCATCAACATCGCCCGCCTGTTCGCGCACAATCACCACGCGGTAGTTCTGCTCATTTGCCGCGATCAAAGTGCCGCTACGGTCAAACACAAGCCCGCGCGCAGGGGGGACAAGCCTGGTGGCAATACGGTTTTCCTCGGCCAAAAGCCGAAAATGCTCCGATTCTGTGACTTGCAGCTTGTGCATGCGCCACGCGAGCGTGCCGATAGCAGCGACCTGCACGCCGCCAAGCAGCAGCGCACGGCGCGAAAGGCGCGCGCGGGCAAGATGTGGAAAAGGGGTTGGGCGCTTCATATTACACGTCCCAATCTGTTGATTTTAAGCCGGGTGGTCGTTGGTCGAATTCGGATGATATAGCGTAAGAATGCCACAATAAACGGGTAGCTGACAAATGTCGCAAGCGTGATGCGGCCAATATCGCCGAGCGAAAGCGGGTTGGACAGTGACAGCGCCAAAAGCAGGTTCTGCGCCAGCATCATCAGCACAAAACCCATACCAACTGCGACCCATTCCAGCACAAAGCCATAGTCACGCAACACGCGGGCATTGTTGCGCGCCACTTCGCTGGTAATCAGCAGCATCATCGCACCAAGCCCGACAGGGCGCATGAGCACAAAATCGGCCAATAGCGCCATGATGATGACAAGCGGCATATTGGCACTTCGGTGGTGGCGAATGATCCATGCGATGGTGAGCGCGAACAGCAAATCAGGTGGCAGGCGGCGGTGAACCGAATAATCCAGCGTAATAAGCGGGACGGTAATGCATAATACAGCAAGCACGAGGTAGACCGCGCGCAGCAGATTGAGGCGCCAGCCGGTCATTGGGCGGCCTCGTCCTGCGGGGGTTCTGGCGCGGGCGCAACTTCAGGCTCGGGCGGTGGTATATTGCCGATAATACCACCCGGCCCCAAAATCTGTTCTTCGCCTGCATTGCGAAGCACACGCAAAAACTCGGCATTGCGGTAATCGGCCACCAATGCCACGCGCAAGCGCCCGTCAGGGCTGCGCACAACCTCGCCAACCAAAAGGTCGGGCGGGAACACCCCGCCATCACCCGATGTAACAACGCGCATGCCGGCGGCCACTTCATCGGGGTCGGCGGCGAACTCCAAAACCGGGTTTGCCGTATTGTCACCCACCATTATGGCGCGCTGGCGTGCTGCGGGCAAGGTCACGGGCACTTGCGACGAACTGTCGGTCAGGAACAGCAGGCGCGCTGTATGCTCGCCCACCCCTGCAATGCGGCCGATAAGCCCCTTGCCATCGACCACGGCCTGCCCGTCGGCCACGCCATCTATAATGCCGACATTGAGCAAACCTGATTGTGAAAACGGGCTTCCCGCATCGGCCATCAACTCGCCGGCAATATAGGCAAGGCTCGGGTTTAGGCGCAGATTGTTGAGCGCGCGCAGCTCGGCGTTTTTTTGTTCCAGTTGCGAGGCGGCCTCGCGCCACACTTCCAAGCGCTGCAATTCGCGGCGCAGTTCAAGGTTTTGCTGATAGATCTGATCGTAGCTGCGATAGTCATCGAGCATGCGGCTAAAACCGGTTATCGGGGCCAGCACCCAGCTCATCGAGGGCACGAAGCGATCAACCAGCATCATACGAAAGCGTTCAATGCGCGGGTTGTCGATGCGCCACAGCAAAAACAACAGCAGGCATAGAACAACCATCAGCCCCAAAACAAAGCGGCGCAGAATCTTCCAGTTTGATGCTGTTGAACTGTGGCCCGCCATTGCGTGCTCCGATTTGCCCCCGGCCTAGCCTTGGCCCGTGCTAGCCAAAGTCGAGCACATGGGCGAGTTGCTTTTCGTATTCCAGCGCCTTGCCAGTGCCAAGCGCCACACAGTTGAGCGTTTCATCGGCAATGGAAATGGCCAGCCCGGTTTGTTCGCGCAGCGCCAGATCAAGCTCGCCCAGCAATGCACCGCCGCCGGTTAGCATAACACCACGGTCAACAATATCGGCGGCAAGGTCGGGCGGGGTGGATTCCAGCGCTGTCATGACCGCTTCGCAAATTTGCTGCACGGGTTCGGCAAGCGCTTCGGCAATTTGTGCCTGAGTGATTTCGGTTTCCTTTGGCACGCCATTGAGCAGGTCGCGCCCGCGAATGAGCATGCTGGCACCGCGCCCGTCATCAGGCATGCGGGCCGTGCCGATGGCGGTTTTGATCCGCTCGGCGGTGCTTTCACCTATCAGGATGTTATGCTGGCGGCGCAGGTAAGAGATGATGCCTTCATCCATCCGGTCCCCGCCCACGCGCACCGAGCGCGCATAAACAATGTCACCCAGTGACAAAACGGCCACCTCGGTGGTACCGCCGCCGATATCAACCACCATGCTGCCGGTCGGGTCGGTGATGGGCATTCCGGCCCCGATAGCGGCAGCAATCGGCTCGGCAATCAGCCCCGCAGAACGCGCACCCGCCCCAAGGACGGATTGGCGGATGGCGCGTTTTTCAACCGGTGTTGCCCCGTAAGGCACACAAACAATAACTCGCGGCTTTGCGAACGAGCCGCGTTTATGCACCTTGCGGATGAAATATTTGATCATTTCTTCGGCCACGGCAAAATCGGCGATCACACCATCGCGCATCGGGCGTATCGCTTCGATGGAACCGGGGGTGCGGCCGATCATCAGCTTGGCTTCTTCACCAACGGCGAGCACCTGCTTTTTGCCATCGCGGATATGATAGGCAACCACCGATGGCTCGTTCAGAATAATTCCCTTGCCCTTCACATAGACAAGCGTGTTGGCGGTGCCGAGATCCATAGCCATATCGGCCGAGAATAACCCGCTGAGAAATCCGAACATCCGGTGACTTTCCTATATGCATTAGAATCGACCGTGATTGGCCTCGCAACTGTATAATCCTTGCGCAGCATATGCGTAAAGGGTTGATCCTGCGGCCATGGTTGTGGCGCGGGTTTTTGCCTGTTTATGCTCTTTCCTGTCAATAATGTGCATTTCATTGGCTATAAATTGCACAAATCGAACATTGCCACTATTGCGTGGTTAACAAAAAACCCCCGCGCTTTTGGCGCGGGGGTGCGGGGTTTTCCGAAACGACGCAGCGTTACTGCGCGGAATTGGCTATCGGCGCTGTCTTTTGGCGGCGCAAAATCAGCTTGTTGAGCGCGTTTACATAGGCCTTGGTTGAGGCGACAACCGTGTCTGTATCCGACGATTGGCCGGTGACAATTTTGCCGCCTTCTTCCATGCGCACCGAAACCGTAGCCTGCGCATCGGTGCCCTCGGTTACCGCGCTGACCTGATAAAGCTGCAAGCTGGCTTCATGCGGGAACAGGGCTTTGACTGCCATGAAAGCCGCATCAACCGGACCGTCGCCTGTGGCCTCGACGCTATGATCTTCGCCATCAATTGTCAGTGTAAGGTTGGCGGATTGCGGGCCATCAGTGCCGCAGACAACGCGCAGATACTTCACCTGAATATGGTCATTGGCCGCATTTGTGTTGCTATCGGCCATCAGCGCGATCAGGTCTTCGTCATAGATTTCCTTCTTGCGGTCGGCCAAAGCCTTGAAGCGAACAAACACATCTTTGAGCTGGTTGTCGCCGAGTTCATAGCCGAGGTTTTCGAGCTTGGAGCGCAAAGCCGCGCGGCCCGAATGCTTGCCCATAACGATATTGGTTTCGGTCAGGCCAATATCTTCGGGGCGCATGATCTCGAAGGTTTCGGCGTTTTTCAACATGCCGTCCTGATGGATACCGCTTTCATGCGCGAACGCGTTTTTCCCGACGATGGCCTTGTTGAACTGCACAGGAAAACCTGAAACTGTCGCCACCATACGGCTGGCCTGCATGATTTTTTTGGCATCAATTCCGGTGCGATAGGGCATGATGTCGTTTCGCACGCGCAGCGCCATAACCACCTCTTCCAGGGCGGTGTTACCGGCACGTTCGCCAAGGCCGTTGATGGTGCATTCAATCTGGCGGGCACCGGCTTGCACGGCGGCCAGCGAGTTTGCTGTCGCCATGCCAAGGTCGTTATGGCAATGCGTTGCGAAGACAACCTCATCGGCACCCGGCACGGTTGCGATCAGCCGGCGGATCAGGTCGGCGTTTTCCATGGGCGCGGTATAGCCAACTGTATCGGGGATGTTGATGGTGGTTGCCCCGGCCTTGATGGCAATTTCGAGCGTGCGGCACAAATAGTCCCACTCGGTGCGGGTTGCATCCATTGATGACCACTGGACATTATCACACAGGTTGCGCGCATAGGTAACGCAATCATGAATGCGCTCGGCCATCTGGTCTTGGTTGAGGTTCGGAATGGCGCGGTGCAGCGGCGAGGTGCCGATAAAGGTATGAATGCGCGGGCGGCGCGCGTGTTTCACGGCTTCCCAGCACCGGTCAATATCTTTGAAATTAGCGCGTGAAAGCCCGCAGATTACCGCGTTTTTTGCGTTTTTTGCGATGTCGCTGACAGCGGCAAAATCACCTTCCGAAGCGATGGGAAAGCCGGCTTCGATGATATCAACGCCCATATCGTCGAGCAGCGCGGCGATATCCAGCTTTTCGCTATGGCTCATCGTTGCGCCGGGGCTCTGCTCGCCATCGCGCAAGGTTGTGTCGAAAATCAACACTTGGTCCTGTTTGGACGTATCTGTCATGATTATTGTCTCTTGATTAGGTTTGGCTTTGTGCGAATGCGGCGCGAATGGATAGTCCCCTGAGCGCGCGCACCGCTTTGCTGGCACGCTCAGAGGCGGGCTAGCAGTAGTAGGTCAGCCTGGCTGCCAAAGCCTGCTGCCTGAAACCGGATAATTTTTGCGTCCATACACATAGCGCGCAGTATAGGCTGCGCTGCATGGCATGAAAAGCGAAAAACGACTTTAGTTTGCGCCTGCGGCGGCAGCGTCTTCCTGGGTTGCCTGGCGACCGTTCAGCCAGAAACCGTCATACACATCGCCTGTGGCATATTGCATTGTGCCGCGCCCGTGGCGTTGACCGTCAAGGAATATGCCCGTGTAAACATCGCCATTGGGGTAGCGTGCGGTGCCTTCGCCGTTGATAACACCCGCCGCCCATTCGCCTTCATACTCGAAATGGCCGGTAGTATTGGTGCCATCGGCCAGAACTACGGTTTCATCGGGCATGCGGATTGTGCCAAACCCGTCGCGCTGGCCTGCCGTGAACTGGCCGGTATAGACAGTGCCATCGGAATAGGTTGCAACGCCTTCGCCTTCGCGCAACCCGTCGACCCATTCGCCGGTATATTGGTAGCCGTCCTGATGGGTCATCGTGCCGGTGCCGTGGTTGCGGGCATTACGGAACTGGCCCTCATAGACAAGGCCATCGGCATAGCGGGCAATGCCACTACCCTCGATCACGCCGTTTATCCATGTGCCTTCGTAAGACGAGCCATCGGGGTAGGTGATTGTGCCCGTGCCATGCGCGAGATCATTCTCAAACTCACCCTCATAAATCGAGCCATCGGGATAGACCACGCGGCCTGCGCCCTGCATTTTGCCTTCGATCCAGTTTCCAATATAGGCGTAACCATCGGTGCCGGTGAATGTGCCCTGACCATGGCGCTGATCGGCGTGAAACTGGCCCTCATAACGGTCGCTAGACGCATAAACAGCAACACCTTCGCCTTCGCGCTGGCCGTTGACCATGGTGCCTTCATACCGGTCGCCATTGGGTTGAATGAGCACACCCTCGCCATTGATCTGCCCGCCGGCCCATTCGCCGGTATAAACCAACCCATCGGGAAGGCTGAGTGTGCCGGTGCCCGCGCGTTCGCCCCGCACAAGCGTGCCTTCATAAATCGCACCATCCGGGTAGGTAATTTTGCCGGTGCCGTCTTTAACGCCACCAACCCATTGGCCTTCGTAAATGTAGCCGTTCGGGCTGGTCATAATGCCAAAGCCTTCGTGAACGGCATCGACAAAGTCGCCAGTATAAATCACTTCATTGGCATAAACCGCCGTGCCACTGCCGGTGATCTTTCCATCGGCCCATTCGCCTTCATATGTGCCGCCATCGGCAAATGTGATACGGCCTTGCCCCTCGGGGCGGCCGTTTACAAACGCGCCGACGTAAACCGAACCGTTGGGAAAGCGGGCTTCGCCCTGGCCCTCAATCCGCCCTTCGACCCATTCGCCGGTATATTCATAGCCGTTGGGAAGCCTGTAGGTGCCTTGCCCGTGCTGCATCCCGTTCAGGAATTCACCTTCGTACACGCCACCCGTATCATATTGCTTGGTAATGATTTCGCCATTTTGTGCTGCAAGGGGTGCGGATAGCCCCAATTGCAGCACCGCAACTATTGCGGCAAACTTAACACGGTTTTTCACACTCACACTCCCAGGCTTCGCTCCTGTGATCTTGCACACCAAAATATCCCGGTGATCGCCAACAGGTCTTTTGGCAAGTCTAGGTTTATGGTGCCATGCTGACAATTGTTTTTTATAGTCTTTCCATTTCAGCGCTGGGTTTTCGCCGAGCACGGCTTGAAACCTGCATGCAGCTAAGGTTATCTGCGCGCAGCTTTCCAAAAAGGCGCATAGGGGGCGCGATCATGCCAGAATTTCGCCTTACACTGGCACAAATGGCCCCGATTATGGGCAATCTGGCTGCAAATGCTGCAGCCGCACTGCGCGCGCAGGCCGTTGCGGGCACACAGAATGCCGATATGGTCATGCTGCCCGAAATGTTCCTGACAGGCTATCAAACGCAGGATTTGGTGCAAAAACCGGCCTTTCAGGCCGATGTAGCGTTGCATTTGGTGGCACTGGCCCGCGACGCCGCGACAGGTGTGCCAATGCTAATTGGTGCACCAGTTGTTGAAGATGGCAAACTGTTCAACGCCTATTTTCTGTTGCAAAACGGTCTCGCGCAGGTGGTTACGCGCAAACATTTCCTGCCGAATGAAGATGTATTTGACGAAAAGCGGCTGTTCACCGCTGGCCCGCTCAGCGGCCCGTTTGATGCGGGTGGCATACGCATTGGCGCGCCGATTTGCGAAGACGCGTGGCACCGCGATGTCATTGAAACTATGGCAGAAACCGGCGCAGAACTGCTGCTTGTGCCCAATGGTTCGCCCTATCGGCGCAACAAGAATGATCTAAGGATAAACCTTATGGTCGGGCAGGTCGTTGCCCATGATCTGCCGCTTGTCTATCTCAATATGATTGGCGGGCAGGACGATCAGGTGTTTGACGGCGCAAGCTTCGTGCTCAACCCCGGCGGCCATTTGGCCGTGCAATTGCCAAGCTTTGATGAAGCCATTGTGCCGGTCGATTTCAAGCAAACCGAAAATGGCTGGCGCGCAGAAACCGGCTTACGTGAAATTCTTCCCGACGAATGGGAGCAGGATTATCGTGCCATGGTTGTAGGGCTTGGTGACTATATGTCCAAATGCGGGTTTTCAAAGGCGGTTCTGGGCCTGTCGGGCGGTATTGATTCGGCTTTGGTGGCCACAATTGCCGCCGATGCGCTTGGCCCTGAAAACCTGCGCTGCGTTATGATGCCAAGCGAATATACCTCGGCGCATTCTCTGGAGGATGCGGCGGGTGTTGCCAATGCGCTCGGGTGCCGATTGGATGAGTTGCCAATTGCGGGGCCGCGCGCCGCCGTTGGCCAGGCGCTTGCACCTTTGTTCAAGGGACTGGATGCGGATTTAACCGAAGAAAACATCCAGTCGCGCCTGCGCGGGCTGTTATTGATGGCGCTTTCAAACAAGTTTGGTGAAATGCTGCTGACCACGGGCAATAAATCGGAAGTCGCGGTTGGCTATGCTACGATTTATGGTGACATGGCAGGTGGCTTCAACCCTGTGAAAGACCTTTACAAAACCCGTGTGTTTGCAACAGGCCGCTGGCGCAATGCCAACCACCGGCCATGGATGAAGGCACCTTCGGGTGTGGTTATCCCGCAGCGCGTGATTGACAAACCCCCCACGGCAGAGTTGCGCGCCGATCAAAAAGACAGCGATTCACTGCCGCCCTATGATGTGCTTGATGCTATACTCGACGGGTTGATCGACCGTGATCTTTCTGTCGCTGAAATCGTGGCGCAAGGGTATGATCATGCCACTGTCAAACGGGTTGAACGTTTGATTTATATGAGCGAATATAAGCGCTTCCAATCTGCCCCCGGCACGCGGTTGACCAAGAGAGCTTTCTGGCTCGATCGTCGCTACCCGATGGTGAACCAATGGCGGGACCCTTCATGACAATCACACGCTTTGCGCCAAGTCCAACAGGCTATCTACATATTGGCAACCTGCGGGCGGCCCTGTTCAACTATCTGATCGCGCGCAAGGCGGGTGGCACGTTTATTTTGCGCCTTGATGATACAGACAAGGAACGTTCGCGCCCCGAATATGCCGACGGAATTCAGCAAGATCTGGAATGGCTCGGCCTGACATGGGACCGGATCGAGCGCCAGTCGGACAGGCTTGAGCGTTATGAGGTTGCGGCAGACAAGCTGCGTGAGATTGGCCGGTTCTACGAGTGCTTTGAAACCCCCACGGAACTTGACCTGAAGCGCAAAACCCAACGCAATATGGGTAAGCCGCCAGTCTATGATCGTTCAGCCTTAAACCTTACCGAAGAGGCGCGCGCCGAGTTGCGAACCAACCGCGCGGGTTACTGGCGGTTTTTGCTCGATCAGGAGCGGATCGAGTGGAATGACGGTATTCTTGGCCCCCAAAACATTGATGCCGCCAGCCTGTCCGACCCTGTGCTCATCCGTGCCGACGGTCAGGTGCTCTATACGCTTGCCTCGGTTGTTGATGATATCGAGATGGGTATCACCCATGTTGTGCGCGGCATGGACCATGTAACAAACACCGCCGTTCAGGCGCAGATCATGCGTGCGCTTGGAGAGCAACCGCCTGAATTTGCACATCATTCCATGCTGACCGGACCCGATGGCGAAGGGCTTTCAAAGCGGCTTGGCGCTCTGTCATTACGCGATTTGCGCGCGGCGGGAGTTGAGCCTATGGCGATTTTATCGCTGATGGCGCGGCTCGGCTCGTCTGACCCTGTGCAGGCCGAAACTGACATCGCTGTGCTGCGCGACGGGTTTGACCCCACACATTTCAGCGCCGCACCAACCCGGTTCGACCCTGAAGACCTGACACCGCTTTCTGCTAAGGTTCTGCATCGGCTGTCGGTTGGTGATGTTGCCAAGGATCTGGCACAAGCCGGGGAGCCCGCAAAATTGCATGAACCGTTCTGGGCTGCAATTGGCCCAAATCTTTCCAGCCGAGCGGAAATCGTTAAATGGTGGACGATCTGCCGCGATGGCGCCGCCAGTCCTGCCGAGGGAGATGAAGCCGAGCTGTGGCCGCAAGCGCTAAACCTGTTGCCCGACTTTCCCTATGGTGAATCAAGCTGGAGCGAATGGACCGGGCGCGTTGCAGTTGAAACAGGCCGCAAGGGCCGCGCGCTGTTTCATCCGTTACGCCGTTTGGCTACTGGCGAAGACAAAGGGCCGGACATGAAGCAATTCATGCCGCTCCTTCAAAAACCGATAACGCGTTAGCGCGCCGCTTTGTCTGACTCCAAGGCCAAGTTGAGGATTTTTTGCAGCGCTGCAGCACGCTCAAAACTGGGCTCGCGCGTTTCGCGCGCCGCTACTGCTTGCGCAAAGCGTTGGTAGTTGGTTTCAACGGGCGCAAGCGGCACATCACGCCAGATTGCTGTTGGCATATCAGCCCCGATTGAGGCGCGCAGACTGCCCAGATCACCACTATTCGTAACCTCTAGCCCGCCGCATTCGCCATAAATGCGCAAATGCAAATCGTTCAGATGGCCCGATGCGAACCGGCTGGCATGAACAACGCCAACAGCCCCGCAGTCAAAACCGATATGGGCGGCAAAAGAGTCATTGGCATCAAGCACGTAGTCGCCAATTCTGTCGCCTTCGGCTTTGTGGAAGGTTTTCAGACGGCACGAAATGTCGGTGATATCCGACCCCGCTGCATAGCTTGCAAAGTCCAGAATGTGGATGCCAACATCCCCCAACACGCCAAGCGAACCATGGGCTGTTGAAAGGCGCCAGAGCCATTGGCTTTCTGTCCTCCAATCCCCCCAGGCGGGTTGTGAAAGCCAGCTTTGCAAATACGATGCCTCGATATGCTTGACTGTGCCAAGGTCGCCATTCAGCACCATTTCGCGCGCTTTTTGCAGCGCTGAAACATTTCGGTAGGTCAGGTTTACCATCGCCACCAAACCCGCCGCAGCTTGCACCATTTCATCGGCATGGGCATAATTTGTTGCCAGCGGCTTTTCACAAAAAACATGCTTGCCAGCGGCAAGGCAGGCCATGGTCGTGGGGTAATGTGCATTATCGGGCGTCACATTGGCGACAGCGTCAAACTGCCCCCATTCCAACGCGGCTTGAAGCGACGAAAACTGCTGCGGAATGTCAAATTCGGAACAGAATTTTGCAAGATTAGCGGCGTTCGTATCAACGCCCGCCACAACAGCAACACCGGAAATCTGGCGGAATTCTGTTGCATGTTGGTGCGCCATGCCGCCAGTGCCAAGAACGAGAAGCCTCATAGTTAACCCCTTAACGATATCCGGATTCACCGGGCTTGTGCAGCTTTAAGCCGCGCTCGGCAATAGGCTCCAGAGCTTGGTCAACCGGCACGTTCGGTGCATCTGCCACATCTGGTATAGCGGGTTGCGGGTTATATGCCCATTTTACAGCGTTGCGCAGCACGGTCTGCACATTGGCGTTGTAATACGTTGGATAGGTTTCATGGCCCGGGCGAAAGTAGAACACATTGCCCGCACCACGTTTGTAAGTCAGGCCGGAGCGGAACACCTCGCCACCTTGAAACCAGCTTATAAAAACGGTTTCAAGGGGTTCGGGCACACCGAATGGCTCGCCATACATTTCCTCATTCTCAAGCTCGAAATGGTCGGGCAACCCTGCCGCAATCGGATGGTTGCGCGACGCGATCCAAATCCGTTCGCGCTCGCCTGCCTCGCGCCAGCTAAGGTTGCAGGGCGTTCCCATCAGCCGTTTGAATATTTTCGAAAAATGGGCGGAATGCAGCAAAATCAGCCCCATCCCTTGCCAAACGCGCGTGGCGACGCGCTCCACGATGTCATCCGACACATCACCATGCGCAGCATGGCCCCACCAGAGCAAAACGTCGCAATCTTCAAGGCGTGCCTTGCTCAAACCGTGCTCGGGCTCTTGGAGCGTGGCGGTTGATGCGGTGATTGCGCTATCAGCGTTTAACGCAGCCGCAATAGCCCCGTGCATTCCATCGGGGTAAAGTTTTCGCACGTCGGCATTGGTTGATTCATGGACGTTCTCACCCCAGACAATTGTGTTTATCGCCATAAATCCGGCCTCTTTTTTGCTGTGCTTACAGGGTGTTTAAGATCAAATCTATCCGAGCGAAAGGAAATTTGCAGCAGTGGTTAGCCACTGCCCATAAGCGCGCCTCACTCCTGGTTAGGTTCATGCCTTGTGTTTTGCCCCTAAATCTGGATCATTAGGCAAAGGTATTTTATACATAAAGGAACACGCTTTGACCCCCGAACAGGCCCGCGCTCCGCTGCCATCTGTTAACTGGATGGATATTTTCAACCTTGATGCACAGTTGACCGAAGAAGAGCGGATGATCCGTGAAACGGCGGCAGCATATGCAGAAAAGGGGCTGGCAAGCCGCGTGCTTGAAGCCAACCGCCATGAAATATTCCACCGCGAAATTATGACCGAGATGGGCGAAACAGGGTTGCTAGGCGCTACTTTGCCAGAAGAATATGGTGGCGTTGGTGCAAGCTACGTAGCCTACGGGCTGGTTGCGCGCGAGGTGGAGCGGGTGGATAGTGGTTATCGTAGCGCCATGTCGGTGCAAAGCTCGCTCGTCATGCACCCGATTTTCGCCTATGGCAGTGAAGAACAACGCCAGAAGTTCCTGCCAAAACTCGCTAGCGGCGAATATGTGGGCTGCTTTGGGCTGACCGAACCTGACCATGGCTCGGACCCGGGCGGAATGCTTACGCGCGCGCGCAAAACCGATGGAGGTTATGTGCTTTCGGGCGCAAAAAACTGGATCACAAACTCCCCCATCGCCGATGTTTTCATCATCTGGGCAAAGTCAGACGGGCATGATGGCAAGATTCGCGGCTTCATACTCGAAAAAGGCATGAAGGGGCTTTCAGCACCAAAGATCGAAGGCAAGTTCAGCCTGCGCGCCTCGATCACCGGCATGATCCAGATGAGCGATGTATTTGTCCCCGAAGAAAACCTGCTGCCGCATGCACAGGGGCTTTCAGGGCCATTCGGCTGCCTGAATCGCGCACGGTTTGGCATTGCCTGGGGCGTAATGGGGGCGGCCGAATTTTGCTGGCACGCAGCGCGCCAATATACGTTAGACCGTAAACAATTCGGCCGCCCGCTTGCCGCAACCCAGCTTATCCAGAAAAAACTGGCCGACATGCAGACCGAAATTTCACTTGGCCTGCAGGGCTGTTTGCAACTGGGGCGCATGTTCGATGCGCATGAAGCATCGGCAGAAGCAATTTCTCTGATGAAACGCAATAATTGCGGCAAGGCGCTAGATATTGCCCGTGTTGCGCGCGACATGCATGGCGGCAACGGGGTTTCTGATGAATATGGCGTTATCCGCCATGTCATGAATCTGGAGGCGGTTAACACCTATGAGGGCACACATGATGTGCATGCGCTCATTTTGGGGCGCGCGCAAACCGGCATTCAGGCGTTTCAATAACGTCAAAAACCGTAAATATCGCCAAACTTTATGTTCAAATAAGCCAGCAGCGGGCGCTCATCCGGCGCCTGCCCGCAGGCTTGGGTGATCAATTCGACGGGCGGTAACAAACGCCCGTGCTGATGGATGTTTTCGGTGAGCCAGCCAATAGGTTCTGCCAGCAAACCGTTGGAAATATTCGTTTTAGTATTGGGAACTGCCGCTTGCATAGCCTCAAACAAGCAGGCCGCATAAACATTGCCAAGCGCGTAGGTTGGAAAATAGCCGAACAGGCCAAGTGACCAGTGAACATCTTGCAGCACTCCATTGGCTGCGCAATCTACTTTTTGGCCAAAGTCGGCGGCGAACCGGTCATTCCATGCAGCCTTAAGGTCGTTTACCTCTAAACTGCCGTTGATCATTGCGCGCTCGAGATCAAAGCGCATTAGCACATGCAGATTGTAAAACACTTCGTCGGATTCGGTTCGGATAAAGCCGGGATGGACTCGGTTCACGGTTGCATAAAACGCTTCTGCATCAAGCCCATGGTCGCCGAATGCAGTGCTGAACCTGTCAAACAGATAGTGGCAGAATTCGCGGCTACGGCCGATCTGGTTTTCAAACAGGCGGCTCTGGCTTTCATGCACACCCATCGAGGCATAAAAACCTGCGGGCATCATCGCATGCAGTGTTGGCATATTTTGCTCATACACCGCATGGCCGGTTTCGTGGATAACGGAATAGAGGCAATCGAACGGGTTTTTGGAGTTTACGCGGGTGGTGATGCGCGAGTCGCCGTTACTGCCCGAGGAGAAGGGATGCACCGATTTATCGAGCCGGCCAGCTTCAAAATCATAGCCAAAAACTCTGGCGATTTCATGGCCAAGCGCCATTTGCGCATCTGGGTCAAACAAACCCGTTAATGGCTTAACGACCTTGCCGGAGGCGCCGATGTTTTCACGCAAATTTACCAAACCGTCGCGCAGACGGCCCAAAGTTGCGGCAATACTCGCCCCAGTCTGGCCGGGCTCATAATCGTCGAGCAGCACGTCATAAAGCTCGTCCTCGCCATCATGGCGCGCCTCGGCTTCGCGGCGTTTCAGGGTAAGAATTTCATCCAGCACCGGTGCAAAACCGGCAAAATCGCTGTCTTTGCGGGCTTGCGCCCAAATTCCCATGGCTGCAGCGGTTTTACGCGCCAACGCTTCGGCCAGATCAGACGGCACGCGGCGAGCGCGCAAAAATGTTTTTTGCGCTTCTGCTACGTTCACGCGGGCGGCTGTATCCAGTTTTGCACTGTCAATCTCTGCCAGCCATTCCCCAATGCGCTCATCTTTGCGCCGCGCGTGCAGCACTTGTTCCAACGCACCCATTTGTTCGGCCCGCTGCGCATCGCCCTTTTTGGGCATCATTACCTCTTGGTCCCAACTCATGATACCGGCAACCTGCTCAAGTGCGCCGGTAGTTTTCAGGTGTGCGGCGAGGGCAGCATAGGCTTTGTTATGGGTCATTCCTGGTCCAGTCATCTTGTTGGTTGGTGCCGCTGCCAACAGGTGAGCACATCTGCGCCAATGCGTTGCGTAGAGTGTAGCTGAAAGCGCGGATGATCGGCCATTGCATCAATATCCAGCGGGCCGATTGCCGCGCGCCCTGTTGCCCCGAGCGCCAGACCTGCGGTAAAAATGGCAAACTCGTCAACAAGTTGCGCCTTGATCAGGCTGGCGGCGAGCATACCACCGCCTTCGCATAAAACGCGCGTCAGGCCGCGTTCGGCCAGTTTGCGCAACGCAGTTTCAGGCTGCTGGGGCGTGCAGGATATAACCTCAGCCCCCATTTCGGTAAACCGGTCGCGCTGCGGCTGCGGGCAATTATCGGCGCATAGCAAAATGGTTCGTATTTCGTGCGCAGATGCCATCAATCGGCCCTGAAGCGGAATATCCAAACCATGGCTGACAACAACCCGCGCGGGGTGTGGGCCTGCATAGCCTTGCAAGCGAATATCGAGCATCGGGTCATCACTGCGCGCGGTGCCGGCGCCGATCAGCACCGCATCATGCTGGCTGCGCATCAGGTGCAAATACTGGCGGGCCGCGGGGCCGGTTATCCACCGGCTTTCGCCTGTTTGTGTGGCAATGCGCCCGTCAAGCGAAGTGGCGAGTTTCAGTGTGAGAAACGGCAAACCAAATTGGCGGTGCTTGAGATAGCCCGCATTCAGCGCGGCCGCGTCTTCGGCCATCAGGCCGGTATCAACGACAATGCCGGCCGCGCGCAGCATCTCAAACCCGCGGCCTGCAACGCGGGTGTCAGGGTCGGGCAGGGCGCAGACAACACGCGCAATGCCAGCCGCAATAAGCGCATTGGCGCAGGGCGGTGTTTTGCCGGTATGGGCGCATGGCTCAAGTGTAATATAGGCGGTGGCACCTTTTGCGCCTGTGCCAGCCTGAAAAAGCGCCTGCGTTTCGGCATGGGGGCGGCCACCATCGGCGGTGCGCGCACGGCCCAGAATGCGCCCGTCTTTAACAATAACGCAGCCCACGGCGGGGTTGGGGGCAACGCGCCCCAAACCCCGCTGCGCAATGCGCAACGCAAGCTCCATCCAGCGCTGGTCGGTGTTCTGGCTCAACTTGGCTCTTCATCCATCCCGGCGGGGCGCAGTTCGGATACGAAATCTTCAAAGTCATCAGCGGCTTGGAAGTTCTTGTAAACGCTGGCAAATCGAACATAGGCAACGGTGTCGATCCGCGCGAGGGTTTCCATCACGATCTGACCTATTTTTTCCGATGGGATATCGGTTTCGCCCATGCTTTCAAGGCGGCGCACTATGCCCGAAATCATCTGGTCAATCCGCTCGCCTTCAATCGGGCGTTTCTGCATGGAAATGCGGATGGAGCGTTCAAGCTTGTCGCGGTCGAAATCCTCGCGTTTGCCGTTTTTCTTGACGACAACCAGGTCACGCAGCTGCACACGTTCGTAGGTCGTGAAACGGCCCGCGCAAGCCGGGCAATAACGGCGGCGGCGAATGGCAACATGGTCTTCAGCGGGGCGGGAATCTTTAACTTGGGTGTCGATATTTCCACAAAACGGACAGCGCATGAGCCACTCCAACAGAATTGATTTGCTGCACTATAAAGCGCAATCAACAGTTTGGGTAGAGTCTGTGCGCTTACGCAAGATAAAGTTGCACGGCAAACCACTGGTGGCTTACGTGTCACCGCTTACCAGCCCTGATTGCCAGCCCTGAAAAGTTTACAAAACCATGTCGCAAAGCTACACTTTGCATAAATCAACTAAAAAGGGATTCTCTATGCGCTCCGTATTTGCCATTTCCGTATTTGCCATGGCCGCCTTGGCTGGCTGCGATGAAACCATGACTGCCATGCCGAGCTACACGGCGCCTGCAACGGCTGGCACATCTGTTCAAGTGAATGATGCTATTGCCGGGCGGCTTGAATCGGCCACACGCAACGGTAACGTAAATATCTGGTCCTATTTCCCGGATACGGTAACCGATATTGCGGTGCTTGATGGTGCAGACCGCACCTGTGGCGGCCCGGGGCGTGCAAAACCGCAAACCAACCCGATTTTCACGGTTGGCAGCCAGGGTGGGCGCACCCTGCACACGATGACATTTATCTGCGGATAAATCAGTCGGTAGAAACAAAAAGGCCCGCGTGATGCGGGCCCTTTTTTATTGGTCAAGGAAGCTGCGTAGCTTGCGGCTTCGGCTTGGGTGTTTCAGCTTGCGCAGGGCTTTGGCCTCAATCTGGCGAATGCGTTCACGCGTTACGCTGAACTGCTGGCCAACCTCTTCAAGCGTGTGGTCGGTGTTCACGCCGATGCCAAAGCGCATGCGCAGCACGCGTTCTTCGCGCGGGGTCAGGCTGGCAAGCACGCGGGTTGTCGTTTCCTTCAGGTTGCCCTGAATGGCGCTATCCAGCGGCAGAATGGCGTTTTTATCCTCGATGAAATCACCAAGCTGGCTGTCTTCCTCATCGCCAATCGGGGTTTCAAGCGAAATTGGTTCCTTGGCGATTTTCATCACCTTGCGCACCTTTTCCAACGGCATTTGCAGCTTGGCGGCCAATTCTTCGGGCGCAGGCTCGCGCCCGATTTCGTGCAACATCTGGCGCGAGGTGCGCACCAGCTTGTTGATCGTCTCGATCATATGCACTGGAATGCGGATCGTGCGCGCCTGATCCGCGATGCTGCGCGTAATGGCCTGACGGATCCACCATGTTGCATAAGTGCTAAATTTATAGCCGCGGCGATACTCGAATTTATCCACCGCCTTCATCAGGCCGATATTGCCTTCCTGAATAAGATCAAGGAATTGCAAGCCTCGGTTGGTGTATTTCTTGGCAATCGAGATCACAAGGCGAAGGTTCGCTTCCACCATTTCCTTCTTGGCCTGGCGCGCTTCTTTTTCGCCCTTTTGCACCTGGTTCACGATGCGGCGGAACTCGGAAATATCAACGCCGATAAACTGGCCGATATCGCCCATCTCGTCGCGTAAATCCTGCACCTTGTCACGGTAGGTCGTGGTCAGGCTATCCCAGCCGCGCGCCTTTAACGCAGACACTTTGTCCAGCCAGGCCGGGTCAAGTTCGTGGCCCTTGTACTCCTTGATGAAGTCCTGACGGTTGATGCGGGCCTGGTCAGACAGTTTGACCATGGCACTATCGAGCGACATGATTTTCTTGTTGATACCATAAAGCTGGTCGATCAGCGCCTCGATGCGGTTGTTATGTAGATGAAGCGAATTCACAAGCACAACAATTTCGCTGCGCAGGCGCTGATATTCGAGCTCTTGATTGGCCGAAAACGTCTCGCCCTCGGTCATGGCGGCGACCATGCGGTCGTCTTGCATATCGGCAAGCTTGGTATAATCGGCGGCGATCTGGTCGAGGGTTTCCAGCACGCGGGGCTTTAGTGCCGCCTCCATCGCGGCGAGCGACATATTCGCCTGATCGTCTTCATCATCTTCGTCATCATCGGTGCCGCGGCTCGAATTGTCGCCCTCGGTATCGTTGTCATCACTATTGCTCGCCAGTTTTTCAACCGGTTCGGGCTTGGCAGCGGGGGCAGCCGCTTGGGCGTCTTTAGCTTCAGCTGTCAGGGTTTCGGTGCCAAGCGCTTCTTCTCCGTCAACCTCAAGTGAGTCGCCAAAGGTGGTTTCAAGGTCGATCACATCGCGCAGCATAATGTCTTCGGCGAGCAATTCGTCGCGCCAGATGGTGATGGCCTGAAAGGTCAGCGGGCTTTCGCAAAGCCCCATGATCATCGTATCGCGGCCAGCCTCGATGCGTTTGGCAATGGCGATTTCGCCCTCGCGGCTGAGCAGTTCGACAGAGCCCATTTCGCGCAGATACATGCGCACCGGGTCATCGGTGCGGTCTAGCGCCTCGCCATTGGCGGTGGCGGCCACAAGTTCGCGGCTCGAGCTGGTTTCCTCTTCCAGCTCTTCTTCTTTTTCGGGCTCGTCGTCGGTATCGTCACCTTCTGTCACGTTGATGCCCATTTCAGACAGCATCGCCATGATGTCTTCGATCTGCTCTGAGCTGACCTGATCGGGCGGCATGAACTCGTTCAACTCGTCATAGGTGATATAGCCGCGCGCCTTGGCGGTGGCGATCATCTTGCGCACCGCAGCCTGGCTCATATCAAGAAGGGGGCCGCTGCCCTCGGTCATCTCTTCGGATTTCGTGTCGTCGATGTTGTCACCTGACATGGTCTCTCCACAGAAAACGGGCCGAATCACCCTAAGTGATTCGTGCAGGGTTTGGTGAATGTGTGATTCGCTGGCGTGATTCGCAACCGTCTAATGCTTTTTCTTTTTCCAACGCGCGTTATCAATGAAATCATAAAGCTGTTTTCGCACGTCCGAATCGTCTTGTGCGGCACCGGAATCATCACCAATTCCGGCCCGTTGTGCCTTATCGCGCGCCAAGGCCGCCTGCGCCAGTCGCCATGTCAGCCCCTCATCGGCAACGCCGCCAAGCTCCTCTTCAGCTTCACGCACCTCGGCGGCCATACCTAATGTTGCCGCTTGGCGATTCAAGTCTTCCAGCACCGCTTGGGCGGCAAGCACCGGGTCGGCTTCGGGGCGCAAATAAGGGTTGTCACGTACCTGCCCAACGGCCTGAAGTTTTTCGAGCGGGTCGGCGTTGAGTGTGGCCTCGATGTAGCTGCGCAAGCCGCTGCTGCGCTCATAAGTGCCGAAATCCGTGTGCAGTCCGGCCAGTAGCGCCGTCGCAATGTCGCGCAGATCGGGGCACATGAACTGGCAGCGTTCCAATTCGGCCTCATAGCGCTCGGCAATCTGCGGGTGGTTCAGGCAGCCAAGCAGGATGGCACTTTCGCGCACACGCGTTTCATCTGCCATATCACGCGCCAAAAGCGAGGCGCGCGCGCCTGCGCTGGCCTTTTGTGGCAGGAACTTGCCGCGCGGCCCCCGAAACGGTTTCACCCGACCGCCCGGCGTGCTGGGGCGAAACAGCGTTTGGCGGCGTTCGCGGATGGCGGCCTCGTAATGGCCACGCAGGTTCGGGTCGTTTATTTTGGCGAGCAAAGCGCGCAGGCGGGCATCAAGTGCCGACCTGCGCTCGGGGCTGTCAAAGACCTGATCGGCCGTTTCGCGCTGCCACAGCAAATCTACCAGCGGCATGGCTGCATCCAGTGCAGCTTGCATGGCCTTGGCACCGCCGGCGCGGATCAGATCATCAGGGTCCTGACCTGCGGGCATGAGCGCAAAGCGCAGCGATTTTCCAGCCTCAAGCATGGGCAGGGCAAGATCTATAAGCCGCATAGCTGCCCGCAGGCCCGCAGTGTCACCATCCAGCGCGATGATCGGTTCATCGGCCACGCGCCACATCAGGCGCAACTGGTCTTCGGTAACTGCGGTGCCAAGCGGGGCAACGGCATGGCCAAAGCCCGCGCTGACCAGCGCAATCACATCCATGTAGCCCTCGGCCACAACCAGACTACCCGATTTGCCCGAGGCCGCCCGCGCCGGGCTGATGTTGAACAGCGTGCGTCCCTTGTCAAAAAGCGGCGTTTCCGGCGAGTTCATGTATTTCGCGTGCGCATTCGCATCCATCGCGCGCCCGCCAAAGGCGATGGCGCGGTCGCGGGCATCGCGGATAGGGAACATGATGCGGCCACGAAACCTGTCAAACGGCGTGCCGCCACCATCGGGCGGCACCGCCAGCCCTGATTCGACGATCAGCTCCGCCGCCATGCCCTTGCCGCGCAAATGTTCAAACAATATTGTGCGGCTATCGGGTGCAAAGCCGATTTCCCAACGCTCAAGCGCGGCAGCATTCAGGCCGCGCCGCTCCAGATAGGCGCGCGCTTGCGTGGCGGCACCTGTATTGAGTTGCAGCCGGTAAAATTGCACGGCGGCTTCCATCACATCCACCAATCCGGCGCGCACCTTGTCGCGTGCAGCGGCTTGCGGGTCGGGGGCGGGCATGGTCATTCCGGCCTCACGCGCCAGAATTTCAACTGCCTCCATAAAGCCGACATTTTCGGTTTCGCGCACAAAGCTCAGCGCATCGCCCTTGGCATGGCAGCCAAAACAATAATAAAAGCCCTTTTTGTCATCTACATGAAAAGACGCGGTTTTTTCGGCATGAAAAGGGCAGGGCGCCCAGTAATCGCCCTTGCCGGGGTTGGATTTGCGCATGTCCCAGCCGACCTTGCGGCCGACAACCTGCGCCAGCGGCACACGGGTGCGCAATTCGTCCAGAAATCCCGATGGCAGGCTCAAAGCGGTTAGCTCTCCGGTTCTATTTCAACGATCTGGCGGGGCGTGCCGCTTTCGCTTAACACATGAATGCGCATTTTGCCTTCGCCGTCGCGGGTGACAACGGCAATCCAGCCCTTGCCTTGGGTATAGGCTTCGGCCACCTCACCGCTTGGCAGGGTGATCATATCAGGCAGGTTCGGGCCTGTCGCGGTCAACCGCGTGACAAGCAGGCCAACAATGACTAGGACACCCACAATCATCACCACGGTGAGCGTTGTGATCAACCGGCGCAAGCGGCGCAGGCCCACAGGCTCGGGGTGGTATTCGGAATTGGGCGTAGCTGGGTCGGGTGCAGGCATGGATGAACCTTTTGAAACTTTGGTGGTGCTGCTGGGCGCAGATACGCCACCCCGCTTAGATAAGGCTTTGGCCGCCCATGCGCCAGAGGAAGCGACCCTGTCGCGTTCACGCATCCAGACGCTGATCGCCGAAGGCGCGGTTTCGCGCGCCGGGCTGGTGCTTATCAGCGCCAAAGCCAAGGTTGCGGCGGGCGAGGAAATTACCATAGCCCTGCCCCCGCCCGAGGATTTGGAAGCGCAGCCTGAAGATATTCCGTTAGAGGTGCTGTTTGAAGACGATGCGCTGATCGTAGTGAACAAGCCTGCGGGCATGGTCGTGCACCCGGCGCCGGGCGCGCTGAACGGCACATTGGTCAACGCGCTGCTGCATCATTGCGGTGATAGCCTGTCGGGCATTGGCGGCATGAAGCGCCCCGGCATCGTGCACCGGATCGACAAAGACACCAGCGGCATTCTGGTGGTCGCAAAGACCGATGCCGCCCATCAGGGGCTGGCCGCGCAGTTTGCTGCCCATTCCGCCGAGCGCGAATATCGCGCCCTGTGCTGGGGTGTGCCAAGCCCGCGTGACCCGCGCTTGCTTTCAATCAAAGGTGTAAGCTACGAGCCGGGGCAGGTGCTTAAAATCAACGCGCCGCTCGACCGGCACCGCAACGACCGCAAGAAAATGGCCGTTTGCGCCCATGGCTATGGCCGCCATGCAGTGACCCGTGCACAGGTGCTGGGGCAGGCGGGCGCGGGCAACGCGGTGGCGTTGCTGGCCTGCCAGCTTGAAACCGGGCGCACCCACCAGATTCGCGTGCATCTGGCCCATGCGGGCCACCCGCTTGTGGGCGATCAGACCTATGGCAAGGCACGAAAGCTGGCGAAAGATGCGCTTGATGAAGCGGCAACCGCAGCACTAGGCGGATTTTCGCGCCAGGCGCTGCACGCGGCGACTTTGGGCTTCAAACACCCTGTTTCGGCAGAATTTCTGGCATTTTCAGCACCAATGCCCGCCGATATGGCCAATTTGCTGGGTCTTTTGGGCCTTGATGCGGGTTTGTAAGGTTCAATAAAACCTTCACACCGGCGTGATAGTGCGACCCGGAAACTTGAAAACAATCCGGCCATTACCTAGTTAAAGACTCAATTATAGAAACAACGCTTGCGAGGGAACATCATGAGCTATGCAAACCTTCCCGCCCCGTCTCCGGAGCAGAGCCTGTCGCGCTACCTTGGTGAAATCCGCAAATTTCCCATGCTTGAGCCGCAGCAGGAATATATGCTCGCCAAAGCATGGGTGGACCATGAAGACAAAGAGGCCGCGCATCAGTTGGTGACAAGCCATCTGCGCTTGGCGGCCAAAATCGCCATGGGCTATCGCGGCTATGGTCTGCCGACTGCCGAGGTGGTGTCTGAGGCCAATGTCGGGCTGATGCAGGCTGTGAAGCGCTTTGACCCGGAAAGAGGCTTTCGTCTTGCGACCTATGCAATGTGGTGGATTCGCGCCAGCATTCAGGAATACATCCTGCGCAGTTGGTCGCTGGTCAAAATGGGCACGACAAGCGCGCAGAAAAAACTGTTCTTCAACCTGCGCAAAGCCAAAAACAAGATCGGTGCGCTGGAGGAGGGCGACCTGCGCCCCGAGCATCTGACCCGCATCGCAACCGAGCTCAGCGTGACCGAAGCCGAAGTCACATCCATGAACCGCCGCATGACGGGTGGCGATGCCAGCCTGAACGCGCAGGTCAGCCGCGATGGTGAGGGCGCTGCCGAATGGCAGGACTGGCTTGAAGACGACGACGCCGACCAGGCTGGTGACTATGCCGAGCGCAACGAGCTGGAAACCCGCCGCGAGTTGCTGATGAACGCCATGGACGATTTGAACGAGCGCGAGCGCGAAATCCTGACCGAGCGCCGCCTGACGGACGAGCCCAAAACCTTGGAAGACCTGAGCCAGGTTTACAATGTCAGCCGCGAGCGTATTCGCCAGATCGAGGTGCGTGCCTTTGAGAAACTTCAGTCGCGCATGCGCGAACTTGCCGCCGAAAAAGGCATGGTTCCCGAGGTGAATTGAGTATCGGCCGCGCCCAGAGGTCATTGACCCTTGGGCGCGCGCCTTCTATTCAGGCCGCGAACCGTTTCCACTGGGGCAGATCATGGCCAATCCGAACGCACCGCGCAGCTTTCAGGAAATAATCCTCCGGCTTCAGGCCTATTGGGCCGGGCAGGGCTGCGCTATGCTGCAACCCTATGATATGGAGGTCGGCGCGGGCACCTTTCACCCCGCCACCACGCTGCGCAGCCTTGGCACCAAGCCTTGGGCGGCGGCCTATGTGCAACCTTCGCGCCGCCCGACCGACGGGCGCTATGGCGAAAACCCCAACCGGTTGCAGCATTATTACCAGTATCAGGTGCTGATCAAACCCAGCCCGCTCAACCTGCAAGCTCTCTATTTGGGCAGCTTGGGGGCGATCGGCATCGACATGAACCTGCACGACATCCGCTTTGTCGAGGATGACTGGGAAAGCCCGACGCTCGGCGCATGGGGCCTTGGCTGGGAGGTGTGGTGTGATGGTATGGAGGTTTCCCAGTTCACCTATTTCCAGCAGGTCGGCGGGCAGGATTGCCACCCCGTTTCTGGCGAGTTGACCTATGGTCTGGAGCGCCTTGCCATGTATGTGCTGGGCGTTGATCATGTGATGGACATGCCGTTTAACGACCCCGCAGCCCCCATCCCGCTTAGCTATGGCGATATCTTCAAACAGACCGAACAGGAATATTCCCGCTGGAATTTCGACATTGCCGATACCGACATGCTGCTCCAGCATTTCAAAGACGCCGAGGCGGAGTGTGACCGCATTTTGACCGCGCCACAAACCGATGGCGCCGGGCGCAAAATCATCATGGCCCATCCGGCCTATGACCAATGCATCAAGGCCAGCCATTTGTTTAACCTGCTGGACGCGCGCGGCGTGATCTCGGTCACCGAACGCCAAGCCTATATTGGCCGCGTGCGCAGGCTGGCAGCGGCCTGTGCCGCCGCTTTCCTGCAAACCGATGCGGCGCGCGCATGAACGGGCGGGTCTTTGTCATGCTGTTGCTGGTCTTTACCGCCGCCTTTGCCGGCTGGCTGTGGTATGCGCAGGTTTACGCAAAATATGAGGTCACCGACGGGATGGCCACCGTTTTGGCTGGCGGCACCGAGCGTCCGGTTGATGGGTATCTTGGCATTGACAGTGTCACATCCCCGCTCAAACGCCGCGGCTGCTTCACGGTTGACCCGGCCGCATTTGTCGACCTGCCAACCGCTGAACAGCCCACGCCGTTATCCGCCCCCGGCTGGTTTGCGTGTTTTAACTTTGCCGAACTGACACTGGATATCGAGGCCGGACGCGCCACCGCCTATTTGGCCGCGCAGCTTGAGCGCAACGCCGCCGACCGGATTATCGCTATCTACCCCGATGGGCGCGCCTATGAATGGCGCCAGCTCAATGCCAAGTATCAGGATTAAGCCCATGAATTTGCTTCTTGAAATCTTTGGCGAAGAAATTCCCGCACGCATGCAGGCCAAGGCCGCCGCCGATTTGCAGCGCCTTGTCACCGATGGGCTGGTCGAGGCGGGCCTTACCTATGCTGCCGCCGCCGCGTTTCATACACCGCGCAGGCTGGCGCTGTCGGTTGAAGAGTTGACCACCGAAAGCCGCGCCATGCGCGAAGAACGCAAAGGCCCGCGCACCGATGCCCCCGATCAGGCGCTCGAAGGGTTCTTGCGCGCCACCGGTCTCACAAAAGACCAGCTTGAGGCGCGCGACGACAAAAAAGGGCAGGTCTGGTTTGCGGTCATCGAAAAGCCGGGCCGTCCGGCGGCCGATATCGTTGCCGAGGTTGTAACCGCCACCATTCGAAATTTCCCATGGCCCAAATCCATGCGCTGGGGGGCGGGCAGTTTGCGCTGGGTGCGGCCCATTCACTCGGTTCTCTGCATCCTGTCTGATGAGGCGGGGGCAAATGTTGTGCCGTTTGATATTGACGGAATTGCAACAGGCAACACCACCGAAGGCCACCGCTTCATGGCCCCTGCGCGCTTTGCCGTTTCGGGCTTTGAAGACTATGCCGCCAAGCTGATGCGCGCCAATGTCATGCTCGATGCCAAGGCGCGGGCCGCGAAAATCTGGCACGATGCCAGCGAGCAGGCCTTTGCCCGTGGTTTGGAACTGGTTGACGACCCCGCCTTGCTCAACGAAGTGGCCGGGCTGGTGGAATGGCCCGTTGTGCTGATGGGCGATATAGGCGCCGATTTTCTGGCCCTGCCGCCCGAGGTGCTGCAAACCTCCATGCGCGAGCACCAGAAATTCTTTTCCGTAAAGAACCCGAAAACCGGGCGGATCGAGGGCTATGTCACCGTCGCCAACCGCGAGACGGAGGACCATGGCGCAACCATTCTGGCAGGCAATGCCAAGGTGCTGGCGGCGCGGCTATCGGATGCGAAATTCTTCTGGGAAAACGATTTGCGCACGCCCATGGCCGATATGGCGGCAAAGCTTGCAAACGTCACCTTCCACAACAAACTCGGCACGCAGGCTGAGCGGGTGAAACGCATCGCCGCACTGGCGCGTGAAATTGCGCCGATGGTCGGGGCAAATGCCGACCTTGCCGAACAGGCGGCAAAGCTGTGCAAGGCCGACCTGTCCTCGGCCATGGTGGGTGAATTCCCCGAGTTGCAGGGGCTGATGGGCCGCTACTACGCCGCCGCCGCCGGGATGGATGAACAGGTGGCGCTGGCCTGTCAGGAACATTACTCGCCGCTTGGCCCGAATGACGCGGTGCCAAGCAGCCCGGTTTCCGTGGCCGTGGCGCTGGCGGATAAGCTTGATACGCTGACAGGGTTCTGGGAGATTGATGAAAAGCCGACGGGGAGCAAAGACCCCTATGCGCTGCGTAGGGCGGCCTTGGGGGTTATTCGGTTGGTGTTGGGGAATGGGGTTCAAATTGATCTCGCGCATAAAATCACTTACTTTGTTGTGCAGTTGGGTGTTGCGGCAGAAATGTTGGACAACATGCGGTCAAAAGCTATTAGAACCGATCGGTATTCTGAAGCCCTAAGGACCACAGCTTGGGCATTGGTGACTGACCTCCTCACCTTCTTCCACGACCGCCTCAAAACCTATCTCCGCGACCAGGGCATCAGCCATGACGTGATCGACGCCTGCCTTGCCATGCCCGGCAATGATGACCTTACGCTGCTCGTCAAACGCGCCGAGGCGCTGAATGCTTTTCTGAAAACCGAGGACGGCACCAACCTGCATCAGGGTTTCAAGCGGGCCAATAACATTCTGGCGGCTGAGGAAAAGAAAGACGGCGTTGAATATTCGCTGGAACCCGAGATGAAGCTGGCCGAACCGGGGGCCGAGGCGGATTTGTTCAAAGCGCTCGATACCGCCGATGCCGCCCTTGCCCCTGCGCTGGCGGCAGAGGATTTCGCCGCCGCCATGGCCGCGCTTGCCGCATTGCGCGCCCCGATTGATGCGTTTTTTGATGGTGTGCAGGTCAATGCCGAAAATGCCATGATCCGCCGCAACCGGCTGTGCCTTTTGCACCGCATTCGCGCCACCATGCAGCGGGTCGCCATGTTTGCTGCGCTCAACGGCTAGGTTTTCGCAGGCCGGCCACAAAATAAGCCGCGCCGGGCCATTGCCAAGCGCGGCTTTCGCTTTATGGTGCAGTGCAAGAAAGCGAGCATCATGCCCCAAACGGTTGCCAGTCTGAAACCGCTGTCGATACACGCCACAGGCGCGGTCGATGCGCAGGTTTTTGGCGCGCGGGGCGCAAGGCTGGCGCGGCTTGCCGCCCTTGGCCTCGATGTGCCGCAGGCGGTTGTTTATCCGCCCAAACTGGTTGATTCCATTGCCGATGGCGCTGAAATTACGTGGCCTGAAGCGCTGGCAGGCCAGGTTCTAGCCCTGCGCGCCGCCCCGCAGGAAGCCGAATGGGGCGGGCCGGAAAGCCTGCTGCCTATTGGCGTAGCGGCAGATACGCTTGATCATTTCATTGCCACGCGCGGCGAGGGTGAAGCGCTGCGCTTGCAGTTACAATGTATCCGCAAACTGGGCGCGGCCCTTTCAGGGGCAACGTTTAACACCATCGCGCCTGCGCCTGAAATCACCGCAAGCCCCGCCGTGTTGCGCAGCCAGATTAGCGCTGCCCGCGCAGCCTATCTTGCCGAAACCGATGATGCGTTTCCCGCCACAGCCACCGGCCAGCTAAGGGCGGCTTTGCGTCATATGGCGCGGGGCTGGCATTCCGCCTCTGCCCGTATTTTGCGCATGGCCAAGGGTGCGCCGGAAGATGCCGGGCTTGCGATTATCGCGCAGAGCATGGTGCCGGATTGCCGCACAGGCCGGCTGCAATTTGTCGATGAAACCAGCGGCCAACCCAGGCTTGTGGGCTATTTGTCTGTTGGTGGTGCGCAACAGCCGCTAACCGATCTCAACCGCGAAACGCTGGCGGCATTGCGGGCGCTGGAAGCCCCGCTCACCCGTGGCCATGCCGATGCCTGCCGCGTGAAATTCGCGCTTGATGCAACTGGCAAGCCATGGCTGACCGATGTAAGCGCTGCCCATAGGTCGGCCCGCGCCACGCTGCGCATTGCGGTTGATTTGGCCAAAGCGGGGTGGATCAGCCAGGAAGATGCGCTGTTGCGGATTGAGCCGCGCAGCCTTGTTGAACATCTCCACCACCAGATAGACCCGCATGAAACCCGCGACGTTGTCACCACCGCCTTGCCCGCCAGCCCCGGCGCGGCCACCGGGCGCATCGTGCTGACTGCCCAGGCCGCCATGGCTGCCGAGGCGCAGGGTGAGGCGGCGATTCTGGTGCGCCACGAAACCTCGCCCGAAGATATTCGCGGCATGCATTCCTCTGTCGGCGTGCTGACCATTCGCGGCGGCATGACCAGCCACGCCGCCGTGATTGCGCGCGGCCTTGGCTTGCCTTGTGTGGTGGGCGCGGCCGATTTGCGCCTTGATATGAAAGCGCGCAGTTTTCGCGGCCCCAAGGGGCGTACGTTTAGCGAAGGCGACATCATCACCATTGACGGCACGCGCGGCGAAGTGATCAACGGCACCTGCAAGATGATCGCGCCCGACCTTGGCGGCCCGTTTACCGTGCTCATGTCATGGGCCGACAAGGTGCGTTCAATCGGGGTGCGCGCCAATGCCGACACCCCAACCGATGCCCGCGCCGCGCGCGGCTTCAATGTTGATGGCATCGGCCTGTGCCGCACCGAGCATATGTTCTTTGAACCCGAGCGCATTATTGTGATGCGCGAAATGATCTTGGCTGATGGGGCCGAGGCGCGCGCCGAAGTGCTGGAACGCCTGCTTCCCATGCAGCGCGCTGATTTTATTGATCTATTTGACATTATGCGCGGCCTGCCCGTCACAATTCGATTGCTCGACCCGCCCTTGCACGAGTTTTTGCCCAATGAACCGGACGAGGTGGAAGACCTGGCCCGTGCCATGAATATCAGCGGCGACGATGTGCGCGAACGGGCCGCCGAACTGGCCGAGGTCAACCCGATGCTGGGCATGCGCGGCGTGCGGCTGGGCATTACCATGCCCGAAATTTACGACATGCAGGCGCGCGCCATCTTTCAGGCCGCGGTGTCGGTCAATGCCCAAGGTGGCGCGCCCGTTGTGCCAGAGATTATGATTCCGCTGGTTTCTGCCAACCGTGAGGTTGAACTGGTGAAAGAGCGCATCGTCGCCATTGCCAAGGCCGTGCGCGAAGAAACCGGTTCAGACTTTGCCTATAAACTGGGCGTAATGGTGGAAACACCGCGCGCCGCGCTGCGCGCCAATGATCTGGCGAAATCGGCGGCGTTCCTGAGCTTTGGCACCAATGACCTGACCCAGATGACCTACGGGCTGTCGCGTGACGATGCGGGCCGCTTCATGCGCGATTATGTGCAGCGCGGCGTGTTTCCCGAAGACCCTTTCCACACGCTCGACCTAGAGGGCGTGGGCGAATTGCTGGTCATGGCTGCACGGCGCGGGCGCGACGCCAACCCAGACCTGGTTTTGGGGCTTTGCGGTGAACATGGCGGTGACCCCGCAGCCGTTCGGTTCTGCCGTCTGGCGGGGTTTGACTATGTTTCATGCTCACCGTTCAGGGTGCCAATCGCCCGTCTGGCCGCAGCGCAGGCCAGTATTCTGGCCGAGCGCGGTGCTGCGCTGAAGTGATTCGCGCAAATTTCCGTTAGTACGCCCAACATCAGGTTACGGTCGGGCGTTCAGCGATTTGCCGTAAAACCTTCATAACCGCGATTCTCGGCGCGACTCTCGCCACTTATCGGCGAAACCTCGCGCAGATTAGCTTACCTATACGTCAACTTATGCCGGAAATCTTTTGGCATTTCGGATTTTTGCCGATATGAACGCGCGTCGAGAGTTTTGAAGATCAGGTGCTTGGTTGCCGCGTGGCTACCTTTGAGAAGCGCTGGGGATTGCTATGAAAACCGAATTTGTATCACAGCGCGAAAAGCGCATTCGCTTCGCTTTGGTTCTGGGAATACTGGGGCTGATGAGCGTGCCGATTCACAACACAAATGTGGCAAATGGGTTGCGCGTGCAGATCGATGCCTCGCAAGACCCGCAGTTGCAGGTGTCTGAACAGATTGATTCCGTTCAAAATCAAGAGCGTATCGCATTGGCCTCACGTTCGGCCGACGGGTTGGATGATCGTGGTGTCGGGTTTGCTTTTATAGAACTCCCCCCTGATGACAGCGATAAATTGGTGGGCACGACCATGCGTGCCGCCGATGATGCCGAGGCGAACCGCCTTGCCAGCATTGCCCAAAGCACCATACGCGGCTTTCAAACGCCGGTTATCGAAACAGGTTTTAGCCTTGATATGCTCGACGGAATGCCCGAAGCCAGCGGTGACGAGCAATGGCACTGCCTGTCTGAAGCCCTGTATTTTGAAGCGCGCGGCGAAGACCTGCTTGGCCAGATCGCGGTGGCCGAGGTGATTTTGAACCGTGTTGACAGCCCGCGCTATCCAAATACCGTGTGCAAGGTCGTCCGTCAGGGCGCGAGCCAAATGAATGCCTGCCAGTTTTCATTCCAGTGTGATGGCATGTCCCAACGCGTGTATGAGCATGTTGCCTTTGCCCGCACCGGACGCATTGCCGAAATGATGCTTGAAGGCCGCCCGCGCAGCCTGACGCGCGGTGCCACCCATTACCATACGGATGCGGTGAACCCGCGCTGGGCGCGCCGGCTGGAGCACACGACGCAAATTGGTGCGCATTTGTTCTATCGTCTCCCGACCGAGCTGGCACTTAACTAGCCGCCATTTTCGCCCGTATGTCCAAGGCTTCGGCCAATAGCATGCGCGTTGGTTTGGCCTGCGCGGCATCGGGCTGCGGAAAATCGCTGCGGTAATGCCCGCCCCGGCTTTCACAGCGTTTATAGGCCGCTGCGGCAACCAGCGTTGCGGCGGTCGTCATATTGAGGAACGCGCGTGATTGCGGTGCGAATTCTGCCTCAAGTGCCGCGATGGTTTTAAGCGCATGAGCAAGCCCCGTGGCGGTGCGCGTCACGCCGACATCGACATCCATAACGCTGCGCAGTTGCGTAACAGCTTGGGCCGGGGCGAAAAGACCATCGCTCGCAAGTGGCGCTGTTTCGGGCAGGGCGCTGCCGGTCACGCCCGGATTTGCGCTGCTTTGCAGATCATGCGCGATGCGCGCGCCATAGGCCAACGCTTCCAGAAGCGAGTTTGATGCAAGGCGGTTTGCCCCGTGCAAACCCGTGCAGGCCACCTCGCCGCAAGCCCATAAGCCCGCAAGGCTGCTGCGGCCTGCCGCATCGGTGGCAATTCCGCCCATATGATAGTGCTGTGCGGGGCGCACCGGTATGGGCTTGGTCACCGGGTCAATGCCCGCAGCGCGGCAAAAGTTGGCGACAATCGGGAATTCATGGTCAATCGCGGCACCAATGGCTTCGCGTGTGTCCAAAAATACCTTCTCCCCCGCCGTGACGCGCGCATGAATGGCGCGGGCGACGATATCGCGCGGGGCGAGTTCGGCATCGGGGTGTTCATCCAGCATGAAACGGTGGCCATCTTGGGTGATGAGCGTTGCGCCATGCCCGCGCAGCGCCTCGGTTGCCAGCGGGTTCGGGTCGGCATCTATGGCTATGCCGGTGGGATGAAATTGCACGAATTCGGGGTCGGCAATAACCGCACCCGCCCGCGCAGCCATCCCAAGCCCCTGACCGCGCACGCGGCTCGGGTTGGTCGTGGTGGCATAAAGCCCGCCAATCCCGCCCGTTGCCATGACAACAGCACTGGCGCGCATAACCACAGGGTCTCCCAACGGGTCATCGGCATGGCGGGCGATAACGCCGCTGATTTTACCCGCATCCAACAGCAAATCATCGACGATCATGTTTTCAACAACGGTGATCGAGGGCGTGGCGCGCACGCGTGAAGCAAGCGCCAGCATAATTGCACGCCCCGCACCATCGCCGCCCACCCGCACCACACGGGCAGCCGAATGTGCTGCCTCGCGCGAAAGTAAAAGCTGCCCGTCGGGGCCGTGTTCAAACGGCGTGCCAATGGCCAACAGGTCTTCGATGCGCGCGCGCGCTTCGGCGGTAACGCTTTGAGCAACGTCATTGGCCACTGTGCCTGCTCCCGCCTCGATCGTATCGGCGGCATGGGCGTCGGCGCTGTCATCGGGGGCCATTGCGGCAGCAACCCCGCCTTGTGCATAGCTGCTTGAAGCACCCGCGCCCAATGGTTCGGGCGAGATGACGGTGCAGGGCAAGGGCGCGAGTTTGAGCGCGGTAAACAACCCCGCCAGCCCGGCGCCAACAATCAGCGGCCCGTGGCTCGAATAGTCGTTGTTTCGGGTCATGCGCTCCTAGCCGGTAAACAACTGCGAGGCATAGATCTGCCCGCAGAGTTGGCCGCGCGGGTCAAGCCCTATGGCGGCACCCATGCGGTTGAACTGGCGGCCGAGAATGTTGGATCTGTGGCCCGCCGAGGCCATCCAGCCTGCCATAAGCTCGGATGCCAGCGAATCATACGAGTGTTTTGGAACGGGCTGGCCGCTGCCCTGATAGCGATAGTTGCACGCACCACCGGTAAAACTGCGCCCGTTCAAGACGAAATAGAAGTTGAGCGCGATATTCTCGCCACCACGCCGGAACGACTCGCCTGCAAAATGCAAACGGTCGGACAAGGTGCGCATACCCGGAAGGTTCAGTGTGTGGCTATAGGTGCGGGTTTGTGCCATGCCTTCGGCCAGAAATGTGGCGGCGCGCTGGGTGCCGTTGGAAAGCTGCACCGCGCGCATGCCGCGCTGACATCGCTCCACATTGGTATAATAAAGCACAAGCTGGGCAAACAACACCTGATCAATGGGGCGCGAGTCGATCGCGCGGTTGATATTGCCCGAAGGTCGTGCGCCTGCGCAGGATTGCGCAAATGCCGTTTGGGCAACCCCGACACTGAGCAATAGTGCTGCCAGAAAACCGAATAGCTTATGCATGTCTTTCTCCTATCCCAGTGCGATCATACGCTCCACCGCGCGGCGCGCGGGTTCCAGCAACGCATCGGCAACCAAAACTTCTTCGGTGCCGCTATGCAGCGCCCAAAGGATACCTTCGAGCGTTATCCGCTTCATATGTGGACAAATCGTGCATGGCTGCACGAAATCCACCTCGGGTAGTTCCGATGCGACATTATCCGACATTGAGCATTCGGTCACCATCACAACTTTGGCAGGTCTATGTTTGCGCACCCAGTTTATCATTCCGTGGGTCGAACCGGAGAAATCGGCCTCGGCAATCACATCGGGCGGGCATTCTGGGTGCGCGATGATTTTGATGCCGGGGTTATCGTCGCGGAATGCGCGCAGTTCTTGTGGGGTGAACTGTTCATGCACAATGCAGGCCCCTTCCCAGTAAACGATGCGTTTTTTGCTCTCTTTGGCGACGTTTTGCGCCAGATATCCGTCAGGCGTCATGATCACGGTATCGCCGGGGCGGCTATCGACGATGCGCACAGCGTTGGACGAGGTGCAGCAAATATCAGACGCGGCCTTAACCGCGGCAGTGGTGTTGACGTATGAAACAACCTCGGCCCCCGGATATTCGGCACGCATTTTGGCAATGTCGGCGGCGGTGATAGAACTGGCCAGCGAGCAACCCGCGCGGCTGTCGGGAATGAGCACGGTTTTGCCAGGATTCAGAATTTTAGAGGTTTCGGCCATGAAATGCACACCGCATTGCACGATGGTTTGCTGCTTCACCTTGGTGGCGGCAATGGCCAGTTGCAAACTGTCGCCCGAAACATCGCCGACACCATGAAAGATTTCCGGCGTCATGTAGTTATGCGCCAGTATCACCGCATCTTTTTCGGCTTTCAGTTGTTGAATGGCCAGAATGTAAGGCGCATGCATTGCCCAATCGACTTCGGGGATCACGCGTGACACGCGCGCATAGAGCTCTGATGTTGCCTTTGCCGCAGCAAGCGAAGGCGCAAGGTCGTATTTTGCCGCCAATTCGGCGCGCGCAGCATCGCGCGGGGTGATGGCATTCATATACATGGACAGGCTCCGGCAAGTTCGGGTTGGCTTGTTTTCGGCGTTTGCGCGCTTAACTGTCAAGTCCAACAGCGGATAATCGTTTGGTTTGGGGCATATTCGTTTGAAACGGGGCAGCATTCTGCTTAGAAGCGGCGCGCAGCTTGTCTATCGGAAAGGGTGGAGCCAATGGACGAAACAGCCATCGCCTTTGAAGGGCCGCAGGCCCGTGCCAAAGCCACATCAGGCCCCGACCCGCGTGACCGTATTTCTGTGCGCGATTATGTGGTCGATGTTGAAATTGGTGCCTTTCAGGCTGAGCGCGGCGTGCGCCAGCGTATCCGCTTTAACGTTGTTCTCGAGGTCGCCTCCACGACCGCTGCGCAAGATGATGATGTCGACAAGGTGATCTCGTATGACACAATCACCGAAGCGATTGACATGCAACTAGCGGATGAACGCATCAACCTGCTTGAAACCCTCGCCGAACGTGTGGCCGAGCGGTGCCTCGCCGACCCTCGCGCCATTCGCGCCTTTGTGCGCATTGAAAAACTCGACCGGATTCCCGGAACTTTGGGGGTGGAAATTGTGCGCTCCAAGCCCGCGCCCGATATACCGCGCTTGCACAAGCCAGCCGAACAGGCGCAAACCGATGTGGTGCCGCACCCGCTTGTGGTGTTCATGTCAAACGCTGTGCTGCAATCGGCGGAACTGCCGCAATGGCTTGATGCGATTGCCGCGCATGCGCTTCCGGCCATTATTTGTGTTGAAATGGTTGCGCAGGGTGCGCCCGAGGCTGCCAACATGCTGGCGCAGCGCCGCATCGATTTGCTTTGCATAGAGCAGAACGCCTGGAGCCTTGCCGCGCGCGACAGGCGCTGCGTTGTCGTTGCCAGCCGCACCGAGCTTGATTGGGCCATGAAACATGGCCAGCTTTCGGTTTGGGCACCGTCCAAAATTGTGCTGGATGCGGTTGAGAGCCCCCGCGCCGATGCCCGCCACCCTGCCGAGCTTGCGCTATGGTTTGCCGAGCATTTCCATGCCGCGAAACTGGCGGTCATTGGCCGTAGCGCTCCAAAAGCCGGTGGTGAAGTGGCTGTTGTGGCGCTGGGCATAGGCGAAATTCACCGCCTTTAGCGCGCTTGCGCTTTGCGGGCATGGCTGGCATGACCTATCATAGCTGTAAAATGTAGGAGCATATGATGGCCACAACCAGCACTACCCCCGACGCTTTCGGCCTGAAAGCCCCCGATTTTGCGCTGCCCGCGACCGATGGCAATTCTTATGGCATTGGCGATTTGCGCGGTGTGCGCGGGCTTGTGGTGGTGTTTATCTGCAACCATTGCCCCTATGTGATCGGTATTGCCGAACGCCTGGTGCAAGACGCTGCCGCCTTGCACGCACTTGGCTTTGGGTTTGTGGCGATCAACGCGAATGATGCTAAAGCCTACCCAGATGATTCGTTTGAAAACATGAAGCTTTTTGCACATAAGCACAGCTTCAACTTCCCCTATCTATATGATGCTGACCAATCAATCGCACGCGCTTATGGGGCTGTTTGCACGCCGGATTTCTTTGGCTATGACGCCCATCTCGGCTTGCAATATCGTGGCCGTATCGACAGGTTCGGCCGCAATCCGCGCCCGCAGGGAGAGCCCAGCGAATTGCTCGAAGCCATGCGCCATGTTTCCCGCACGGGGCAGGGGCCAGAGGGGCAGATGCCGTCGATAGGCTGCTCTATCAAATGGCGCGATGCGTAATGGGCTACTACCGCCCCCTGCTTTCGCGTGATGCCTGCCGCCCGGCGCATGCCGTTGCACTTGGTGGTGGCCCGCTCTGGTTTGACCATGCCGAATTGCTGGTGCGCGGTGCGCAGGCGAAACGTGTTCCCCTGTCCGACATGCCTGCCACGGTGCTAGCCCGCCTGACCGCCCCGCGCCCCGCCATTTGCGGGCTGGACCACAGCCGCCCGATCATCATGGGCATTCTGAATGTAACACCGGATTCCTTCTCGGATGGCGGTGCGCATTTCGCACTGGATGCCGCGCTTGATGCTGCGCGTGGCATGGCCGAAAACGGCGCCGATATTCTGGATATCGGCGGTGAATCCACCCGCCCTGGTGCCGCCCCGGTGAGCGAGGATGACGAGCTCTCACGCACCATTCCGGTAATTTCCGCGCTGCGCAAACAGGGCTTCAGCCTGCCAATTTCCATCGACACACGCAAAGCTGCCATTGCGCGTGCCGCGCTTGACGCAGGCGCGAACCTCGTCAATGACGTTTCAGCACTTGGCTTTGATACTGCCATGCCCGACACCGTCGCCACCGCGCGCGCGCCTGTCTGCCTGATGCACGCGCTTGGCGATCCGCGCACCATGCAGCAACACCCGCGCTATGATGATGTGTTGCTTGATGTGTATGATTTTCTTCAATCCCGCATCGCGCTCGCCGAAGCGGCGGGCATTGCGCGCCAGTCCGTTTTGGCCGACCCCGGCATCGGCTTTGGCAAGACGCTTGAACATAATCTTACACTTTTGCGCGGGCTGGCGCTGTTTCATACGCTCGGCTGCCCGCTCTTGCTTGGCACCTCGCGCAAGCGCTTTATTGGCACGATCGGCGGGGCGCAAAACCCCGCGCAGCGCCTGCCCGGATCGCTGGCCACAGCGCTTGCGGGGCTTGATCAGGGCGTGCAATGGCTGCGCGTGCATGATGTGGCCGAAACCCGGCAGGCGGTGGCGCTTTGGCGCGCCATTTTGCTTGAACACACACAGAAAGGCGCGCCATGAGCCGCAAATACTTTGGCACCGACGGTATTCGTGGTCGCGCAAACACCCACCCGATGACGGCCGAGCTTGCCTTGCGCCTTGGCAATGCGGTTGGCCATTATTTCAAGGGCGACGCCCGCGCAAACCGTGTGGTTATTGGCAAGGATACGCGCCGCTCCGGGTATATGCTGGAAACCGCGCTCACCGCCGGGCTGACCTCGGTTGGCATGGATGTCTACCTGCTCGGCCCCGTTCCGACCCCTGCTGTAGGCATGCTCACCCGCTCTATGCGCGCCGATCTGGGGGTGATGATTTCCGCTTCGCACAACCCTTATTATGATAATGGCATCAAGTTTTTCGGCCCCGATGGCTATAAGCTGTCGGACGAGGTTGAACTGGCCATTGAAGCGCTTCTTGAGAACGGGGTGCCGCTGGCGGCATCTGATGATATTGGCCGCGCACGCCGGATTGAAGGCGACCGCACACGCTATGTTGAATTTGCCAAAACCGCGCTGCCGCGCCGGTTGCGGCTCGGCGGGCTGAAAATTGTCATCGATTGCGCCAACGGTGCCGCCTATAAAACCGCGCCTGAAGTGCTGTGGGAGCTTGGGGCCGAGGTTGTCGCAATGGGCGTTTCCCCCAACGGGTTCAACATCAATGCGGGCTGCGGCTCTACCGCGCCCGAAGCCGCCGCTGCCCGTGTGCTCGCCGAAGGCGCCGATTTGGGCATTTGCCTTGATGGTGATGCCGACAGGGTGATCATCATCGACGAAACCGGCGCCGTTGCCGATGGCGACCAGCTTATGGGGCTGATCGCAACGCGTTGGTCCAAAGCCGGTATCCTTGCCAAGAACACGCTTGTCGCCACGGTGATGAGCAATCTCGGGCTGGAACGTCACCTTGCCGATAATGGCATGATGCTACTGCGCACACCGGTTGGCGATCGCTATGTCGTCGAGGCAATGCGCGCAGGCGACTATAATCTGGGCGGCGAGCAATCCGGCCATATCGTCATGTCCGACTATGTGACAACCGGCGATGGGCTCATTGGCGGGTTGCAAGTGCTGCGCGCCATGGTCGAAACCGGCCAAAAAGCCAGCGAACTCACCCGCGTTTTCACACCTGTGCCGCAATTGCTGCAAAATGTGCGGTTTGATCCGGCGCGCAGCCCGCTCGATGCACCAAGTGTTCAAAAATCGATTGCCGATGCCGAGGCAAGTTTTGGTGCGCAGGGGCGGTTGCTTATTCGCAAATCAGGCACAGAGCCTCTCATACGCGTCATGGGCGAACACCCCGATGCCGCGTTGCTTGAAACCACCGTCAGCAACATTGCCACAGAAATCGAACACGCCTGACCCCATCTTTTGTTCATAAATATCCCACGGGGGTCTGGGGGTGTG
>JBBDJE010000017.1:0-80448 GCA_040880065.1 Paracoccaceae bacterium | reverse complement strand
CAACCCCCCCCCCCTTAAAACAGCGGGCACGTGGAGCGAACCCTTCGATTCTAGCCTTGTTTGCGCCGTTCCCGCGCCACTAAAAGACCAGCCAAAATCAGCCCATAGGCTGCCAGATCGCGCCACAAGAAGGTTTCATCCAGCACGGCAACACCCAAAAACCCCGCCCAGATCGGGATGAGATAGCCAACCACTGATGAAAACACTGGGCCGGATCGGCGTACGGTGTAATAGCGCAAGATTTGCGCAAGGCCGGTGGGGAATAACCCAAGTGCGACAAGGCCGATGATCGCGCTCAAAGACGGCAGGCTCGTCGGCATCTGGCTTATACCGAACACCGCTGAAACCGCCGAACCCATAATCATTGCCCCCGCGGTGGCGCGAAACGGGTGCATGCCTTTCATGCCACGTATTGCGATGGCCGAAATTGCATAGAAAACCGCCGCGCAAACCGCCATTATCACCGCACCCGGCCCGGCACTGATGCCCGCAAATGCGGTGGGGCCAGCCAGCACAAGCAGGCCGGCAAAGCCAATGGCAAACCCTGTCCAGCGGCGTTTGCTGATGATATCGCCCAAAAAGATACGCGCCAGAACCAATGTAAACAACGGCACAGCGGCAATGAAAATCGAAACCGTACCCGAAGGCAGTTCGCGCTGGGCATAGGCCAGCATGGTTTGCGGCAGCGCCAGCCCGACCACCCCCAACACAAAGGCAGTGCGCCATTCAGCGCCTTGCGGCAGGCCCGCACCCGAGATCAGCGCCAGCGGCACCAGCACCACGGCCGCCAGCGCCAGTCGCGAGAACGCAATGCTCATCGGGTGGAACCCGTCCAGCGCCAGAGTCGTCAGAAAAAACGACGATCCCCAGATCATTGTCAGCACGGCAACCGCGGCAACTGCGCGGCCATCAACAATCACACCCGCGCCCGCCCGATTTTCGCCTGGCTAATCGCAAGCCCTGCCAACACCAGCGCCAGCGCGGCCAAAAAGCTCGGCGGCAGGGTTTCATCAAGAAACACAACACCCAACACCACGGCCCATATTGGTACCTGATAATTGGCGAGCGCCAGAAAGGCGGGCCCCTCGCGCTTGATGAGGAAAACCAGCATCAACGTGGCCAGTGCTGTGGGCACCAGCCCCAGATAGGCGACCGATGCCCATGACAGCGGTGTTGCACTTTGCGGCGCACCCTCAACCAGCAATGCGACCGGCAGCATGACGAGCGCGGCCAGCAATAGCGCTGCGGCAGAAAACACGAGGGTTGGCCCCGGCGGCGCGCGGCGCGTAACGATTGAGCCGAGCGCATAGCAAAACGCTGCCAGCACACAGCCAAATTGGGCGAAAACCTCCTGCCAGCCACCAGAACCGGGGGAAAACACGCCGGGGCCGATCAACACAAGCACGCCCACAAAGCCAATTGAAAAGCCGAGCGCGCGGCGTCCGGTCATCGGCTGGTCGGGCAGCAGGAAATGGCCGAGCGGTAGCACCAATAGCGGCACAAAAGCCATAGTGATACCCGCAAAACCGGCGCTGACATAGGCAAGCGAGAAGAGCAGCAAGCTGAACGGCAGCGCGTTTGACAGCATCGCCATGCCGAAACTGGCCAGCCAGATGCGCTTGTCCGTGCCCTGAAAGCGCGGCAGGCGCAAACCGCGTGCGCGCGTAATCGCCCAAATCATCGCAGCCGCCAAGGCAATGCGCATGGCCGACACGGTCAGCGGTGTCTGGTCTTCGAGCGCAACGCGCATCACTGGAAACGAGGTGCCCCATGCAAGGCCAACCAAGGCAAGGATCACCCACGAGCTTGGCCGAGGCGTATTCATAACTGTTCCGATTTGAGTCGCGATAGACTAAGACAACGCAACAGCACCTGGAAGCGCGGTTCAGCATGATCGTTGCGCGAATAGAGATAAGGAACAGGTATAATGGGGCAGGGTGAGGTGATCGGCGTTATCGGGTTGGGGCGCATGGGCAGCGCCATTGCGCAGCGCCTGTCTGGGCAAAACACTGTGCTGGGCTGGAACCGCACAGTAAGGCCGGCGCCCGATGGCGTAACCCTTGCGGATGATCTGCAAGCGCTGGTGCAACGTTGCACGATTATCGTCACCTCGCTTTATGATGATGCAGCGCTCAACGATGTCGCCAAGCAGCTTGCGCAGTTTGATTTAAGCGGCAAGCTTGTTGTCGAAACCAGCACGATTGGCGCGGCAACTTTGCAGATGGTTGCAAAGCAACTTGCGGATGCGGCGTTTATTGACGCGCCAATTGCAGGTGGCCCGCCTATGGTTTTGCAAGCCAAGGCCGGTATGCTTATGGGCGGGGATGCACAACACATTGCCCGCTGGCAGCCCTTTGCCAAACAACTGGCTGCCCGCGTGCTGCATGTTGGCCCGCTTGGGGCTGGTGCGGCGGCAAAGACTGTAAACAACATGATGTTGGTCGGCTATTGGCAGGTGCTCAAAGAGGCGCTGCTCACAGGGCGGCAGGCGGGGTTGGCGCTTGAACCCATGCTGCACATGCTGGCCGATGGCCCTGCCGCCAGTGATGCGTTTCGTGCGCGCCTGCCCAAGATTACCGGTGAAGACAGCGTTGTCGGCTTTTCGGTCAATGGTGTGGTGAAAGACGCGCGGCTGTTTGTTGAAACCGCACAGGGTTACGGCGTGGATGTGCCTGCCTTGCGCGCCTCGCTTGCCAGTTTTCAGGCGGCCTCGGCGGCGGGCATTGGCGATGATGATCTTGCGCGCATGTTGGCGCATGCCTGTGCGCAGATTTAGCCAATAGGAAACCTCTGTTCACAAGTAGAACACCAACGCGACCAACAGGCCGCCATTTGCGACAAATCCTGCTTGCCGGCCATGCTGCACTTGCGTAATCGGGGTGTGGGCAGGTCGCTGGATAGGGCGAGTGGCGGCAGGCTCAGGAATTTCGCCCTGATGACGGAGCTGGTTATGAACCAAGCTGTGATGCCGCGCCTGTTGCCTGCGCGGCCTGAATTTTCCTCTGGTCCTTGTCCCAAACGCCCCGGCTGGTCGGCCGAAGCTGTGGCCGCGCGTGCGTTTTTGGGCCGCAGCCACCGCGCCAGCGCACCAAAGGCGCAACTGGCCAAAGTGATCACCCAAACCCATGCGTTGCTGGGCCTGCCTGCCGACTATCGGCTTGGCATTGTGCCAGCATCCGATACCGGTGCCGTTGAAATGGCGCTCTGGTCGCTGCTCGGCCCGCGCCCTGTAGATGTGCTGGCATGGGAAAGTTTTGGTGCCGGCTGGGCCAATGACATTCAAAAGCAGCTAAAACTGCCAGATGTGCGCCTGCTGGACGCACCCTATGGCGAGCTGCCAAACCTTGCCACCGTGCGCCCCGAAGCCGATGTTGTGTTCACATGGAACGGCACGACCTCTGGTGCGCGCGTGCCAAATGCCGAATGGATCGCGGCTGAGCGCGCTGGGCTGACGATTTGCGATGCCACCAGCGCGGTTTTCGCCCAAAGCCTCGACTGGGCCAAGCTCGATGTGGTCACATTCTCCTGGCAAAAGGTTATGGGCGGCGAGGGCGCGCATGGCGTTCTCATCCTGTCGCCCCGCGCGGTGGAGCGGCTGGAAAGCTACACGCCCGCATGGCCCATGCCGAAAATCTTCCGCCTTACCAAAGGCGGCAAGCTGATCGAAGGAATCTTCAAGGGCGAAACCATCAACACCCCGTCAATGCTGGCCGTGGCCGATGCCGCAGATGCGCTGGACTGGGTGGCTGCAATTGGTGGTCAGGCCGGGGCACAGGCGCGTGCCGATGCCAACTTCACCACACTTCAGGCGTGGGTTGACGGGGCGGACTGGGTTGAAAACCTCGTGGCGGCCCCTGCAAACCGCTCCAACACCTCGGTTTGCCTGCGCATTACCGATGCGCGCTTCGCTTCGCTTGATGAGCCCGCACAGCGTGCCTTTACCAAAGCCATGTGCGCCAGGCTCGAAAAAGCCCGCGCCGCCTATGACATCAACGGCTATCGCGATGCCCCGCCGGGCTTGCGCATTTGGTGCGGCGCGACGGTAAACACCGATGACATTGCCGCGCTTACCCCTTGGCTGGACTGGGCCTTTGCCGCCACAGCCGCCGAAACATTTGCCTGAAGGAACAACCATGCCAAAAGTATTGATCTCCGACAAACTGTCGGACGCCGCCGTTGAGATTTTTCGCGAAGCCGGGGTCGAGGTGGATTTTCGCCCTGATCTTGGCAAAGACCCTGCCGCTCTTGCCGCCATCATTGCCGATTATGACGGGCTGGCCATTCGCTCTGCCACCAAAGTCACCGCCGAATTGCTGAGCCATGCCACAAAGCTGCGGGTGATCGGGCGTGCCGGTATTGGGGTGGATAACGTTGATATTCCGGCCGCAAGTGCCAAGGGAATCGTGGTGATGAACACACCCTTTGGCAATTCCATCACCACGGCGGAACACGCCATTGCCATGATGTTTGCGCTTGCCCGCCAAATTCCGGCGGCAGATTCGTCTACCCGCGCCGGGAAATGGGAAAAGAACCGCTTTTTGGGTGTTGAAATTACCGGCAAGACCTTGGGGATTGTCGGGGCGGGCAATATTGGCAGCGTGGTCGCCTCGCGCGCCATCGGGCTGAAAATGAAGGTCATCGCCTATGATCCCTTCCTGTCGGCGGAACGCGCGCAGGCTTTGGGTGTGACCAAGGTGGACGAGATCGAAGACCTGCTCGAAAAAGCCGATTTCGTAACGCTTCATTTACCCAAAACCGAGAAGACCGCGAATTTGCTATCGGCCGAACGTATCGCAAAAATGAAACCCGGCGCGCGGCTGATCAACTGCGCGCGCGGTGGTTTGGTTGATGAGGTGGCGCTGGCCGCAGCCTTGGAATCGGGTCATCTGGCGGGTGCTGCTCTGGATGTGTTTAAGGTTGAACCCGCCACAAATTCGCCGCTGTTTAGCGCGCCCAATGTCGTCTGCACCCCGCATCTGGGCGCCGCAACATCCGAGGCGCAGGAAAATGTGGCGCTGCAAGTGGCCGAACAAATGTCGGCCTATCTGATGGTCGGCGCCATTTCCAACGCGCTGAACGCGCCAAGCGTTACCGCCGAGGAAGCGCCGGTGCTCAGGCCGTGGATCGAGCTTTGCGAATTGCTCGGCGGTTTTGCAGGGCAGGTCACCGATAACGCGATCAAGGAAATCGAGGTCGAGTTTGTGGGCGAGGTTTCATCCATGAACCTGCGCCCACTCATGGCCGCCACAACCGCCAGCCTGCTTTTACCGCTTTTGGGCGAGGGTGGCGTGAATATGGTTTCGGCCCCCATCAAAGCGCGCGAAATGGGTATCAAAATTTCTGAAACCCGGCGAGATGCGCAGGGCGCGTTTGGCAGCTATATTCGCCTGATCGTGACAACCGAAAAGCAGCAGCGCGCCGTGGCCGGCACCATCTATTCCGACGGTCGCCCGCGCTTTATCCAGATCAAGGGGATCAACCTTGAAGCAGAGCCGATGGGCAACATGCTCTACACCACAAACACCGATACGCCCGGCTATATTGGCGCGCTGGGCACGCAATTGGGCGCGCTTGGGGTCAACATTGCCACCTTTGCGCTGGGCCGCGCCACCAAGGCCGGCGAGGCGATTGCGTTGATCGGCATTGACGAGGCGCTGAATGCCGAAACGCTCGCTGCGATCGAGGCGCTGCCACAGGTGCGGCAGGCAAAATATTTGCGGTTCGAGCGCTATAGCGCGTAACAAAACGCGGCGCGCCAGTGCTTTGCAGGCGGCGCGCCGCTAAAAACCTACACCTCCGCCCCACCAGTTCCGGCCAAAACCGCCCTTGTATTCAGGCTGCGGCGCATTGGCTGTTTTACTTGCCCTGCGGCTTCGCTATAAGCCCAACGTAACCTGCACGGAGAGATTGAGCATGGCCAATGTCGTTGTCGTTGGCGCCCAGTGGGGCGACGAGGGTAAAGGGAAGATTGTTGATTGGCTCAGCGAGCGCGCCGATATCATTGCGCGGTTTCAGGGCGGGCACAATGCCGGCCATACGCTGGTGATTGATGGCAAGGTTTACAAGCTCAGCCTTTTGCCCAGCGGCATTGTGCGCGGCGGCAAGCTTTCTGTCATCGGCAATGGCGTGGTGCTGGACCCGTGGCACATGGTGCTGGAAATTGAAAAGCTGCGCGGGCAGGGTGTTGAGATTTCGCCCGAAAACCTTGTGATCGCCGAAAACGCGCCGCTGATCCTGCCGCTGCATGGCGAACTTGATCGTGCGCGCGAAAGCCAGAACTCTATGGCGAAGATCGGCACAACAGGGCGCGGCATTGGCCCTGCTTATGAAGACAAGGTGGGCCGACGCGCCATTCGCGTAGCCGATCTGGCCGATGATGCCACGCTGGAACTGCGGGTTGACCGCTTGTTGATGCACCATGACGCGCTGCGCCGTGGCCTTGGCCTGCCCGAGATTGACCGCGCCGCGCTGTTGGCGGAACTCAAGGCTATCGCGCCGCAAATCCTGCCCTATGCCGGCCCGGTCTGGAAAATTCTGAACGAGCATCGCCGTGCCGGTAAACGGATATTGTTCGAAGGTGCGCAGGGTGCGCTGCTCGATATCGACTTTGGCACCTATCCGTTCGTGACATCCTCCAACGTGATTGCGGGACAGGCCGCCACGGGCACGGGTATCGGGCCGGGGTCGATTGATTTTGTGCTTGGGATTGTCAAAGCCTACACAACCCGTGTGGGCGAAGGCCCGTTTCCGGCCGAGCTGCACGATGCCGACGGCCAGCGCCTTGGCGAGCGCGGGCATGAATTTGGCACAGTCACAGGCCGCAAGCGCCGCTGCGGCTGGTTTGACGCGGTTCTGGTGCGCCAGACCTGCGCAACCTCGGGGGTGAACGGCATTGCCTTTACCAAGCTCGATGTGCTCGACGGGTTTGAAACGCTGAAAATTTGCGTTGGCTATGAACTTGACGGCGAAACGCTCGATTATTTGCCAACCGCCGCCGACCAGCAGGCCCGTTGCACCCCGATTTACGAAGAAATGGAAGGCTGGAGCGAAAGCACCGAGGGCGCGCGAAGCTGGGCCGACCTGCCCGGTGCTGCCATCAAATATGTGCGCCGCGTGGAAGAGCTGATCGGCTGCCCGGTTGCATTGCTATCCACCAGCCCGGAGCGGGAGGACACCATTTTGGTGACCGACCCGTTTGCCGACTGATGGCGATGACCTATAAAACCCGGCGGCGGTTGAGCATGCTGGCGCTGGTCGTTGGTCTGCCCGCCTATATTTTGCTGGCAGTCTACATCGTCACCCTGTTTGAGCGCCCGCCCTTTTTGCTGGAGCTTGGCATTTACATTGTGCTGGGTGTGGCTTGGGCTTATGCGCTCAAACCCATTTTCAAAGGCGTGGGCAAGCCTGACCCTGACGCCCCGCCCCCTGACGCCCCGCCCAAAGCCCCGCCCGAAGCCCCGCCCAGAGAATGACGCGGTTTGACCGCCCCGTGATGTTGCTGGGCAACGGGCCTGTTGCGCCCGGTGCCATGGCCACAATCACAGCGCGTAACCTGCCGCTTATCGCGGTTGATGGCGGTGCTGATGCCGCGCTGCGGCTTGGTCAGCGACCAGAGCTGATTATCGGCGATCTGGATTCGGCCAGTTCGCTGGACCATTGGCGCGATCTGGGGGTGGAGGTCGTCCACGACACGCGCCAAGATACGACCGATTTTGAAAAAGCCGTCAGCCGCATTGCCGCCCCCACCGTTTTTGCGCTGGGCTTTACCGGCGCGCGGGCCGATCATTATCTGGCAACAATGGCCACACTTGTGCGGATGCACAGGCCAGAGGTTGTTGTGCTGGACGATACCGACCTCGCCTTTGCCTGCCCCGATGATCTGTCGCTGGACCTTGTTGCAGGCACCCGCGTTTCGCTGTTTCCGCTTCAGCCGGTGCAGGCAAGCTCGACCGGGCTGGAATGGGCGCTGGACGGCCTTACCCTTGCACCCGGCGGGTTGCTCGGCACCTCGAACCGCGCGACCGGGGCAGTGCGCATATCCGGCGGGCGCGGGCTTTGGGTTATTCTGCCCGCACAGGCGCTGGCAGCGAACTGGCCCGGCTGAGCATGCGTTCGCGCAAAAAAATGTAAATGCCCGAACTTACGATAATGGCGATGCCAAGGAAGGTCAGCGCATTGGGCAGATCGTTGAACACCAGATAGCCAAGGACGGTCGCGGAGACAATTTCGAGATATTGCAGCGGTGCCAGAATGGCGATGCTGGCCATGGCAAAGGCGTATGACAGCAGCATATGCGCCACGACAGTTGAAAGCCCGACACCAAGAAGCCAAACCCAATCCATGCCGACCGGCACGATGGGGACAATTGGTTGCCAGCCGATCCACGCGCCAAGCGCCAGCATCGGCAAGATCAGCGCAACCGCGCCGGTAGCGGTATAGGCTTGCAGCACAACCTGATTCATCCGCCGCCCCATGCGCCGTGTCAGAATAAGGTAAGTGGCAAAAAACACCGCCGCCAAAAGCGGTAGCACGGCAGTAAACCCGAATGCGCCAAAGCTGGGCTGAATGACCAAAAGCGCGCCGCCAAACCCGACAAGACTGGCCGCGATACGCCGCCAGCCAACCGGTTCGCGCAGAAAAACCGCGCCCATAAGGGTGACGATCATTGGCATGACGAAAAATATCGCCAACGTATCGGCCAATGGCATCACCTTGAAGGCGGCGACGATGAGCATCGTGGCAATGAGCAGCACCCCACCGCGAATAAGATGCAGCCCCATTTCACGCGCATCTGGCCTGTGCAGCCAGCCGCGCCACCAGGCAAAGGCCAGCAGCACAGCGCCTTGCACCAAAAACCGCGCCAGCGCGATTTCCCCCACCGGCATTTCGGGCGAGGTGAGCTTGGCAAACATGTCAATAAACGGCCCGACAATGCCAAAGCCGATCATCAGCACAATGCCGCGCACGGGGGCGTCGGCGGTCTCGATTTGCGCGGTCGCCATGTCAGCCCCCTAGCATTCGGGCACGTTCACAGCGAGGCCGCCAAGCGAGGTTTCCTTGTATTTGGAATTCATATCGCGGCCCGTCTGGCGCATGGTTTCAACGCAGGCATCAAGGCTGACAAGGTGTTTGCCATCGCCGCGCATTGAAAGGCTGGCAGCGGAAACCGCCTTGATCGCGCCTAGCCCGTTGCGCTCGATGCAGGGGGCCTGCACAAGGCCTCTGATGGGGTCGCATGTCATGCCCAAATGATGTTCCAGCGCTATCTCGGCGGCATTCTCAACCTGTTCTGGCGTGCCGCCCAGCAACGCGCAAAGCGCGCCCGCCGCCATGGCACTGGCCGAGCCGACCTCGCCCTGACAGCCAACCTCGGCGCCGGAAATCGACGCGTTGAACTTGATCAGCCCGCCAATGGCCGCCGCTGTGAGCAGAAATTCGGGAATGCGGTCGCGTGTTGCGCCGGGCATATGGTCAAGATAATAGCGCAAGGTGGCGGGCACCACACCCGCCGCGCCGTTGGTGGGCGCGGTCACAACCTGCCCGCCGGCGGCGTTTTCCTCGTTCACCGCCATGGCATAGGTCGAAATCCAGTCATTGATGATATGCGGCGGGGCCTGGTTCTGGCCATGCTCGGCCTTCAGGCTGGTATGAATCGCCCCGGCACGGCGGCGTAGATTTAGCCCGCCGGGCAGAATGCCTTCGCCCTTCAGACCGCTCTCCATACAATTTTCCATCACCGCCCAGATTTTGCTTATGCCATCTTCGAGCTTGGCGGCGCTGCGAAATTTCAGCTCGTTGGCGCGTTTCATCTGTGCAATGCTCAGCCCGCTTTCTGCTGCCATGGCCAGCATCGCCTTGGCGGTGCGGAACGGATAGGGCACATCGGGCACCTCGACATGGCCATGCTGCGCGTCAAGCTCGCGGTCGGTCAGCACAAAGCCGCCCCCAACCGAATAATAGATCTGGCGCGCATGCAAATTACCCTGCGTATCGAAGGCCGAAAGCACCATGCCATTGGCGTGGCCGGGCAGGGTTGTGTCATAGTCAAACTGAAGGTCGCGCGCGGGGTTGAAGGCCAGCGCGCCCAAACTTTCGACCATAATAACATGGTCGGCCTCGATCGTGGCAAGGGTGGCGGCGGCGGCTTCGGCATCGAATGTCTCGGGGATAAAGCCCGCAAGGCCCAAAATGGTGGCGCGATCAGTCGCATGCCCCTTGCCGGTAAAGGCAAGGCTGCCGTGCAGGCTGGCATGCAGCCGCGCGGCTGCTCCTGCGCCCGGCACCACATCGCGGCCCGTGCGCAGAAGGTCCAAAAACCGCGCGGCGGCCACCATCGGGCCCATGGTGTGGCTCGATGACGGGCCGACGCCAATTTTGAACACATCGAAAATGCTTAGAAACATGCTCATCCCCCGGGAATTTTGTTAGGTATCCGGTTTTGCGCACTAAATTGCCACCCTGTTTCCGACGGTTTGGCACGAAATGGCGCAGTTGCGACGAATCCACCCTCGCACAGCCTCCGGATTCGCCCTATATAACGCCCAAAGCAATGCAGCCCAAAGGCCCGACCATGAAAATACCGACCACACCCGCCGATCGTGCAAAATATGCCGCCGCCAAGGCCGCGCTGGATTTGGTGCAGCCGGGAATGCGGCTTGGCATTGGCACAGGCTCTACCGCTGCGTGGTTTGTAGACCTGCTTGGCGCGCGCGTGGCTGAAGGGTTGGGCGTGGTCTGCGTGCCAACAAGTTCGGTTACCGCCGCACAGGCCAGCACTCTGGCTATTCCGCAAATCACGCTGGATGAAGCGGGTTGGCTGAACCTGACCGTTGATGGCGCGGATGAGTTTGATGCCGATCTGAACCTTATCAAGGGCGGCGGCGGGGCGCTTTTGCAAGAAATGATCGTCGCTTCCGCGTCGGACCGGATGGTGGTAGTTTCCGATGACAGCAAGGAGGTTGCCCGGCTTGGCGCCTTTCCATTGCCGGTTGAGGTGGTGCGCTTTGGCTGGGAAACCACCCAGACACTTGTTGCAAGGCTGATCGCCGCCATGGGCTACAAAGATGTTGCCATTGCCCGCCGTATGAAAAACGGCGCGGCGTTTGTATCCGATGAAGGCCATTACATTCTTGATGTGCGGCTTGGTGCTATCAGCGATGCGCGCGGCCTGTCGGTTGCGCTTAACCGCATTCCCGGCGTGGTCGAAACCGGGCTGTTCATTGACATCGCCCATTCTGGGCTGGTGGGCTATGCCGATGGGCGCGTGCGTGAAATCGGGGCAAACGGCGAGAGGCCGGCACGCCAAGTGGAGATGCCGCAATGAGCTTTGATTATGATCTGTTCGTCATTGGTGGCGGCTCGGGTGGGGTGCGCGCGGCGCGTATGGCTGCGGGCACGGGCGCGCGCGTGGCACTGGCCGAAGAGTTTCGTATGGGGGGCACTTGTGTCATCCGCGGCTGCGTGCCCAAAAAACTTATGGTTTATGCGTCGAGCTTTAGCCAAGCCTTTGAAGATGCGGCCGGTTTTGGCTGGGATGTTGCACCTGCCAGCTTTAACTGGGCCAAGCTGATTGCCGCCAAAGATGCCGAAATTAACCGGCTTGAGGGGCTTTATCGCAGCGGGCTGAACGGGGCCGAGGTTACCACGTATAACGCCCGCGCCACGCTGGCAGATGCGCATAGCGTAACGCTTGGCACAGGCGAAACCATCACCGCGGCGCATATTCTTGTGGCCACTGGCGGGCGGCCATTTGTGCCGCATGTGCCGGGGGCAGAACATGCCATCACCTCGAACGAGGTGTTTGATTTGCCCGACCTGCCCAAGCGCGTGCTTGTGGTTGGCGGCGGCTATATCGCCTGCGAATTTGCCGGTATTTTCAACGGGATGGGCGCAAAAACCCACCAGTTTTACCGTGGCGAGCAAATTTTGCGCGGTTTTGACGGCGAAATACGCGGCCATGTTGCCGATGCAATGATGGCGCGTGGCATTGATTTGCACCTTGGAACCGATGTTGTGAGTATCCAAAAGCAGGATGACGGGCTGCATGTAAGCTGCACCAACGGCACCGTCTGCATTGTCGATCAGGTGCTTTATGCGACAGGCCGTGTTGCCAATACCGAAGGTTTGGGGCTGGAGGGCCTTGGCTTGAGCCTTGGCAAAGCGGGCGAAATTCTGGTGAATGACTATTCGCAAACCGCGATTCCTTCGGTTTATGCGGTGGGCGATGTCACCAACCGCGTAAACCTCACGCCGGTGGCCATTCGTGAAGCGATGGCCTTTGTCGATACCGTTTTTCGGGGCACACCCACCCCGGTTGACCATGACCTTATTCCGACCGCCGTGTTCACACAGCCCGAAATCGGCACTGTGGGCATGGGCGAGCTTGAGGCAGCCCGAACCTGCGATATTCAGGTGTATCGCGCCGCCTTTCGCCCCATGGCCAATATTTTGGCCGGACGTGATGAGCGGATGCTGATGAAGCTTATCGTGGCCAGAGACAGCCAAAAGGTGTTAGGGTGCCATATCGTCGGCCCAAGTGCTGGCGAGATGATCCAGATGGCGGGTATCGCCATCAAAATGGGCGCGACCAAGGCCGACTTTGACCGCACCTGCGCAGTGCATCCAACCGCAGCCGAAGAGCTGGTAACGATGAAGAACCCTATAGAAGTGGCCCAGGTGGCTTGAAATCACCGGCCCGAAGGTCCAGTTTCACATATGAACAAAAGAAAAGGCGTGTGCCGATGAGCGATGATAAAGGCGGCCCGTGGGGCGGCAAAGGTGGTGGCGACAACAAGGGCGGCGATCGTGGCCCTTGGGGTGGCGGTGACCGTGGCCAGAATGGTGGCGGCAATGGTGGGGGGCAACGCCCGCCCAACCAAATGCCCGACCTCGATAGAATCGTCAAGAAAGGCCAAGAGCAGCTGCGCGTTCTGATGGGCGGCGGCGGTGGCGGCAATGGCGAAAGCACTGGCCCAAACATGGGCCGCGGTGCGTGGTTCCTTGTGGCCATTGCGGCAGTTGGCGTTTGGCTGTTCATGTCGTTTTACACGGTCGAACCCGAGGAACGCTCGGTTGAGCTGACATTGGGCGAGTTTTCAAGCATTGGTGAGCCGGGGCTGAACTTTGCACCATGGCCGATTGTAACCGCAGAAGTTCTGCCGGTAACGCGCGAAATTATCGAAGATATCGGCGTTGGCGGTAGCGGCAACCGTTCCGATGACGGGCTGATGCTGACGACCGATGAAAACATCGTCGATATTGATTTTCAGGTGGTCTGGAACATTTCCGACCCGGCGAAATTTCTGTTCAACCTTGCCAATCCGCGCGAAACCATTCGCGCCGTCTCTGAAAGCGCGATGCGCGAAGTGGTTGGCCGGAGCATTCTGGCTCCGATCCTCAACCGCGACCGTTCGCAAATTTCAAACGAGGTGGAAGCGCTTATTCAGGCCACGCTCGACAGCTATGACAGCGGCGTCAACATTGTTCGTCTCAACCTCGACAAAGCCGACCCGCCGCGTGAGGTTATTGATGCTTTCCGCGACGTTCAAGCTGCTGAACAAGAGCGTGACACGCTGGAAAAACGCGCCGATGCCTATGCCAACCAAGCCGTAGCAGAAGCCCGTGGTCAGTCGGCACAGTTGCTGGAAGAAGCCGAAGGCTATCGCGCTCAGGTGGTTAACGCCGCACAAGGTGAGGCAAGCCGCTTTTTGGCCGTGCTTCAGGAATATGCCAAGGCACCGGAAGTGACGCGCCAGCGTCTCTATCTTGAAACGCTGGAACGGGTCATGGGCTCGGTTCAGAAAGTGATTATCGACAGTGCCGCACAAGGCGGGCAGGGGGTTGTGCCTTATCTGCCGCTAAGCGAGTTGCGCAGCGGGAGGGCTAGCCAATGAACAAGCTATACATTCTATACGGTATCCTGATCGCCGCCGTTGTGCTGGTCGCATCGTCGGTTTTCATAGTGGATGAGCGCGAGAAGGTGCTTGTGCTGCAGTTCGGACAGGTGCGCGATGTGCGTGAAGATCCGGGCCTTGCCTTCAAATTGCCGTTCATTCAGGAGGTCGTGCGCTTTGACGACCGCATCCTCTCGCTAGAAACCGAATCGCTTGAAGTCACGCCCGCCGATGACCGCCGCCTTGTGGTGGATGCCTTCGCGCGCTACCGCATCACCGACCCTGTGCAGTTTCGTCAGGCAGTTGGCAGTATTGCCGCCGCTGAAGACCGCATTGGTCGATCATTGAATGCTGCGCTGCGCAACGTGTTGGGTGGGGTGACCTCAAATGATGTCCTTTCGGCTGACCGCGTACTGCTTATGGCGCAGATCCGCGACAACGTGTTCGCACAGGTCGGGGGTTTGGGTGTCGAGGTGATTGACGTGCGCATCCGTCGTGCCGAACTGCCGCAGCAAAACCTTGCCGCCACCTTCGCCCGTATGCAGGCCGAGCGTGAACGCGAAGCAGCGGACGAACGCGCCCGTGGTGCCGAGGCTGCACAGCGTGTGCGCGCTCAGGCCGACCGCACCAAGGTCGAGCTTGTTTCTGCCGCCCAGCGTGACAGCGAAATCATTCGTGGTGAGGCCGACGCGCAGCGCAACGCAATTTTCGCCGAGGCATTTGGGCAAGATCCGGAATTCTTTGAATTCTATCGCTCGCTCAATGCTTACGAAATTGCGATGACGGGTGACAATGCGACCTTGGTGATCTCGCCCGATAGCGAGTTCTTCAGCTACTTCAACTCAAGCACCGGGGCAGGCGCTGCGCGACTGACCATGCCAGCGGCAACCGAAGCCACGCCAATGGCAACTGAAGTGCCCGCCGAGGCACCGGCAGAAACGGCACCGGTCGCACCGGCGCAATGATCGACAAGATCATTTTCGCCATCGGCTTTTTAGCCATAGCAGAGGGGCTGGCGCTTGCGCTGGCCCCTTCGCGTATGGGCGATATTTTACGCTTGCTTGCCGCATTGCCACGCCAGACCTTGCACCAGATTGCCATAAGCATGATTGCGGCTGGCGCAATTTTGCTTTGGGTGGCAAGTTGATGCGGGTGGCAAGTTACTGCCGATGTCACGTGCATGTGACAGGGCTGTTTGCCTTAACGAATTGTTTTCTGGTCGTTTGAGGCCAAATATCAGGCTGGGAGGCACGAATCGCCTTAACCAGTGCCAAAGGGAGAGTTCATTTTGACCATGATTGAAATTTTAGCACCTGCCAAACGCCGTAATCCGGGCGGCGTGATGCGCAATGTCACCCTTGCCGCTGCGGCGCTTATGCTAAGCTTTGGAGCGCCAATGGCCGCACAAGACAGCCCCGGCAGCCTTGCTGATCTGGCTGAATCTGTCAGCCCGGCCGTTGTGAACATCACCACATCCACACGCGTTCTCGAAGCCGGAAACGATCTTGTCGTGCCTGAAGGCTCGCCGTTTGAAGACCTGTTTCGCGACTTTCAAAACCAGACCCCCGAGCAGCGCGAACGCCGCGGCTCTGCACTTGGTTCGGGTTTCATCATCTCGGCGGATGGTTTTGTTGTCACCAATAACCACGTGATCGAAAATGCCGACGAGATCGAGATTGAACTGTTCACGGGTGAATTTTACAGCGCCGAGTTGATCGGGACAGACCCGCGCACCGATATTGCGGTGCTGAAAGTCGATGTCGATTTTGACCTGCCATTCGTGCAGTTCGGTGATTCTGACGTTATGCGCGTCGGCGATTGGGTTCTGGCCATCGGCAACCCGCTGGGGCAGGGGTTTTCGGTCTCGGCCGGTATCGTTTCGGCGCGTAACCGCACGCTTTCGGGCAATTATGATGACTTTATCCAGACTGATGCGGCCATCAACCGTGGCAACTCGGGCGGCCCGCTGTTCAACATGCAGGGCGAGGTTGTGGGCGTTAACACGGCCATTCTGTCGCCATCGGGCGGGTCCATCGGCATCGGGTTTTCCATGTCGTCCAATGTTGTGTCGTATGTGGTTGACCAGTTGCGCGAATTTGGCGAAACGCGGCGTGGCTGGCTGGGTGTCCGCATCCAGAACCTGACGCCCGAAATCGCCGAAAACCTTGGTCTTGCTTCGGTTAACGGTGCGCTGGTATCCGATGTTCCCGAAGGCCCGGCGCGCGATGCCGGCATTGAAGCGGGTGACGTTATTCTGAAATTTGACGGGCTGGATATTGCCAGCACCCGCGAATTGGTGCGCCGTGTGGCCGAAGCGCCGGTGGGCGAGGAAGTGGCTGTCGAGGTTATGCGCAACGGTGAAACCGTTCAACTGGCTGTGCGTCTGGGCCGGTTGGAAGAAGCCATGGGCGATGTGCAGCCCGAGGTGAGCCAAGGTAATTCCAGCGCCCCTGCCGAAGCTTACGGCATGAGCCTGTCGATGCTCGACAATGACCTGCGCGGCCGGTTCGGGCTGGAGAGTGATGCCTCCGGCGTGGTGATCACCGACATTGAAACCGGGAGCGAGGCCGCAACAAAAGGCCTGCGCCCGGGTGACATCATCGTTGAGGTGAACCAGGAAACGGTTGCGCGCCCGTCGGATGTGGTCGATCAGATCCGCCGCGCATCGGAAGCTGGGCGCCGCACAGTGCTGATGCTGGTGCGCCGCGATGGCAATGGCCGCTTTGTGGCGCTTGCGCTGTAGAGCTGCTCGATAACAGGAAAAGGGGCGCAAACAGCGCCCCTTTTTTGTGCGAAATTCGGCTGAGGTTTTAGCCAGAGTTAACTTAAAATTTAGATAAAGACGAAATCATCGGCACCGAGATTGACGGCATCAAAATACTCAAGCGTAACTTGCAGCCGGCCATTCCAGTATAGCTCGGTATCACTGCCATTTTGCACGATGTTCAGCGCCGATATGCCGGTGCCAAGCCCCTCGATTTGCAGAATATCAATGCCGTCTTCAAAGTTGGTAATCCGGTCGGCCCCGCGCTGGTCGGCAAAAAAGACAAACGTGTCGGCCCCGCTACCGCCTTGCAAAATATCGCGCCCGTTGTCGCCAATGAGCACGTCATCGCCGCTGCCGCCTTCCAGCCGGTCGCGCCCGCCATTGCCGTAGAGCGTGTCATTGCCAGCGCCCCCGATCAGCACATCATGCCCGGAACCGCCATAGAGCGTGTCGGCGCCGGCGCCCGAGCGCAACACATCATTGCCACTACCGCCGCGCGCGATTGAGCCACCGGCGCTGCCGCCAACGAAAATGTCGTCATCGCCCGCGCCACCTTTCAACACATTTGTGCCACTCACATCGTGCAGGTTGTCATTGCCTGTGCCGCCGCGGATCGTGTCATTTCCGATGCCGCCGATCAGTGTATCGTTCCCAGCACCGCCTTTGATAACGCTGGCACCACGCATGTAATAGGCATCGACACTGGCGATGAACACATCATCACCTGCACCGCCAATGAAACGATAGCCGCTTTGTGCCAGCATATCGCCAAGCGCACTGCCAATATCAGCCACCCAGCCTGGCGTATTTTCGGCGCCCGTGGTCTGCCAATAGGCGCTGACGATCAATGGCTCTGGCAGCACCATTTCACCGATTTCAACGGCACCGCCCGCTTCCATCCGCCAAAAGGAAATGGCGCGCACCGTAACTGTGCTGCTTTCGCCAAGCACGGCACCATCGGCAGGCGTGCTTGCATCAATTTGCATGCCGAACATGGGCTGGCGCAGGCTTTCGCTACCAATCCAGCCGCCAGACCCGGCCAGTTTAAGCATGGTGGCGCTGCCGCTGAGCGGGCCTGCGAAAAACGTATCGGGGGCCACGAAATTGCCCGCGCCACCCAAGAAGTGAAACCCAAAATCTGTTGCTGTAATCTTTACATGTGCCATCACGACCCCCGATCTGATGCACACAAACTCGCACAAAATTAGATAAAATTCAAAATACATCTGAAGGAAAGGTTAACGGTTAAATCATTGAAAATAATAATAAAAAAAGTGTTAAATCCGCCCAAATCCGTTGGCCCTGTCGCAGAGCACACATGTCGCGGCGCGAAGGGGCTGGAACCGCCGCACTTGAATGGCTAGATAGGCGCGAAAGAGTACCCGGAAGGAAGTTTTATGGCGAAGATCACATATATCGAGCATAACGGAACCCGCCACGAAGTTGAGGTTGCCAACGGCCTGACCGTTATGGAAGGCGCGCGTGATAATAACATTCCGGGGATCGAGGCCGATTGCGGCGGTGCCTGCGCCTGTTCCACATGCCATGTTTATGTTGACCCGGACTGGGTTGAAAAACTACCCGCCCGCGACCCGATGGAAGAAGACATGCTCGACTTCGCCTGGCAACCCGACAGTTTGCGCTCGCGGCTGACCTGCCAGCTTAAAGTGTCTGACGCGCTTGACGGGCTGGTCGTGCAAATGCCCGAAAAGCAGATCTGATGCGCCTTTTGGGCCTTGTGCTGGCGGTCTGCGCCAGTTTCGCCCAAGCCCAGCCCGCTGTGCTGGATGCCGCGTTTGCCGAGCCGACAACGCGCTACCAGCATGGCGTGTTTGGCAAAGCCGAGGAATGGGGCGCGCTGGTTTTAAGCATCGACCTGTGTCCGGCTTGCGCGCGGCTGGATCGTGCGCGCCGCGTGCTGCGCCTGCCTCTTTCACGCGTGTTTGAAGATATTGCGCCGCGCCTGGTTGACCTCAACGGCGACCACGCGCCCGAAGTGGTGGTGGTCGAGACCGACATCACCCAAGGCGCGCGGCTTTCGGTTTATGGCGCTGACGGGCTTATCGCCGCCACACCCTTTATCGGCCGCACAAATCGCTGGCTGGCACCTGCTGGTTTTGGCGATTTCAACGGTGATGGCCGCACTGATATTGCCTATATCGAAACACCGCATTTGGGGCGGCTCTTGCGCATTTTTACGCTTGAGGGCACAGAGTTGCGCGAAATTGCACAGGTTAGCGGCATTACCAATCACCGGTTTGGTGATCCGGCCATTCGCGGTGGCGTGCGCGATTGCGGCACCGGCCCCGAGGTTGTGGGTGCAAGCCCCGACTGGCAGCGTGTGTTGGTGGCGCGATTGGAGGGGGCGCGCATTACGCTGCGCGACGCTGGCGCGTTGACCAGCCCCGCCGCGCTCGACGATGCTTTGACCTGCCCCTAGCCAAGCGCGCGGTGGCAGATATCGGTGCGGTAAAACCCGCCCGGCCAATCAATCAACGCAACCGCCGCATAGGCACGATCACGCGCCTCTTGCAGGCTATCTGCGCGTGCAGTGACATTCAGCACCCGCCCGCCATGGGCCACTATCTTGTCGCCTTCCCGCGCCGTGCCTGCGTGAAACACTTGCACACCCGCCAAGGCATTGGCGGCATCAATCCCGCCAATCTCCTCGCCTTTACGATAAGCACCGGGATAGCCGCGCGCCGACATGACCACCGTCACCGCATGGTCATTTGCCCAGTTCAGTTGCGCCTGGCCGAGCTTGCCTTCGGCGCAGGCCAGCAGCACATCCAGAATCTGGCCGCCAAGCCGCACCATCAGCACCTGACATTCAGGGTCGCCAAAGCGCACGTTGTATTCGATGAGCCGCGCAATGCCGTTCTTGATCATCAACCCCGCAAAAAGCACGCCCCGAAACGGCGCGCCGCGTTTGGCCATTTCGGCAATGGTCGGGCGGATAATAGTGTTCAGGCATTGCGCGACCATCGCATCATCGAGCACCGGCGCAGGGGAATAGGCGCCCATGCCGCCGGTATTCGGCCCAAGGTCGCCATCATAGGCGCGCTTGTGGTCTTGTGCGCCGGCCAAAGCCAGAACATCGGTGCCATCGGTCAGCACGAACAGGCTGGCTTCTTCGCCATCCATGAACTCTTCTATCACCACAGAGGCGCCTGCATCGCCGAACCCGCCTGAAAACATTTCTTCAACAGCCGCTTCGGCCTCAGCCAGCGACATGGCCACGACAACGCCTTTACCAGCGGCCAAACCGTCGGCCTTGATGACAATGGGGGCACCTTGGGCGCGCACATAGTCCAGCGCGGGGGCGGCGGCTTCAAACCGTGCCCATGCGGCGGTTGGAGCGCTTGCCGCATCGCATATTTCTTTGGTGAAGCTCTTGGAGCTTTCCAGCAGCGCCGCCGCAGCCGATGGCCCGAAGGTCAGGATGCCCGCATCGCGAAGCGCATCGGCCAAACCGGCGGCTAACGGGGCTTCCGGGCCAATCACCACAAAATCAACAGCCTCGGCCTTGGCCAGTGCCACCACGGCATCGGCGCTCATGATATCCAGCGCTACGCAGTTGGCAACCTCGGCTATGCCTGCATTGCCGGGTGCGCAGATCAGCCTGTCGCATTTCGGGTTTTGTCCAATCGCCCATGCCAGCGCGTGTTCACGCCCGCCGCTGCCCAATATCAGAATATTCATGCTGTCCTACCGCTTGGCCTTCTGTTCGCGCCGTTCTAAGGTCGACGGGCAAGCAAGGCAAGGACAGGCTATGAACGCGCTCCTCGATGATACGGATAAAAGCAACAACGCCCCCGAGTTTTCGGTTTCCGAACTTTCAGGCGTGCTCAAACGCATGATCGAGGGCGAATTTTCGCATGTTCGCGTGCGCGGCGAGCTTGGGCGCGTGTCGCGACCGGCCTCGGGGCATATCTATCTGGACCTGAAAGACAATAATGCCGTGCTTGCCAGCGTTATCTGGAAGGGCACAGCCAACAAGCTGCCCATGCGTCCGGAAGAGGGGATGGAGGTTGTCGCCACCGGCAGGCTCACCACATTCCCCGGCCAAAGCCGCTATCAGCTTGTGGTGGAAAGCATGGCGCCTGCAGGGGTTGGCGCGCTGATGGCGATGCTTGAAAAGCGTAAAAAAGCGCTGGCCGCCGAAGGGTTGTTTGACGCATCGCGCAAACACCCGCTCCCCTATTTGCCGCGGGTGATTGGCGTTGTCACCTCACCAAGCGGTGCGGTTATCCGCGATATTCTGCACCGCTTGCGCGACCGTTTTCCAACCCGCGTGCTGATCTGGCCGGTCGTGGTGCAGGGCGAGGCTTGTGCCGCGCAGGTGGCCGCCGCAATCCGCGGCTTTAACGCGCTGGGGCATGACGGGCCCGTGCCGCGCCCTGATGTATTGATTGTGGCGCGTGGTGGCGGCTCGGTCGAAGACCTTTGGGGGTTCAATGAGGAAATCGTTGTGCGCGCGGCGGCTGAAAGCACAATCCCGCTTATATCCGCTGTGGGCCATGAAACCGATACAACGCTGATCGATCTTGCCGCCGATATGCGTGCGCCAACTCCGACGGCGGCGGCCGAAATGGCCGTGCCGGTGCGCGCCGATCTTCTGGCCACGCTTGCCGGGCTTGACCAGCGCCGCCAAGGGGCCGCCGCGCGCATGCTTTCCCAGCGCAGCCAGCGCCTGCGTGACCTTGCGCGCGCCTTGCCCAGCCCCGAAGGGCTTCTGGCTGACCGCCGCCAGCGGCTTGATTATGCTTGGGCAAACCTGCCGCGCGCATTGGTGCACCTGACCCGGAAAAAGCATTTGGCTTTGGGCGCAGGCCGCGCCGGACGTTTCGGGCCGGCCTTGTTACGTGAAGGGATATTTCGCCGCGAGGCCCGGTTGGAGAAGCTTGAAAGCCAACTCATTTCGCTGCAGCGCACAGCGCTTTTTCGCCGCAAAGACAGGTTCGCCCAGCTTGCCCCGCGCTTGCGCCCTGAATTGCTAAGCCGCCACACAGCACGCCTGCAAGGCCAGCTCGAAGGGCTTGGCGGCCGTGCGGGGGCTGCGCAGGGGCGCAGTGTGGCATCGCTCATCCGCAACCTTGGCGCGCTTGAACGCACGCTGAACACGCTATCTTACCAGTCAACCCTTGCGCGCGGCTATGCCGTGGTGCGCAGCCAAGGCAAGTTGGTGACCCGCGCCGCCGCATTGCAAGGGGCCGCGCCAATCGAGGTTGAGTTTGCCGATGGCCGGATTGATGCGCAAACCGGCGGCGCAGCACCTGCACACAAACGCCCAAAGGTGCCGCCGGGCAAACAGGGCAGCCTGTTTTAGGGCAGGCCGCTAGGGCTTGTATTCCGCTTCCATTTGCGTGGCCATACGATCGACGGCTTCAGCCAGATAGCGCTCGAAGCGGGCGCGAGCCAGTTGCAGGGTTTGAAAAATCAACCGTCCGGCCAGCGAGCGCGCGGCGGTATCAATGCTCATTACCATTTCGCATTGTGCAGGGCCTGTGGCAGTAAACGCATAGGTTACGCGCACATCAAACTTGCTGGAGCCTGTGGCCAGCTCAAGCCGTTCATGCGGGGTATATGTGGCGAGCCTGATGTTGAAGCGCCGTGTGCGGCCGCGAAACTCGGCCTCCACCCGCCATTCGCTCCCAAGTTCATGGCCCGTGCCGTTTGTGCGCGTAAACGTGGCACCACCCGCACCTTCGCGTTCAAACCGCGTAAAATCGCTTGTTGCGTCAAAGGCGAATGCTTGCGGGGTGGCAATACTGCGGCGATGTTCTAAATGCATGGTCAGTCCTAAGTCAAATCGTCGAGCGAATCCTGCACCCATGCTTGTAGCAGCGTATGGGCAATTGCGCCCTTGCGGGCGGGTTTGATCTTTGGGTCATGGCCGGCCAAAGCCAAAACAAGCCGTTCACGGCTTACCCAGAATGCCGCTGCAAGCTCGTTTGGGTCAATGGTAATGTCGCGGCTTGTCGCCTCGGCATAACAGCCCAGCATAAGCGAGCTTGGAAAGGGCCATGGCTGGCAGGCCAGATAGCGCACCGTGCCGCAGATAACGGCGGTTTCCTCGGCCACTTCGCGGCGCACGGCGCTTTCCAAGCTTTCGCCCGGCTCCACAAAGCCTGCAAGCAGCGAATACATCCCCTCGGGCCAATGCGGCGAACGGCCCAGCAGCACATCATTACCATGCACCACCAGCATGATGACAACCGGGTCGGTGCGCGGAAAATGTGCAGCGTTGCAGGCGGGGCAATTGCGCTGCCAGCCACCCTCGGCGCTTAAACTTGGTGCACCGCATCTGGCGCAGAAACGGTGGGTTTCATGCCAGCCCAAAATTGCCTTTGCGGTGGCGGCATCGCCCGCATCATCACCCGACAGCGCTGTAATTGCATTGCGCAAGTCGCGAAAATGGCTGTCTTTGGGCAGGTCGGGATGGGTTTGCGCGCTCGTGTCCAGAAATCCGGTGTAATCGGCGGCTTCCACCGGCCCTTCCCAGCTTGAGACATCTTGCGCAAAATGCGGTGCGCCATTTATCAGCCCCAGAAAAACGGGCGCGCCAGCGGCATAGCTTACGAATGAATGGTTGGCTGGTAGCCAGCACAGGCGGGGTGTATCGCCACCCTCAAGCAGCGGCTTGCCACGCCAGAGCAGCATCATGCATGCATCGGCCTGCTTTGCCAGATCACCCGCCTTTGCGCGCAAATGCTGCGCACGGTCCAGCCGCCCGCCAGCGAAGGTGATGTTTTCGCCATTTTTGCTCATGGGTCTTGCTGCTTTCAACCTGCCTGCTAACGTGGCCCGAACCTAGACTCATAAGGATGAACGGGCAATGACCAAGGCGCTGATTGTTGGGGCGGGCATTAACGGATTATGCACCGCTTGGGCGCTGCTGCGCGCCGGATGGCAGGTGCAAATCGTTGAAGATGGCCCCATTCCCAACCCGCTTTCGGCAAGCTGGGACTATCATCGCATTATCCGCCCGCATTACGCCGCGTATCCGGGCTATGGCGCGCGTATTGGTGATGCACATATCGCTTGGAACACGCTGTTCACCGATATCGGCACCGCGCCCTATGTTGAATGCGGCGCGCTGTCTGTTTCCCATGAAAAGGGCGACTGGGCCGACATCTCGGCCAAATCCCTTGCAGAAACCGGCGTGGCGCATGAGGTTCTGGCACCGGAAGATCTTGAAAAACGCTTCCCGATGATCGAATCATCCAATGTGCGGTTTGCGTTGCTTTCAAGCGGTGGCGCGTTGCTGGCCGATCAGATCATCACCGGCCTGTTGCGCTGGCTGGTGGCGCGCGGGGCCGAGCTTGTGCCGCAGTGCCGTGTGCTTTCGGTGCATACCGAACAGGGGGCAATCACCACAACGCTGGGCGATATGCAGGCCGACCAGTTGATCGTGGCCGCAGGTATCGGCCTGCCCGGCCTGTTTGCCGATATGGTTGGCTTTACCCCGCGCCGCAGCCTTGTTGTTTATGCCGACCCGCCACCACAATGGCAGGCGGCCTGGGCGGCAGGCCCGTGCTGGGCGGGCATTGGCGGTAATGATGATTGCTGGGGCATTCCGCCCATTGGCGACATTCCCATGAAGCTGGGGCTTGGCCGCCTGAGCCAAGTGGCTGACCCGCATCGCGACCGCCCGACCAGCGCAGCCGATACCGCTGAAATTCTGGCGGGCTATGTCGGGCGGTTCAAGGATGCCGAGGCCTTCCGCCCGCGCTTCACCTTGGCCAACTTTTACCTGATGGCCCCGGATGAGCGGTTTTTGTTACAACGCCGCGATGCAACTCTGGTGCTGACAGCCGATAGCGGCCATGGATTCAAGTTTGGCGCGCTTACGGGGCTGGATGTTGTTGCAGCGCTTAAGGGCGACGAGGCGGCCAGCATGCAGCGCGTGGCAGGCTATTGACCCTGTCGCCGCCCGTCCCTATATCGGGGGTGAGAGGTTGGCGCGGGCGAGCGCCTCGCCAACCCGGCCAGGTCCGGAAGGAAGCAACCGTAACGAGCCCCGCTTGGGTCGTTGTCCAGCCTCTCACCTAACGCCTGTTTACGAAAGGATACGCCATGACAGCCATTGCAATCCTTCGGGCCGCCGCCTGATTTCAGGCCAGCAGCCCTTCAAACTTCAGCCAAACCCCCGCAGTGCGGGGCAGTGGCGCGTTGCTTTGCCAAACAGGGTAATCCGTTGACATATACTTCACTTGCCGATCTTGGATGGTCGGCGCATTTCGCGCGCCAGCTTGATGAAAACAGTATCGGCACGCCCGCGCGCCTGTGCGAAATTCACCGCGACCGTGTTGAGGCACTGTCGCTGAACGGCCCGCTGACATTGCGCACCACCGAATCAACCGGCGCCTATGCGGTGGGTGACTGGGTTTTGGCAGAAGATGGCCTTGCGCTTAGCAGGCTCGACCGCCTCACCACCGTATCGCGCCGCGCGGCGGGCGAGGTTGCGCAAAAGCAGCTTATTGCCGCCAATGTTGACACGCTTGGCATTGTCACCAGTTGCAACGCCGACTTTAACCCCGCACGGCTGGAACGCTACCTTGCGCTGGCGGCGATGGGCGGCGCCCTGCCGCTGATCATCCTGACCAAGGCCGACCTTGCCGAAGATCCGGACGACTACCGCCGTCAGGCCGAAGCCCTGTCACCCATGCTCACCGCGCTTGCGCTGGATGCGCATGATGCCGTGGCGGTGGAGAAACTCACGCCGTGGTGCAACTCCGGGCAAACGCTGGCGCTTGTCGGCTCTTCCGGTGTGGGCAAAACCACGCTGCAAAACGCGCTGACCGGCATAATAGACGCAACCCAAAACATTCGCGGCGACGATGCCAAGGGCCGCCACACCACCACCGCCCGCGCTTTGCGCCCGACATTGGCGGGCGGCTGGCTGATTGACACGCCCGGCATGCGCGAGCTGCGCTTGAGCGAAGCCAGCGAGGGCATTGATGCGGTGTTTGACGATATTGTCTCGCTGGTCAGTCAATGCAAGTTCAACGATTGCGCCCATGATCACGAGCCGGGCTGCGCCGTGCAGGCCGCCATTGCCACGGGCAAGCTTGATGCAGACCGGCTGAAACGCTGGCGCAAGCTGAAGAACGAAGACCGCTTCAGCACGGAATCTATTCACGAAGCCCGCGAACGGTTCCGCAAGAACGGGAAAATGTACAAGGCGCATAAAAAGCCGCGCTGACGTGTCAGCGCATTAAAAGCCGCGCCTCGAGCGCACTCAACGTTGGCCGTGCGGATGGCAGCTCGCCGCCCGCCAGGAACGTATTTGGAAACAGGCGCTGCAACTCGGCAAGGCTTGCATGCGTTGCTGCATTGTCGGATGCCTGCGAAGGATGAAAGCTTTCAGATACCGCGCCATTTGCCCAGACAAGTTCGTGCTTGTCGAACATGAAATGAAAGTAGCGCACAAACTGCTTGCCGGTAACGGGGCGGATTGTACTGTCATTTATCAAATCTTTGGCATGGGCCAGCAATTGCGGGCATTCAAACAGCAGGCTGGCCAATATGCTGTCAACCAGCATGCGATGTGCGGGCGACACGATAAGCGCCGTGAGAGGCTGGGCTTTTCCGAAAGCATCAACCGCTATGCGAACTGGCTGGTTAGCACCTGTGGCGGTAACGGTAGTTGACCCGATCCAGCGAATGGCCTGCGCCCCACTGTCCAGCGTATTCACCATGTCGCCGATAGCAAGGTCTTCAACCGCGGTTTCGCCGCCGGGCGTTGCAATCAATGTGCCCTCGCCAAAGCAAAAAACACCATCTTCGTTTGGGCCGGCGCGGTGGTTGCCGTTTTTGAAGGTATTGTATGCCGAACCGAGATGCGGGTTGGGCGCGTTGGGGTTGGGTGGATTGCTGATAATCAGCGTATAAGTCTGGCCGGTTTCGTCGCCGGACAGGATCTTGATAATCGCGATGTGCGACTGATACTGCGGATCTGCGCCAGCGTTGCCAGTCCGCCAGTTTGTATTGCCTTCATAAGTTATTTGAAACGATACATTCGTATAAACATTGCCGTCATAATCTGTGTAGCTGATCGTGTCATCGGCAGCTTCATTGATGCCGACTGTCGATTTGAGATCACCTACATACGACTCTGCTCCGGAATTTATTGTAAAATTTATTGGTTTTTCGTTATTAACTATTAACTACGAGCGTGTCAGCGCTTGTGTGATTGTTTGCATCTTGCCCAACATAGTTAAATATAGACATGATCGTTCTTTCTACATGATTACTTAGCAACCATTGGTTGCTGACAAGTGATTTACACACACTCCCAAATATTTTATCAAACAGTAGTGATTCTGTCGCGAACTATTTCAGGGTATTTTTGGCCCACGCCTGCTGTGCAACTGTTTCCACAGCACCGGGGCGCACTTTGCGCAGGGCGGCAAGGGCGGCATCTGCCGCCATGCCGCGTTCAACCATCAGCCCGAGCAGCACCATGCCCGAGCGGCCTTGCCCGCCATAGCAATGCGCCAGCACGCGCCCGCCGCCATCCAGCACCTTGTGCAGCCGCGCTGACAGGTCGTTCCACGCGGCCCCAAAGGCGGGTGTTCCAAAGTCGCGTATCGGGAAATGCGCCCAGCCAATGCCACTTTGCGCCAGCAAACCGCCCAGATCGGCGACAATATGGCGCTCCATTTCCGCCAGTTCGGTCATTGAAACAACGATATCGGGCTGCCATGCGCGCAGCACTGCAAGATCGTCCAGCGCCGTGCCAAAACGGCCGGGCAGGGGGCAAATGCCCAATGTGCCGCCCCTTGGTGCTGCCAGTTCTGCAATTGCAAATGTCATAACTGTCTCCGTTTTGCCCAACCTAGCCCAAGCTGCAAAACTGGCAAGGGGCGTGCTTGTGCTTTGGCCTTCTGCGCCCTAGTCTGGCGGCCAAGCAACAAGGCCAGACATGCCCGACATGAACGACACCACCGCCCCGAGTTACCGCGTATTAGCGCGCAAATACCGCCCCGAAACCTTTGCCGATGTGATTGGCCAGGACGCGCTGGTGCGCACGCTTAAAAACGCGTTCGAGGCAGACCGGATTGCCCATGCTTTTATTATGACCGGCATTCGCGGCACCGGCAAAACCACCACGGCGCGGATTATTGCCAAAGGGCTGAACTGCATCGGCCCCGATGGCACGGGCAAGCCAACCATTTCGCCTTGCGGGCAGTGCGAGCCCTGCCTTGCCATTGCCGAGGGCCGCCATGTTGATGTGATCGAAATGGACGCCGCATCAAACACCGGCGTGCAAAACATCCGCGATGCGATTATCGAAGGCGTGGCTTATCGCGCGGCCTCGGCCCGCTACAAGGTGTTCATCATCGACGAGGTGCACATGCTGTCGACCTCGGCCTTCAATGCGCTGCTTAAAACGCTGGAAGAGCCGCCCGCGCATGTAAAATTCATCTTCGCCACCACCGAAATTCGCAAAGTGCCGGTGACGGTGCTGTCGCGCTGCCAGCGGTTTGATCTGCGCCGGATCGAGCCGGAAGACATGCTGGCCCTGCTGCGCAAAATCGCCAAATCCGAAGGTGCTGAAATTGCTGAAGACGCGTTGGCGCTGATCACCCGCGCCGCCGAAGGCTCGGCGCGCGATGCGACATCGCTGCTGGATCAGGCAATCAGCCATGGGGCGGGAACAACCACTGTGGCGCAGGTGCGCGCCATGCTTGGCCTCGCCGATCGTGGGCGTGTGCTCGATTTGTTCGACCTGATTGTAAAGGGCGATGCGGCGGGCGCTTTGGGCGAGCTTGCCGGCCAATATGCCGACGGGGCCGAGCCGATGGCCGTGCTGCGCGATCTGGCCGAAATTACCCATTGGGTCTCGGTTCTCAAAATCACGCCCGAGGCGGTAAACGACCCCACAATCGGCGCAGACGAGCGTGACCGCGGGCAGATAATGGCACAAGCCCTTCATATGCGCGTGCTGACCCGCATGTGGCAAATGCTGCTCAAGGCGCTTGAAGAGGTGGCAAGCGCGCCCAATTCCATGATGGCGGCTGAAATGGCCATCATCCGCATGACCCATGTGGCAGACCTGCCCAGCCCCGAAGAGCTCGTGCGCCGTCTGGCCGACACGCCAACGCCGCCAAACCCGCCACCCGGCGGCGGGGGCAGTGGCGGCGGGGGTGGTGGCGCACCGCGCGGCGCGTTTAACGGCGCAAACCCGTCTATTGTGGCCGATATCGCCCATGCGCCCGACCCGTTGGCGCGCTATGCGCAGTTTGAAGACGTGATCACCCTTATCCGAACGCGCCGCGATATGCAGTTGCTTGTCGAGGTTGAAACGTATTTGCGCCTTGTGCATTACGCGCCGGGGCGGATTGAGTTTTCCCAAAGCGGTGATGCACGCGCCGACCTTGCCCAACGGCTTTCCCAACGCCTGCAAAGCTGGACAGGCGCGCGCTGGGGTGTTTCGGTTGTGGCTGAAAAAGGCGCCGATGCAGCCCCCACAATCGCCGAAACCCGCGCGCTGGCCAAAGCCGACCTTTCGGCGCAAATTTCAGGCCACCCGCTGGTGGCTGCGGCACTTGCCGCCTTTCCCGGTGCCGAAATGCGCCCGCCCTCCATTGATATTCCGCTCGAAGATCAGGGCGAGGGCGAAGATATGACCCCGGAAAACTGGGATCCGTTCGAAGAAGACTAGCACTTGTTGCGCGCATGCTCCCTGCTTAGATGTGGGGCGTAGCGATAGGAGATTGAAATGCTAAAAGGTTTGGGCCAGATCGGCGATATGGCCAAAATGATGAAACAGGCACAAAAGCTGCAAAGCCAGATGGCCGAGGTGCAGGAAAGCCTGCATACCATCAAGGTCGAGGGGCGTTCCGGCGCGGGGCTTGTCACCGCCATTTCCACCGCCAAGGGCGAATTGATCGGGCTGGAAATTGACCCGTCAATCTTCAACCCCGACGAAAAAGAAGTGGTCGAAGACCTGATCCTTGCGGCCATCAAGGATGCACAGTCCAAAGCCAGCGACGCTGCACAAGCGGCCATGGCCAAGGTGACCGAAGGGCTGGAACTGCCCCCCGGTATGAAGCTGCCCTTCTAAGATGAGGTTCTATTTGTCAAAAAAAGCGGCAATACGTCTCGAAATAGACCGACAGAATGCACTCTATATCGCATCCGAGGCTAGGTCCGCTGCGATTTGGCAGACGATATTTGGTCTTTTGTCGCTATTTATTCCATTTTATTTAACTGCATATGCGACAGGACCGCTTTATCAAATTATGAATTTCATTACCGTAATCGGTTTTTTTTATGCGATTTTCAGCCTGATAGCTCTATACGAACATATTAAGGCCCAGCCTTTCTTGATGCGTGAAATTGAAGAAACCGACTTTTCTAAGTTTGACGAGAATGACAAGAGAATGTTCTGGAATCGACACCAATCTATTTTTTCTACACCGCTAAAATGAGTAACACCCGCGCCGTTGATACGCTGATTGACCTGATGGCCCGCTTGCCGGGCCTTGGGCCACGATCGGCCCGGCGCGCTGTTCTGGCAATGATTCGCAGCCGCGGGTTGATGCTCGACCCGCTGTCGCAGGCGCTGGCCGATGTGGCCCGCGATGTGCGCGAATGCGTGCGCTGCGGCAATATTGCCACCGAAGACCTATGCCCGATCTGCACCGATCTGCGCCGCGACGCCAGCCAACTGGCCGTTGTGCAAGACGTGTCGGACCTTTGGGCGATGGAGCGCACGCTCGCCTTTAGGGGCAGGTATTTCGTGCTCGGTGGGCTGCTTTCGGCGCTTGATGGCGTGACCCCGGAACGTTTGCGCATTCCCAAACTGGTGCAAAACTGCACCGAAGGCGTGGATGAAGTGATCCTTGCGCTCAGCGCAACCATCGACGGGCAAACCACCGCGCATTACATTGCCGAACAACTGGAGGGGCAGGGAATCATCGTTACAACGCTTGCGCAGGGCGTTCCGGTGGGCGGGGAACTGGATTTTCTTGATGACGGGACGATCAGCGCCGCGCTCCGCGCTCGAAAAGGGCTGCAGTAACAAAAAATTAAATGGTTGCCGCACAGAAAAATTTGCGCCTTGCACCCGTGCATAGGTTTGGTTTTTAATAACAATTACAATTGCTTGGCAACTAGTAAAGATCGTCGGGCACTGAAATTGTGGCAGATTTTTGCCTAGGCATGCAAAAAATGCATAGGAGAATTGCGTTTCAGACCCTATGTAACTGTCAGAAAAACGTCATATTGCACTGCACACAGACGCAGACTGTACAAAGACTGGATGGAAAATGTTCGACGATGTAGATAGCGCCGCTTTTACGAGCGAGCAGGGCAACCGTGCCCAGCGGCTTTTCGCTGCCGTCGTGTTGGCCGCTTTGGACGACGCGATTGCTGATGATAAAAAATATGGTAACGGCCCCGAAGTGATTGCCCGTTGGGCGCGTTCGCGCGATGGCCGCGAGGTGCTTATGTGCGCCGGTATCGAGCCCAACGAGCGTTCGGTTGGCGGCATGATGGATTTCGTTCGCCGTGGTGTGCGCACTTCGGTCGCACTGTCGCGCGAGGAAAGCGAACGCCAGCATCAGGCACAGCTTGCCGCAGCATAAAGCTGCAACCTGCGCAGGAATACGGGCCCCCTTGCGGGGCCCTTTTCATGTCTAGCTGCGGGCATAAACATCATCATAGCGAATGATGTCATCTTCGCCCAGATAGTCACCCACCTGCACTTCAATCAGCATAAGCGGCACATCGGTGGTGTTTTCCAGCCGGTGCTTGGCACCAAGCGGCACGAATAGCGACTGGTTCGCCTTCACATCGCGCGTTGCCTCGCCAACGGTAACGCGGGCCAACCCTTGAACAACCACCCAATGTTCCGAGCGGTGTTTATGGCTTTGCAGGCTCAGCTTGTCGCCGGGGCGTACGAAAATGGCTTTCACCTGAAACCGCGTGCCTTGCGCGAGTTGCTCAAACCAGCCCCATGGCCTGAAATGGCGTTTGAAGACCGTTGCCGTGGCAATGTCTTGCGATTTTAGCAGCGCGACGACCGATTTGACCGCCTGCGCCTTGGCCATATCGGCCACCAGCACCGCATCGGCTGTTGCAACCGCTACTATGTTGTTCAAGCCCAACCCGACAAGCGTTATGCCGCCCGGCTCGCTGCTGAGCAGCGTGTTTGCGCAATCCAGCGCAACCGCTCCGCCAAGTATGGCCACGCCATTTGCATCACGCGCAGAGTCCTGCCAAATGGCCTTCCAGTCGCCCAGATCGCTCCAGCCTGCCGAAATCGGCACAACATCAACGTTTTCGGCGCGCTCCATTACAGCATAGTCAATTGAAATGGCAGTGGCGTCGCCATAGGCCGCACCGAGGCGCAAAAAGTCGAGATCGCGGGCGGCACCGTTCAGCGCCGCTTGCGCAACCTTTAGCACATCGGCTGCATGCGCGCCAAAGGCTGCGACCATCGCATCGGGCGTGCAAAGAAATATGCCAGAATTCCACAGGCTGCGCCCTTCGGCAAGCAATGCCTGTGCACGCAAAGTATCAGGCTTTTCAATGAAACGCGCCACCGGGCCCGAGATATTTGCCGTGCTCGTGGTTGCAGGTTCAATATAGCCATAACCGGTTTCGGCACGGTCGGGCTGCACGCCAAAGGTTACCAGCCGGCCGTTCAAGGCAGCTTTCAGCCCGGCCTGTAGCGCCGGAATAAAGGCATTTGCATCCATTCTATGGTCTGACGGCATGATAAGCATCGCGCCCCTGCCTTGCGATTGGCACAGCAACGCCGCAGCGGCAACGGCCGGGGCGGTATCGCGCGTGCAAGGCTCGACAACCAGATCAACCTCGATTTCGATTTCGGCGGCCTGTTCGGCAGTGACAAAGCGAAAGTCATGCGCCGTAAGCAAGATGGGCTTGCCCAGCCCCAGCGCCCGTGCGCGGCTGAGTGTTTGTTGCAGCAGGCTGGCCTGCCCGGCAAAACGGTTGAACTGCTTGGGGTGGGCGGCGCGGCTGGCAGGCCAGAGCCGCGTGCCACCACCACCGCATAAAATCACAGGGGTTATGTCAGCCAGTTGCGCCATAGCCCCCCCCAATAGCCGCTACTTTGCGCGGCTTTCTTTTTCAACAATACCGGATGTGCCTTCGCGCCGTTCCAGCTCTTTGAGCACGTCATCCCATTCTACATCGCAGGCCGAGAGCATGACCAGCAGGTGAAACAACACATCGGCGGCTTCTTCCGTCAGGTTCTGCTTGTCGCCCTTGGCGGCGGCAATAATCGCCTCAATAGCTTCTTCGCCGAACTTTTCGGCGCATTTTGCCGGGCCGCGTGCAAAGAGCTTGGCGGCGTAAGACTGGCTGGATTTATCCGCCTTGCGTTTGTCGATGGTCTTGGCCAGACGGCGCAAAATTCCGGGCATATTACATCCTTACCGCAATGCCTGCCGCCGCCATATGGGCCTTGGCTTGGGCAATGCTATAGATTCCAAAATGAAAAATCGAGGCGGCAAGCACAGCACTTGCATGGCCTTCGATCACACCTTCAACCAGATGGTCAAGCGTGCCCACCCCGCCCGATGCAATTACCGGCACGCGCACGGCATCGGCAATGGCGCGGGTCAGCGGCAGGTTGAAACCGGCGCGCGTGCCGTCACGGTCCATCGAGGTGAGAAGGATCTCGCCCGCGCCTTTGCGTTCCATCAGCCGCGCAAACTCAACCGCATCAATGCCGGTGGGCCGTGTGCCGCCATGGGTGAATATTTCCCATTTACCGGGGGCAACGGTTTTGGCATCAATCGCCACGACAATGCACTGGTTGCCGAATTTATTGGCCGCTTTAGCAATGATGTCGGGGTTTGCGACAGCAGCCGAGTTGAACGAAACCTTGTCGGCCCCCGCCAGCAGCAATGCGCGCACATCAGCGGTGCTGCGCACCCCACCCCCGATTGTGAGCGGCATGAAGCATTGCTCGGCGGTGCGGCTTACAAGGTCATACATGGTGCCACGGTTTTCCAGTGTGGCGGCGATATCCAGAAAGCAAAGCTCGTCCGCCCCCGCAGCATCATAGGCGCGCGCGGCTTCAACCGGATCGCCCGCATCGACCAAACCCGTGAAGTTCACGCCCTTCACAACGCGCCCATCTTTCACATCGAGGCAGGGGATGATGCGGGTTTTGAGCATTTTAAAACTTCAGCAATTCAATGGCCTGGCCGATATCCAGCGCGCCATCGTAAATCGCGCGCCCCGAAATGGCCCCGTTGAGCGGCGCGCCGCTGGCTTTGAGCGCGGCCAGATCATCAAGCGATGAAACCCCGCCCGAGGCAATCACCGGAATGTTCACAAAACGCGCCAGCGCGGCAGTGGCCTCAACATTTACGCCCTGCATCGCGCCGTCGCGGTCGATATCGGTGTAGATAATCGCCGCCACGCCTGCATCCTCAAACTTTGCGGCCAGGTCCAGCGCCATGATGTCGGTGGTTTCCGCCCAGCCCTGCACGGCGACCATGCCGGCGCGCGCATCAATCCCCACGGCTATTTTGCCGGGGTAGCGTTGTGCGGCTATGCGCACCAGATCGGGGTTGCGCACCGCGACCGTGCCAAGAATAACCCGTGCAATGCCCTGGTTCAGCCAGTAGTCAATCGTCTCCATATCGCGAATGCCGCCGCCAAGCTGGGCGGGCACATCGCAGGCGGCCAGAATGGCGCGCACAGCATCGCCGTTTACGGGTGCACCGGCAAAAGCGCCATTCAAATCAACCAGATGCAACCATTCACAGCCCGCATCCTGAAAGGCGCGGGCCTGCGCGGCGGGGTTGTCGGAAAATACCGTGCTTTGCCCCATATCACCCTTGTAAAGCCGCACACAGTTGCCGTCTTTCAGGTCGATCGCGGGGTAAAGGATCATCTGGGCACTCCGGTAATTTTTGCTGTTTTAGCGCAAAGTGTGGCGGATGCAACCTTCCGCCACGTCGTTCTTGACCGAATTTGGCGCGCAGGCATTGTGCTTAAAACGCGGGCGGTTTTCATGTCTGAACATATTCTGGCTTTTGCCCTTGCTGTTTTGCCCGCCATGGCGTTTGAGGGCGATGCAACCGGCACATGGCGCACCGCCACCGGTGATACGGGTGCGTACCTGCATGTTGAGGGTTGCGTTGCCATCTTCTGTCGCGGGCAGGACTGGACGCGCGCCGACTAGCCGAAAACCGACCAGCCGGTGCGCTTGGCCAATAGGTCCATCGCATCGGTGCCAAGCTTTGAATTGCCAAATTCATTCAGCCCGGGCGACCAGACAGCAATGCTTGCCCGCCCAGGTGCAATCACCAAAATGCCGCCACCAACCCCACTTTTGCCCGGCAAGCCCACGCGATAGGCAAAATCGCCCGAGCCGTTATAATGCCCGCAGGTCATCATCAGCGCGTTGATACGCCTTGCGCGCTCGTGTGAAACCAGTTGCGGCATGCCTTCGGCGCTTACCAGAAAGCGGCCCGACATAGCCAGTTGCGCGCAGGTCATCTCGATTGCGCATTGGTGAAAATAGGTGCCCAGTGTCAGTTCAGGGGCGCATAAAAGGTTACCGTGCGAGCGCAGGTAATAGGCCAGCGCGAAATTGCGGTTGCCGGTGGCGATTTCCGAGCGTGCCACGGCCTCGTTGATGTGGATATTCTCGTCATCCGCCGCTTCGCGAATGAACCGCAGCAATGCGCCAAGCGTTTCCTTGGGGGTGGAGCGGTGCAAGATCGTGTCGGTGGTCACAATCGCACCGGCATTGATGAACGGGTTGCGCGGCCGCCCTTTTTCCTGTTCCAGCAGCAAAATCGAGTCAAACGCGAGCCCCGAGGATTCCACCCCGACACGGTGCCAAAGCTGATCGCCGACCGAGCCTAGCGCAAAGGCCAGCGCATAGACTTTGGATACTGACTGGATGGAAAACGGCACGCCCGCATCGCCGGCGGTGTAAAGCTTGCCATCGGGAGTGGCCACGGCAATGCCAAACTGGTTCGGGTTGATTGCGGCAAGCTCGGGGATGTAATTGGCCACGGCGCCGCGCGTTTCCTGCGCGGCCATTTGCGCGGCAATGTCCTCAACGATCAACCCAAGATCGTTGCGCGGTTTACCCATCAGGGCGCCCATTTCAAGAAATTGGCAATCAGCCCCAGCCCGGTTTTCTGGCTTTTTTCGGGGTGAAACTGCGTGCCGATGATGTTGTCGCGCCCGACCACGGCGGTGATCTTGCTGCCATAGTCAACATGCGCAAGCACCTCGTTCGCGTTAACTGCGGCAAGGTGGTAGGAGTGCACGAAATAGGCATGCGCGCCTTGCTCGATGCCCTTAAGCACGGGGTGGGGTGTGGTGATTACCAGCTCGTTCCAGCCCATATGCGGCACTTTGAGTGCCGGATCATCGGGGGTGATATCCACCACATCACCGGCAATCCAGCCAAAGCCGCGTGTTTCAACCCCGTGTTCGCGGCCCCAATCGGCCAGCATTTGCATGCCAACGCAAATGCCCAGAAAGGGCACGCCGCCATCCAGCACACGGGCCTCCATCGCTTCAAACAGGCCTTCGCGCGCGCTTAACCCGGCGCGGCAATCGGCAAAGGCACCCACACCGGGCAGCACAATGCGCGAAGCGCGGGCCAGATCGGCTGGATCGGATGATACAAGCACCGCGCCGGCCCCGGTTTCACGCGCCATCCGCTCGAAGGATTTTGCCACCGAATGCAGGTTGCCGCTTTCGTAATCGACAATAACGGTGGTCATTCGTGCAGCGTGCCTTTGGTCGATGGCACAGCATCGGCCTTGCGCGGGTCAAGCTCAAGCGCGTCGCGCAGTGCGCGGGCCACGGCCTTGAAGGCGGCTTCGGCAATATGGTGCGAATTGATGCCATCAAGACATTCCACATGCAGGGTAATCCCGCCCTGCATGGCGAAGGCGTTGAAAAACTCGCGCACCAGTTCCGTGTCGAACGTGCCGATTTTCGGGGCCGTAAAGCCGAGTTTCCACACCAGATAGGGGCGGCCTGACAGATCGAGCGCCGCGCGCACCAGCGCATCATCCATCGGCAACAGGCAAGAGCCATAGCGCTTAATGCCGCGCTTGTCGCCTACGGCTTTGCTCAGCGCACGGCCAAGGGCAATGCCCACATCTTCCACGGTGTGGTGGTCGTCAATGTGCAAATCGCCCGTGGCGCGCACCGAAATATCAATCAGAGCATGGCGGGCAAGCTGTTCCAGCATATGGTCAAAAAACCCGATACCGGTTTTCACGTCATAGCTGCCGCTGCCATCCAGATTGACCGAAACCGCGATTTTGGTCTCGTTCGTGTCGCGCGAAATTTCTGCCTTGCGCATGTCCGCCTCCGTTATGCGTTTGCGCCCTTATAGGGGCAGGGGCAGGGCGCGCCAAGCCCTGCTATTGCGCCGCGTAGGTCAGGTTGGCCCAAAGCGAATGCCAGACATATCCGGCATCGGCATCCTCGGCAAAAGGTTCGATCATCATGACTGCGTTCAGCATGACATGCCCGGCTCCGGTTGGTGGAATCGTGGCGCGCCCGTCGGCATTGGTAAGCACATGGCTGCGTTCCAGCGCGCCGTTTTCCGGCATGTAAAAAATGTCGATCTGGATGCCAACGGCGGGTTCGCCCATATAGACAAGCTGCACCTGAAGGCCTGCGGAAACATCATCGGTATAGGGGTTGGCCTGCGCCACAAGCTCGTAATACATGCCTGTATGGCGGTCTTGCCCCGCGCCATCGCCCACGGCGACCAGTGTTTTGGCAAAACGGGTAAAGGCTTCGCTGAAATCAACGTCGGGCAGGCCACGCGCATGGTGCGCTTCGGCCACCCATTCCAGCCCGTGCATGTTGATAAAATTTTCAAACTTTGCCCATTCATCCCAACGCACCAGCGAAGGGGTAGAAAAATGGGTCACAATATTCAGACCGTCAGCAACGGCAGGCTGGTTTACGGCCGGATAGTCGCCGATAGTCCCTGTGACATCGGCGCGGGCATCATCGCCCCAAATTTCGAACGTATTGAACTGGCGCGGCGAATAGCCATAGGTGTTGCCCTTGAAATCCTGCCCGACCTTGATGTCGATTGCCAGCACGGCCCCAGCCTCTGGCGTGAAATCCTGCGGCATCAGCCAAAACTCATGTGCAGCAAGCGGCTGCAAAAACAAGGATAGAAGTATTGCGGTTATCGCGCTAAGTCTGGTCATAGATTTTACCGTAGGAATTGCCATGACTGCCACTATACTGCGCATGTTCGCCGCGTCACTATGCGTTTTCGTGAGCGGGGTTTTTGCCGCCGCCAGCGCACATGAAATTCGCCCTGCAATTGCCGACCTTTACCTTGAACAAGGCGAGCTTCGCCTGGAAATCCGCCTGAATCTTGAGGCGATCATCGCCGGGATCGAACCGGGATTGGACGACACCGCCGAGTCTGCAAATGCCGCGCGTTACGACGCGCTGCGCGCCATGCCGCCCGCCGCATTGCTGGCCGCATTTGACGAGGCGACCTTTGCAAACAACATTTACGCCATGCTCGACGGCACCCCGCTGCCCGTGCATGTGGTTGATGTAACCGCCGACCCTGTGGGCGACATTGAACTGCTGCGCAATGCCGCCATTTCACTGCGCGCCGATTTGCCCGCCGGTGCGGCGGTTACTGTGGGTTGGGATGCATCCTTTGGCCCGCTCGTTCTGCGTTTGCTGAATGAAGGCTCGGACTATTCGGTTTTTCTGGAGCCCGGCATGGTTACCGACGCGCTGCCGGTAAACGGCATTGTCCAGCAATCTTTCGGTGCGGTTTTCGGCAATTACATCATCGTCGGGTTCGACCATATCCTGCCCAAAGGGCTGGACCATGTTTTGTTCGTCATTGGCCTGTTTCTGCTTTCCACCCGTCTTGCGCCGCTGTTGTGGCAAATCTCGGCCTTTACCCTTGCCCATACCATTACACTGGCGCTGGGGCTGTTTGGCGTGGTGCAGGTCAGCCCTGCCATTGTAGAGCCGCTGATTGCGCTGTCGATCGCCTATGTCGCGATTGAAAACGTGATCTTCAACAAGTTGACCCGCTGGCGACCGGCGCTGATTTTCGCTTTCGGGCTGCTGCATGGGCTTGGCTTTGCCGGAGTCCTGCAGGAATTCGGCCTGAGCGAGGGTAACGAGGTTGCGGGCCTGATCGGCTTCAATATCGGGGTTGAGCTTGGCCAGATTACAGTGGTGGCGCTGTGTTTTATCGCTGTGGGTTTCTGGTTTGGCCGCAAGCCGTGGTATCGTGCCGCCATCACCATTCCCGCCTCGCTCGCCATTGCGGTGGTCGGGCTTTACTGGTTTGTTGAACGGGCATTTCTGGCCTGACAAACTACTTGATTTTGAACTGAACATATGTTCAGTTCAAACCACATAACACTTGGGGGGCACCATGTTCAACGCATCCATGAATTTCGCCTTGGGCGAAGATATCGAGGCGCTGCGCGACATGGTGCACCGTTTCGCGCAAGACCGTATCAAGCCGATGGCGGCCGAGATCGACCAGACCAACGAGTTTCCCCCGGCGCTCTGGCGTGAACTGGGTGATATGGGCCTGCTAGGCATTACCGTGCCGGAAGAATTCGGCGGGGCGGGCATGGGCTACCTTGCGCATGTTGTGGCGGTAGAAGAAATCGCTCGGGCCTCGGCGAGCGTTTCGCTTTCATATGGCGCGCATTCCAACCTGTGCGTCAACCAGATCAAGCTGAATGGCAGCGATGCGCAGCGCGCCAAATACCTGCCGGGACTGATTTCGGGTGAACATGTCGGCGCTTTGGCGATGAGCGAGGCCGGCGCCGGTTCTGATGTTGTTGCAATGAAGCTGCGGGCCGAGAAGAAAAACGACCGATACGTTCTGAACGGCACGAAATACTGGATTACCAATGGCCCCGACGCCGACACGCTGGTTGTTTATGCCAAGACCGACCCGTCGGCAGGCGCAAAGGGTATGACCGCCTTTATCGTCGAAAAATCCATGAAGGGTTTTTCAACCTCACCGCATTTTGACAAGCTTGGCATGCGCGGTTCCAACACTGCCGAACTGGTGTTCGAAGATGTTGAAGTGCCCTTTGAAAACGTGCTGGGCGAGGAAGGGCGCGGCGTGGCCGTGCTGATGTCGGGGCTTGATTATGAACGTGTCGTGCTGTCGGGCATCGGCACCGGCATCATGGCGGCCTGTCTTGATGAGGTCATGCCCTATCTGGCAAGCCGCAAGCAATTCGGCCAGCCGATTGGCAATTTCCAACTGATGCAGGGCAAGGTTGCGGACATGTATACCGCCATGAACTCCGCCCGCGCCTATGTCTATGCCGTTGCCGCTGCCTGCGACCGTGGCCAGGTCACCCGCCAGGATGCAGCGGCCTGCGTGCTTTACGCCTCGGAAGAAGCCATGAAACAAGCCCACCAAGCCGTGCAGGCTATGGGCGGCGCTGGCTTCATGAACGAAAGCGCCGTCTCCCGCCTGTTTCGCGATGCCAAGCTGATGGAAATAGGCGCGGGCACAAGCGAGATCCGCCGGATGCTGATCGGGCGGGAAATGATGAAGTCGGTGGAGTAAAAAAATGTACAAAGTATGCTTACTTATTATATAATAAATATATATTGTGTAAGTAGGTTACACAATATGGAGACTATGTTATGACAATGGTTCAATCGGGTCGCCCGGCTCCGGGCTCGCTTACTGGGCGGGTTTGGGAAATTGCAGATAAATTGCACATCGCCAAGGGCGAGATCCCAAAAGGCCGCGACGTGGTGGATGCCTATATGCGCGAAGACCCAAGCCGTAACTCCGGCACTGGCTTTACGCAGTATTCACATTGGAAAAAGGCACGCACAGGGAATGCCCAAGCCACATCATCTGATGAAAAATCCGGCGTCGTTAGGATAGGTCCGCGCGGTGACGTGGCATTACCGCAGAACGTGCTGCAAGCGCTTGGGCTTTCGGAGGGCGATAGATTGGTTGTTAGACATGAAGCAGGGGTCATTCGGTTGATGTCGGCAAATGCCGCCTTGACCTATGCGCAACAGCTCGTCCGTGCTTTTGATAAGGGGAACGGTTCACCTGTCGATGAGCTTATCGCTGACAGGCGCCGCGAGGCAGGCAATTAGATGTCCGTGGTTTTGGACACCTCCGCCATTTTGGCCGCCCTATGGGATGAACCGGGCGGCAAAATGGTTGCGGAACACATGCCAAATGCAGAGATAAGCGCGGTAAATCTTGCGGAATTGTACTCCAAACTATTGGATCGCGGCGCCGAGATGAACCAAGCTGATGCCGTGATCGACTCGCTCGGCCTGCGCGTTATCAGTTTTGATGGCGCGCAGGGGCGAGATGCGGGTGCGCTGCGCCAAATTGGCCGCGCAGTAGGTCTCTCGCTCGGCGATCAAGCTTGCCTTGCATTGGCAAAGTCGCAGGGAGCCAGAGTTTACACGGCTGATCGCGCTTGGGCGCGGTTGGATTCGAAATTGGATATCGTCATTATTCGCTGATGTCTGTTTTGTTCTATACAGGATTAACAAAGGAACCCCATATGCACCGCACCCTAGCCGCCATCATCCTCGCCACCACCGCGACAACCGCCGCCCATGCCGACCGTGCCGAAGATGCGGCCTTCCTCATGGAATGTGCCATGGGCGGCGACTATCCCGAAGCCTGCATCGGCAATATCGCCAACCCATGCCTTGAGGCTGCCACCACCCCCGCCGCTGAACAGGCCTGTCTGGAGCGTGAAACCGCCGCATGGCGCGCGCCCGCCGAGGGGATTTTTATTGCCGCGATGGAACAACTTGCCGTTGTGGGCGATGACCTGCCCGACCTGATGGAAAAATCGCAGGAAGGCTGGGAGGATTATGCCTATTATGCTTGTGTGATATCCGGCATGGCCACCGGAGACACCGACCGCGCCCCGATCGAGGAAGCCCGCTGCCTGATGGAACGCAACGCGATGCGGGTGATTGAGTTGATGAATATGGGGCGCTGAGCCATTTGGCTGGCTGAACAAGGTGAGGTGAACATGTCTGACAGGAAAACACGGCATCTCGCTTTGCTGTCCACCATTGAGGCCGCCGCCGCGCTGTCCGCCGCTGGTGGCGGCGATGCGGCGCGCGCGCGCCACCTTGCGCGGGGCAAGATGCTGCCGCGCGACCGTGTGGCCGGGGTGCTGGATGCAGGTTCGCCGTTTCTTGAAATCGGCGCGCTGGCTGCGCATGGCATGTATGACGGGGCTGCGCCGGGGGCGGGGATTATCACCGGCATCGGGCAGGTGCATGGCCATTGGGTGATGGTTGTGTGCAATGATGCCACCGTCAAGGGCGGCACCTATTACCCGATGACCGTGAAAAAACACCTCCGCGCGCAGGAAATTGCCGAGGCTAACCGGCTGCCCTGCATCTACCTTGTTGATAGCGGCGGGGCGAACCTGCCCAATCAGGACGAGGTGTTCCCCGATCGCGACCATTTCGGGCGGATTTTCTACAATCAGGCGCAAATGTCGGCCAAGGGCATTGCGCAGATTGCCGTTGTCATGGGCTCTTGCACGGCGGGCGGGGCCTATGTGCCCGCCATGTCCGATGTGTCGATCATCGTGCGCGAACAGGGCACAATTTTTCTGGCCGGCCCGCCTTTGGTCAAGGCCGCTACAGGTGAGGTGGTCAGCGCCGAAGACCTTGGCGGTGGTGATGTGCATACACGGCTTTCCGGTGTGGCCGATTACCTGGCCGAGGATGATGCGCATGCGCTGGCGCTGGCGCGCGATGCCGTGGCCGCGCTGAACCTTGCGCCCAAAACCCATGCCGCGCTGCAAAAGGCCGAGCCGCCCAAGCTGAACCCCGATGAGCTGCTCGATATTCTACCCGCCGACCTGCGCACGCCCTATGATATCCGCGAGGTGATCTGGCGGCTGGTCGATGCCAGCCGGTTTGATGAATTCAAGGCCCGCTTTGGCACCACGCTGGTGTGCGGTTTTGCGCATGTGAACGGCATTCCGGTGGGCATTATCGCCAATAATGGCGTGTTGTTTTCAGAAAGCGCCGTTAAGGGCGCACATTTCGTGGAACTGTGCAGCCAGCGCAAAATTCCGCTGGTGTTTTTGCAGAATATCACCGGCTTCATGGTCGGGCAGAAATACGAATCCGAAGGCATTGCGCGCCACGGGGCAAAACTGGTGACTGCGGTTGCCACGACTGCGGTGCCAAAAATCACCATTCTGGTGGGCGGCAGCTTTGGCGCGGGCAATTACGGCATGGCGGGCCGCGCCTATTCGCCGCGTTTTCTGTGGACATGGCCCAATTCCCGCATTTCGGTAATGGGGGGCGAGCAGGCCGCAGGCGTGCTGGCCACGGTCAAACGCGACGGAATCGAGCGCGCAGGCGGCACGTGGAGCGCCAAGGATGAAACCGAATTCAAACGCCCCACCATCGAGATGTTTGAAGAACAGAGCCACCCGCTCTACGCATCCGCCCGCCTTTGGGATGACGGCGTGATTGACCCCTGCCAAACCCGCGAGGTGCTGACGCTTAGCCTGCTGGCCAGCCTGAACGCCCCGGTGGAGGACACGCGCTTTGGCGTGTTTCGGATGTGATGATGGAGCAACCCTCGGCGCTTGCACACGTTCCACAACTTGTTGGCTCAGTAGATGTCTGTATGGAGGAAACAGCACTCACCCGCTCTCGGTGCTGGCTGGATTTGGAATTTTCGACGTTTGGTGTGCAAATTCCAGGCGATGTCGGCAGCGCGCTAGATCATGAGAAGTTACGATTTCGCAATCTTGTCTTTCCCTCGCAATTGGGCGAGTTGACAGCCGATGAAGTCGATTTTACGTATGTTCGCAGTAGTCCAACATTTGGTGGAGCAAGTGCAGACGACACGACCATCGGGCGTGCGCTTGATATGGTTAAACTAGAGCCGATTTGGACATTTATCTGCAACAAACCAATAGTTCTAAAGACGTTGCGCTGCGGTCACGAGGTGTTCTTTCGTCCGGCGCGGAAGTCATATCTCTCTGTGAAACTTGCGTGCGGCGGGCGGCTTGTTGGTTCAAAATTCGGAATATGTATAGCAGACAGTCCAGATTTTGGCGCTGCCAATCACACCTCTTTGGAATTGGCGCTTGGTTGTTCATTGTCAGAATGCGCTCGCCTTGAAGAGACGACGCTTCAATTGAGGTTGAACGAGTGGCGAAGCGCAGGAGCCGCGCGCCCGTTCTACGATGCTTCCAACGATGGTTTCCTCGATATTAGAAAAGATGAAGCCGCGATTGCCGAAATCTACCGGGCCGCATTGGAATTCCAGAATACGCAGCCAGATGGGGGTAGGGCATTTCAGTTTGCATTAGAAGCATTTCTGGAATGCCGAACTCGCTCGACCGGTTATGTTCTTCGCTTGTTGGCAACAATGCATATGCTGGAGTGGTTGGATGGTGAGGCTACCCTTAGCATCAAATCTCTAACTGAGGGGCTCAGGATCCCTTCGGAGGCAGCAAAGCCCATCATGATCTTGAGAAATGAGGTTTCACATAATCATCATAGCCTTAGCAAGAGAACCGACCTCCTGACAGCGGTTGAGAAGGCAGTCGCTGAAATAGATCAACATGTTGATTTAGAAAGCATCGGGGGCGTAAGTGGGTCAGCAGGGCTTCTAAACTACCTGATTTCACTGACAGGACATGCCTTGTTAAAACGAATTGGCGCGGATGTAGAACCCGTTAACTTCATTCCCGGCTATGGCCGATTTAAGCATTGAGGGCCGCTTATGTTCACAAAAATCCTGATCGCCAACCGTGGCGAAATTGCCTGCCGGATCATCGACACCGCCCGCCGTATGGGTGTGGCTACGGTCGCGGTGTATTCCGATGCTGATGCCAATGCCCGCCATGTGGCCATGGCCGATGAGGCGGTGCGCATTGGCCCCGCGCCTGTGAATGAAAGCTATTTGCTGGGCGATGTCATCATTCAGGCGGCGCAGGCCAGCGGCGCGCAGGCCATCCACCCCGGCTATGGCTTCCTGTCTGAAAACCCCGATTTTGCCGAAAAGATTGCCGCCGCAGGGCTGGTGTTCATCGGGCCGAGCGCCAGTGCCATCCGCGCGATGGGGCTGAAGGATGCCGCCAAGGCGCTGATCGAGGCGGCGGGCGTGCCGGTAGTGCCGGGCTATCATGGCGCGAACCAGGACGCGGCATTTCTGGCCGAGCGGGCCGCCGAAATCGGCTATCCGGTGCTTATCAAGGCGCGCGCTGGCGGCGGCGGCAAGGGCATGCGGCGGGTGGATGACCCTGCCGATTTTGCCGAACATCTGGCCGGGGCGGCGCGCGAGGGCGAGGCCAGTTTTGGCGATGCCGCGGTGCTGATCGAGAAATACATCCTAAACCCGCGCCACATTGAAATTCAGGTATTTGGCGACAATCACGGCGAGGCGGTTTATCTGCACGAACGCGATTGCTCGCTGCAACGCCGCCACCAGAAGGTGATCGAGGAAGCCCCCGCACCGGGGATGACCGCAGATGTCCGCACCGCGATGGGGCAGGCGGCGGTGACCGCGGCCAAGGCCATCGGCTATTCGGGTGCGGGCACGGTGGAGTTCATCGTTGACGGGGCGGGCGGGCTGCGCACCGACGGGTTCTGGTTCATGGAAATGAACACCCGCTTGCAGGTGGAACACCCCGTAACCGAGGCGATAACCGGTGTTGATCTGGTCGAATGGCAATTGCGCGTGGCCGCTGGCCAACCCGTGCCGCTGGCGCAAGAAAACATCCCGCTCAACGGCCATGCGTTTGAGGCGCGGATCTATGCCGAGGATGTGGCGCGTGACTTTCTGCCCGCGACCGGGCATTTGCACCACCTGAAATTCGGTTCCGGTGCGCGCATTGATACCGGCGTGCGGCAGGGCGATGACATTTCGCCCTTTTATGACCCGATGATCGCCAAGCTTACCGTGCATGGCCCCGACCGCGCCACCGCCTTGGCCAGCCTTCACCGCGCGCTGGGGCAAACCGAAATCGCCGGGCTGACCACCAATATCGGCTTTCTTGGCGCGCTCTGCCGCCATGAGGCGTTTGCGGCAGGGCAGGTCGATACCGGCCTGATCGCGCGCGACCTAGAGGCGCTGCGCGACTCCGGCACCCCCAGCCCCGCTTTGCGCGCGCTGGCCGCCCTTGCTGCTCTGGACCTGCCCAACCCGCGCCCGCATGCAGGCTTTACGCAATGGGCCCCGCTTAGCTGCCATGTGGTGCTGGAGGGCGAGGATATAGCTGTCGCATCCCTTGGCCCCAACCGCTTTCAGGTGGGCGATGAAACCCTTGAGCTTGCCCCCACCGGCCCCGCATGGCGGGTAACGGCGGGCACGCAGTTTAGCGCGACCCTGCTGCGCTTTGGCGACCGTGTTGATGTGTTTGCCCAAGGCCGACATTACGGCGCAACCATCACCCGGCCGGGCGCGAAAGAAGATGAGGCGGGCGGTGATGTTATCCGCGCGCCCATGCCGGGCCTTGTGAAACTGGTCAGCGCCGCGGCGGGGCAGGTGGTTAAAAAGGGTGCCGCGCTCATGGTGCTGGAGGCCATGAAGATGGAACATACAATGGCCGCCCCGCGCGATGGCACGATTGCCACCGTGCATGTGGCGGCGGGCGCGCAGGTGATCGACGGTGCCTTGTTGCTGGAACTGGAGCCGGACAATGGTTGATCAGGCGGTTGATCAGGCGGCTGATCAGGTGGCTGAGCAGGTGGCTGAGCAGGTGCGCATTGTTGAAATGTCCCCGCGCGACGGCTTACAAAATGAGTCGCGCCTCGTGCCGACCGCCGAGAAGATCGCGCTGATCGACCGGCTCTCATCCTGCGGCTTTGACGCGATTGAGGCCACAAGCTTTGTCTCGCCAAAATGGGTGCCGCAAATGGGCGATGCGGCCGCGGTTATGGCTGGCATCAGCCGCGCGCCCGGTGTCACCTATTGGGTGCTGGCCCCGAATATGCATGGCTATGAGGCGGCGCGCGCGGCAGGTGCCGATGGCGTGGCGATTTTCGGCTCGGCCTCGGAAAGTTTCAGCCAGAAGAACATCAACTGCTCCATTGCCGAAAGCCTTGCGCGGTTTGCCCCCGTGGCCGAGGCGGCGCTGGCCGATGGGCTGGCGCTGCGCGGCTATGTCTCCTGCGTTACCGATTGCCCCTATGAGGGTGCCATCGCGCCGCGCGCCGTGGCCGAGGTTGCGACCGCGCTCGCCGCAATGGGGTGCAAGGAAATTTCGTTGGGCGACACAATCGGCCACGCCCACCCCGAAACCACAGCCCAAATGCTGAACGCTGTGCTTGCAAGCCTGCCCGCCAGCCAGTTGGCGGGGCATTTCCACGACACGGCGGGCCGCGCGCTGGAAAATATCGGCGTGGCGCTCGACAAGGGGTTGCGGGTGTTTGACGCCGCCGTCGGCGGGCTTGGCGGTTGCCCTTATGCACCGGGCGCGGCGGGTAATGTTGACACGCTAAAGGTTGATGCCATGCTCAAGATGCTGGGCTTTGACACGGGGCTGGACAGCGAAAAACTACGCGCCGCCGCCCGTTTCGCCAAAGGATTGCGCACCGAAGGATTGCAACAATGAGCTATGTCACCCTGCTCAAAACCCGCGACGCGCGCGGCATTGTCACCCTTACGCTCAACCGCCCTGATGTGCATAACGCCATGGACGCGGCGATGATGGATGATCTTTCTGCCGCCGCCGCCGCGCTTGGGGCCGATGCGAGTGTGCGCGCTGTTATCCTTACAGGGCAGGGGGCCAGCTTTTGTGCGGGCGGCGACCTTGGCTGGATGCGCGCCCAAATGACCGCCAGCCGCCCGCAGCGCATGGCCGAGGCACGGCGGCTGGCCGATATGCTGCATGCGCTCAACACCATGCCCAAGCCACTAATAGGCGCTGTCAACGGCGCGGCCTTTGGCGGCGGGGTTGGCATAGCTTCGGTGTGTGATGTTGTGCTGGCCGCCGAGGGTGCCAAATTCGGGCTGACGGAAACCCGGCTTGGCCTGATCCCGGCCACCATCTCGCCCTATGTGCTGGCGCGCATGGGCGAGGGCAAGGCGCGGCGGGTCTTCATGTCGGCGCGGCGCTTTGATGCCGCCGAGGCGCTGGCGCTCGACCTTGTGGCGCGTGTCGTGCCTGCCGCTGCGCTGATGGATGAAGCAATGGCCGAAGCCGAAGCCTATCTTGCCTGCGCCCCCGGCGCGGTGGGGGCGGCCAAGGCGCTGGCGCGCAGCCTTGGTGCGCCCATCACGCCCGAGGTGATCACCGAAACAATCGAACGGCTGGCCGATACCTGGGAACACCCCGAAGCCGCCGAAGGTATCGCCGCCTTCTTTGAAAAGCGCAAACCGCGCTGGGCCTAGGGTTGCCACCTGACAAAAGGCTCCCCTGCGCCAAACGCTATTGATGAGAAAAGTCAGCTTTGCGGCGCGGATTCAACGGGTGGCCGCATCACTCCACCAACTGAAATGGAACGCGCCGCAGGTCATCGGCCATTTGGAGGTTCCGGCGGCTAGGTTTCTGGCTCTGTAACGTCAATCTAAACGGCTTGTTGGCGCATGCCCCGTATAATTTGCGCCCGATTCCGTCGGGCTCTTCAGGTGTCGCATTCATGCATTTTCCTGTCGCTGAAGCCATTTGAAACAAACACGATTGCGTTATCTTTGTGTGGCCGTTTGTCGCAGCACCGCGTTAGCTCAATGCCGAGTTGCAAACAGATGGCACCCGCGCGATGGCCGCGCCTTTGCTGCTCCGCATTCTCGGGATTCGTCCTGAATGCCACAAATAAACTGGGAGAACAAAATGGCCGAAAACCAAGATTCAGAAGCATTGCCACCGCCCGACGGGCCAGTAGAAACCATTCAGACCGACTACCAGATCGGACAGGACAATGTTCGCCCGTTCGGGCTGGATATCCATAACCCGGTCTTTCTGATCTCGGGCCTCTCTATCGTGGCCTTCGTGATCGGAACATTGGCCTTTCAAAACCAGGTTGGCCCGGCCTTTACCGCGCTTCGGGGGTTTTTAACCTCGAACCTTGACTGGTTTTTCCTGAGCTCTGGCAATGTCTTCGTGATTGTTTGCATTGGCATTTTGCTGTCGCCCTTGGGGCGGGTGCGGATCGGCGGCACGCTTGCAAAGCCGGATTACAGCTATATGGGCTGGCTGGCGATGCTGTTCGCGGCCGGAATGGGCATCGGGCTCATGTTTTTTGGAGTGCTGGAGCCTGTCTACTATTTTGCCACCCCATGGGGCGACCAGCCACTGGGGCGCGATATTGGTGTTATCGAAGGCGTTCTGGCGGACCCGGCCACGATCGAGGCTGCGCGGCGCACGGCGATGGCCGCAACAATCTTTCACTGGGGTCTGCACCCTTGGTCGATGTATGCTGTCGTTGCATTGTCGCTGGCGATTTTCGCCTATAACAAGGGCCTGCCGCTGACCGTCCGCTCGATCTTCTATCCGATTTTCGGTGAGCGCATCTGGGGCTGGCCGGGGCACATTATCGACATTCTGGCTGTCTTTGCCACCTTGTTCGGGCTTGCCACTTCACTTGGGATCGGGGCGCAACAGGCGAATGCGGGCCTGAGCTATGTGGCGGGAATCGAGGTTTCGACCACCGCGCAAGTGCTGCTGATCGTCGGGATTACCGCTCTGGCACTGATTTCGGTGCTGCGCGGGCTTGATGGCGGGGTCAAGATCCTGTCGGAAATCAACATGGTATTGGCTGCGATTCTGCTGCTTTTCGTAATTTTTATCGGGCCGACACTCACGATCATTACGGGCTTTTTCAACAACCTTGGTGCCTATGCCACTGACATATTCGCGCTTTCAAACCCGGTCGGGCGCGATGATGATGGCTTCCGGCAAGGCTGGACAGCTTTCTACTGGGCGTGGTGGATCAGCTGGTCACCCTTTGTTGGCATGTTCATTGCCCGCGTAAGCCGTGGACGCACCGTGCGGGAATTTCTGGTTTGCGTTCTGTTGGTGCCGACGCTGGTTTCGGCGCTGTGGATGTCGTCCTTCGGCGGCACTGCAATTCAGCAGGTTATCGAGAATGTGGCCGACAGTGCCGTCTATGGCTATGTCGTCGCGGCCTACACGCCCGAGCTGTCGCTCTTTGGCATGTTGTCAGAGCTGCCAATGTCCACCATCACCTCATGGCTTGCGATTGTCCTTGTCATCGTGTTCTTCGTCACATCGTCAGATTCGGGTTCGCTGGTCATCGACACGATCACCGCGGGCGGCAAGCTCGATGCGCCGGTGGGGCAGCGGGTGTTTTGGGTTACCTTTGAAGGGTTGGTGGCAGCTACGCTGCTCATCGGTGGCGGGTTGGTCGCCTTGCAGGCGATGGCCGTATCGACCGGGTTTCCCTTTACCATAGTGCTGCTTTTGGCGTGCTGGGCCTTGATCAAGGGCCTGATGGCCGAGCCGCGCTGAGGCGGCTGAAACGTCATAGCGGGCGGCGGTCATCTGCCGCCCGCTATCAATACAAGACCAGCCACCCTAAGCTGATTGGCCGCAACTGTCTGGCCGAAGTCTTTGGCGGGTTCAAACCCGCCCCCCAAAGGCTCGATTTCAACGGCATGGCATCCGCATAACGGCCTTGAATGCCCGCTGGTGCATAGGGTGCTGCCCGCACCGGAACTACCAAAGGGCTGGCTGCTTCGGAAATAACCGTATGGCGCTGCGCGACCCGTAAAAACAGAAAGCGGTCGCGTGATTTGCAACCATCAAAAGGTCAGATAATCTTTCCCTCGGGCAGGAAACGCTGGGTCAGAACGGTTTCCTGCAGGCGCATAAGTCGATGGGCATTTTGCATATGGCCGGCAAGTATCGTCCTTGCTGCCGCACCATCACCAGCGCGTAGGGCGGCAACAAGACGCAACTGATAATCAAGCCCCGAGGCCCACAATTCTTCATTTGGCTGGGCATAGAGTTTGCGAGATACCGTGATATCCGCCAACATGTTGGTGATAAAGCGTATCAGGAAGCGCAGCAGCGGGTTGCCCGACATTTCCGCCAGAAGCGCGTGGAAGCGGAGTGAGCCGATATGTTGGTCGCGTTCCTCTTGTGCCGAGCGCGCGGGGGCCGCGTAGCTGGTCATCACTTCTTCCAGCGCGCGAAGCTGCTCTTCGCTAAGCTTGCCGGCAAGTGATGCCGCCAGTTCCGGCTCCAGCACTGTGCGGATCTGATAAACATCATCAATCGTCAGATCCTGAAAATAAAAGTAATTGCCCAAAAGCGCCGTCGCCCGTTCTTCGGAAACCTGATGCACAAACACCCCGCCGCCCGGGCCAGTGCGCGACTTGACCAGACCCTGCGCTTCCAGAATGCGGATTGCTTCGCGGATCGTGCTCTTGGCCATGCCAAACTGCGCGATCAGCGCCAGTTCGGAGGGCAATCTGTCTCCCGGCACTCGGCCATTCTCCATGACCCAGGATTTGATGGCCTCGGCAACCTGTTGCGGGCGCGTCAGGCGTTCAGGGATCGAGCGGATGGTGGCAGGCGGCAAACTGGTCTCCTTTTACGGCGCGTAAAGCGGGCACCTTGGTGCGGCACTGCTCGGATGCGCGCGGGCAGCGCCCGGCAAAGGCGCAACCCGGTGGCGGGTTCAGCGGGTCCGGCAATTCACCCGATTGCGCGCCCCCCAGCGGGCGACCCACAACCGGTGCCGAATCCGCTAGAAGCTTGGTATAGGGATGGCGCGGCGCTGCAAAGACCTTTTCGGCAGGGCCGGTTTCAACGACCGAGCCGAAATACAACACGGCAATGCGGTCGCTGACGGCTTCCACCACGGCCAGATCATGGCTGATAAACAGATAGGTCAGGTTGAATTCGGATTTCAGATCGGCCAGCAGATTCAGCACCTGCGCCTGCACCGACACATCCAGCGCCGAAACAGGTTCATCCAGAATCAGGATACGCGGGCTGGCCGCAAGCGCCCGCGCAATGCCGATACGCTGCGCCTGCCCGCCGGAAAACTCGTGCGGATAGCGGGTCAGGAATTCAGGGCGCAGGTTCACCGCATCGAACAATTCCGCAATCCGCGCCTCTAATGCGCGCCCGCGCAACCCGTGCAGCAGGCGCGGCGGCACTTCCATGATCTGCCGTATGGTCTTGCGCGGGTTCAGGCTGGAAACCGGGTCTTGAAACACATACTGGATCAGCCGTCCAAAAGCGGCAGGGTCAGCGCGATCAAGCGCGCGGCCCTCAATCTCGATGCTGCCCGATGTCGGTGGTGTCAGCCCCACCAGCATCCGCGCGAGCGTGGATTTGCCACAACCGGATTCACCAACGATGCCCAGCGTTTCGCCCGTCGCAACCTCCAGCGACACCGGATGCACCGCATGAATCTGCGCGCGCGGTGGGCCGATCAAGCGCTTGCCAATGTCGAACGTCTTGGCCAGATCGGTGGTTTTCAGCGCAAGCGTCATGTTGCGCCCTCCGGATACAGGCAGCGTATTTTGCGGGCGTCACCCGTCAGCTCAACTTCACCCGTGCGGCAGGCTGCTTGTGCCTTGTCACAGCGCGGCGCAAAGGCGCAGCCTTCGGGCAGGTCATCCACCGCCGGCGGCAGGCCGGGGATGGCCGCAAGCGCCCGCCGCCCACCCCCCAGTTCCGGCACGCAGGCAATCAGGCGTTTGGTGTAGGGGTGCGCGGGCGCGGCCAGCACCTCTTGTGTTTCCCCCGCCTCGACGATGCGCCCGCCATACATGACTGCCACGCGGTCACACAACTGGCCCACCACGCCGAAATCATGGGTGATGAACAGGATCGCCAGCCCCCGGTCACGGCGCAAATCAGACAGCAGCGCCAGAATTTGCGCCTGCACAGTGACATCCAGCGCCGTGGTCGGTTCATCCGCGATGATGATATCGGGGTCATTGGCCAGCGCCATGGCAATGCCCACGCGCTGCCGCATCCCGCCCGAAAGCTCATGCGGGTAAGCCTTGGCACGCGCCGCCGCATTGGGAATGCGCACATCGTCGAGCAGCGCGATCGCGCGCTTCTGCGCCTTGGCGTGGCTGAGGGGTTCATGCACGCGGATCGCCTCGATCAACTGATCGCCAATCCGGTAGAGCGGGTGCAGCGTGGAAAGCGGGTCTTGGAAAATATACGCCACCTTGCGCCCGCGCAGGCTGCGCAGCACCTCATAAGGCGCACCGATCAGGTCTTGCCCATCCAGTCGCACAGCGCCCCCCGTAATCACCCCGGGTGGCGAAGCGACCAGCCCCATGATAGACAGCGCCGTGACCGATTTGCCCGAGCCGGATTCACCAATCAACCCCAGACATTCGCCGGGCTTCAGATCAAGCGAGACCTTGTTGACGGCCCTGTAGATGCGCGGGCCAACATGAAACTGGGTTTCCAGATCGTCGATACGCAGCAACCCTTCGGCCTTGGGCGCAGGGGTTTTAGGCCGGTCCACGCGCGTGGTTGCCATGGGCCGCGTCAAAGCGCCAGAGCGCAGGCGCGGGTCCAGCGCATCGCGAATACCATCGCCCAGCAGATTGACCGACATCACGATCAGCAAAATCATTACGCCCGGCACAATCGATGTATGCGGCGCGGTAATCAGCGCCGAGCGTGCCTCGCCCAGCATCGAGCCCAGATCAGCCTGCGGTGGCTGGCTGCCAAGCCCAAGGAATGACAATCCCGCCGTTTCCAGAATCATCCATCCAATGGTGGTAGACATTGCAATCACCACCACGGGCACGATATTTGGCACCACCTCGGTCAGCAAAATGCGCGTATGCCCCATGCCCGCCAGCTTTGCGGCATCAATGAATTCACGATGCGCAATGCCCACAGTCACCCCGCGAATGTTGCGGGCAAAAAACGGGATATTGACCACGGCGACCGCAATCAGCGCATTCAGCAACCCCGGCCCCAGCACCGCGACAATTGCCAGCGCCAGCAGGATATACGGAAAGGCCATCAGCATATCGACCCCGCGCATGGTCACATTGTCGGTGTTCCCGCCGAAATAGCCCGCCATAACCCCAATGGCCGCTCCAACCACCCCCGCCGCCAACGCGGCGGCAAAACCCACCGCCAGCGACAGCCGCGTGCCCCATAACAGGCGCGACAGTAGATCGCGGCCCAAATGGTCTGTGCCAAGCCAATGCCCAACCGCCAGGGGCCGCAAAAACCGGTTGGCGGTGTTGGTTTCATTGGGGGCGTGCAGCGGCAGAATCGGTGTCAGAAGCGCCAATATCACGATCACCCCCAGCACAACGGCCCCAAAGCCCGCCAGCTTGTTGCGAAACAAAAGACGCAAAAACAAGGTCATGTGCGGATCCTCGGGTCCAGCAGGCTTTGCGCGACATCAACCACAATGTTGAAGCCCACATAGCAGGCGGCCACAAATACCACGCCGCCCTGCACCAGCAAAATGTCGCGCTTCAAAATGCCGTCAACCAGCATCCGCCCGATACCGGGCCACTGAAACACCATTTCAATATAAACTGCCCCCGACAGCACAAAGCCCGCCTGAATACCCAGCACCGGAATGATGCTGACCATCGCGGCGCGCAGCGCATGGCGCCAGATCACCCGGCGCTCATGCACGCCCTTGGCGCGCGCGGTGCGAATGAAATCCTGCCGCAGCACTTCCAGCATCGCGCCGCGCGACAGCCGCGCAATCACGCCCGTGGCCACAACCGAAAGCGCCAGCGCGGGCATGGTCAGATGGCGGATCAGGTCAAAGAGATCACCCCCGCCCCAGATCGAATACATCCCCGAGACGGGAAACCAGCGCAGTTGCACTGCAAATAGCAAGATCATCATCATGCCAAGAAAAAACGACGGCACCGAAATGCCAAGAATTACCACAAAGGTAATTGCCTTGTCTGCCAGCCCGTATTGATGCGCCGCCGAGACCACTCCGGCCAGAATGCCCATGAGCGAACACAGCACAAAAGCCGTGCCAGCAAGAATCATCGTGGCCGAAAAACGATCCAGAATTTCATCCAGAACGGGGCGGTTCAGCGCGAAAGAGCGCCCGAAATCGCCTTGCAACAAGTTTCCCAGCCAGATGAAATACTGCCGCCATAGCGGCTCATCCAACCCCAGATGGCGGTTCAATCGTTCAACATTTTCAGGGGTCGCATAGCTGCCCAGTATCGCCGTTGCCGGATCGCCGGGTATCATCGCCATGATCAGAAATACGATCACGGTGATGCCCAAAAGCACCGGGATGGCCGATAATAGCCGCTTCAGGATATAACCGCCCATTGCTGCCCTTGTTCATTTTTCTGTTGAACTTACGCGATAGCAGGGCGCACGCATGCGCGCCCTGCTGTTAGTCTCAGTTCTTCACCACGTCTTTCAAGAGCAGGAAGAAAGACGGCTCAAGCTGGAAATTCTCGACCGAGTCCGAGGTCACGGCATTCTGCATCCAGTTCGCTACAAAAACCCATGGCGCGTCTTCCTGCACGATGACCTGCATCTCGCGATACAGTCGCGCGCGCTCACCAGTATCGGTTTCCACGCGGGCCGCTTCCAGCAGCGCATCAACCTCCGGGTTGGAATAATAGCCCGAGTTAAAGCCCCCAGCCTCGGGCCATGCACCTGTGCGCAGCGCAAGGAAGGGCAAAGTGTCGGGGTCATTCGTCATCCATGCCATCTGCGCCATATCGGCCTTGCCCTCAAGCCCGGGGTTCACGCGGCCAAGGAATGTGTTCCATTCATAGGTTTCGATGGTCACATCAAAGCCAACCGCTGCCAGATCGGCCTGAATGGCGGTGCCCATCGGGATCGGGTCCAGCATGCCAGAGCCGCCCTCGGTCACATAAAAGGTCAGGCTTGCACCCTCGGCCCCGGCCTCAGCGATCAGTTCGCGTGCGCGGTCGGGGTCGTAGGGGTAGGGTTCCAACGCGTCATTATAAGCCCATGCAAATGCCGGCGGGGTCGGGCCAGCGGCGATGGTGGCCGTGCCTTCAAGCACGTCGTTGACCAGTGCTTCCTTGTTGATCGCAAAATTTGCCGCCTGCCGCACGCGCCTGTCGGCAAAGGGGCCTTCCTTGGCGTTCAGGATCAGGAACCACAGATGCGGGCCTGCCTGTTCATGCACAGTATATGCCTCGCCCTGAAACTGCGAAATCGCCACGGGTGGCACTTCGACCATAACATCAATCCCGCCCGCCAGCATTTCGGCCACGCGGGTATTGGCATCGGTGATCGGGCGGAAGATCACCGCCTCGGTGCTTGCCGTGCCGTCCCAATAGTTTTCGTTGCGGGTTACAACCACGCGTTCATTCGAGCGCCATTCGGCAAACTGGAACGGCCCTGTGCCCGACGGGTTGCGCCCGAAATCCGCACCATGCTGCATGACAGCGGCGGGCGAGACGATTAGCCCTGTGGGATAGGCAAGGTTCGACAGAAACGGCGCATAGGGTTCATTCAGCGTGAATTGCACGGTGTTTGCATCCAGCGCTTCCACGCCCGCGATCGCGCTGAAGAAGAAAGACAGCGGGAAGGGGCCGGTATCGTGATAGGGGTGGTCTTCATTCAGCATCCGCTCGAAATTCCAGACCACGGCTTCGGCGTCAAAGGCGCTGCCATCATGAAAGCTGACACCTGTGCGCAGGGTGAAGGTGTAGACCGTGCCATCTTCGGAAATCTCCCAAGCTTCGGCCAGTGCGGGCTCAACCTCCAGTGTGCCGGATGCATAGCGCACCAGCCCGTCATAGATGTTCATCAGGATGCGAAAGTCATTGACGGCGGTTACGGCATGCGGGTCAAGCGCCTGCGGTTCGGCAATCTGCCCCACAACCAGCACACCCGGCGGTGTTTGGGCACTTGCGGGTGCGACCAGCGTAGAGCTGGCCATCAAAGCGGCTGTCAGAACCCCGAAGCCGCGACGGGTCAGTATTGAAAAGGCCATATCGGCACTCCCTGTTGCTAAGTTTATTTTTCCCTATTTATCATGATAATTTGCATTGGTCAAAACTTTCATGATAAATTATCCGCACAGGGAGAAATAAACACATGACTTTTTCGATTCTTGCACAAGATCCGGGCAGTGGCGCGTTTGGCGGGGCAGCGGCGACGGGGTCGCTTTGTGTTGGCGGCTGGGTGTTGCGCGGCTGTTCGCGCGCGGGAATGTCGGCCTCGCAAGGGGCTGCACCCTCGACCCTGTGGGGCGAGGACGCACTGGGTTTGATGCGTGACGGACGCAATGCTGACGACACTGTCGCACAACTGGTCACATCGGATAGTGGGCATAACTGGCGGCAACTGGCAGTGCTCGATCATGCAGGGCGCACGGCCTGTCATACAGGCACCCAGAATGCCGACTGGAAAGGCGCGCTGATAGCGCCGGGGCTTGTGGTTTCGGGCAATTTACTGGCAGGGCCGCGCGTGCTGGAGGCCCTGCGCGACGCCTATCTTGGCGCAACGGGCAGTTTGGCACAGCGGTTACTCAAGGCACTGGCCAGCGCCGAGGCGGCGGGCGGTGATACGCGCGGGCTGCAATCTGCGGCGCTGCTGGTGGTTTCGGATGACGCCGCCCCTTTAAGCCTGCGCGTGGATTGGGCACAAGACCCTATCTCGGCGCTGCATGATCTGCACCGCCGAAGCCAGCGCGGTGACTACGCGGCGTGGTTGCCGACTGTTCCCACACGCAATGATCCCGAGCGCGGCCATGACTGACATGAAGTGGGGATTGCTTGCACAAAGCTGGCTCGACCGCTTGGCCCAATGCTCCGAGCCGGGGCCGGGCGTGACCCGACTACCCTTTACGCCGGAACACCGCGCCGCCTTGAACCTTCTGACAGAGTTGATGGAAGCGGCCGGCCTGACCGTGATGCTGGACGCGGCGGGCACCCTGATCGGGCGGCTGGACGGGCCAAAGGGCGCGCCAGTGCTGCTGATGGGGTCGCATCAGGATTCCGTGCGTGAGGGCGGCGCCTATGATGGGATCATGGGGGTTGTGCTGCCGGTTCTTGCCCTAGAGCGGCTGCGCGATGACGGGATTGTGCTTCCCTTTTCGGTCGAAGTTCTGGCCTTTGCAGACGAGGAAGGCGTGCGCTTTCCCACCGCGTTGATGGGCCCGCGCGCGCTGGCGGGCACTTTTGACATGGCAGCGCTGGACATGCGCGACCGCGACGGTATTTCCCTGCGCCGCGCGATGGAAAGCTTTGGCCTTGCCCCCGATGACCTGCCCGGCCTGAAGCGTGAAGCCGCGCAGATAGCGGGCTGGATCGAGACACATCTGGAGCAGGGACCCGTGCTGCAAAACGCCGGACAGCCCGTTGGCATTGTCACGGCTATTTGCGGGATCGAACGGCATAGTGTCACGCTGACAGGCATGGCCGCGCATGCCGGAACCGTGCCAATGGAACTGCGCCGCGATGCGCTGGCGGGTGCTGCGGAACTTGTGCTTGCGGTTGAAGCCTTGGCGCAGGGCACAAACGGCTTGCTGGCCAATGTCGGGACATTGCAGGTCAGGCCGGGCGCGGTGAATGCCGTTCCCGGCGAGGTGGCGCTGACGCTGGAACTGCGCGCACCGTCAGACGAATTGCGCGAAAAAGCAGCCAAGGCGCTGACCCGCGCCGCGACCGATATCGTCGCGCGCCGCAACTTGGGGCTGGATATCGTGCGCACATATGCGCAGGCGGCCACCCCTTGCGCCCAGCAATTCAGCGCACGACTGGCTCAAGCGGTCACTGAACTGGGCTACAAGGCCTTGCACCTGCCCTCCGGGGCGACGCATGACACCTCGGCCATGGCTGACCTTTGTTCGGTAGGTATGGTGTTTGCGCGCTGCAAAGACGGTATCAGCCACCACCCCGAAGAAAGCGTGGATCCAGAGGCGATGTCCACCGTGATCAAAGCCCTGTATCGCACGTTGCAAATGTATCCTGCGCGCGATCCCGCGTAAGCTGGCCCGTCGCGGCCTTTCGCGCGCCTATAACCCGTCAGGGGGTAGCAGGGGGCGCTGTTTGCGCTTGCGCGGGGCTGCTCCGATCTGCGAGCGCGTGAGATGTCAGTCCAGTATCAGCCCTGTGTCAAAGCGTCCGCTGATGGGTTTGCAATTATCAATATCCGCCTCGTCGCCCAGTTGCGCAACGCGGCACAGAACCGCCTCGAATGTACCGCGTGCGTATGGCTCATCTGTGGCGGTGTCGAGTAGCTCGAAAACAATCTGCGCCGGCTCGGGCGCGTCTTCCGAGGTCCAGTAGGGTGCCAGACCGGACGGGAAATAGCTGATCGTCACGTCGATCGGCCGCGAGTTCTGGTCGGGTGTCGCGGTGGTGCTATACATCACTTCGATCGAGATCGGCCCACCTTCGGCGGCATAGATCGACAGGCTGGTATAGCCGCTCGTGGTCATAAGCGAGGCGGTTCCCTCGCGCTTGCCCTCTGCCAGATAGCTGACGGTGGTTTGCGACAGGGTTTCGCCATCGAACGCCGCTTCGATCTGGCCGATGGTCTGAAGATCTTCTTGGGCAAATACCGGCGCGGCAAGCGTCAGAAATGCAAGGATTACATAGAATAAACGGGCCATGGTGTTTCCTTATTGTTGGCTATTTCAATGTGTTGGGGCAGGTATTGTGTTTTGCCGAAGGTCGTTTTGGTGGCGGGCTTTCATCTGCGCCAGCCAGTTGTTGATCTTCTGGGCCAGCGGCGCCATACCGCCCCGCGTAACCCCCCAGCCAGTAACCGGAATGCGGGTTGCGGGCCGGGTGTTGGTGAACACAAGGTCTATGGCACCGCCCCCACGCCGGGGATTGCGTGACAACTCCGCGCTGTCAAGATCGGCCAAGTCGAATTCCTCGGACCGCGTGCTGGTCAACCTTCGCCGCGTCAGACGGACCGTGCCCGCCTGCGCGTCCAGCACAAGGTCGGCCCGCTCGGAAATCCGCAGATAGGCCCAGCCGCCGAACCCGCCGAATATGACGATCAGCATCAGGCCGCTGGCGGCGCTGCCCGCTACCACCTCGGACAAGCCCACCAGAACAACGAGCCCGACGGGAAGCCCCATGATCCACAACAAAAAGCGCGGCAGTTGCACGGAAATCATTAGTTTCTCTGCCGTATCGGTGTGCACATTCATGCTTCCGGCCCACCCAAATCCTGCAACCATCCATTGATCTGCGACGTGATCCGTTTTGCCTCTGCTTTGGGCATGCCAAGGGGCGACAGGCAAATGGTCATGTTCGGGCGGGTGTTGCGAAACAAAAGGTCCACTTTCGCGCTGCGCCTGCCGGAATTGCGCAACTTTTCAACCGGAATCGCCTGTTCGATCAGTTCGGCCCCATCGAAATGCCGCAGCGGCAGCATCCACATTGTCGTGCCCAGCATATTGCTGCGCCGCATCAAAATCACGCCATCCGCCGGGTTGAATGCCAGGTCCAGCCGGACCAGCACCTTTTCCAGCCAAGCATATCCTGCCCCGCCGCCAATCGCGACCAGCAGCGCCGCGCGCACCACCTCACCGGAAAACAGGGCCATCGCCGCGGTGAGAAAAATGAAAGCACAAATTGCAAGTGCCAACCATGCAAAAGGCAGCACGCGAACCGTGATCTCCAGCCCCTGCGTTTCGGCCACGGCACCGGCCTTGCGCCCCAGCCACTGGTTGATAGCGTGCTCGCAGTCCAGAACATCTTCGGTGCGCAGCTTGAAGGCCGCAAGGCGTATCTGCGCGGGTTCGCTCGCCTCATCCAGATGCAAAACAAGTGCCCTTTTCACCTCGCCGTTTTCGGTATCGAGCTTTGCCGCGCAAGCCACCGATGTCAGGCGTGACAGCGGCGTTTCGATCCGCACGCCCTTGGTGTCATGATAGGTGATGCGATCTGTGTCACGGTCAAGCACCAGCGAAAAGCCCAGCAGAAATTTCCGGAACACCAGCCATCCCGTCACCGTGCCGATACCAACAGCAAAAAGGGCAGCGATCCACTCGCCCTCAAAAAAACCCGCAAGGCTCCACCCTGCTATGGCAAACAGAATGCATCCGAAGACAACCGCCCAGAAAACAGGCCGATGGCGAATTTCCAACCGCGTGGGCGTTTTCGATAGGGTTCTCATGCCAAAACGGCCTCATTCTTTGGGTCGCGTCAAACAGCAGTCCACGCGCGACGCATGTTGCAGCCCTACCGTGACCTGACCGCAGGGCCAGAGCAAACAATTTCTGCGCCCAGCGCAAGTGGCCCTGTTTGCTGGTGAAACCTTTTCGCGCCCGCGAGCTAGGTTCTTATAGGGGCTCGGCTGCCATGTGGTAGCATGCCCTAATGGAATCAGATGGCTGGCCGTCTGGCAGTGGCACCAAAGGGGCGGATATGAAGCGAGCACTCTTTCAGGTAAATCCCGCAGGCTTTCGGCCTAATCAGTCTGGCCAAGGGGGTTACGTCGGCCGTTCGCGGCGCGAAACGTATCCACTACTGCGCATGGTGTGCGCGACCGTCTGCACCGTGATGCTGGCCCATGGCCCGGCCCTTGCAGCCGATCGCGCGACATGCACCATGGCCGTGAAACTGCTGGAAACAATCGACAAGGGTCTGCAAGCTGCCGCTGACGGTGCTGCGCACGGCCCGACCAGCGGCATAACGATCTATGCCGAGCAAACTCAACACATGGCAGGCCAGCATTCGGCAGACGACCCGCTTCCCGACGAAGTCGTCGCCGCGCTGAGCGCTATTCTGGCTGAAACAGCTTCGCAATATTTCATTGCCGCCGCCGCCCCCGTGCTTTTAGAACAGGCCTTGGTGATCCAACACGCAATGCCGGACATATGTGCCGACTCAGATATTCCCGACCTGAGCCGCCATGATTACTAAAACCTGCATGGTATCAATAACATGCGCTGACATAACCCAGATCAATCAATAAAGGAGCGTCTTGTCATGTCAAAACCGGTCTTTAGTCCAGTTCACATCTGCCTGCGAGGAACCATTTGCGCAGCCATCCTCTTTGCCACAAACGCTGCGATGGCCCAAACCAGTTTCAGCGACCAAAAGGTACGACTTGTCGCAGCGATCGAAGCCGCCGGATGTATCGTTAATGAACTGAATCAGGCCGGAATTCTGGTTGAAGTGGGCCTGACCCCGGAGCAGGGCGGCGTCATTGTGAAGCAGATGATGGATGTTGGCGAGGCGGTGCCCTTTGGCGACGACCTGCGCCTGAATACGGCCGAATGCCAATAGCTGCGGCGTGGTCAGACCTAGATAAAAAGGAGTTTGCAAGATGTTACGATTGGCAACGGCACTGAGCGCATTGTTTTTAACGGTTCCGGTGTTTTTATGGGCCGATGAAGCGCCGGGAACGGTAACCGGCACAATAGGTGACCGCTCGGTCACGGTCGAGATTTGGGCAGCGCAGTCCGATTTCTATGGCGATGGAAACGCCGGTGGCGTGTCGATCATGACAATGCCAGTGGCCCGCGACGAAGGGCTTGGCGCGATCAGCATCGGGTTTGAAGGTTCGGATTTTCTTGAAGGAGATATTTTCAGCTTTGAGATCGACATCCGCGACAGCGCGGCAGAAAATATGAGCGGATACTACGCATTTTCTGACAGCGGTTTGCAATTCACCGTCACAAGGGCTGAAAAGAGCGACGGCGTTCTGTTTATTGCCGGAACGGTTCAAGGCACGCTGATCTGGCGGCAGTTGATGCCGATTTCCGAGCGGAGGGACGACCCCTCGCGCCAACTTTCAGTTGATTTGGAATTTAATGCCATTCTTGAGAACGAATACTAACTGGCCGGTGCGTTTGGCTGCTTGATTGTTGTTCGCGCTGAACCTGTCACGCTTTCGTGCCGGTTATGGTCGATATCCACAACGCCAATCTTGCGTAGTGACTGCGTATTGCTGGCCATAGTCGCCCTTGGCACAGGGCGTGCGCGCGCCTAAGCTTGGGCCATGTGCTATCGCAGTGTATTGACCACGCCCAAACAGGCGGTGATCGAGTGGTTTGACGCTGTTGGCGAAGACCTGCCCGAACAGCCCGCGCGCCACAACATTCGCCCCACGCAGCCGCTTGTAGCCGTGCGCAGCGCAGGTGCGCAGCGCCGCCTGTCGCTGCTACGCTGGGCTTTTACGCCCCATTGGTACAAGGCGCTCAACGATGGCCCGCTGATTATGAACGCGCGTGCAGAAACCATCGCCACAAAGCCGGCTTTTGCCGATTCTGTGCGCCACCGTCGCTGCCTTATTCCCGCAAACGGGTATTACGAATGGACAACATCAGACTCTGATGGCGGCAAAGACCCATGGTTCATTTATGCGGCCAGTGGGCAGGTTATGGGTTTTGCAGGCATCTGGCAGGAATGGCGCAGCCCTGAAGGTGCGGTCTATGAGGGTTGTGCAATAGTTACCACCGCCGCCAATGCGCGCATGAGCAACCTGCACGCGCGCATGCCGCTGGTGATCGCACCCGAACACTACGGTTTGTGGCTTGGTGAGAAGGGCCACGGTGCCGCGCGGCTCATGAAACCGGGTGCGGAAGATCTGCTGGACTATCACCGCGTTGCGCGCAGCATCAACGGCGCAAAGGCCGACGATACCGACTTTACTCGCGCTCTAATTGCGAATGGCAAATGATACATGAATTCAAGGTTGTGGAGCGGGTGAAATGCCTTTTTTTGCCCCAATTTGAGCCACATTTCCGCCCTACTTGACGCCTAGACCTTATTCCAGCGCACGAGGCCAATATTAGCGAGTGCCGCCGTCAGTGAGTTCTGGCTTCGTGCGCACCATTTGTTAAAGAGTATTTGAAAATGATGCACGCGGGGCAGTACTTAGTGCCTGAGTAGGGTTTTGCCCCGCGCTTGCATCCCTATTGGTTCTGGCTAAAGAAATAGGCAAGCCCACCAGCGACAATCAGCCCCAGCACAACAGCAAATGCAATTTTCCAAGCCGAATACGGCCGTTCACCCTGCACTTTGCCGGTAAGCCCGTTCACAACGAGCCTGTAGGTTTTGCCGCGATACTTGTAAGCCGCAAGCCAGATGGGCAACAGTATATGCTTGAACGTCACGTTCCTGTGGGTGGTGTCGAGCGTGTGGATCCGCTGCACATCGCCACCAATATCACGCCGCACATCGCCGCGAATAATCGCATCCATAATGTCGCGCGCCTCACCAAACCCCTGCTCTAGGTCAACCGAATAGGCTTCGGCACGATACCCTGCCAGATAGCAGGGGGCATATGGCTCAAGCGCAGCAAGGTTCCAGGGCGTGAGACTGTCGGTGTAGTTTTTGGGCAGGCTTTGGCTGGCCAACACCAGAACATCGTCAAAATTCCGCGAGACTTCACCGCTGCGCCGTGACCAGCGGGTGCGGCGCTGGCGTTTGGTTTTGCCATTTACAGTGACATTCACATAATAATGGTCGCCGCGCTCGCCGGTATAGCGGCTGTCGGTTTCTGAATCATAGGTCCAGTAGGGCACATAAATGCCCTGTAGCCGCCGCCCTTTGCGGGCATAGGTCTTCAGGCCGTTCGGCGCGAACCACAGCTTGCCAAGCCATGTGCCAACCCCGTCGCGTGCCGTATCTTCGGCCACGTGAAAGGGCAGCACAGCACGGGGCTTCAAATGCCGGTGCGTGCCGGTGCCAACCACAACGGGGCTGGCGCAGAACGGGCATTCGGCGGCATGGTCGTCATCGCCAAGCTCAACCTGCGCACCGCAGCTTTCGCATTTCACAACACGGGTAACTTCAATTTCCGATGCCGGAATTTTGGCTGAAATTGCCGCATCATAGCTGAGCTCTTCGCGCGCTTCAGCAAGGCTCAGCAGCGGCGTGAGCGCTGCTTCAGCCCCGCAATGGTCGCATTTCAGGCAGGCGCAACCGGGGTTGTAGCGTAAATCGGACCCACATTCCGCGCAAGGAAAGCGGTGTTCAGCTTCGTGCTCGCTCATCCGAATTGCCTATCAGGGCGCAGGTGGTGGCGGGGGCGGGGGCATGACGGTGAAAAGCTGCGCCAGTTCATCAACCTCGTCGGCGGGTTTCCAGCCATCTTGCCCGGCCGTCCAAACAAGGGTTTCTCGCTTAAAGCTGCCTGCACCGGCCATGCGCCCCAGCGCTGCTTTTGAAAACGGGCCGCGCGTTTCACCGTTTTCGGCAATGTGCCAGACATGCTCGGCAGGGGGTGGTGGTGGCGGGGCTGGTTGTGCAGCAGCAGCGGCCGGGGCCGCACCTGCGCCCCAAGGGCCAGCCGCACCTGCCATGGCCATACCCATACCCATGCCAAGCCCGGCCCCCATACCGGCCCCCGCGCCACCTTGATTGGCGGCGGCAGTGCCCATGGCTTCGGCGGCTGAAAACTGCGTAAACTTGTTCAGATCGCCAACAATCCCCATCGAGGTGCGTTTGTCGAGCATCGCTTCCACCTCGGGCGGAAGCGAAATATTCTCGATATAGAATGACGGCATTTCAAGCCCGAACGCGGCCAGTTCCGGGCTGACTTTGCCGGCAATCAGCTTGCCAAGGTCTTCGGTATTTGCGGCCATATCCAGCACCGGAATGCCGCTGCTCGCTATTGCCGCAGAAAACCGCGCCACGATGATATTGCGGATTTGCATGGTGATTTCATCGGTGGTGAATTCGCCATCGGTGCCGACAATCTCGGTCATGAATGTGGCGGCGTCTTTCACGCGGATTGTGAAGGTGCCAAAGGCCCGCAGCCGGACGACACCAAATTCGGGGTCACGGCAGATGATCGGGTTTTTGGTGCCCCATTTCAGGTCTTGGAAACGGGTGGTGTTGATGAAGTAGATTTCCGATTTGAACGGCGATTTGAAACCATGGTCCCAATGCTGCAGCGATGTCATGATCGGCATGTTGTTGGTTTCGAGCATGTATAGCCCGGGCGTGAATATATCGGCCATCTGGCCTTCATGCACAAAGGCGGCAACCTGGCCTTCGCGCACGGTCAGCTTGGCACCATACTTGATTTCGTGGCCTTCGCGCTCGAACCGCCATACAAGCGTGTCACGGGTGTCATCGGTCCAATGAATAACATCAATAAACTGACCGGCGAGAAAATCAAAAATACCCATCTGGGACTCCCTACAACTTTTCAGGAATGTAGGGGTTTGCGCGGCCCATGGCTAGGGCCGCGTTCGCTTTTTCAGGCTATACGCTGGCGCGCGCGGTTTTCTTGATGAGCTTTGTCAGCGCTTCGATGACTGTGCCCATCTGTTCAACCGATGTCAGAATATATTTGCCGTCTTTGCTGCCTTGCATGGTTTTCATGTCATGGCTGTTGATCTTGCTGACTTCGCGCGCATAGGGCGCGTGCAGTTTTTTGATCGTTGCAAGGTTTTTCATGGCATCGGCAATGCACTGGTCAGCTTCTTTCAACTCGCGGTTCTTGAAGTGCTTTTCGGCCTGCGCCAAGGCTGTGCGGCCATCGTTGAGGTTGCTTTTCGTCAAGTCCACCGCTTTTTTGACCAATCGTAAATCCAGCGCCCGGTTGTCGGTTTCCGATTGATCTTTGCCCTTGCGGTCAGACTTGGTGCGCCCGATTTCGGTTGCGACCCATTTGTCAAAATTTGCACGTTCCTTTTTGGCAGCCCAAGGCACGGATTTCTCAAACATGATCACTTCGTCATTCAGGTTTTGCCGGTTTTTCCACAACTCGGCAGAAAGCTTTTCCATATCGGGCAGCGATTTTGAATCGACCGCCAGCAGCTTGCGGTCCTTTTTCTTCTTGCGATCGTCGATTTCCTTGTCGAGCTTTGTGCCCAGCTTCTCCAGATCGGCGACGATCTTGCCGCCATCACCAAGCATCTTGTGCAACAAGGTTTCTTCCTTGTTCAGCGCGCCAAGGGCGTTTTGCACGGTTTTCATAACACCCAATACGCCAGCTTCCTTCAAAAAATCCTTCAACTCGGTGCCAGCAACACCATTATCCTTGGATTTCTGAACTTCGCGGCCGATTTCCTTGGCGGATTCCAGCAGCATCATCTTATGGTGCTCGCGGTTCGTCTGGTGGCGGGCATAATCGCCGACGATCTTGTCGGCACCTTTCATCAGCGGGTCGATCTCTTTCTTGAACTTGTCAATTTCCTTGGCCATTCGCGTAATCCCTGTTGGCTATAAATGCCGGGAAGTCTGGCACGAAATAATTTTCCAAACAATAGCCCCACCGATTGCAAAATCGGCGGGGCTTTCGTGTTAAGGTTGGCCTTGCAAGCCCGGTTTAGTTGCCGGCGGCTTCGCCTACATTATGGCCGGAAGCCGTGCCTTTGGCTTTGGCGGAAGCCAGCGTGTTTTTCAACTCGCTCTCCATCACTTGCAGCTCTTTTTCGGCTTCAGCACGTTTGGCTTTGCCTTCGTCTGCAATGCGCAGGCTGTCTTCGATCGTTTCAATCAGGTCGGCATTAGCCTTCTTGATGGCTTCGATGTCGAAGATCCCGCGCTCCATTTCCGCACGCACTTCGCGGTTGGCCACCTTCAGGTTTTCGGCGTTTTTGGTGAGCAATTCATTCGTCAGGTCATTGGCTTCACGCACCACCTTGGCCGCATCGCGTGAACGCTGGATGGTGATGGCCTGCGCCAACTGCGTTTCCCAAAGCGGCACGGTGTTCACGAGTGTGCTGTTGATTTTGGTGACAAGCGATTTGTCGTTTTCCTGCACAAGCCGGATTGAGGGGAGTGACTGCATGGTCACCTGGCGGGTGAGTTTCAAATCGTGCACGCGGCGTTCAAGGTCGTCGCGGGCGGCACGTAAATCGCGCAATTCCTGCGCACGGATCACGCCGTCGTCTTCGGGTGCGTCCTGAACTTCTTTCTCCTTGGCCGGAATGTCTTTTTCATCAAGCAGCTTCAGCTTTTCTTCGCCCGCCGCAATGTAAAGCGCCAACTCGTCATAAAAATCGAGGGTCTTTTCATAGAGCTTGTCGAGCGACTTGATGTCTTTGAGCAGCCCGTGCTCGTGCTCGAGCAGGCGGTTGGTGATATTGTCGATCTGGCCCTGCACCGTTTCATAGCGCGCCATGAATTCGGCCACCGGTTTGGCGCGGCCAAGCAGACGTTCCCACCAGCTAAGCTTGCGGTTCGGGTCAAGCTCGTCAACCGAGAAGCCACGCAGGCTTGTCACCATTTCGCGCAAAGAGGCACCCGCAGGTCCAACATCCTTGTTGCGCACGCCTGCCAGCATTTCCTGGGAAATGATCTGTAACTCGCTTTGCGCGGCCGACCCGAACGCAATGATGGATTGCGTATTGGTCATATCAAGCTCGGCAACGCGTTTGGCAATTGCGGCCTTGTCTTCATCGCTGGCGTCATCAAGGACGATCAGGTCGCCCTTGGGTTCGGGCAATATGGCTTTGGTCACTTCTTCGACCTCGGCCAATGCTGTTTCGGCCTTGGCGCGGATATCTTCGGACATGGTCATTCCCTTGTTCTACTGGGCGTTTACGCCCTCTCGTTGCAGTCTTTCGCGTAATACTTCTATTTCAACATTCAAATCGCTTCGGTTGTCTTCTAGCAGCTTTTTGCGCTGGCTTTCAAAACTTTGTTCCAGATCGCCAAGCAAAGCCTCAAAATCGCTGCGGGCCTGGGCATTGGTGCCGCGCCGCGCAAGGTCGGCATATTTGACGGTCGCATCGCGCGCTCCGGCCAGATACACGGTCATGAATTTGCGCGCAGCGGCCAGATCGCGCGGATCGTCCTCAACCACGCGAAACATTTCGCGCGCCGCAACCGCCAGTGCATCGACGCGGCCTTCAAGCACACGGTCGGGGATGCGCGCGGCGGCGTTGATCATTTCGCGCACGGTTTCTTCGGCTTTTTCAACGGCTGTGGCCACACGGTTTATGGTGAACTCATCCACCCCCGCCATGCCCTTTTTGCGCATCGGGTCCATGCCAAAGGCGAGCATATGGGCGGCGAAGGCAACACCGCCAAAGGCAATGGCATTGAACAGGCCAAGCCCCCAGCCAAACAGTGCCGCAACCCCAAGGCCAAGGCCGATGGCGATGCCGCCAAACATCTTGCGCGGAATTGCGGGCGGGCGGGCCATTTTGCGGGCGTGATAGGCGGCTTCAGCCTTGATCCCTTCACCGAGCAGTGCAGCGCCGCCAACGATAAGTGCGAAACCCGCAAGGTTACCCAGCATGGCAAAGGCATTGCCATCAAACATGCGAAACAGCGCGGCCATCAACAGCGGCAGGGCGGCGATGTAGATCAGCGTCACCCGAATGCGTGAAGGTTGCACGGCGCGGCCTGCAAACGGGCGTGCGCGTGCGGGCGCATGTGCCGGGCCGGGCTTTGGGCTATGTTTGCCGCCATATCGTTGCGCCATTAAAACGCCTCCAACAGGGCAAGTTCATCATTTGACAAGCCGCCGAACCATGCGCCAAACCCAATGGTAACTATAAGCGCCAGCAGCACGATATAGGCAAAGGTCTGGCTGGTTTTTCCGAACATGTGGCCTGCAATCCTATCCGTTTACTTCGGGTTAATATAGGCAGCTACATGCGGTTGCGCTAGTGCGTAACTGCCGTAACCGACCTGATCGCAGGAGCGTTATTCTAAAAGAGTCATTCTGTAATGAAAGACGGAAAGCCGCCTGTAACCTCGCAAAATTGCATGCGCAGAAAGTTGCCTGTTGCGCCTAGCGAGGCCACGCAGAAAAACTGGACCTGTCACGCTTTTGTGCTGTTCTGCGTGCTCGTTTAGGCCACCTTCTGTTCACCGCCAAACAACTGGATGAGCACACCAGCCGCTATTCCTTAGTCGCCTTCGGTTTCTATATTCATCTCGGCGCCGCAATGCTTGCAGTGAATGGCATCAGTGTCATGCAGGAGCAACCCGCAATTCTTGCATTTTTGCCGCACCTTGCGCGGCTGAAAGAGTGATTGCAGCAGATGCAGGAACAGCCCGACGCCGACGATAAGGATCGTGATTGAAAGCCAGCGCCCCGATGTTCCCACCAGCACGATATCGCCGAACCCAGTCGTCGTCAGCGCCGCCATGGTAAAATAGAGCGCATCCAGCCATGTGCTGATTCCGGGGTTTATGCCCTTTTGCAGGGCGTGCACCAGACCCGATACGATGAAGATGAACACCGTAAGGTTGACCCCGCGCTGGATGACCTCTTCGTTGCGTTTGAAGAACCGGCTGTCGTTTCGCAACTCCTGCAAGACCCGGTAAGACCGGGCCACACGCAGCGCCCGCAACACGCGCAGGAAGGCGAAGTCACCAAACACAACCGGCAGGATCAGGCTGAGGATCACCACCATGTCGGCCCAGTTAAACGGGTTGCGCCACAAGAAATCGCGCGCGCTGGTCGCGATCAGCCAGCGCGCCGAAAGATCGGCCACAAGGATTGCCGCCAATAGCAGGTCAAGCGGGGGAAAGCTGCGCGACAGGCCGAGCGCGCTTGTGACCACATAGCTGCCGATGATGATCAGGTCGAAGGATAACATAATCAGCCGAAACCGCAGGCCCGCCCTCGAGCGCCCGTGATACAGATCGTTTACGCGGTCACGCAACTGCCCCATCTTGGGTAGGGGAGCGTCCTTGGTCTGCTTTTGTGCCACCGCACCCATCCTTTGCTTGCGCCCCGGCAGGCCGTGTCTTGCCTTGGACTTGTGCCTTAAAAATACCGAATTATCATGGTTTTTTCCGAATGAATACAGGCTCGTTTGACGCTTGGCTGGTCTTCTGTGAGCTATCGTGGCATACTTGCAACCCTAAAAGCTGGGCGTGTATCAAACCAGCAATGACGCAAAAGACAAAACCAACGCGCCCAGTTGTCCGACGGATTGTCGGACCGAAACCATCCAGCACACAGGAGCGATGATAATGTTCAATAAAATTCTCGTGCCCGTAGATCTCGGGCATCTCGACGAGCTTGAAAAGGCGCTTGCCGTGGCCGCCGATGAGGCACGCAATCGCGCAATACCGGTTGTTTATATGGCCGCAGCCGAAGAAACGCCCGGGCCGGTGGCCCGCGATCCGAAGGAATTCGCTGCAAAGCTGGACGCTTTTGCGGCACAGCAGGCCGATAAGCACGGCATATCCGCCGAGGCTCTGACGATCGTGAGCACCGATCCCGCGGTCGAGATCAACAAGCTTATCCTGAAGGCGGCACGGGATACTGGCGCCGATCTGATCATCATGGCCAGCCACCAGCCCCGGATGCTGGACTGGATTCTTCCGTCACATGGCGGCCATGTCGCAGAACACGCGGATGTGTCGGTTTTCGTTGTCCGCTGAGGCGGGAACTATGAGCATGAAGACACTAAACATAACAAAAAGGGACAGTATATGACCGAAAACCCACAAGACCCTCAGCTCGAGGAACCCGAGGTCGAAGCAATCCCCGAGCCCGAGGGCGATACGGAGATCATCGAAACCGAATACGATATCGGGCAAGACAATTTCAGTGGCGCCGTTTCGCTGGATCTTGATATCCACAAGGTGGTGTTCACGGTTTCGGCCATCGGCATCATGCTGTTTGTTTTCTTGACGCTGGCCTTCCAGAACGAGGCTGAGCCTCTGTTCGTGGGGCTGCGCAACTGGCTGACCAGCAATATGGATTGGTTCTTCTTGTTCTCGGGCAACATCTTTGTGGTGGTCTGCCTGTTTCTGGTGGTGTCACCACTGGGCCGCGTTCGTCTGGGCGGGCCGGATGCCAAACCGGATTTCAGCTATATCGGCTGGTTTTCCATGCTGTTCGCCGCTGGCATGGGCATCGGCCTGATGTTCTTTGGCGTGTCCGAGCCGATGTCGCACTATACATCTGCATTCGGCGGCATCTCGGTGGGCGAGGACGGTCTGCGCACCGACTGGGCACCGCTGGGCGGGGCCGAGGGCAATGTCGAGGAAGCCCGTCGTCTGGGCATGGCCGCCACGATCTTTCACTGGGGCCTGCACCCTTGGGCCATCTATGCCGTGGTGGCGTTGGCGCTGGCGCTGTTCAGCTATAACAAGGGCCTGCCGCTGACACTGCGGTCTGCCTTTTACCCAATCTTTGGCGAGCGTATCTGGGGCTGGCCTGGCCATATCATCGACATTCTGGCGGTGTTTGCCACCGTGTTCGGTCTGGCAACTTCGCTCGGGATCGGGGCACAACAGGCGGCAGCAGGGCTTAACTTCCTGTTCGGGCTGGGCACCGGAAGCTCGGTGCTGATCCTCTTGATCATCGTGATCACGCTGATCGCCATCGTGTCGATCATCCGCGGCCTTGAGGGCGGGGTGAAGGTGCTGTCAGAGATCAATATGGGCCTTGCGGCTTTGCTGTTGGTGTTCGTAGTCTTTGCCGGTCCGACGCTGGCCATCGCGACGGGCTTTTTTGACAACCTGTGGGCCTACACAAAGAACGTGATCCCACTGTCGATGCCATTCGGGCGCGAGGACTCCAACTTTGTTGGCGGCTGGACGGCGTTCTACTGGGCGTGGTGGATCAGCTGGTCGCCTTTCGTGGGTATGTTCATCGCCCGCGTAAGCCGTGGCCGCACCGTGCGCGAGTTCCTTATCGCAGTGCTGATCGTGCCGACACTACTGTCGGTGCTGTGGATGACCGCGATGGGCGGCACCGCTATCGGACAGGTGGTCAATGATGGCTACACGGCCGTGCAGGACGCCGCGCTGGAACTGAAGCTGTTTCAGATGTTGACGCAGCTGCCGTTGACCGCGATCACGTCGTTCATCGGGATCATCTTGGTGGTGGTGTTCTTTGTCACCTCGTCGGACTCAGGGTCGTTGGTGATCGACACGATCGCTGCGGGCGGCAAGACCAACGCGCCGGTTATCCAGCGTGTGTTCTGGGCCAGCTTTGAAGGCGCTGTTGCTATTGCGCTTTTGCTGGGTGGCGGTCTGGCAGCACTTCAGGCCATGTCCGTGTCAACGGGTCTGCCGTTTACGTTTGTATTGCTTGGGGCCTGCTACGCCTTGATCCGCGGGCTGATGAACGAGCCTCGCGAATAATACACTAGAAAGGGGCGCTTATTGGGCGCCCCTAAAGTGCGCGTGCCCAAGGACAACATGGCCGTTGGCCGAACGCTGTGGGCATTCTGGCACAGCGGCTTGGCAAACCGACTATTATCCGGATTGCGCCGTGTTAACGGCCTGTCTATCACAGGTTGCCGGAACTGTTTTGCAAAGGCCGCGCTGCCTGCAGGGTTTGCGCGTAGCCCGCCAAGCGCCGCGATTTCGTTGAAATGACGGCCTAAACCATGTAATATCTCCCTGTTTTCGAGATCAATAACCCGCTGTGCTTTACGGTCTGCGTGTCTTGAATGCTCGGCAACGCAGAAGCCGGGGCAACCTGCACCGGCAATCTTTGGGGATTGTCAGGAATGGCAAAAGGTACAGTTAAGTGGTTCAACACTGAAAAAGGCTATGGCTTTATTCAGCCGGAAGACGGTGGAAATGACATATTTGTTCATGTCACAGCCGTGCAACAGGCCGGACTGACCACGCTAAAAGAAAATCAGCCAATTGAATACGAGCTGACAGACGGGCGCGACGGGCGCAAAAGCGCCGGTGAACTGAAAGTTTGAGCCTATGAAACGATAAGGCGCCGCATAGGCGCTTTATCAATTGCGAAATGGTGTGGGTGACCAGGCGCAGGCAAAACCGTCGCCGTCGCTATCAAGGTTCAACGGGTCTTCCGCAGGGCCGCCACGCTGCAAAAACACCGACTGCGCCGTATCGGCGTCGGTGTATTGTGCGCATGCGCGCCGCGCATCTTCACGCGAAATTTGCAAACGACGGTAGAGTTTTTCACCAACATTGTTGCCCGTCGCACGCGCATAAGTCGCCAGAATATCACGGTTGACGTTGATATTTGCAGGCGCTGCCGGTGCCGGTGCAGGAGCGGGCGTTGCTGCAGGGGCAGGCGCGGACGCTGGGGCCGGTTGTGGTGCGGGTGCAACTTCGGCTGCCATGGCCGCTGCCCCGCCGGGCGAAACGCCGGGAATGGGTTCAAGCTGGCTTTCATCAATCGCATCAGCGGCGGCGAAATCTTCCACCTGTTCAAACTGCGCAGGTGGCAAATCGTTCGAACGGCTGTCGCCTTGGGGAAAGGCACTGGGCAAGCCGATTGCAGGGAAATCGGCGTTAAACCCGGCCTCCTGGCGGCAGGCCGAAATACCGCCTGCAAGAACAACCAGCAAGGCTACTGTCGAAATCTGCCGGGATAATGCCATGTTTCCTACCACCATTTTTCGGGTTTTGCGGCGTATCCTATGGCTTTTTCCATAGTATAGGCAACGTTCATCATTCCGCCCTCGTCCCATGGGCGGCCGATGATTTGCAGACCAAGCGGCAGGTTTTCACTGCTTTGACCGGCTGGAATGGCAATGCCGGGCAGGCCAGCAAGGTTCACCGTGACCGTAAACACATCATTCAGATACATCCGGATCGGGTCGACATCGGCCATTTCACCAAGGCCGAAGGCGGCCGAAGGTGTGGCGGGCGTCAGAATTGCATCAATCCCGCTGTCAAACGCCGCCTCGAAATCCTGCCTGATCAGCGTGCGCACTTTTTGGGCGCGCAGATAATAGGCATCGTAAAAACCGGCCGAAAGCACATAGCTGCCAATCATCACGCGGCGCTGCACCTCGCGGCCAAAACCTTCGGCACGGGTGCGTTCATACATTTCGGTAATGCCTTCACCCGCCTTGATCTTGGCGCGGTGGCCGTAGCGCACCCCGTCATAGCGCGCAAGGTTCGACGAGGCTTCGGCGGGTGCAATCACGTAATAGGCGGGCAGGGCGTATTTGGTATGCGGCAGGGAAATGTCGACAATTTCCGCCCCCGCATCGCGCAGCATCGCGCGGCCTTCATCCCATAGAATGTCAATTTCGGCGGGCATCCCCTCCAGCCGGTATTCGCGCGGGATGCCGATTTTGCGGCCACGGATGTCGCCGGTCAGCGCGGCCTCGAAATCGGGCACGGGCAGGTCGGCACTGGTGCTGTCTTTGGCATCGTGGCCCGCCATTGCACCAAGCATGATTGCCGCATCGCGCACCGATTTGGTCATCGGGCCGGCTTGGTCAAGGCTGCTGGCAAAAGCCACAACCCCCCAGCGCGAACAGCGGCCATAGGTCGGCTTCACGCCGGTAATGCCGACAAAGGCCGCAGGCTGGCGGATGGAGCCGCCGGTATCGGTGCCGGTGGCCGCAAGGCAGCTATCGGCCGCCACCGCCGCCGCCGAACCACCCGATGAGCCACCCGGCGTGAGCGCGACATTGCTGCCCGCGCGCCGCCACGGGCTGGTGACAGGGCCATAGGCCGAGGTCTCGTTGGAGCTGCCCATGGCAAACTCGTCCATGTTCAGCTTGCCGATCATCACCGCACCATTATCCCACAGGTTTTGCGTGACGGTGGATTCATAAGGCGGCTTGAACCCGGCCAGAATGTTGGATGCCGCCTGCGTTTGCACGCCTTTGGTGGCAAACAAATCCTTGATGCCCAGTGGAATGCCCATCATTGCGGGTGCATCGCCCTTGGCCAGAGCGGCATCGGCCAGCTTGGCGCGCGCCTGTGCGGCGTCTTCTGTCAGTACGGTCCAGGCATTCAGCGGGGCGGCGGCTTTGGCGGCATCAAGGCAGGCCTGTGTCAGCTCAACGGCGGTAAAATCGCCCTTGCGCAGCCCGTCGCGTGCGGCGGCAATTGTCAGTTTATTCAGCTCAGCCATTATTCAACCACCTTTGGCACCGCAAAAAACCCTTCGCGTGCATCGGGCGCATTGGCGAGAATATCGTCGCGCATTTCGCCGTCATTCACCGCATCGGCGCGGCGCTTCAGCGCCATGGGGGTGACCGAGGTCATGGGCTCCACGCCCTTTATATCAACCTCGTTGAGCTGTTCCATAAAGTTCAGAATGCCCGAAAGTTCGGCAGCAAGCGGGGCGAGTTGGGCCTCGCTTACCTCGATCCGGGCCAGATGCGCCACGCGGCGCGCTGTTTTTTCGTCGATTGACATGCGGGTTCCTGTCGGCGTGGGTTTTGTGGTGGTTTAGCCTTAGCGCGCCAAGGGTGCAAGACGCGGATGGCGCACAAGAACCAGTATCATCCAGCCCAGCATGATGGCATTCAGAATGTGCCACAAGAAATGCACGCCAAACGGCGCGATCTCGCAAAGCGGTTCATCAAGCGTGCGAAAGGTGAGCGAAACTGCCAGCACCCCCGCCCCGAGCGCCAGCCCCCGCGCCGTGGCGGGCGCGCTGTTTCGCAAAATTGCCGCATAGGCCAGTATGATGACCACAACCGGCATATAACCGACCGAGCCGTTGAGCGGGCCGAACAGTGCGCTGATACCATAGCCAAGCACGCCGGAGGCGGGCAGAAAACCCACCGCGATTAGCACACCCACCCAAAGCGGCTGGTTCAGGAACCGGGTTGTGGCGGCATAAATGTATACGAGAATGAATGTCATGATCGGCAACACATCGGCCAGCGCCGCCCAGCGCTGCGCAAAGCCATGAAAGGCCAGCGAACCAAGGCCGATGGCAAAGAGAATGATTGCCAGCGCCCGCGCCATCGCATCTTGCTTTGTGCGAGGCCACACCAGCACTGCTGCAAGCAGGAACGCAAAATTTGTGAACAGGTTTATCGGCTCGGCAAGCAGGCCCGGCCCCAGCCGCTCGCAGTAATTGTCGACATGTTCCAGCCAGTTCATTGCAGACTCCTTGCTCGTTAATTACATATAATGGCGCAAATAACGCAGGAGGCACATATGAAAATCATCTGGCTTGGCCATTCGGGCTTTCGCATTGAAATTGCACAAAAGGTGTTGCTGATCGACCCATGGCTGGTAGGCAACCCGATGTTTCCCGCAGCACGGCGCGCGGAAGCGCTGAAAGGCGTTACGCATATCCTTGTCAGCCACGGGCATGGCGACCATGCGAGCAACGTTGTTGAAATTGCGCGCGAAACCGGTGCACCGGTTCTGGCGGTGTTCGAGTTGGGCGAAATTCTGGGTGAACTTACCGGTGGCGAAAGCATAGCCATTGGCCGTGGCGGCACGGCGATGCTTGGCGAGGTGGCGGTCACGCTGGTTGCCGCCTCGCATTCCTCATCCTTCCCCGATTCCGGCACACACGGGGTTTGTGGTACCGAATGCGGCTTCATGATCGCGGGTGAGGGGCGCAAGATTTACTTTTCGGGCGATACCGACATCATGGCCGATATGGACTGGTTTGGCGACTATCACCGCCCCGATATCGGCATCATGTCGGCGGGCGGGGTTTACACGATGGATATGGCGGCAGTCGCCTATGCAGCCAAGCGCTATTTCAACTTCAAAACCCTCATTCCCTGCCACTACCGCACCTTTGATGCGCTGGAGCAGAACGCCGATAGCCTGAAGGCGGCATTGCCGAATGTTGATATGATCGAGCCGCAGGTTCTGGAGCCGATCATCCTTTAGCCTGTTGCGGCGGGCATACGGCCAAAAGGTGCGCAATGAATGCGACCAAAGGTGCGCAATGAATGCGACCAAAGGTGCGCAATGAATGCGCACCCTACGGGTGTTGGGTTTGCGGGGCGCAAGCGTGCCGTAGGGTGCGCATTTATTGCGCACCGTTCTTGCGTGCCGTTCCTGCGCACCCTCCCCGCGTCACGGTTTCGCCAAGCGGCGCGCGGCAAAGAAATCGCGCAGGATGCGGGCGCAATCCGCCTCGGCCAATCCGGCATAAACTTCGGGTTTATGGTGGGCTTGCGGATGGGTGTAGATGCGCGGGCCATGTTCCACACCGCCAGATTTTGCATCGTCAGCGCCATAATACAGCCTTGCGATGCGGGCGGCTGAAATGACCATGGCACAGGCGGGGCAGGGTTCCAGCGTGACATAGATGTCGCAGCCGGTCAGCACAGGCTGGCCAAGTGTGGCACAGGCGGCGCGAATGGCGAGCACCTCGGCATGGGCGCTTGGGTCGTTCATCTCGCGCGTGCGGTTGCCAGCGCAGGACAGTACCGCGCCATCAGGGCCGATCACCACGGCGCCCACCGGCACTTCGCCGCGCTCAGCGGCAGCACGCGCCTCGCTCAGGGCTAGGTCCATATGGCTTTGAAAAAGGGTCATATGCACGGTATTCATGGGATTTGGGGCCAGTGCAAGCAAATTGCCTTGGCGCGGCAGGCGGCGGGGTGTAAGGGGGGCGCGATGAGCACACAGGAATTTGAGGGCGAGCGCATCGCCAAGCGCATTGCGCGCGCGGGGCTTGCCTCGCGTCGGGAAGCTGAACGTATGATCGCCGAGGGCCGCGTTGCGGTGAACGGCAAAGCCATAGACAGCCCCGCGCTGAACGTGACCACCAGCGACAAAATCGTGGTCGACGGCAAGCCGCTGGCCGCACAGGAGCCGGTGCGCGTGTGGCGCTATCATAAACCGTCAGGGCTGGTGACATCGAATTCCGATGAAAAGGGCCGCGACACGGTGTTTGACAAGCTGCCGCCTGATATGCCGCGCGTGATGAGCATCGGGCGGCTGGATCTGAACTCCGAAGGTTTGCTGCTGCTGACCAATGACGGCGATTTAAAGCGCAAGCTGGAACTGCCCTCAACCGGGTGGACACGGAAATACCGCGTGCGCGCCAATGGCTCGATTGATGACAAGGCGCTGGCACCTTTGCGCGCGGGTGCAACCGTCGATGGCGAGCGATTCCAGCCGATGACCATTGATATTGACCGTGTGCAGGGCGCGAATATCTGGCTGACCGTGGCCATCAAGGAAGGCAAGAACCGCGAGATTCGCCGTGCGCTGGAATTTGTGGGCCTGAAGGTAAACCGGCTGATCCGCCTGTCCTACGGGCCGTTTCAGCTCAGCGAGTTGGCGCGCGGCGCGGTTGAAGAAATCCGCCCGAAGATTTTGCGTGACCAGCTCGGCGTGGAGCGTGTGCCAGAGCCGGAACTGCGTGCGCAAGCTGCCAGCCGGGCTGAGGCTCAAAAAGGCGGGCCGCGCAGCCGGACACGCCCGGCCAGCCAGAGCGGCGCGTCGCTGCGGCCAAAAGACGGCAAACCGCATGGCGGGCGGCCAAAAGGCGGGCCGCGCGGCTAACATGCAGATTATCCCTCACCTTTCGGCAAATTTCGGGCCGCGCAAGGGTGGGGTAAAGCCCGACCTGATCGTGCTGCACCATACTGCGATGCTAAGCGCGCAGGCCGCGCTGGACAGGTTGTGTGACCCGGTGGCACAGGTTTCGGCCCATTACCTGATTGCGCGTGATGGCAAGGTGTTTCAGCTTGTTGCCGATGAGATGCGCGCTTGGCATGCAGGTGCCGGAAGTTGGGGCGCTATAGGTGATGTGAACAGCCGCTCGATCGGCATTGAACTGTGCAACGCGGGTGGCCTGATCGGCCTGCCACCCTTTGCGCATCAGCAAATGAGCAGCCTTGAAACCCTGCTTGATGATCTGATGCAGCGCCATGCCATTGCGCCCGAACGGGTGATCGGGCATTGCGACATGGCACCGGGGCGCAAGGCCGACCCCGGCCCGGCCTTTGACTGGCAGCGCCTTGCGCTTGCGGGGCGCGCCGTTTGGGCGAGCGCGGCAACAGGTGGCGGTGCTGCAAAAGAGCCACCGACGCTGGCACGATTTCACGACGCGGCGCGCAAATTCGGCTATAGCGGCGCGGTTGCGCCTGACGCCGTGCTGGCAGCCTTTAGGCTGCGCTTTGCGCCTGAACGTGTCGCGATGCCGCTCTGCCATGCTGATATCGCGCAGATCGAGGCACTGGCGCGCGCATATCCTTGCATTGACGAAGCCAGCCCCAACGCATAGCTAGGCGCTGTGCGGATGGCTGGATGACCGCGTGCGGGCTTGCCCGCCCGAGGAAAGTCCGGACTCCAGAAGTAAACGGCGCCGGTTAATGGCCGGCCGGGGCAACCCGAGGGAAAGCGCCACAGAGAACAGACCGCCCCGACGCGTTCGGGGTAAGGGTGAAACGGTGGGGTAAGAGCCCACCGCCGCGCTGGTAACAGGGCGGGCATGGCAAGCCCCGCCGGGAGCAAGGCCAAATAGGGACCACGCGGGCACCAGCCCGGCGCACTTCAGCCAGTGGTCCGGGTTGGCTGCTAAAGCCGTCTGGCAACAGGCGGTGTAGATGAATGGTCATCACCCATGGGTAACCATGGGCACAAAATCCGGCTTACAGGCCATCCGCACATAGTCAGCTTGGCTTTACCAGCCAGTGGGTCGCCAGATCATCCAGCCCCGCGCGGATGATTTCTTTCACCACGTTCAGGTCCACATCGGCCAGCTTGTTGATGTAAAGGCAGGATTTGCCGCGCTTGTATTTGCCCATTCGCGCGAGAATATCGCCAAAGCTGGCATAGCCGGGCATGATGTAGAGCACCAGATTCGCCTTGCGCGGGCTAAAACCGGTGGCAAGGCTCGTGCCGGAATGGCCGGTTTCGTAGACATAATCATAGCTGCCATAGCCCACCATCGTCGGCCCCCACATTTGAGGCTTAAAGCCTGTCACATGGCGAAACAGCGCATCCAGCGCAACGGCGTCAGCCCGCCGTGTCGGGTGGGGGATGCTGTCGAGAAACGTTGTTACAGCAACGTTGGTGGGGTTGGTTTTGATCTCGGCCATTGCTTGCCTTTCGTTTCAGAACTCGACAATCGCAAACACTGCGCGGTGGTCCGAAGGCCATGGCTCGATGATGATATCGCTGCGAATGCCCGGCTCGCCGACAATGACCGCCTCGCGCACTGTTACGGGCCTGTCCGCTGCGCCGCGCACAAAGATATAGTCGATCCGGTCATGGTGGTCGTGGGGGTCATCCTCAACTGTCCAGCGCGCGGTCCAGGTGAAGGCCGGTTTCTCCAGCGGGTCGGGCCAGATGGCGCGGTAGGCATC
>JBBDJE010000016.1:0-6296 GCA_040880065.1 Paracoccaceae bacterium | reverse complement strand
GAAAATGGCCGCGTGAGTTCTACGGATGCACCCCGTTAAAAAGGGGGAGATTACCCCTAAGATACCGAAACACTGGAATGAACTTCTTGCTTGTTCGAGCGTAAATCGGAAATGCAGAACCAAGTAGATCAGCACTATCAAACTTCGATTTATCGGCTAGGCAGTCTTCAAACAATTCATTCGCACCGACACCAGTATAACCTTTAGCGGCTAGACGCTCATCGGCCTTCTGACCAAACTGTTGGCGATCCTTTGCTACACCAACGCCCACCACAAACTCGACCCCGTCCGCGCTATCAATATCTTCAAAGTCGACTACTGCAAGTTTTGTATCAACGTCCGTCGATGTGTGAACTAGGTCGTAGAGTTGCTCTTTAAAAAAACGCAATACGCGGGCCGGAATTTTCCGTTTTGCACCAGTCAAGGCGCTGTAGACTTGGCCAAAGTCTCCGACCTTTGCTACCATCATGGTTACGCTAAAGTCACCTGATTGGATTGTTGTTTTTTCAATAGTTGGGGCCTCACCTTCCTTCACTCGTTGGACGAAAATAAGATTTTCTTGAAATGCAGCTATCTTATCTTGTGTAAGGCACTGTGCTATAGAAGTAATGATTGCCCGAATGTGAGGGTCGGTAATTGAATAGCCTATGAATATAATAGGGTGTTCCACGAAAATTGTGACAAGCTTAGCCGCCAGATAAGGGTTTTTGGACGAGAACTCTGCGTAATCTTCCGCGGTTAACACGAGTGTCTTTGGGTCAGAGGCAGACCCATGTATCTTGTAAATCTCACCTATTGCTTGAGGGTTCGAAAAAAGCAGCTCTTGCTGGCCAACGAAGACTTTATAATCCGGGAAAAGCTCTTCCAATAGAGAATCCCAATTAGTAGTGATGATGCCGTCGATTGCTATTTCTGAGAACGACGCAATCTCTACGCCAAATTCAGAAGCTCGCGCACTTTCAAGGGTATGCAGGTCTATGTAAGCTGCTATATCTACCTTAAGAGCATCTGATTGTCCTTTCACAGAACCAGCTGCTTTAGCTCGACTTGCTTCAGCTTCGGGCGCTGACCACCACCATTCGTTATAGTCACTTGCCATAAATGATGCTGCTGTGGGCAGATCGCCGTTGGCCTTGGAGCTATAGTAGCCAAAATCTTGAATTGGGCGACAAAACCTCTGCAGAAGCCCCGCCCAGTCCTTGATCCCCAAATAACGCCGCGAAAATCCAGAACCTACAAACAAGAATGGAGCAGCAGGATGTTTCTTCAATAGCTCTTTCAAGGTATCGGTTGGAGCATCAGGCATTGGCGCTACTTTCAGGTGGTTGACTATCCTTGTTTAGATCGGTCCTTCCACAATCACAATTGGCGAAAACGCGTCTCAATGGAAACGCTGGCACAGCGAGTGAAAAATCGCTACGAATAAAGTGTTTTACTTCAAATAGTTGGTGCGGGCGGTGGGACTCGAACCCACACGGGCATACGCCCCTCAGATTTTAAGTCTGGTCTGTCTACCATTCCAGCACGCCCGCACAGAGCGTTTTCTTCAAACTTTAATATCGGGCCTATGTATGGCCGTCAACAATCAAACACACAACAAGGCTTTGTAATTGTTATGCTTTTCTGCTTCAAAAGCAGGATTTTAAGTCCCATGTGTCTACCATTCCACCACGCGGGCAGGGAATTGGCGGCACAATAGTCGGTGCGCGCCGCTTGTAAAGACTCAGTTGAACGGATCTTCGGGGTAATCGACCGCCATAAGGTAAAGTCCCTGCGGTGGCGAAACGGGGCCACAGGCGGCACGGTTGCGCGCGGCCAGCGCGGTGGCCACATCATCGGGCTGCCAGTTGCCGCTGCCGACCCGTTCGAGCGTGCCAACAAACGAGCGGACCTGATTGTGCAAAAAGCTGCGCGCCGACAGGCTGAACCGGTATTCCACGCCGCCGGAATGCGGAAACTCGGCAATGTCCAGCCGGTCGAGGGTTTTGACAGGGCTTGCAGCCTGGCAGATGGAAGACCGAAAGGTGGTAAAATCGTGACAGCCAAGCAAATGCGCGGCCCCTGCCTGCATGGCGGCGAGGTCGAGCGGGCCACGCACCTGCCACATGCGCCCGGCGGCGAATGTCAGCGGGGCGCGGCGGGCAAAAAGGCGGAACTGGTAATGCCGGCAAAGCGCGGAAAACCGCGCGTGAAACGACGCATCCACCTGTGCGGCGGCCAAAACAGCCACGGGGGCAGGGCGCAAATGTGCATTCAGCGCGGCGGCAAGGCGCTCTGGCGGCCACTGCCTTGTCATATCAACATGCGCCACCTGCCCGCCAGCGTGCACGCCGGTATCGGTGCGCCCTGCACCTTGCAGGGTTGGCGCAACAGCTTCGAGCTTGGCGAGGGCGGCTTCAATTGCACCCTGCACGCTTGGAAGGTCGCGCTGGCGTTGCCATCCGTGAAAGGGGCCGCCGTCATATTCAATTTTCAGCGCATAGCGCGGCACGGCCTTGCCCTCTCCACTTTTTGGCATTTCGTGCTTATATCATCTGAAGAACAGGATTCCAGAGCGGTAAAAAGGCGAACTTATGGGCTTAGGCGCGATCAGCGATGCGGTATTGTCGCGCCTTGAAGAGGCGGCGGCCGATACCCGTGCCGCCTTTGAACCCGTGGTGCGGCTTGGGGTAACGGGGCTGGCGCGCTCGGGCAAGACCGTGTTCATCACCTCGCTTGTGGCCAATCTGCTCGACCGAGGGCGTATGCTCGGCTTCACCCCCGAGGCCGAAGGGCGGATCATGGCCGCCTATTTGCAGCCCCAGCCCGATGCGACCGTGCCGCGCTTTGACTATGAGGGGAATTTGGCGGCGCTGACCGCCACAACCCCGCATTGGCCCGAGAGCACGCGCGCGGTGAGCCAGTTGCGCCTGTCGCTGCGGTTGCGCCGTGGCGGGCTGCTGAGATCCATGCGCGGGGCGCGCACGGTGCATATTGATATTATCGACTATCCCGGCGAATGGCTGCTCGATCTGGCACTGCTCGATCAAACCTATGCTGAATGGTCGCAAGCGGCGCTTGCGCGGGCGGCAAAGCCAAGCCGCGCAGGGCTGGCCGCAAGCTGGCTTGGCGCGCTGCAAAGCTGTGATGCGCGCGCCGCTCTAAACGAACCAACCGCCCAAAGCCTTGCTGCCGCCTTTACCGCCTATCTGCAAAGCGCGCGCGATGCGGGCCTTTCACCCGGTGCGCCGGGGCGGTTTTTACTGCCGGGTGATCTTGCCGGCTCGCCCGTGCTGACCTTTGCGCCGCTGCCACTGCCTGAAAGCCGCGCACGCAACACCAGCCTCTATAAGGCTTTTGAGCGGCGGTACGAGGCGTATCGCAGCGCCATCGTCAAACCGTTCTTTCGCCAGCATTTTGCGCGGCTCGACCGGCAGGTTGTTTTGCTTGATGTGCTTGGCGCGCTGCATTCCGGCCCCGCCGCGATGCAGGAAATGCGCGACGATATAGCCAATGTGCTCACCGCCTTTCGCCCCGGTGCCGATAGCTGGCTTGGCAGCCTGCTGCGCCGCCGGATCGACCGGATCCTGTTCGCCGCCACAAAAGCCGACCATCTGCACCATACCAGCCATGATGATCTGGCCGGTCTGACCACAGCTTTGGTGCGCGAAGCGCGCGACCGCGCCGCCTTTGCAGGGGCGCAAACCAAGGGTGTGGCGCTGGCAGCCTTGCGCGCGACCGTAGAGCAAACGCTCACCCATGAAGGCGAGGCGCTGCATTGCGTGCGCGGGGTATTGGCGGGCGAAAAAGGTGCTGGCCCGCGCGAAGCCGCGCTTTACCCCGGCGCATTTCCAGCCGATCCGGATGCCGTTTTGAACGCCGCCCGCAAAGCAGAGCCGCAATGGTTGGGTGGCGCGTTCGAGTTGATGCGCTTTCTGCCACAAGCCGGTGCGCGGCAAAAGGGCGCCGGGCTTGCGCATATCCGTATGGATCAGGCGGCCGAATTCTTGCTGGCAGACAAGCTATGAGGCGCGGTTTCACCCTTCGGGCCGCGCGCCCGCGCGATGCCGCCGCCATGGCCCGCATTCTGGCGCATTGGATAGATGAAACCCCGTGGTTTATGAGCCGCGCACCTTATTCCGCAAGCCGCGCCGCCATGGCAGAGCATCTGTGCCGCGCACGCGTGGTTGTTGCGCAACGGCGCGGGCTATGGCGGCGGGTGCTGGGCTTTGCGGTGCGCGATGGCAATGTGCTTGCCGCGCTCTATGTGGCGCGGGATGCGCGCCAACAGGGTATCGGGCGGGCCTTGCTGGCGGAACTGGCCGGTGGCGGCGATGATTTGCACCTGACGCTCTTTGCCGCCAACACGCCTGCGCGCAGCTTTTACCGCGCGATGGGCTGCATCGAGCGTGGCCAAACCGTGGGCGCCAACGAAGAAGGCTTGCCCGATCTGCGGCTGGTGCTTCGCGCGCAGCAAGAAAGGACAGCCCATGGGTGAGCCACCAAAACAGCCCCGCCCGGTGATCATCGAGGCAAGCGCGCTGCCGCCCTTACCCGAACATAGCCCCGAGGCAGACCCGTTTGCCGCTGAAGGTGCCGCCAATGGCCAGGCTATGCAGGCCGTGGGCAAGCTGGCGGGCGCTGGTGGTTCGCTGCGGCGGGTGAGTTGGTTCTGGCGGCTGTTCTGGGCTGCGGCTGCAGCGCTGCTTGCGCTTGCAATCACCGTGACCGCCTATGAAACGCTGGCCGCGCTCATCAACAGCTATCCAGTTTTGGGTGCCATTGCCACCGGGCTTGGCGCAATCATCGCGCTTGGTCTGGTGGTGGTGGTTCTGCGCGAAGCGGCGGGCATTGCGCGGCTGCAGCGCATTGACGGGCTGCGCCGCAAGGTCGAGGCCGCGATACGCGCTAATGAACGCGCGCAGGCGTTGGCGGCGGTGCATCTGCTTGGCAGGTTTTACGCCCCGCGCGCCGATCTTCGCTGGGCATGGCAGGATGTAACAAGCCGCCTGCCCGATGCGCTGGACGCGCCTGCACTGCTGGCGCTTGCCGAACGCAGGCTGATGGCACCGCTTGATGCCGCCGCGCGCATCGAGGTTGAACTGGCCGCGCGGCAGGTCGCCACGGCAACGGCAATGATACCGATGCCGATGATTGATGTGCTGGCCGCTTTGGCGGTGAACCTGAAAATGCTGCGCCGTGTGGCGGCGATCTATGGCGGACGCACCGGCACGCTCGGCTCGTGGCGGCTGCTGCGCGCGGTGGGTGCGCATTTACTGGCCACAGGGGCGGTGGCAATGGCCGACGATCTGCTCGGCTCGGTCGTTGGTGGCGGGGCAATTGGCAAAGTCTCGCGCCGTTTGGGCGAGGGGGTGGTAAATGGCGCGCTGACCGCGCGTGTGGGCATTGCCGCGATGGATGTCTGCCGCCCGATGCCCTTTTCAACGCTCAAGCGCCCGCGTGTTACCGCCCTTGTGAAGCGCGCTTTGACAGGGCTGTTTAGCTAGCTTTTGGCTTTTGCTTTTTCGAGCGCTGGCAATGCTGCTGATGAGGCCAGCGGCGGTATAATATCGCCACAGACCAGCCGTGACAGGATGCGCGGCAGCGGCGGCACAAGGCTAAGCGGCGCAAGAACCGAATTGCGCAACAGTGGCAGCGCGCGGCTATGCGACTGGTATTGCGGGGTGAATGCGTAGCTGAACGCCTGATAAAGCCGCACATGCCAGCGCCGCATAAAAGCGTAATCTGCAAGGGCGGCATCGTCCTGCCGGCGGCGCAGCGCGCGCGCGAGCGCAAATGCATCAAGCAGCGCCATATTCGCCCCTTGCCCGAGCTGCGGGCTGGCCTGATGCGCGGCATCGCCAATATGCACCAGCCCCTGCGCCCAAACCCGCGCCAGAGTGCCATGCGCATAGCGCGCCATCGTAAGCTGGCTTTCATGGGTGATCTGGCGGGCGAAGGGTGCGAAGTCGGGCCAGAGTGTTGCAACCTCGTCTTGCCACGCCCCCAGCCCTTCAGCCTCAAAGGTTTTATATTGCGAAGCGGGGAGCGAGTAGAATATCGCCGCTGCCGCATTTTGCGTGCCCGGCCGCCTGCCCATCGGCATGATCCCGAGCATTTTAAGCGCGCCGCGATAGCGTTGGCTAAGCTGGTTATGCGGCAGCGGCGTGTCGCTGACCCAATCCACACTGCCCCATAACGCACCAAAGCCAAGCTGGCGGGTGCGGATGGGTGAAAGCGGCGAGCGTGCGCCCGCTGCATCGGTAATCCCCCCATTTTTAATGGGGCTCAGCCGTAGAATTTACGCGGCCATTTTC
>JBBDJE010000015.1:0-39918 GCA_040880065.1 Paracoccaceae bacterium | reverse complement strand
CGATCGTTCCGATGTTGCAATGCGGCTTATTCCGCTCAAACTTTGCCTTCGCCATCTTGGCCTCCATTCAATTTTGGTCAGGCACCTGACCTGGTTACAGATCAGGCGAATTTCGCCTGAATTTCTTCCGAGATATTCGACGGCACTGTATCGTAGTGGTCGAACTGCATTGAGAACTGCGCACGGCCCGAAGACATGGAGCGCAGGGTATTGATATAGCCGAACATATTGGCCAGCGGCACCATCGCTTCGATCACGTTGGCATTGCCGCGGGTGTCCTGGCCCTGAACCATGCCACGACGGCTGGTCAAGTCACCGATAACACCACCGGTATATTCTTCCGGGGTCACAACTTCGACCTTCATGATCGGCTCGAGCAGTTTCGCACCGGCTTTTTTCAAACCGTCGCGCATGGCTGCACGTGCCGCAATTTCAAAAGCCAGAACCGATGAGTCCACATCATGGTAAGCGCCGTCGATCAGTTGTACCTTGAAGTCGATCACGGGGAAGCCAGCCAGCGGGCCGCTATCCATAACCGATTTGATGCCCTTTTCAACGCCGGGAACGTATTCCTTGGGCACCGAACCACCAACGATTTTGGATTCGAACGAGTAACCCTCGCCCGGCTCGGTTGGCATGATAACCATTTTGACGCGCGCAAACTGACCCGAACCACCCGACTGTTTCTTGTGAGTGTAGTCGATTTCAGCTTCGCGGCTGATGGTTTCACGGTAAGCCACCTGCGGTGCACCGATATTCGCCTCGACCTTGAATTCGCGCTTCATGCGGTCGACCAGAATATCGAGGTGAAGCTCGCCCATACCCTTCATAATCGTCTGGCCCGATTCAAAATCGGTTTCCACACGGAAGGACGGGTCTTCGGCGGCCAGGCGGGCCAAAGCGATACCCATTTTTTCCTGGTCAGCCTTGGTCTTCGGCTCGATGGCGATTTCAATCACCGGATCGGGAAAGGTCATGGTTTCCAGAACGACCTGATTGTTCGGGTCGGACAGGGTGTCACCGGTTGTGGTTTCTTTCAGACCTGCCAGCGCAATGATGTCGCCTGCGAAGGCTTCATCAATCTCTTCGCGGTTGATGGCGTGCATCATCATCATGCGGCCAACACGTTCTTTGCGGCCTTTGGTGGTGTTCACCATCTGGTCGCCTTTTTTCAGCATGCCCGAGTAGATGCGCGTGAAGGTCAGCGAGCCGACGAAGGGGTCGTTCATGATTTTGAAGGCAAGGCCCGAGAAGGGCTGCGCATCATCAGCCGAACGCGGTTGGTTGCGGGTCTCCGTTTCGTCGCCGGCTTTAAAGCCCATATAGGCGGGCACGTCGAGCGGCGAAGGCAGAAAGTCGATAACCGAGTTCAACAGCGGCTGAACGCCTTTGTTTTTGAAGGCCGAACCGGCGGTAACCGGAACGAAGGTCAGCGACAAGGTGCCTTTACGGATCAGCTTGCGCAGGGTCGCATCGTCGGGCTCGTTGCCTTCCAGATAGGCTTCCATAACCGCATCATCGAGCTCGACAACGATCTCAAGCAGGTTGTGACGCCATTCTTTTGCAATTTTTACAAGGTCGTCGCGGATCGGCTTGCGAACCCAGGCTGCGCCCAGATCTTCGCCTTCCCAAACCCATTCTTCCATTTTGATCAGGTCGATGATGCCTTCCAGCTTATCCTCGGCACCAATCGGCAGGGCGATTGGCAACGGGGTTGCGCCAGTGCGGTCCTTGATCATTTTGACGCAGTTGTAAAAATCGGCGCCGATCTTGTCCATTTTGTTCACGAACACAATGCGCGGCACTTTATAGCGGTCAGCCTGACGCCAGACGGTTTCGGTCTGCGGCTCTACACCGGCATTGGCGTCGAGCAGGCAGATTGCACCATCAAGCACCGCAAGCGAACGCTCAACTTCAATGGTAAAGTCAACGTGGCCAGGGGTGTCGATGATGTTGAGCCGGTATTTGGTATCTGACGTGCCTTCGGTTGTCGGGTCTTCCTGACGCTGCCAGAATGTGGTGGTCGCAGCCGAGGTGATCGTGATGCCACGCTCTTGCTCTTGCTCCATCCAGTCCATCGTGGCGGCACCGTCATGCACTTCGCCAAGCTTGTGCGACTTGCCGGTGTAAAACAGAATCCGCTCGGTCGTCGTGGTTTTACCCGCGTCGATATGCGCCATAATCCCGATGTTGCGGTATCTGCTCAGTTGATATTCGCGCGCCATGTTCTTGTCCTGACCTCTAGCTTACCAGCGGTAATGGCCGAACGCTTTGTTTGCGTCTGCCATTTTGTGGGTGTCTTCGCGTTTCTTTACGGCAGAGCCGCGCGAGTTGACTGCGTCGACCAGCTCACCGGCCAAACGCTCTTCCATCGTTTTTTCGTTGCGCGCACGGCTGGCATTGATCAGCCAGCGGATTGCCAGTGCTTCGCGGCGCTCGGGGCGCACTTCAACGGGCACCTGATAGGTGGCACCGCCAACGCGACGCGACCGGACTTCAAGCGAAGGCTTGATGTTCTCAAGAGCTTCATGGAAGGCTTCGATCGGTGCACGCTTCAACTTGCCTTCGACGCGATCAAGCGCACCGTAGACAATACCTTCAGCGATGGATTTCTTGCCATCGAACATCAGGTTGTTCATGAATTTTGTCAGCACGGTATCGCCAAATTTGGCGTCCGGCAGAATTTCGCGTTTCTCGGCGCGGTGACGACGGGACATCTCTGTCTCTCCTTATTTCGGACGCTTGGCGCCGTATTTCGAACGACGCTGGCGACGATCTTTCACGCCAGTGGTATCGAGCACACCGCGCAGGATGTGGTAACGCACACCGGGAAGGTCTTTTACGCGACCGCCGCGGATGAGGACTACGGAGTGTTCCTGCAGGTTGTGGCTTTCACCAGGGATATAAGAAATGACCTCAAAACCATTGGTCAGGCGCACCTTTGCAACCTTACGCATGGCCGAGTTCGGCTTTTTCGGCGTCGTTGTATAGACGCGCGTGCAAACGCCGCGCTTCTGCGGGCAACCCTGCATATGCTGCGACTTCGAGCGCTGGACTTTAGGCTGCCGCGGTTTGCGGATCAGCTGTTGGATCGTTGGCATGCGGCAATAACCCCGTTCAACCCGTTTCATTCGTCAAGCATCCGCGCGATTCGCGGAATGCCAAAAGTGCCACCCTCGGCCCAAAAACAGGGGCCGGCGCGGCTAAATTCCAGAGGATCGGGGCATTCACCCGGATCATGACCACCAGTATGTGGCTATATGCGCAAGGTCACATATCGACCCCAAGCGGGCGGAACCTAGGAGGAGTCGCCCCCATTGTCAACAGCCCATTAAGCTGAAACTTTTTTGCGGCTGGCCATTCGGTTTAGCGGCTTGTTTATGACCTGTGAAAGCACGAAACCCGCTGAAATGCCGATAGCTACGCCACCATATACGCAGCAAGGAGAGGCAAGATGCCCCTCCTTGTGAGATGTCATAGAATCAGCCATGCAGCAAGGCTGCGATTGGCTGGCAGCAAAATTAGAAGGTCAGCTTCATCCAGACCGAGCTACCTTCGAGAAAGTAGTCGCTGTCGATAGTTTCGGCACCGGCAAATTCGGAGTAGGAAAAGCCAAGCTCAACACCTTCGCGCAACCCGCTATAGGTGATACGGTAATCTCCCCCTTTTTTAACGGGGTGCATCCGTAGAATTTACGCGTCCATTTTGTCGCTTCGCGTCCCCTGCGGGAACAGTTTCATGGCGGGGGTGATGGCGCCTATCCCCATGTTGGGGCGGTCGTTGTCGTACTTTTCTCCAAACGAAAGCGCCCCGGCGGTAACCGGGGCGCTTTGCATTCTGTCGTATCAGCACCCTTGGGCGCAGATACCAGATATCAATCGAAATCGGCCTCGCCGGTTTGAGCCGGTGCCACCTCTTCAACACTCATCGCATCGCTTACAAGCTGTGCTTCGGCGCGACGGTCAGCGATGACCTGTGCGTCACGGGTTTGCGCCACACGCTTGATCTCGTGTGTGGCACGGCCCGTGCCCGCCGGGATGAGGCGGCCAACGATGACGTTCTCTTTCAGGCCCACCAGCTTGTCGCGCTTGCCTTGCGTTGCCGCTTCGGTGAGCACACGTGTGGTTTCCTGGAAAGACGCCGCCGAGATGAAGCTGCGGGTCTGCAGGCTGGCTTTGGTAATGCCCAGCAGAATCGGGCCGCCTTTGGCAGGTTCGCGCCCTGCGGCAACAGCCTTCTCGCACTCGGCATCAAACTCGGCCTTGTCAACCTGTTCGCCCTTCAGCAATACGGTGCCGCCGCTTTCGCTGACTTCCCATTTCTGCAGCATCTGGCGCACGATCACTTCGATATGCTTGTCGTTGATCTTCACGCCCTGCAGGCGATACACCTCTTGCACCTCGTCGATCATGTAATCAGCCAAGGCCTCGACACCCAGAATTTGCAGGATGTCATGCGGCGCGGGGTTGCCATCCATGATGTATTCGCCCTTGCCGACAAAATCACCTTCCTGAACGGGAATGTGCTTGCCTTTGGGCACGAGGTATTCGACTGGATCCAGCCCCTCTTCTACAGGCTCGATGGTGATGCGGCGCTTGTTCTTGTAGTCTTTGCCGTAGCGCACATAACCGTCGATTTCGCAGATCAGCGCATGGTCTTTCGGGCGACGGGCTTCGAACAATTCGGCCACGCGGGGCAGACCCCCGGTGATGTCCTTGATCTTGGCACCTTCGCGCGGAATACGCGCCAGCACATCGCCTGCCTTCACGTCCTGCCCGTCTTCGACCGACAGGATCGCATCAACCGACATGGGGTGAATTTCGGGGTTGCCATTTTCCAGACGCATCGGCTCGCCGGTTTTCGGGTCCATCACGATGATCTCGGGCTTGATCTCGTTGGCTTTGGGGGCCGCACGCCAGTCCGAAACGATCTTCTGGGCGATACCGGTCGCATCGTCTGTTTCTTCACGCACCGACAGGCCGGAGGTGAGGTCCACAAACTTGGCCTGACCATCACGCTCGGCAATGATCGGCAGGGTATACGGGTCCCATTCGAACATCTTGGCGCCGCGCTCGACCTGCTCGCCGTCTTTGACGATCAGCTTGGTCGCATAGGTCAGTTTGTGATGCGCGCGTTCAACGCCGTGCTCGTCAATAATCGCGAGTTCCATGTTACGGCTAAGAACAATCTGTTCACCTGCCGAGTTGGTCAGAATGTTCGGGTTGCGGAATTCAACGCGGCCTTTCTGGCTGGCTTCCATGAACGACTGCTGGCCACCTTGGGCAATACCGCCAATGTGGAAGGTACGCATGGTGAGCTGGGTGCCGGGCTCACCGATGGACTGCGCGGCAATGATGCCGACAGCTTCACCGGGGTTCACGCGGGTACCACGGGCCAAGTCACGGCCATAGCATTGCGCACAAATCCCGTCTTCGGCTTCACAGGTCAGCGGCGAGCGCACCTGAACCTGCAGCAGGCCAGCGGCCTCCAGCTCTTCAGAGGCACGTTCGTCAAGCAACTGGTCGCGATGCGCGAGCACTTCGCCGGTTGCCGGGTCGAGCACGTCTTCGGCCAGAACCCGGCCAAGAACACGTTCGGACAGGGAAGCCACAACCTCGCCATCATTGATGGCCGGACGCACGGTGATCGAGCGATCGGTGCCGCAATCGTCGATCTTGACAATGCAATCCTGCGCCACGTCAACCAGTCGGCGTGTCAGGTAGCCCGAGTTCGCGGTTTTCATCGCGGTATCGGCCAGACCTTTACGCGCGCCGTGGGTCGAGTTGAAATACTCGAGCACGGTCAAACCTTCCTTGAAGTTCGAGATGATCGGCGTTTCGATGATCTCACCCGACGGTTTGGCCATAAGGCCGCGCATACCGCCAAGCTGCTTCATCTGCGCGGGGGATCCACGCGCACCCGAATGGCTCATCATGTAAACCGAGTTCGGCTCTTCCTGCACGCCGGCATCCGATGTCCGCATCGCGGAAATATCGGCCATCATGGCATCAGCCACACGGTCGGAACATTTCGACCAGGCATCAACCACTTTGTTGTATTTCTCGCCGGTGGTGATCAGACCATCCATGTATTGCTGTTCGTATTCTTTCACCTGATTGCGGGTGTCGTTAACCAAATCCCATTTGTTGTCAGGAATGACCATGTCATCCTTGCCAAACGAAATACCGGCTTTGAACGCCTCGCGGAAACCGAGGGTCATGATCTGGTCACAGAAGATGACCGACTCTTTCTGCCCGCAATGGCGGTAGACGGTGTCGATGACCTCGCCCACTTCCTTTTTGCGCAAAAGACGGTTCACAATGTCGAACGGTGCCTTGAAGTTTTTCGGCAACATCGAGCCAAGGCGCATACGGCCCGGCGTGGTTTCAAACCGCTTCAGAACAACGTTGCCCTCTTCGTCGATCTGCTCGATACGCGCGATGATTTTGCTGTGCAAATGCACAACACCGGCATCTAGCGCGTGTTCAACCTCGTCAAGCGAGCCAAAGGCCATGCCTTCGCCCTTCAGGCCTTCGCGCATCAGCGACACGTAATAAAGGCCCAAAATCATGTCCTGCGACGGCACGATGATCGGCTTGCCGTTGGCTGGCGACAGCACGTTGTTGGTCGACATCATCAGCACGCGCGCTTCCAACTGGGCCTCAAGGCTCAGCGGAACGTGCACGGCCATTTGGTCACCGTCAAAGTCGGCGTTGAAGGCCGAGCAGACCAGCGGGTGAAGCTGGATAGCCTTACCCTCGATCAGCACAGGTTCAAACGCCTGAATGCCCAAACGATGCAGGGTTGGCGCACGGTTCAGCAAAACGGGGTGTTCGCGGATGACCTCATCCAGAATATCCCAAACTTCGGGACGCTCTTTTTCAACCAGCTTCTTGGCCTGTTTCACTGTGGATGACAGGCCCTTGGCTTCAAGACGGCTGTAGATGAACGGCTTGAACAGTTCGAGCGCCATTTTCTTGGGCAGCCCGCACTGGTGCAGCTTCAACTCCGGCCCGGTCACGATGACCGAACGACCCGAGAAGTCGACGCGTTTACCCAACAGGTTCTGGCGGAAGCGGCCCTGCTTGCCTTTCAGCATGTCCGACAGCGATTTCAGCGGGCGCTTGTTGGCACCGGTAATCACCCGGCCACGGCGGCCATTGTCAAACAGCGCATCAACCGATTCCTGCAACATGCGCTTTTCGTTGCGGATGATGATATCAGGCGCGCGCAGCTCGATCAGCCGTTTCAAACGGTTGTTGCGGTTGATCACGCGGCGGTAAAGGTCGTTGAGGTCGGAGGTCGCGAAGCGGCCACCATCCAGCGGCACCAGCGGGCGCAGCTCGGGCGGAATAACCGGGATCACCGTCAAGATCATCCATTCCGGGCGGTTGCCCGATTCACGGAATGATTCAACCAGCTTCAAACGCTTGATGATCTTTTTGGGCTTCAACTCGCCTGTTGCCACGGCCAGATCAGCGCGCAACTGCTCTACCTCGGCCTCAAGGTCGATGGCGGCCAGCATTTCACGAATGGCCTCAGCGCCAATACCGGCGGTGAAGGCATCTGCGCCAAACTGGTCTTCAGCGTCGAGGAATTCTTCCTCGGTCATCAACTGGCCATGCTTGAGGTCGGTCAGGCCGGGCTCGATCACCACATATTGTTCGAAATACAGAATGCGTTCCAGATCGCGCAGCGTCATGTCCAGCATCAGGCCGATGCGCGACGGCAACGACTTCAGAAACCAGATATGCGCCACAGGTGCGGCAAGCTCGATATGGCCCATACGTTCACGGCGGACCTTTTGCAGCGTTACTTCAACGCCGCATTTTTCGCAGGTCACGCCACGATATTTCATGCGCTTGTACTTGCCGCACAAGCACTCATAGTCTTTTACCGGCCCGAAGATGCGGGCGCAGAAAAGACCATCACGTTCCGGTTTGAACGTGCGATAGTTGATGGTTTCGGGTTTTTTGATTTCCCCGAAGGACCACGACAAAATCCGCTCCGGCGAGGCGAGCGAGATGCGAATCTCGTCAAACGCCTTGACTGGCTGGACCGGATTGAACGGGTTCATGACTTCCTGGTTCATTGGATGTTCCTTGATCTCGTTTCTGGGGGAGTGGGCGCGCGCGCCCTACTCCTGCTCCGAATCCTGCAGCTCGATATTCAAGCCGAGCGAGCGGATTTCTTTAATCAACACGTTGAACGATTCGGGAATTCCGGCTTCGAAATTATCCTCGCCCTTCACGATGCTCTCATAGACCTTGGTGCGGCCGGCCACGTCATCCGATTTCACGGTCAACATTTCCTGCAAGGTATAGGCGGCGCCATAGGCTTCAAGCGCCCAGACCTCCATCTCACCAAAGCGCTGGCCACCGAACTGCGCCTTGCCACCCAACGGCTGCTGGGTCACCAGGCTGTAAGGCCCGGTTGAACGCGCGTGGATCTTGTCATCCACAAGGTGGTGCAGTTTGAGGATGTATTTCACACCAACGGTAACCTTGCGGGCAAACTTCTCGCCGGTGCGACCGTCAAAGACATCGGACTGGCCAGAGGTATCAAGCCCGGCGCGGGTCAGCGCATCGTTCACGTCCACTTCGCGCGCACCGTCAAAGACGGGGGTTGCGATGGGAACGCCGCGGGTCACGTTTTCAGACGCTTCAAGCAATTGCTCGGTGGTCATGGTGCGGAAGGCCGCCTCGTAAACCGTTTCGCCATAGGCCAGTTTCAACGAGTCATTAAGCGGGGTCAAATCGCCGGAACGGCGGTATTCCTTCAATGATTCATCAATCGAGGCACCAAGACTGCGTGCCGCCCAACCCATATGGGTTTCAAGAATCTGCCCCACATTCATACGCGAAGGCACACCCAGCGGGTTCAGCACAATATCGACAGGGGTGCCATCGGCCAGGAAGGGCATGTCTTCTTCAGGCACAACCTTGGAAATAACCCCCTTGTTGCCGTGACGGCCAGCCATTTTATCGCCCGGTTGCAACTTGCGCTTCACGGCAACAAAGGCCTTGACCATTTTCATCACGCCCGGCGGCAGATCGTCGCCACGGCGGACTTTTTCCACCTTGTCTTCAAACCGTGCATCAAGCTGCTTCTTTTGCAGCTCGAACTGCCCGTGCAAGGCTTCCATGTCCTGCGCATCGGCGTCATCGCCAAGGGCAAGCTGCCAATATTGCCCGCGGCTCAGCGTGGCCAGAAGCTCTTCGGTAATGTCCGAACCGGCTTTCACGCCTTTCGGGCCTTTGACGGCCTTCTTGCCGATCAGCAGTGTGCGCAGGCGCGCATAGATGTTGCGTTCCAGAATCGCCAACTCGTCATCGCGGTCACGGGCAAGGCGCTCAACTTCCTCGCGCTCGATCTGCAAGGCACGCTCATCTTTATCCACACCATGGCGGTTGAACACGCGCACCTCGACCACGGTGCCATAGTCACCCGGCGGCATGCGCAGCGATGTGTCACGCACATCAGAGGCTTTTTCGCCGAAGATGGCGCGCAGAAGTTTTTCTTCCGGCGTCATCGGGCTTTCGCCCTTGGGGGTGATCTTGCCCACCAGAATATCGGCAGGCCCAACCTCGGCGCCAATATAAACGATGCCGGCCTCATCAAGGTTGCGTAGCGCTTCTTCACCCACATTCGGAATGTCGCGGGTAATTTCCTCCGGCCCAAGGCGGGTGTCGCGCGCCGAAACCTCAAACTCCTCGATATGGATCGAGGTAAACACATCGTCTTTGACAATGCGTTCCGAGATCAGGATCGAGTCCTCATAATTATAGCCGTTCCAGGGCATGAACGCGACGAGCACGTTTTTACCCAGCGCCAGTTCGCCAAGGTCGGTCGAAGGGCCATCGGCCACAACTTCGCCCTTGTGAACCGTATCGCCCACCTTCACCAGCGGGCGCTGGTTGATGCAGGTCGACTGGTTGGAGCGCTGGAACTTGCGCAGACGGTAGATGTCAACGCCGGGGTCACCCGCTGCAAGGTCTTCGGTGGCACGCACAACGATACGCGTCGCATCAACCTGGTCGATGATCCCGGCGCGGCGCGCGGTAATGGCAGCACCTGAGTCAATCGCCACAACCTCTTCCATGCCGGTGCCCACGAAAGGGGCCTCGGCGCGCAGAAGCGGCACGGCCTGGCGCTGCATGTTCGAGCCCATCAGCGCGCGGTTGGCATCGTCATTTTCCAAGAACGGAATAAGCGAGGCGGCAACCGAAACCAGCTGCTTGGGCGAAACGTCGATCAGGTCGACCGCGCCCGGCGGGTTTAGCATGTATTCGCCGGATTTACGGGTTGAAACCAGCTCGTTCTTGAACTTGCCGTTTTCATCAAGCTGCGCGTTGGCCTGTGCAACCGTGTGGCGCATTTCCTCGGTGGCCGACATATAGATGACCTCATCGGTCACCTTGCTGTCGATCACGCGGCGGTATGGCGTTTCGATGAAGCCGTATTTGTTCACCTTGGCAAAGGTTGCCAGGCTGTTGATCAGGCCAATGTTCGGGCCTTCCGGCGTTTCGATCGGGCACATGCGGCCATAATGGGTGGGGTGCACGTCGCGCACCTCAAAGCCCGCACGTTCGCGGGTAAGCCCGCCCGGCCCAAGGGCCGACAGGCGGCGCTTGTGCGTCACTTCCGATAGCGGGTTGGTCTGGTCCATGAACTGGGAAAGCTGCGAGGAGCCGAAGAACTCGCGCACCGCCGCAGAGGCGGGCTTGGCGTTGATCAGGTCTTGCGGCATCACGGCGTCGATCTCAACGCTGCTCATCCGTTCCTTGATCGCACGTTCCATGCGCAACAGGCCAACGCGATACTGGTTTTCCATCAGCTCGCCAACCGAACGCACGCGGCGGTTGCCAAGGTGGTCGATATCGTCGATATCGCCCTTGCCGTCACGCAGGTCGACCAGCGCGCGGATCACGGCGATGATATCGTCATTGCGCAGGGTGCGCTTGGTGTCGGGCGCATCAAGCGCAAGGCGCATGTTCATTTTCACGCGGCCAACGGCCGAAAGGTCGTAACGGTCGCTGTCAAAGAACAACCCGTCAAACATCTGGCTGGCCGCTTCAATGGTCGGCGGCTCGCCGGGGCGCATGACGCGATAAATGTCGAGCAAGGCTGTGTCACGGCTCAGGTTTTTATCCACCTGCATCGTGTTGCGCATATAGGCGCCGACATTTACACCGTCGATATCCAGAACCGGAATATCGGTGATGCCATTATCAAGCAGGGTTTTCAGCGTGCCGCCGGAAACCGCACCGTCTTTTCCAAGCTCCCAGGTCAGCTCGTCGCCAGCTTCAACCCAGATCTCGCCGGTTTTCTCGTTGATCATGTCTTTGGCCGCAAAACGACCAATCAGCGCATCAAACGGCACAAGAATTTCAGCAACGTCGCCTGCTTCGAGCAGTTTCTTCACATCGCGCGGGGTGATCTTTTTGTTTGCCTCAGCCACAATGGTGCCGGTCTTGGCATCGACAAGGTCAAAAGTGGGTTTCTGGCCGCGGAACCGTTCCGGGAAGAACTTGGTTGCCCAGCCTTTTTTCTTGATCTGGCGGAAGCTTACCGTGTCGTAATAGGCATTCATAATGCCTTCCTGATCCAGCCCCAGCGCATAAAGCAGGGTGGTTACAGGCAGTTTACGGCGGCGGTCGATGCGCGCGAAAACAAGGTCTTTTGCGTCGAACTCAAAATCCAGCCAGCTACCGCGATAGGGAATGATACGGCTGGTAAACAGCAGCTTGCCGCTGGAATGGGTTTTACCACGATCATGGTCAAAAAACACGCCGGGGCTGCGGTGCATCTGGGAAACGATAACACGCTCAGTCCCGTTCACAACGAATGTGCCGTTGCCAGTCATCAGGGGCATATCGCCCATGTAAACGTCTTGTTCCTTGATGTCCTTGACCGACTTGGCGCCGGTATCCTCATCAATTTCGAACACGATCAGGCGCAGGGTCACGCGCAGCGGTGCGCCATAGGTCATGTCGCGCTGCTGGCATTCTTCAACATCGTATTTCGGCGGATCAAGTTCGTATTTTACGAACTCCAGAATCGCCGTTTCGTTGAAATCCTTGATCGGGAATACCGACTGGAAAACCGCGTTCAGCCCTTCACCATCGGTATGGGTCGGGGCATCGCCAGAATTCAGGAACAGATCATAGCTGCTCTTTTGAACTTCAATAAGGTTAGGCATCGCCGCAACTTCGCGGATTTTACCATAAAATTTGCGGATACGCTTGTGGCCGGAATGGGTCTGCGCCATGTGTAGTCTCACCTTTTTTTGCACGCAGGAACCAGCGGCGGGGAACGCGGGTTCTGCCTTGCGAGGACGTCCCCTTCAATGCTTGCGCGGCTTCCCAGTTCCGCGCTTCCGAAGGGTCTCGTGCCTGTCAGGATGCCGTAGCGAAAGGCCCGCCACCCTGAGAGACACAAGAAGCCGGACCCGCGAATTCGCGGATCCAGCCGTTTTTTCAAATCCGGCAGGCCGAGGCCTGCACGGAATTACTTCAGCTCAACCTTGGCGCCAGCGGCTTCAAGTTTCGCTTTGATGTCTTCAGCTTCGGCTTTGGAAGCCTGCTCCTTGACAGCTTTGCCACCGGCTTCAACCAGATCTTTGGCTTCTTTCAGGCCAAGACCGGTGATCGCGCGGACTTCCTTGATGACGTTGATTTTCTGCGCGCCGGCTTCAACGAGGATTACGTCGAATTCGGTTTTTTCTTCCGCAGCTTCAGCGGCAACAGCCGGGCCGGCAACTGCAACAGCAGCACCAGCAGCAGGCTCGATGCCATACTCGTCTTTCAGGATATTTTTCAGTTCTACAGCTTCCAGAAGGGTCAGACCCACAATCTGTTCAGCCAGTTTTTTAAGATCAGCCATTTGTTTTCTTCCGTATCAGGTTAAGATGGTTTCCAGTGTGTGCATCTGCACAACGTCGGTCACTTTTGCTAAGATGTTATGCCGCTTCGCGTTCTTCGAGGGTCGAAAGGATCCCCGCAATATTCGAAGCAGGCGCGCCAATTGCACCAGCGATGTTGGAGGCAGGCGAACCAATGCAAGCCGCGATCGAGGCGATAACCTCTTCGCGCGACGGCATGGCTGCAACGGCCTTGACACCGGCAGCGTCCAGAGCGGCAGCACCCATCGAACCACCAAGAACCACCAGTTTGGCGTTGTCCTTGGCATAGGCTTCCACGACTTTCGCCGCAGCAACCGGATCGACAGAATAGGCAAATACCGTCTGGCCCTCGAGCAGCGCGGCCATGCTTTCGCAAGGCTGGCCTACAAGGGCGATTTTGGCGAGCTTGTTTTTGGCAACACGAACTCCAGCGCCTGCTGCACGCATGCGGTTACGGAAATCCGTCATCTCGGCAACTGTGATTCCGGCGTAGTGTGCAACCACAACAACACCAGAGTCCGCAAAGATCTGGCCGAGTTCAGCGACCACTTCTTCCTTTTGGGCTCTATCCACAGGTTTGCTCCATATTAGAAAGGGTTGCCCCTTCCAGCTCATTTTGCCGGGTTGCCCCGACGCTTAGGTCCTTTACGGAACCAGCCAAAACCACCCGAGGTCGCCCTCGCAAAGTCCTGATCCGTTCCGTCTCAAGCAGGCTATTAAGGCCATGCGGCCACCCACCGTCTCGGACAGAGACGGGCCACCTTGGCAGCCCGCCAAACTACCGGGTCACCCCGGCAGAATTTCTAGTCGCCGACCGCGCCGGCAACATCCAGCACAACGCCCGGCCCCATCGTGCTTGAAAGCGCGATTTTCTTCATGTAGGTGCCTTTGGCGCCAGCGGGCTTGGCTTTGTTCACAGCCGAAACGAAGGCTTTGATGTTTTCAGCAAGCTTGGCTTCGTCAAACGACATTTTGCCAATGCCAGCATGAACAACGCCGCCTTTTTCAGCTTTGAACTGCACTTCACCGGCTTTCGCGGCTTCAACAGCGGCCTTAACATCCATGGTCACCGTGCCAACGCGGGGGTTGGGCATCAGGTTGCGCGGGCCAAGAATTTTGCCCAGACGGCCTACAATACCCATCATGTCGGGTGTTGCGATGCAGCGGTCAAAATCAATCTTGCCAGCCTGAATTGCTTCCATCAGGTCTTCGGCGCCAACAATATCGGCACCCGCTGCGGTGGCTTCATCGGCTTTTTCGTTGCGTGCGAACACAGCCACACGAACGGTTTTGCCTGTGCCGTTGGGCAGGGCGCAAACACCACGAACCATCTGGTCGGCATGGCGCGGGTCAACACCCAGGCTCAGCGCGATATCCAGCGTTTCGTCGAATTTGGTTTTGGCGTTGGCTTTGATCAGCGTCACAGCTTCGGCAATCGACAAATTGGCTTTGCCTTCGAATGCAGCGCGTGCGGCGGTTGTGCGTTTTCCGTATTTTGCCATGATCAGCCTTTAACCTCGATGCCCATTGAGCGCGCCGAACCTGCGATAATCAGCATCGCGGCATCAACGTCATTTGCGCTCAGATCTTTCATCTTGGCTTCGGCGATGGCGCGCACTTGTGCGGTCGTAACCGAACCAACAACTTCCTTACCGGGCGTTTTGGAGGCCGAAGCCAGACCAGCAGCCTTTTTGATGAGGAAAGACGCAGGGGGCGTCTTGATTTCCATCGTGAAGGATTTGTCGGTGTAATAGGTGATGAGCACCGGGCAGGGCTGGCCGGCTTCCATCTCCTGGGTTTTGGCGTTGAACGCCTTGCAGAATTCCATGATGTTCAGGCCGCGCTGACCCAGCGCCGGACCAACCGGCGGAGAGGGGTTCGCTTTGCCTGCGGGGACTTGCAGCTTAAGCTTGCCCACTACTTTTTTGGCCATATCGGCCTCCTTTGTTTCACCGCCCGCCAGAACGCGATCTGCGGGCCATTGTATAGTGGTGCGGTCCGGGCGCGCGTGCCCTCGCCTCCCACAGCGACATCACATCAGTTGCCCTTGGACACCTGCGTGAATTCCAGCTCGACCGGGGTTGCCCGGCCAAAAATCGACACCGACACTTTCAGGCGCGAATGCTCGGGGTCTACATCCTCGACCATGCCTGAAAAGCCCTCGAACGGGCCGTCGGTTACATTAACTTGCTCGCCAATTTCAAAGATGATCAGCGAACGCGGCGCCTCGGCGCCCTCTTCAACCTGGTTCAGAATGCGTGCCACTTCCGAATCACGCATTGGCGAAGGTGTATTCTGCGCACCCAGAAAACCGGTCACCCGATTGATGCTGCTAATCATATGATAAGCGCGGTCGGTCAGTTCCATACGCACAAGAATATAGCCTGGCATGAAGCGGCGCTCGGTCTGCACCTTTTTGCCGCGGCGCACCTCGATTACCTCTTCGGTGGGCACAAGAACCTGTTCGATTTCGTCTTCCAGCCCGCGCTGAACAGTCAACTCGCGAATCTGCTCGGCGACCTTCTTTTCGAAATTCGACAGAACGCTAACCGAATACCAACGTTTAGCCATGCTGCCCACATCCTCAATTCAATTCGACCAACGGCCGTTTATTTTATATTTTCAACAGCTTGATGCTGCAAACCGTCTAAACAGCACAAAGGGCGCCGCCGAATCGCTGGGCACCCGTCATGTCTGGAAGCGTCGCGTATAGCCCCAGATCGCCCATGGTTCAAGAGGCGAGCGACAAAATCCCTTCAAGCCCGAAGCGGATAAGAATGTCGACAAGCATGAAAAAGATCGCGAGCACGGTCGCCATGATAAAGACCATGACCGTGGTCAAGGTGGTTTCACGGCGTGTGGGCCAGACGACCTTGGCAATTTCCGCGCGGGTCTGCTGCACAAATTTCAACGGGTTGGCCATGTCACGCTCCTTTGGTGTGGCGCGCATCGGGCGCACCAGCGGGGCACACATACTTATTCTTGCCAACAAGTTCAAGCGCCCAGCGCGGCGTTCGGCATTTTCACCCTTGCGCCAGTCCAGCCTCTGGACAAGCGCGCGCCACATGGTCACCAATAGGGTTGCAATAAAAGGAAAACCCATGAAAGCCCTGCACCCCCAAGTAGATGCCGACGGTCTGCGCGAATTTTCCGTCGTGTTCACCGACCGCTCCACCAATCATATGAGCCAGAAGTTCCAAGCCGCCATGCGCGAGATTTCCGCAAAGCTGCGCGGCGTTTACGGTGCTGCGCATATCGCGCTGGTGCCCGGAGGCGGCACATTCGCAATGGAGGCTGTCGCCCGCCAGTTTGCCGGTGGTCAGGATGTGCTGACCATTCGCAACGGCTGGTTTTCCTTTCGCTGGAGCCAGCTCCTTGACGCTGGCGGCTTTCACAAAAGCCATACCGTGCTGAAAGCACACCAGACCAGCAATGCCCCCACCGCACCATTTGCACCCGTGCCGATTGACCAGGCCATTACCGCCATAAAAAAGCACCGCCCCGGCGTGGTGTTTGCCCCGCATGTGGAAACCTCGTCAGGCATCATCCTGCCTGATGACTATATCGCGGCACTTGCCAGTGCGGCTCACGAAGCCGGCGGGATACTGGTGCTTGATTGTATCGCCTCGGGCTGCATCTGGGTGGATATGGCGGCACTGGGGGTCGATGTGCTGATTTCAGCGCCGCAAAAGGGCTGGTCTTCAACGCCCTGCGCGGGGATTGTCATGCTCAACGACCGCGCCGAAGCACTGGTGCAAAGCCGCAGCTCCAGCAGCTTTGCCGCCGATCTGCGCATCTGGCTGAAAATCATGAAAGCCTATGAAGGTGGCGGCCACGCCTATCACGCCACCCTGCCCACCGAGGGGCTGTTGATGCTACGCGATGCCATTGCCGAGGCCGAAGCCTTCGGCTTTGAGGCGCTGAAAACCGCGCAAGCCACACTAGGCCGCCGTGTGCGAGAGGTGCTGGCCCAACGCGGCATCCAATCGGTTGCCGCGCAAGGTTTTGAAGCGCCGGGCGTTGTTGTCAGCTATACCGATGCGCCGGATGTGCAGAACGGCAAGCGCTTTGCGGCGCAGGGCATACAAATCGCCGCCGGTGTGCCACTGCAATGCGACGAACCCGAGGGGTTTTCCACCTTCCGGCTTGGCCTGTTTGGGCTTGACAAGCTGGCCGACACAGAAGCCACCGTCGCCACATTGCAAGCGGCGCTAGATGCGGCGGGCCTTGGCGGCTGAACGGGTGCCGCGCTATCAGGCGGGGCGGGCGTGAAGGCGCAATGCGTGCTGGCCCTGCCGCGCCGCCAGCGGAATGCCAGCGGCATACCAGCCTAGCCGCCCTGCGGAAGGTAGTTGAAATGGCCAAAGCGGGCGGGCATCCCCTGCCCGCTTGTGTCAAAGGCGACCATGCCGACAAATGCACCCGTAAAGCTCGCATGTTCACCGCGCCCGCCCTCGTCGGAAATCAGGCTGGCATCGAGTTTGGGGCCAATGGCCTGCCATTCGCCTTTTTGTCGCCAGAAAAACTGCTGGCTGGCACGATCAACCGCCACAGCCAGTTCGACCGGGCCGTCGGCCAGTGAAACGGGTGCAACGAGCGCAAAGCTCAAAGCGCCCTCGGGCCAGTCACCAAGGCACGACATGATGCTCAACACCCGCCCCTGCCCCGGCTCATGCGTGACCATCAGCGCGTGGAACTTGCTGCGGTTGTAATAGGTGGTCAACCCCGCGGCCTGCTGGTAGGTTTCGGGTGTAAAATTTACCTGCGTTTCCGCGCGATACTGAAAATGCTCCTGACGGCGCGCCACAAGCGCCTGCTCGAACCAACTGCCAATACTCTCGCGGCCAAACAGCGTAAGCGCACCATTGCCAAGCGCGAAAATGCGGGCAGGCTCCGGCAGGCGCAGCCATTGGAATGCATCCGGCAAGCGCGGTTTGTCAAACACATCGCGCGCGGCCCTGTCCGGTGCAGGCATGGCATTTGTCGGGCTTGGCACTTCAACCCGCGCAAGCTGGCCACCGGCTTGCAGATACAGCCAGTCATCATCACCCCACACGCAACGCTCGATGCCGGTTTCGCGCCCCATCGGGCAGAAACGACCGGGCAACGGGCGGCCCATCAGGAAGGTGTGATAGGTATCACCCCAATGCGTTTGCACGACCTGCCCGTGGCCAGTGCGCTGGATCGGGTGGTCGGGCGCGTCGGCGGCGCAAAGCAAATGCCCGTCGGGCTGGGTTTCATACGGCCCCCAAATGCTGCGCGACCGCGCCATGGTGACGGCATGGTCATAGCCGGTGCCACCCTCGGCCACGGTCATGTAATACCAGCCGTTGCGCTTGAACAAATGCGGCGCTTCGGTCAACCCGCGCGGCGAGCCTGCATAGACATTGCGCACCGGGCCAAACAGCCCGCGCGCGGCGCTCCATTCCTGCAGCAAAATCCCGTCAAACGAAGCATGTTTGGGGTTGCCGCCCGTGCCTTTGCCGCGATGGTTCCACTGCATGTTCATGAACCATTTGCGCCCGTCATCATCATGAAACAACGACGGGTCAAAGCCGGATGAGTTTACATAGATCCGGTCGCTCCAGTCTCCATCTATGGTTTTGCAGGTTACAATGTAATTATGCGCATCCTTGAAGGCACCATCGAGCCGCTTCACATCGGTGTAAACCAGCCAGAAGCGGCCATCGGCATGGCTTAGGCAGGGTGCCCAGACGCCGCAGCTATCGGGGTTGCCGCGCATGTCAAGCAATGCCGCGCGGCTGAGCGGGCGCGCCACCAGCGTCCAGTTCACCAGATCGCGGGAATGATGGATCTGCACCCCCGGATACCATTCAAAGGTCGAGGTGGCGATATAGTAGTCTTCGCCAACACGGCAGATCGACGGGTCAGCGTTAAAGCCCGGCAAAATGGGATTTCTGATCATCTGATTGGCCCCGAAATTATGCGTTGCAACCTAGTCAAGCTGCGACGATTGCGCCCAGAGGTTGATGTTTTCCTCATCGGCATAAGTGTCGATCAGGGCCAGTTCCTCGGTTGTAAAGTCGAGATTATCCACCGCGCCCGCGCAATCGACAACCTGCGAGGCCCGGCTTGCACCAATCAGCGCACTGGTAATGCCACCATCACGCAGCACCCATGCTATGGCCATCTGCGCCAGCGTCTGGCCACGGGTTTCAGCAATCTCATTCAGTTTCCTGATATTCGCGATGGCTTTATCCGACAGCATGTTCTGGTCCAGCGATTTATCCTGCGCCGCGCGGCTGTCCTGCGGCACACCATGCAGATACTTCTTTGTCAGCATCCCCTGCGCAAGCGGCGTAAATGCGATGGAGCCGATGCCAAGTTCGTGCAGCGTATCTTTCAGCCCGTCGCGCTCAACCCAGCGGTTCAGCATGTTGTAGCTCGGCTGGTGGATCACGCAGGGCGTGCCAAGGTCCTTCAGAATGGCTGCGGCCTTGCGCGTGTGTTCGGAATTATACGACGAAATTCCTGCGTAAAGCGCGCGGCCCGAGCGCACGATATAGTCAAGCGCGCCCATGGTTTCTTCAAGCGGTGTTTCCGGGTCAAACCTGTGGGAATAGAAGATATCGACATAATCCAGCCCCATGCGTTTGAGCGATTGGTCGCAAGACGCCACCAGATATTTCCGGCTGCCCCATTCACCATAAGGGCCGCCCCACATCAGGTAACCCGCCTTGGAGGAAATGATCATCTCGTCGCGAAATGGGGCAAAATCCTCTTTCAGAATAGAGCCGAAGGCATGCTCAGCCGAACCCGGCGGCGGGCCGTAGTTATTGGCAAGGTCAAAATGCGTGATGCCATGATCAAACGCCGCATGGCACATGGCGCGCTTGGTATCGTGCGGCGTGTCACCGCCGAAATTATGCCAAAGCCCAAGCGATATTGCGGGCAGTTTCAGCCCCGAACGCCCAAGACGGCGATAGGGCATTTTCTCATAGCGATTTTCGGCGGGCATATAGCGCATTTCTTACTCCTGTAACGATACAGCAGTTAACGCCGAACGTGGTCCGGCAATCAAGCCCAAACTGGATAGCCACCAAATTCCTTGCCAACACTCAGCTTCTCGGCCAGATTTAGAGGATATTTTAGCCAAGGATATTCGTAGATGAGTTCATGTCTTTGCCACATTTCACCCAGTGCGGTTTCCGGCCTCGTCGCCTCGGCCTCGGCCATGTCCAGCCTAACCCTGGGCCCGGCCGCCGCCGTCGTCAAACTTCAGATGGCCGCTCAGGCCGCCGCCGCCGCCAAGGTGGATATCGGCGGTCTTGCCTATACCGCCAGCGCTTTGCCAAACATTCAGGCGGCATTTGGTGCGGGTGGACTGATGCAACTGGCAGCCACGCTTAAGGTGGCGGCGGGCACCTACAACCTGATGGACCCGATAAAGCTGTCCGAGCAGCTTGGGGCATCCGCCGGTTCACTTGCCCGATTGCCGCCCGCAACCTTTTCGGCAGTCGCCAAGATCGACATGACTGCGATTGCAAAAATCACCGCAACCGCACGGCTGGTCGCACAACTGAAGCTGGACGGGCTGGACCCGCTCAGCGCCAGCTTCTCGGAAAACGTTGCCGCAAAGGCCCATGCTGCGGCTGGGCTGGCGGCGGCCAATGCCGCGCTGACAGCGCCGCTGCGCATGAAGCTGCAGGCGGTTGCCGCGCTGCCCGCACTCGTTCAGGCTTGTGAAACACTGAATGTGCCTTTAGGCGACCCAACTGCAGTGGCCGCCGCCTTTCAGGCGCGCCTGTCGGTTCTGGCGCAGGTCGTCCCCCCGGCATTTCCGGTTTCCATGAAGCTGGTCTTGAAAGCCGCCGCAATTGCCGAGGCGATGGCGGTCATAGCCGCCGCATTTGGGCCAGCCGCGCTTTCACCAGCCACCATGGCGAAATTCACCGCCAGCCTTTCTGCCACGTTGAACGCTGCAGCGGCGGCTAATATCAATATAAAACTCGCGCCACCGCCCATTCCCATCCCACCGATGGAAGACATCATCCTTGGCGAAAAGGTCGCCGCCTCAAGCTTCATGCAGATACGCGCAACGGGCCTGACCCCGCCAAAAATCGCGGTTTTGCCGCCAGTTTCCGCCATGATCGCCCTTCGCGCAACCCTTGGGCTGGCCATGGGGGCAGAACCGCTGGCCCTGTGCACGATGTGCGGCAGTAGCTAGGCTCGGGTGTTGCTGTGGGGACCGATGGCAGGGGCTGAGGGACTCGAACCCACGACCCTCGGTTTTGGAGACCGATGCTCTACCAACTGAGCTAAACCCCTATGCCTTACGGTAAAGACCGGATAGCGCAACATATGCGCCTATGCAAGGGGGGCCAGACCGAGGGCTGCCAAAAGTTTGGCTGCGTTTTCCGCCCAACGATCTTCAGGAACGGGCGCGCTTGCCAATTGGTGCAGCAAGGCGCGGTCTTGCGCCAGCCGCTTCAGCGCGACAATCCCGTCACCTACCAGCGATTGCGGGTTGAGCAAGATACCATTTACACCATCAGTTACAGCCTCGCTCACCGCCCCGACATCGCTGATAACCGGCACAACACCGGCGCGCTGTGCCTCAAGCACAGCCAATGGCAGCCCCTCGGCGCGCGATGGCATGAGCAGCACATCCAGCCGCGCATAAGCTTCGGAAAGCTCTTTCGGTGTGCGCGCAAGCGGGAAACGCTCGATCCAGTCGGGAAGAGCGATGTCATCAGCCTCGACAACCGCCGCGCCAACCAGTGAAAACGCAAATGGTGGCCCCTTTAAAGCGGTGGCGATCTCGACAAACCGGTCCACGCCCTTTTGACGGTCAAGCCGCCCCATAAACCCCACGCGAAGTGGAAGGCGGGCATCACGCGGCGCACGATGCGTGCGGATATCCGGAAAGCCGGGGCCATTGGGAAGGGGTAGGAGTTTGTCGCGCGATACCGCAAAACCAGTGATCCAGTCTGCTAAACGCTGCGAGCAGGTAAGCACCAGATCGTATGCCGCTTCGTTGCTCAGCGCCAAATAGGGTGTGCCGCTCAAACGCCCAAAGTCGGTTTCCTCGACAAGGTGTTCCCATGTTACGGTTTTAACCCCGGATCGGCGCAGGTCGCCAACCCCCGAATTTATGGGGCCGCAACCTGCGTTAATGACCGCATCCATAGCAGTGAGTGGCCCAAAGACCCTGCCCGCCAGCCAATGACTTGGTGCGCGGCCATCGGCTGTGCCCATATAGCGTTTGCCCGACCAATCACGCAACTCTTTGCGGGTTATCTGATGAATGGTTTTGAAAGAAGCGCTTAACCAGGATTCTGCCTGTGCGGCTTGGTCGCCATAAAGAAACAAATGCGGTGTCGCCCCAAGACTCCGAAGCGCCCCAGCGAGCGCGACAACGCATTTTTCAACTCCGCCAAATCGCAATATCGGCAGCACAAAACCGATATCTTTGCCCGATCTGATCTGGCCCGGCAAATGCAGCCCACCATGGTTCAAGGCCCGGGTTTCGGTGAACAAATTCCGGGGGCTTGCAATACTTGCAGGCTTACGCCACCCCGACGCGTTTGCAATTTCCGGACAATTATAGTCGGATTCCGAAAGTCGGGCGACAAAGCTCGCAGCAGCCTCGACTGCCTGCGTTGCAAAACCAACGGGGTTGGGCGCAAAAACACCCAATGGCGAAATCGTGCCGTGAGACATTAGGCGGGTCATGCGTTCCATCAAGTCCTGCCCTTGCAGGGCATACTCGATATGTCGGGCTGGCAGCGAAATAAGTGCAGCGTCAGCTATACCCTCCCATCCTTTGTCAGAGTGGCGCATTAGCGGTTCAAGCGCGACACTGTCGGATTCTTTGCACCTGACAATCCCGATATGGCCATCAGCATTGCTCGCCTCCAATTCAAGCAGAACAGAGCCCAAACGCTTTGCCTGCCTTAAAAAGGCAAATGCTTCCGGCGACCCGAAGACCCATGTTTGCGGCATGCGTGATTCAAACGGTTCAGCACGGCCGGCGAACCAATGTCGCTCGACATCTTGCGCCGCAAGCGCATTACGTGAAGGGAAGTCGCCAAATTCTGCAGACCCATCCTGGTTTACGAATGCAAACCGCGGCCATTCCTGGGCATATATTTCTGCAAGGCGACCTTTTCCAAACAGCCATTTATGGCGCACGCGCAAGGATTGGAGCACAGCCCGTTCTTGCGCATGCGCAGCGCTCAACATTGACTGCCCTCGTTTGCGGTAGCGGAAAAACGCGACCGGCACAGCATAGCCACAAAAGCCAAGCTTGGCTGCGCTTAGCCAGAAATCCCAATCTTCAAACCCGTTGCGCAACTCTGGCGCAAAACGAACACCTGCCTCAAACACATGCCGGCGCACAAGCGACCCTGCATCACACATGTTTGAAATTGCCATGCGCGATAGCGACCACTCGCCTCCATGACCTTGCGACTCATCAAGGCCGAACATATCAAAATTTGGATAATACCAGTCATGGTCAGGCTGCGCAGAAAGGAGCGTGTTAAAAAGCTGCAAGGCTGTCGGGTCCAGCCGGTTATCCGCGTCTAGAAAAAAGATTCCCGATACAGTCAGTTCGCGTAGCGCATATTCAATTCCGGCATTGCGCGCAGCCGCCAAGCCATCGTTTTCTTGCGTCAGCACCGTTATTTTATGTTGCGCGCGAAGTCGCCAAGCCTCCAGCGCGTAACCTGTTTCGCGGTCCGGGCAGCCATCGTTAACGATTATCAGGTGCCAATCTACCTCGCCTTGCTGGCTAAAAAGCGAGCTGATCGCTTCATCAGCGAAACTGGCCTGCCGCCAAACCGGCATAACAATCGCAACTTTTTCAGCCTTACCGCTCATGTAATGTCGCGCGCCAGCTTTAGCGCCCACAGCTTTAACGCAGCGCCGGGATGGGCATTTTCCAGCCGCAAAACGATATCTACATTTGCCAAATGGGCATGATCCGCTAGCCGCACAAACTGCGTTTCATCCAGAAAATTGCCCTGCGGCAAACGGTAACTATCTGATGCGCTTTTGATAACGCCAGGCGCGGTAAGCGAGAAGGTTACAATGGCGCCCGCATCGCCCAGAAACTGTAAAAAGGCCTCAACGTTACAAAAATTTTCAAGGGCGATATCATTCAAGACGATTAGCGCTTTGCCGTAGATGTCGGGACGAAGCTCAAAGCTACCCTGTTGTGCAATATGGCTGACACTGCCAATAAAGGCAGCCGGCTTTGGCAGGTCGGCTGCGGTAAGATATGTGGCTTTGTCAGTCGATAATGTTGCATGTGTATGGCCGATTCTCGGCAACGAGACACCGGGCAGCCCACCCCATACTTTAAGGGCAAGCGGTGCTGCGAGCACTTCGTCAGCCATACTGGCGCGCAGATGTTCAAACGGCACCGGCTTCGCAAGCCAAATTTCGGCGACGCCCGAACGGCACTGTATCTCTAAAATACAATCTTCATCGTCGCCCGAAACCGCTTGCGACAACGGCAACCGAAGCCAACCCCCTTTTGGCGAAAACGGTTCCACACAAAACTCGGCAATTGTATCGCCGTTCCATCGCACCAGCCTCGTTGAAAGCCTAGGCGCGTCATGACCCTCGACCTCTCCCACAAAGATATCAATTGCCGCCAATCCGCGGCTGCTGCATGGCAGGGCTTGGCGCAAGGTCTGTGTCTTTCGCAAATGCACATACCCGCTTGCACGCGGAAACGCGCGCACCAAGCTGAACTTTGGTGCAAGCATGTTGTTAAGCCATGCTTTGGCTTCAACAAAGTTGCGCTGAACCAACTCGTGTTGTGTGCGAATTTCGGCCAAAGACCTGCGGGTATCTCCCAACAATTTGGTAGCATTACACAGCGCGTCTATCGCCCATTTGGCAGATAGCGCGCCAACATCCTGATCAGCATTTACCGTGTGTAGGGGAATTTCTGCAGCATCAATGTTTGCCCGTAAATCGCCCTCAACTTTTGCAGTGTCAATCTGATCAAGAATTAACCCCAATGGCAGTGGCGACACCAGCATATGTTTATTTTCCACCAGCCAAGCGTCAAAATCGCGATATGGCAATGAACTATTCGGCTCAGCGCTTACAACCAAATATCCGCGGTTTTCAAATGCGCTTGGATCACGTTCCATGCCAGTCAATCATCCCCATTCAATATTTGGGCGAGAATGACGGTCTATCCGTTATGAGGCAAGGGAATTTCAATGCTTTGAAAGCAATTGGAAACGCGGTTCAAATCACGTAGACAGACCGAATAGCAGCTTGGAACGGCCATGAAGATTAAACGATTTACGATAGACGGACCCTGCCTTGTCACACCTCCCGTTTTTGGGGATTCGCGTGGCTGGTTTAGTGAAACTTACAATGCAACCGCCTTGGCCGCAGTTGGGATATCCGATGTTTTTGTTCAGGATAATCACTCATATTCGGCGAAAACTGGCACGCTTCGCGGGCTCCATTTTCAAGTTGAACCCCATGCTCAAGCCAAACTCGTTCGTGTTGTTGCAGGTGCAATTACCGATATAATTGTAGACATTCGCCCGAACAGCCCAAGTTTCGGAGAACATGTTTCGGTAAATCTCAGCGCAAAAAACCGCGCGCAGCTTTATGTTCCAAAAGGGTTCGCTCATGGGTTTATTACCCGGCAGGCCAATACGGAATTATGCTACAAGGTATCGGGCTTTTACGCACCAGATTGTGATCGGGGCATCGCTTGGGATGACCCGGAGCTCGGTCTGGATTGGGGGTTTGCAACGCCATTTTGCTCGGACAAAGATAGTAAACACCCAACTTTGTCAGATTATCTGGAGCGTCAATCAACATGAAAGTACTTGTCACAGGCGGGTCAGGCTTCATTGGCGCGGCGCTCATTCGTTACTTGATTGCAGAAACCGGTGTCGAAGTCGTCAATCTTGATGCCTTGACCTATGCCGCCACGCCCGAAGCCTTGGGTCTGGCTGCAAGTTCCCAACGCTATAGCTTTGAGCATGCAAATATTTGCGATCGCAATGCCCTTGATCGAATCTTTGAAACTCATCAGCCGGATCTAATCATGCATTTGGCGGCTGAAAGCCATGTCGACAGGTCAATTGACGGGCCGGAAACATTTATTGAAACGAATATCACTGGCACAATGCGTCTGCTTGAAGCTGTCCGCCGCCACAATAGTTGCCATACCAGATTTCACCACGTCTCAACGGATGAAGTGTTTGGGTCACTTCAAGCGGATGATCCTGCATTTACTGAATCCACGCCCTACGCGCCACGCTCTCCCTATTCAGCCAGCAAAGCTGCGTCCGACCACTTGGTGCGCGCCTGGGGCGAAACCTTTGGTCTCAATTATGTTATGTCGAATTGTTCGAACAATTACGGCCCGTGGCAGTATCCGGAAAAGCTGATCCCGGTCCTCATCGCACATGCCTGCGCAGGCAAGCCAATGCCGATTTATGGCACTGGGCAGAACATCCGCGACTGGCTGCATGTTAATGACCATGCCGCTGCCCTTTGGAAAATCGCATCACAGGGCGCAACGGGGGAAAGCTACAATGTGGGTGGCCGCGCAGAGCGTTCCAACATGCAGGTGGCAAAAGCAGTATGCGAGGCTCTTGATCTGCTGCGCCCGGATACAGCGCCGCATGATCGGCTGATTACATTTGTAACCGATCGCCCCGGGCATGACGCCCGGTATGCCATTGATCCATTGCGCATTGAGCGCGAATTAGGCTGGCATGCGTCCTTCAGCTTTGACGATGCAATCAAGGATGTTGTTTTCTGGTATCTTCAGAATGAGACTTGGTGGCGCTCAAAAATTTCAGTCGAATCCCGCGAAACACGCCTCGGTCTTGGTGGCGGCGGAGCCTCGGCAACGTGACGCGCATTCTCGTTATAGGCAAAAGCGGGCAAGTTGCGCGTGCGCTCGCCAAAACCATGCCCGAAGGTTTGAATGCCCGGTTTGCAAGTCGCAAAACAGTTGACCTGGCAAAGCCTGCGACAATCGCTCTGGCGATAGACCAATTCGAGCCGGAAGCTGTGATTATCGCGGCTGCCTATACGGCAGTGGATGCAGCCGAAACCGATAGTGTCACTGCGTGGCAAGTAAACAGTTTTGCGCCGGGAGAAATTGGGCGGATAGGCGCCTCCCGCGGTTTTCCGGTTATCCATATATCAACAGATTACGTATTCGACGGGCGCGGCGACATGCCTTTTGCTGAAACGGACGCGTGCGGCCCGATCAATGTTTATGGCGCAAGTAAACTCGCCGGCGAACTGGCGCTCGCAAACTCGGGGGCGCAGAGTGTCATTTTGCGCACCAGTTGGGTTTACGATGATTGTGGGCAAAACTTTCTTACAACCATGCGCAAACTTCGAGACCGCCCCAGCCTAGACATTGTGGCAGACCAGTTTGGGCGACCGACCCACGCAGATGAAATCGCGCGTTCCATTTGGAAAATTTTGCCCACCATACGCACAACCGACCTTGCAGGTGTTTTTCATTTGACAGGGGGCGGGCCGTTCACGACATGGCATGAATTTGCCGCGCACATTTTTGGCGGCAACGGTCCACAGCTTAACCCTGTTTCTACAGATCAATTCCCGCGGCCTGCGCGACGGCCAGCCAATTCACGCCTCAATACAGAAAAACTGCAAAGCCAACTTTCTATTTCAATGGCTGATTGGCGTGAAACACTGGCAAAAATCATTTATAGATTGGAGCGATAGATGAAGGGCATTATTCTTGCAGGGGGAAGCGGAACACGCTTACACCCTATTACTTTAGCAACATCCAAACAATTATTACCAGTTTATGACAAGCCGATGATATACTATCCACTTTCCGTTCTTATGCTTGCTGGCATACGCGACATACTGCTTATTACCACTCTACGCGATCAATCTGCATTTATAGACGTCTTGGGAGACGGGAGCCGTTTCGGCATTAATCTTCAATATGAAACGCAACCCGAGCCTGACGGGCTTGCGCAAGCTTTCATTATTGGCCGTAGCTTTATTGGTTCCAGCCCCGTCGCACTCGTGCTTGGTGACAATATCTTTTTCGGGGCCAACCTGTCCGGCATGCTCCAAAAGGCGGCAAAACTTGAACGCGGCGCTACAGTTTTCGGATACAGGGTGAACGACCCTGAACGCTATGGTGTCGTAGAGTTTGACGCAGATGGTGTTGCTGTAAGTATTGAAGAAAAACCCCTGCGCCCGAAATCCAGCTTTGCAGTCACGGGATTGTATTTCTATGATAACGATGTTGTCGACATTGCCGCGAGTGTCCAGCCAAGCGTTCGCGGTGAACTTGAAATCACCGACGTCAACAACGCCTATTTAAGTCGCGGTGATCTCAAGGTGGAAGTCTTGGGGCGAGGCTTTGCTTGGCTTGATACCGGAACACCGGCAAGCCTGATGGCTGCTGGTAACTACGTAAAAACCATTGAAGAACGCCAAGGGCTGAACATCGCATGTTTAGAGGAAATAGGCTGGCGCATGGGCTGGATCAGCGATGCCGAACTGCAGGCGCGAGGTCAGGCAATGGCCAAAAATTCTTATGGCCAGTACATGTTAAGCCTGCTTAGCGCCAAATAGGCCCCTAGCCTGCCGCAATTTCCTTCAAAAATGCCTTTGGCTTAAGCTGGTTTGCTTCCAGAAAGTTGACATAGTTGCGCGCACGTTCGTGGCGGAATTCGTCATACTTGTCCGCGTCAAACTGGATGAGCGAGCGCAGTGACGAACGCACCAACGGGCGGGTGCAATCCTGAACCCGGATATAGGGAATGCCGGTTTGCTGGCACATCTCTTCGGTGCGCGTATCAATCGTAACCACGACGCCCATCCGTTCAGCTTGCAACGCCAAAGCAATTCCATGGTAGCGCGGGCCAATGGCAAGGTCGTAACGGCGAAGCGAGTCCATCCATGCCGGAACATCATAAAATGAATAGACATAATTGAGGCAGAATGCCTTGAACTCATCATCGGTGTAATGGGGTACGATATGGTTCTTTAACCGTTGAAAAACTTCAGGTTCGATTGAGCTGAAATCACCGCGCGAAATTTTGACCATATCGGTCATCGACTGCACAACATATTGCCCGGTACAGGCAGGGTCAAACAGTAACCCGACCAATTGCTGCTCAATCTCGCGCACTTCGGCCCAGCTTTGATGACCAGCACAAACCGATACTTTCCTTATCTGCCGAATTTCATTCCAGTTATTTGCGATCTTCTGCCCCAGATCCACGGCCGGGTGGATAAAATGCGAAGGGCAGCCGCCCGTACATGCGCCCTGCACGCCAAGCTTTTCGAGTTGCGACGTGGTGTAAGGTCCACGCGTATAAAGGTTGGATACACCAGGATCCGGCCGATGTGCATCAAGCTGTTTCACCCACTCAAGGGTGCCGGGGTCTAGTTCTACATCTTGTGAAAAATCTTTAGCCTGCGCGCCAATCCCGATGCCGACAACCGGTGTTTTCAAACGTGACAGGTTTTCAGCCAGCCCGCCAAGCTTGGTATGGGAGCCAAGTTGATTGGCGCAGGGCAGAACGACAATATCCGAAATTTCGTCGAGATATTCAGGCTTTGCATGCCAGGGTGCAAAGGTAATATCAGCATCAATTTGCGCTTGAATTGCGTAAACAAATGCAAGGTTGCCGTTGTTATGGCCGACATTTTTGTAAAGTAAATCAAAGTCATGGTTCGAGTACAAACCAGAATCAAATGTTTGCCAAAGAATGGTAACACGCATTTCAATCAGCTCCTAAAACATTCATAACAAACAATTATGACTTCAGCTCGAGTGTATCGTAAACAATATCAGACCACGCATCAAAGTAATCCTCCAAACTTAACGGGGCAGTCATTTTGCGCCTCGCATCTTCCATCGCATCATCATTGCCAGCAAGTTCTAACATTTTGTGACCCAGAGAAACAGGGTCGCCCACTTCAAACAAGTGGCCCCAGCCTTCGACTTTTTCTTTCATCCCGCCAATATTTGATGCGATTACGGGTGAATTGGCGAGCCGTGCCTCCTGGATGACAACGGGCGAGTTTTCCCACCACACCGATGGTATAACAATCCAGCCATAACGCGCCATCAGGTCAACGGCATCGGCCGCCTGATAGCGGCCATGAAAGTTGAGCAGATTTGGCGGAAGTGTTTCGTTTGGCCAGATTTCCTCAAACCCTTCCTGTGTGACCCCGAAAACATCTATCGACAGGTCTACTTTATCGGGCGATGCGGCTATCCATTGGGCTGCGTGAACGAGAATGTCCAAGCCTTTTGTGGGCGTAGCCTGCCCAAAAAACGCAAAGCGGCGGCTTAGCGTTCCAGGTGGCATTTCAACATGTTCAACATCATTTCGTGGCGCGATACCGTTTTCCACCACATGAAAACGTCGAGCGGACACGCCCCAGTCACAAAACCGACGCGCCAAAAACGCGCTTGGTGCGATGAGCTCGTCGAACTGCTCCACGAGTTCTATCATACGGCGCTTACGTGCGACAAAGTCGAACGCATTTCTTTCCGGAAAACATGACGCACACGCGAGCGGGCTGGATTCCCTACACAGTTCCCGCCCGCCCGTTTTGATCATCTGCCCATGGTTGGCACAAATCGCTGTAAGTTCGTGAAGTGTGCATATAAGGCGCGCATCCGGGCGTGCGCGGCGCAGTCGTCGGATGACCCCGGCACCAATATTCCAGAAGTGATGGAAGTGATAAACATCGGCATTCAAAGATAGCAGCAACGCGAAAACCGCGTCTTCGTCTTCAGCCCGCGCATGTTCCATTGTGAAGGAATCCATACCTGTCGCGCGCAGGCAATAATCATGTTCGCCAAGCTGCAAAATATGTTGATCTGGTGCGAAAACCGCCCCGATGGTCTTCGGTTCGAACGCAACACCCAAAAAGAGCGCATCATGTCCCTGTTGACGCATATGCAAGAACTGTCGGTAAGCCGCGACTTCGCCGCCCCCGCTTTTGAGCAGCGGGTGTGAATGGGAGATAATTGCGACTTTACTCATGTTCGGCCTTTGCAAATGCGTATGAGATTGCCTCGGAATCCAGACCGGCTAGGTCGTAGAGTATTTGCGCTTCACTAGTTTTGTCTATTTGGCGGCCGGCCATACCGTCAAAAAACGGAACCGGACTTGCGAGGGAAACTTGTGCGCGATTGACCTTAAGCAAGGATAAAACCAGTAGGCGCACCTGCGCGTCAACCGAACTCAACCCGCCAAAGAGCTTCGCTTCCGAGGGCAAAACGGCCATATTGACCATGGCAATCATAGGTATTCGCTGCGCTGCAAGCTGTGTAGCCAACTGAGCAAGGTCTGGCTTTTCTGCAATAGCAAGAATTGGCGCATGAAGAGTGACCGATGCGTCCAGTCTCGCCTTTTTGTTACCGCGAATTTCGGGAAAAGGCGAAAGCTGAACAAGCGCGGAACTTCTGGCGAATACAACAATCGCGCCCCGAATGTTCCACTGATTGATCGGGTGGTCTGACGCAAAACAGGTCACGACCATGTCACGATCGCCAGCCTCGTTCTGAAATGCTGCAATCGCGCGCTTCAATGCGCGGCTCAGACTGTTCCGAATGACAATAAGATCAAACCCGTGACCAAGCTCATGGCGGCAATATCGCAGCACATCCCGGATATCGTGATCGCCGCCGTCATGCTCCAATACAAGCGTAATGTGGCTGGCTTCTTTATGCTGCACCGATTCAGATTTCAGCTCAATTGCCTTGATTTTCGGGCGCAATGCAGCGCGTATGTCAGCTATAAAGTCGCGCGATGTAAGCTGCTCATCCATCTGCTGGGCGGCAGCAAGCAGTCGTATCGCCGCAACATCGTCAACTTCACGTGCCAGAACGAATTGGCCGCGGTTGTACCGCGCGCATATTATAAGTGTTTCAATCGGGCCGTGATCTGTTTGAGTATGCACAAACCCCGCATAACCTTCGCTTCCGGTTAGGCTGAACCGGTCACCAAATGCACCAAGATCCGGTCTCAAATGACAATCCCAGTGCATTTTCAGGGGCACAAGTGCATTTTTGCACAGCGCAAATCCGGAACGTTGAAGTGGATGTTGCGCAGTTTGGGCGCGGTCTGATGCTGTCCAACCGCTCAAAAGTGCGACATTATTGGCTTGTGTTGCCAAAGCCTGATCCAGCCCGCCAGCCATTTTGGGCGTTTCTGCATAATTACCAATCATGCTTTTGATGCGTGGACGGATAACTGAAACCAGCTCCGAGCCTACAACAGAAATATCACGCGTGCCGATGCGAAGGCAAAAATCCCAAAATGTTTCGTCGACCGATTTGCTAACAAAAAGCTCGAAATTTTCCGTTTCACCGCCCAAAGGAAACAGGCTGCCCTCGCCTTCTGCCCGAAACTCGTATCGAAGCAGGTTAATCTTCGCATCAACATCAAATACCGCAATGAACCCGCGCAATTCATCCGAGCGCAAATCTCGCCGCGCATGGTCTGATACCAAAGTCGGGAAAATGACATGGTCATCGCCCTGCAAATACAGCGCATTCAAACTTTCAGTGCCGCACCACCCCACAACGACAAGCTTGGTTGGTTCAATCTGAAAGTCGAAATCAAGGTGAAGCATGTTGCCCAAATCCAAACATTTAAACTGGCTACCTGACTTTTTCAGGCGCATATTTTGTGGCCATGCAGCCTTATTTGCGCCGCTGGGTCAATAGTTTGCGCCAAAACGCTGTGTCAAACTTGCTCCAATAATCTTCAAACGATGTAAACAGTTAGTTGCTGAACTCTGATCTGCCCGATTGGCTGGCGCACATGAATGATTAACCGTGAACGCGGCGCATTGCGCGCTTTTTGTGGCGCATCCATCAAATGCGCGCAAAGCCCATTGGCGCTAATGGGCCATTCTTCTGAAGCCAGATCGGTGGGCTCGCCGGACTCATCAAAAATGCGCAAGAACACATCGGCATAAAGCGCGTAATCCGAATGAAATTCGGCTTCGAGCACAATCTTTTCAGTGTTTTCGAAAACAGTAATGTCTGCTTCCAGTGTTAACCAGTCGCAGCCCTCAACCTCAAGGTTCAAAGGCTCGGCATCACCTCCGCCCATCAAAACATCGGCGGTTTGCGCAGTGCAGATGGCGAGATTTTCGGTGAGCTGGTTGAAGCCGGGCTTTAGCTTGTTACGTCGGCCGGTCGTGAAATGCTTGGCTAGACCGTCAAGAAGATCCACTCTGCCCGAGGTTAGTGCAGCAAGATTCTTTGCTGCATACAGGAACAAATTTCGTGCGTTGGTCTGATAGTTCATGCGCTTCGCTTTCTCGGTTCAATTGGCCTTGCTTGTCCTAGGTGGCAAACTCGAATCATGTTAGTGGACTATGTATGAGACATTGGCAGTCAGGTCTATCTGGACGGCAAGTAAGGCAACAGAATTTTGCAAATATGCTATATTAGTAACGAGCTTTATCCGGCTGACCGCGGCGGGATCGCGCGGCTCATTCACAATATGGCGCTGCAGGTTCTGGATGAGGTTCCTAATGCTCAGGTGCACATTCTGCTACCCGCAGGGCATGCAGACCGCATTAAAACCATGTCGGAATACTACCCGAAACACATTCAATTATGGTGTTGCCCAAGTCCGGCCGAGGTTAAACGACGCCTTGGCGGAACGGCTGACACTGCGCTGCGCGGCATTGGACGGCATCCCCAACTGTTTGCCGAAGCCGCCGCATTCATGTTTGGCGCAATGGATATTGAGGCCGCGACCGGTGCCAGACTCACGCATATCGAGATCCCAGATCATCTCGGATATGGAAACCTCATACTTACCGCCAGAGAATGCGGCATAGCGTTTCAGTCTGCTGAAGTTGCTTGCCGGATCCACTCTTCATTTACAGAGCTATTGCGCTTTGAGCCTGACTATTACGCAACAGATAGCTGGCACGCGGCGCGCATAGATATGGAAGCAGAGTGCCTGCGCCTTGCAGACCGAATTTTTGCGCCGCTCCACACTATTGGCGCAATTGTCGAACGAAATATAAAGCTCCCTGCCGGAAAATCGGTTGCAATCAACTTTCCAGCCGTATTGCATGCGGCACCAAAGCTTGAGCCTTTGCCAGAGGGGCATGTGCCGGATTTTGCTTTCGCGTCACGGTTCCAGCCCTTCAAACGCCCCGAGCTTTTCATTCGTGGTGCTGTGCACTTCCTTGACCGAAATCCCGGCTATTCGGGCTCTATGCGGCTCATGGCCTATGCGTTCGAGCCGATGTATCTGGCAACTTTGCGCATGATGGTGCCCCAGCGCCACAGCACAAAAATCCTGTTCGAAACAGATTTGCCAGAAAGCGAGCGCAACGCGCGTTTGGCACATTCGATCGTTGTGCAGCCTTCTGTTTATGAATCGCTTTGCCTCCTGTCTTATGAGGTAAGCGCGCGGCAAAGGCCTGTCTTGGTGGCAAATGACTGCGCTGCCTTTGCAAACGAGCCCCGCTGGCGCAATGGCGACAATTGCCTGATGTTCGAACCAAGCCCCGAGGGCTTGGCAGACTGCATGCAAAACGCGCTAACCTGGCGCCCCAAGGTGCCCGTTTCATTTGCGCCCAACCCTGTTTGGATGCGCGACAATGCAGTTACGCGCAATCCACTGACCAACACGAAAACCGGCGTTGTTCTTATCGGCCCAATCAGTGACCCAGCCCAAATTCCAGGCATACGTGCACTTTCCAACCGTGCCCCCACTAACTGGAAAGTGCATGTGTACACGATCGGTGTAGATTTGCAGGATGCGTTCGATGACCCTGCAATTACATGCCATGTTGCAGATGCCGGATGCCAGCAAGACAGCTTTATGGGCGGGATATTGCGTGCCCTGGAGAGTGACAACGTTTGTCTTGCAACACCTGATGCGCTGCCGAAGTCAAACCTGCTGCAGGCAGCTAGCCAAATTGACGACTCGATAGTTCTATCGGCACTTTCCGGGGATCAAGATAATCTCAATTGTTTCGCAGGACGTGCACCTAATCTCGCGCTGCAAGACTCGCGCCTGTCAGCATCCTGTCTGTGCCTGAGTCGCCAAGATGCTCTGCGGCTGCTCGCCAAACAGGGCAGTTCTCGGCGGGTAATTGCCAATCTTGTTATGGCGCTGCAAGATGATCGTCTGACGCTCGTTATTGCACCGCAAATCTGGATTTTGCAGCAAAATTCGCCTTTTGAAGAGCCCGATGACGTGCGTCTGCACGGAACACAGCTGCGGCGCGCGCACCGGCAAATAGACCCGGCTTTGCACCTTGGCATGGTCGATCGGGCCAGCGCTTCAACATTGCCATTGCTAAATGAATCGCCTGTACAGCTAACAAGCCCCTCATTTGCCATTGCGCCGGGCGACAAGGTCGACATTTCGCTGCCATGCGGAGCAAAAACTGTAACGCTTCATAGCGATGCGCCACTTTGGGGGCACATGCTTCGCCTGACCGTTGTTCCGGGCAAAGAGGTTCCTTGCGAACCTGTTGAACTAACGCTCACAACGCATGACAGCGCGAATACCAATACTGTAACCCAAAAAATAACTCTTGATTTGAAGCGCCATCAACTCGTTTTGACTGGTCCGTTTTTCGGAAATGCCGTGCTTGAATTTACCTTTGAGCGCCCGGCCGGTGCTTCAGCAATTGACTGCTCGCTGCGCCGCATAAGGCGTTTATCACCCGCCTGATAGGCGTGTCTTGCATTGGCCACAATGTGCCGATAGCATCCGCGTCTTCACAGGGTAAAAGACCAAATGGACAAGTATATTCTTCGCAAAGCTCCGAGTGGCTATTTGGTTTTTATGGTGCGCGAGATGGGCCGCAAGCAGCTCGTCGGACAAGTCGACCACAAGGGAAAATTTGTTTTGAATGATGATGTTGCTGCCCCTACGGAACTTGCCGCAGCCTTTAATCGCCGGCTGAAACTGGAATCTAACCTAGCGTCTGACGCCGATCAATCGCGGGCTCTGGAGCTTACGGACCTCATGGCTGAAACCTGTCAAATGATTGATGACCATACGCTGAAGCTAAGCGATGCGTCGGCTGACCTGTTGATCAAAGCCGCTTATGACCTGCGCAGCGCCGTAGTTTCTGCAACGATTAATCAACAAATCGAAACGGGGGCTACGGCTGTGCAGACACCCGAATTCCATCTCGATTCAGCTTTGCATTTGATACGGCAAAACAAGAATACCGAAGCGCTTGCAGCACTTAAGCAGGCTGAAGCTGCCGGGTACAGCAATCGCGCCTATTTGAATGAAATCAAGGCGGGTGTGCAGCTTAGCCTTAACAATATCGAGCCAGCATTCGACGCGCTCAGCCTTGCCTGTGCCGCACATGCCAGCCCTGCGCGCCCCGCGCGCACGCTGCTTACACGGTTCCTCAAAAAAGGTCACAGCGCGCGTTTTGCGGATTGGCTGCGGGCATTTTCCGCAGGCATAGAACAGTCTTGGGTGCATAGCCTGCTCGCCCAGATTGCTTTGCATGACACAAACGAGCCAGAAGCTGTCAAAGAATACAAGGCCGCACTTAAACTTGACCCGACAAGTCTGAACGCAGCACGCGCGCTGGTCGATATCGCATTCCGCTCAAATGACATGAAGCTTGCGCGCGCGGTCTTCGATTTAGCTGCACCAACTGTAGTTGAAGCCGCGCATATGCAAAACGCGCTTGCCCGGTTGCTGATGGACGAAAAAGACTTTGATGCTGCCATGAAGGCCACGGCATCGGCCGTGGAACAAGAGCCCGATAATTCAAATTTCTGGTTCATTCGCGGCATTTCGCTGCGAAGGGGTGAAAAGCTGGCCGAGGCGCTGACGGCTTTTGAAACCGCTGTTGCGCTCAATCCTGACGCGGCGTTCTCATTTCACAATCTTAGCCTATGCGCGGCGCAACTGGATTTAACTCAACGCGCGCTGAGCGCAGCCCAAAGGGCCGCCGAACTCGCACCTGCAAACGCAGCATTCATCGCAAATCTTGTTGCTCTAGGCGGCAAAAAGCCAGAGATTCCTGCTGTGGCACCAAAAACTGCCAAAGCGCGCAAACCTGCGCCAAACTCCAAACCCAAAGCCGCCAAAAATGCAAACTGGCCTCGACTTGGTTCGTAGCCAGCCTCAATTGGCCAGCTTGTCCTTTAGCCAGAAACAAATTTTGTTGGCATCAAGCTCCATATTGAACAAATGCGCGCGACGATCATTTACGTCGCGCCTTTCGCCTGCAAATTCCCGTTCTGCCACAAGGAAATCGGGTAGAGTTATCCCCTCGGATTCCCACGTACCCGGGCGCCGCATTACCTCCAACTGTCCGACAGCCGAGGATATATAGACCAATCCCGGCCCTTTGGAGAACCAACCGACCTTGTGTTGCGTCGTGCCAAGCGGCGTTACATAAGCGTCAGTTTCACGTGCGATCAATATCGTTTCCGGTAAGCTTACGCCTGTAAGGTTGATAACGTCATCAGGTCGCGGCACTGCCGCGATGATCCGCTCGCACAATTCCCCAAGACGGTTAAATGCATTCTGCCAAACCGGTGGAACAGTAGGTTGGTTTGCGGGCAGTGAGAACGCGTCCAGCACGCAGGTAACATCGTCAAACTCTGACTGTAAGTAGCGGATCACTTTAATCAGCCCGTCTTCCTGCCCCAGCCAGCTCTTGTCACCGGTGCGCAGGCCGAACCAAACCACGCTTCCAGAAGCCTTGATCTTCTCTAGACGTGCCACGGCATCTGTATGCGTCAACACATGGGCACTGCAAACCCTGGCAATGCGATCTTGTAAGGGCTGTGAGATAAAGTAACCGCCGACTGTCAGCAATAAAGCGTCCGGGTCGAATGGCACAGGGTCTACATTGCCTTCAATTCGCTCTGTCCCCATCGGAAAATGCGCAATTTCAGGGAATATTTCGTTTAATGCGCCGAAGAATTCCGTGCCAGCAAAATGAATCGCGCCCACGTTTTTCATCGAGCCGAAGCGCAATTGCCGCTCTAGACCCGTATAGAAATTCCACACGTGATGAGCAAAGTTTTCCGCCGTATTGATGTTGAGCGTGATTTTGCGAGGCGCTGGAGATATGTCGGCTCGCTTTTGAACAGTTTGTCGCGAAGCGTTATAGGCCACAGTATTTTCCGCAAGTCGGGAAATATACCTGCTGAGCAAGTTATTCATATGAAAATCATCAAGCATATGACCCAGCCTTGCACCTAGATCGACGATAATGTTTTGGTCCGGGTAATAGAGCATGAACGGGCGCGACCCGGCACCCGCTGTAACGAAGATAAAGGGCGACGCGCCGGCAAATGTGAAAACGTTTCGACCATTGGTATAAAAGCTGTCAACAACACCGACATCCAACCCGTCACCTGCCAGATCGGGAAGGCTAAACTGGCCGGAATTCAAAATTCGGCTTTGAAAGCAGCATTCGGTTTCGCGCTGTAAAACAGTTTTTTTTGCCTGATCATTCGGATATTTTGCCTCATCAAGATATGCTGCCCAGTGTGGGTCAATTTCCTGGGCAAGAGTCATATGCAATTGGCGTAGAGACTTCGTATTGATCGGCGTGGACTTCATTAAAGCGCGGTCCCCTGCCCAGTTTCGGGCGATATTGACCCTTTTCGCCCCGCGCATCATTTTGATGATGAATATTTTTACAGTGTTGTTGTCGGGCAGAGCAATTGCCGGAAGCGGAGCGCCTTTCACATACGCATTCCAAAGTGCCTCACAGTCGCGATAGGCGGGCAGGATTGTCTCGGCTTCGAACTGGCTTGAATATCGCTTCAAAAGCGTTTCAAGCGGCTCGTGCGCGCGCAACTCAAAAAAGATGGTGAGGATGATCCTATCCTGCGATCTCTGTATGCAATCCAACTCGCCAAGCACATTCGCTTCCGGATTTGCACGTAGCAATTCAGCTTTCAGCGCCTCAAGCGACAAACGATTGCTAGGGTTGTAAATGACTGCGTTGGAAAACGCTTCCAGACGCTGAAGCGCGTTTTCTTGGGTGGGCAGAATTAACAAGGTGTTGGAAACAATTTCGTTCCAGATAGTTCCGACATCGCTTGCACCTGATTTTAGCGCGCACATGAGTGCGTTAACAGCCTGCTCATATCTGTTGCAGCTTTGATAGGCTTTTGCCCGTGCGCGCTGAAATCCGGCAACCTGTTCCAGTCGCTCCTGCTGCGCATCCAGAAGTTCCAGCCACTTTTGAGCGGTCTGTGGACAGATCCAGCTTACAATACCTGCCCAGATTTCACCGCTAAGTTCCGGCGCCGAAACAAGTCTTCCATATGCCTCCCACGTATATCTACTTGGGTTCTGATGATCCAGTTTTGATGTATTCAGGTAAATGCATTCATGAAAACCAAGTTCACAGCCATCCTTTAATACGGAACCGGCTTGATCATCGTCACCCACTCTAACGAATAGCTTGTATATTCTGTGGAACAGCGCACCCGTCATGGCGATGCGTTGACTATGGGTGGTATTGGCGGCAAGTCCAAGTTTGCAAATTTCAGCGGCGCGCGCGTCAGGTAGCGCATTAATGCTCCAATGGGACATCATCCGCGTCCAACGAGGGTACATAGACGGGAAATCTGGCAAATGTTCGAGAAGATGCTCTACTGCGGCCGCGTTGCCCTTTGTTTTGCGCAGATTGTAAGCAACTTCCTCAACCAGCGGTCGCCGTGTTGCCAGATCTGCATCGCTTGTGATGAACGCTATCGCCTCGGCATGCGCACCCTCTTTGTAGAGTTGCCTTGCTCTTTGAAGCGGGTTCATACTTGTCACATCCAACCTGATAATCGTTTCACTATCGCCATATTGCCCAGTTACAACGCTATCAACAAGCGACGAGTGTCATCGGAAGTTTCCCAAAGAAAAAGGGCCGCCCCGGTTGAGGCGGCCGCTTTCAATTCTTGTAATCCAACCCTCAGGCGTGAATTTTGGACACGACGCCTGCACCGACGGTGCGGCCGCCTTCGCGGATGGCGAAGCGCAGGTTGTCTTCCATGGCGA
>JBBDJE010000014.1:0-42254 GCA_040880065.1 Paracoccaceae bacterium | reverse complement strand
GGCACAGCGTTTGAAGACATCGCAACAGTGTGGCAACATCTGAACTCAACGCTGGGGCTGGACCTTCCGCCATATGCGCCCTAAATCAGTGGCTAGCAGAGGAACATTATGGCCCGCCCGAAATTTGAAGCGATTGTTGATGACTTTGAATTCCTTGACGATTGGGAAGACCGCTATCGTCATGTGATCGAGCTTGGCCGCGCCATGCCAGCCATGCCCGATGCGCATAAATCCGAGGCCACGCGGGTTGTCGGTTGTGCCTCAAATGTGTGGATCTGGCCGCTTGTAAAAGGGCAGGGGCCATCGGCGTGCATCGGCTTTGAAGGCGATAGCGATGCGATGATCGTGCGCGGGCTTATCGCCGTGCTGCACGCGCTTTACGACGGGTCCACGGCGGCTGAAGCCGTCAAGATCGACGCCGGTGCCGAACTTGCGCGCCTTGGGCTTGACCAGCATCTTTCCGCGCAACGCTCCAACGGGCTGCGCGCCATGAGCAAGCGGCTTGCCGAGCTTGCAGCCGCCCTGAATGAAAACCGGCCGCATGCGGCCAGCGGAGCCTGAACATGACAAACGCACTTTCCGAATTGCTTGCCAGCCGTGACTGGCTTTTGACTGATGGCGCCACCGGCACCAACCTTTTTGCCATGGGGCTTGAGGCTGGCGAGTCACCCGAAACATGGAACCTGACCGAGCGCGCCAAGATCGCCGCGCTGTATCAGGGCTCGGTTGATGCGGGGAGCGATTTGTTTCTTACCAACAGCTTTGGCGGCAATGCCTCGCGGCTTAAGTTGCACGATTTGCAAGACCGTGTGGGCGAGATCAACCGCATTGCTGCTGAAATTGGCCGCGAAGTGGCAGACGCATCCGGGCGCAAGATTATCGTTGCCGGTTCGGTTGGCCCAACGGGCGAGATCATGGAGCCGGTTGGCGCGCTTTCCCATGCCGAAGCCGTTGAAATGTTTGAAGAACAGGGCCGCGCGCTGCTTGATGGCGGGGCCGATATTTTGTGGCTGGAAACCATTTCTGCGCCCGAAGAATACAGGGCCGCCGCCGAGGCTTTTGCCAATCTCAACGCGCCATGGGTTGGCACGATGAGCTTTGATACCGCAGGCCGCACGATGATGGGCGTTACCAGCCCGGCCATGGTTGAACTGGTCGAAAGCCTTCCTAATGCGCCGCTGGCCTTCGGGGCGAATTGTGGCACCGGTGCTTCCGACATTCTGCGCACCGTGCTTGGCTTTGCCGCCACCGGCACCACGCGCCCCATAGTTTCCAAGGGCAATGCGGGCATTCCAAAATATATGGATGGCCATATTCACTATAACGGCACGCCGGAGTTGATGGCCGATTATGCCGAAATGGCGCGCAATTGCGGTGCAAAAATAATTGGTGGTTGTTGCGGCACCCAGCCCGAGCATTTGCGCCATATGCGCGAGGCTCTGGAAACGCGTCCCAAGGGTGAAGCGCCCAGCCTTGAGGCGATTGTCGCAGCACTTGGCGACTTCACATCGGCCGATGATGGCAGCAAGGGGCCCACCGAAGGTGGCCGCGAACGCACACGCCGCCGCCGATAAGTCGCGGAAACGACCAAGCAGGTCGCAAATTCTAGCGATTCGCGCCTTAAAGCGTGACAAATGGACAGTAATACAACGGCTTGAATAAGGATGTGCCCAATGGCCGATGAGAATGACGACCTGATCCTCGCAGACCTGAGCGATGATGAGCTTGTGCCGCAAATACATGACGACCTCTATGACGGCATGAAGCCCGAAATCGAGGAGGCCGTCCATATCCTGCTGAACCGTGGCTGGACCCCTTATGACATTCTGACCAAAGCTCTGGTCGAGGGTATGCGCATTGTCGGCATCGACTTTCGCGACGGGATTTTGTTCGTGCCCGAAGTGCTGCTGGCTGCAAACGCCATGAAGGCAGGGATGTTCATTCTCAAGCCGCTGCTGGCCGAAACCGGCGCGCCGCAGCTTGGCAAAATGGTGATCGGCACGGTGAAGGGTGATATTCACGACATTGGCAAGAACCTTGTGTCGATGATGATGGAAGGCGCGGGCTTTGAGGTGCGCGACCTTGGCATCAACAATTCGGTCGAGAAATACCTTGAAGCGCTGGAAGAAGACAAACCCGATATTCTCGGTATGTCTGCGCTGCTGACCACGACCATGCCCTATATGAAAGTTGTCATCGACACGATGATCGAAAAAGGCATGCGCGACGATTACATCGTTCTGGTTGGCGGCGCGCCGCTCAACGAGGAGTTCAGCAAGGCCATTGGCGCCGACGCCTATTGCCGCGATGCCGCCGTTGCCGTGGAAACTGCCAAGGAATATGTGCTGCGCAAGCATAACCGGGCCAAAGCGGGCTAAGCGCCCCAAAGGGTTTGAAACAGGGCGCCCGCAAAATTGCGTGGTGCCCTTTTTTGTCTGAAACTAGCGTGGTAGGCTTGAAAGATGACAGAGAACGGAAAAATCCTGCTCATTGCCTGTGGGGCCTTGGCGCGCGAAGTTCTCGCGCTGAAAGCCATGAACGGCTGGCAGCATATGGAGTTGCAATGCCTGCCCGCCCAGCTTCACTTGCGGCCCGACAAAATCCCCGATGCGGTTGAAGCGGCGGTGCTCGAAGCACGTGACCGCTATGAGCGGATTTTCGTGGTTTATGCCGATTGTGGCACTGGCGGTTTGCTGCAAGCCCGTTGTGCCGCACTGGGTGTTGATATGATCGCCGGGCCGCATTGTTATTCGTTCTTTGAAGGCAATGACACATTCGCTGCACATGGCGAGATTACATCTTTTTACCTGACCGACTTTCTAGCCCGCCAGTTTGACGCTTTCGTGTGGAAACCCATGGGGTTTGACCGCCATCCGGAACTGATCGAGATGATGTTTGGCAATTACACCACGCTCGTCTACCTCGCCCAGACCGAAGCACCTCAAATCGATGCCATGGCGCAAGATGCGGCCAAGCGGCTCGGCTTGGCCTATGAGCGCCGCTTTACCGGCTATGGCGACCTTGCGAGTGCCATGGCCGGATTGGTTTCAGACGAAATCGGCGCGGCTTAGCCCGTATTTCGCCATTTTCTCGTTCAATGTGCGCCGCGGCAGGGCCAGTTCGTCCATCACCCGCGCAACAGAGCCGCTATGCCGGTTGAGCGAGTTTTCAATGAGCATCCGCTCGAACGCCTCGACATGCTCTTTCAGCGGCTTCACCGTAACTTCGGCCTCTTCGCTGGTTTCGCTGGCTAGAAGTGCCGAAACATCTTCGCCGCCGCGGCGCGATTGCAGCACCGCACGCTCGGCGAGGTTTAACAATTGACGAATATTGCCGGGCCAATCGGCACGCAACAGATTGGCGGCATCATTCGGGGTAAGCTGGGGCGGTTCGCAGCCATAATCTTCGGCAAAAAGCTGGGCAAAGCGGTTGAACAGCAGCAGCACATCTTCGCCACGGTCACGCAGGCTGGGCGCTGTAATCTCCATGGCGGCAATGCGAAAGAACAGATCCTGGCGCAGCGCATCCTTGATGGCGGCATCGTTTTCGGCCTGCCCGCAAACGGCAATAAGCCGCACGCGCGGTGCTTCACCCTCGTCGGTTTCCTGTGCCAGACTGTCAAGCATGGTCATGAGCCGCACTTGCATGGCGGGGCTGAGCGCTTCAATTTCCTCAAGGCACAGCGTGCAGGGCACGGTCATTTCCATAATCGGGCGAATATCGGCGGTGTCGGACGGGCCAAACAAACGTTGCTCGAGCGTCTCATCGCTCAATGCTGCGCAGTTCAACACGATAAACGGGCGCCCTTGGCGGGTGCCGCAGGCATGAATGGCATGGGCGATCAGGCTTTTGCCGGTGCCTGTTTCCCCCCGGATCATGACATTGCCATCAGCCTGCGCGATATCAAGAATATCCTCGCGCAACCGTTCCACCGCAGCAGAGCGGCCCATGAGTTTGCGCAACAGCACCGTGCCATCGGAAAGTTCGCGCCGCAGGGCGCGGTTATCAAGTGTCAGGCGGCGGGCTTCAATCGCGCGTTTGCACAGGTCGGCCAGACGGTCGGGGTCAAACGGCTTTTCCACAAAATCATAAGCGCCTGCACGCATCGCCTCGACCGCCATGGAAATATCGCCATGGCCGGTGATGAGGATGATCGGCAAGGCAGGGTCAAGCTGCTGAACGCGCTTGAGAAGCGCCATACCGCCCATGCCGGGCATGCGAATATCCGAAACGATGATGCCCGGATAGGCGGCGCCGATTTCGGCCAAAGCCGCCTCGGCGCTGGAAAAGGTTTGTGTAGGTATTTCAGATAGTTCCAGCCATTGGCTGATGGAATCACGCATATGTGCTTCATCATCGACAATCGCGACTTTCAGACTATTGGGCATGATTACTCCGCTGCCTTTTTGGCCCCGTCGGCGCGGGGCAGTTGCAATTCAAACACCGCGCCAAGCGGCACGCCATTACGGGCAATCAGCCGCCCGCCCATTTCGGTGGCAATTCCTGCTGAAATTGCCAAGCCAAGCCCGACACCCTCGCCGGGCTGTTTGGTTGTATAAAACGGCTCGAACACGCTTTCAGGGTCTTCAATACCATAACCGTTATCTTCGATGCGCAAGGAAATAGTTTCGCCGGGCTCCACGGTCACGGTGATGCGCGGCTCGGTCACTTTGGCCACAGCATCAAGCGCGTTGCTTATCAGGTTTACGATAACCTGGCTAATACGCTGGGCATCACCCATCACATAGGCTGGCATATCAGGCAGGTTTTGCACCAAAGTAACGGTTTGCTTGCCCAAGCGTGGCGACATAATGGCCAAAGCGTCGGTGACACAGTTGCGCAAATCGACCAATACGGCGACATCGCCAGCCTTACGGGCATGGCTGCGTAACTGTTTGGTAATGTTGCCCATGCGTTCGGTCAAATCATCAATGCGTTGCATTGACGAAAGGGCTTCTTCCACACGGTTGCGTTTTACGAGCAGGCGCGCGCCAGCCAGATAGGTGCGCATCGCGGCCAGAGGCTGGTTCAGCTCGTGGCTAACCGCGGCGCTCAACTGGCCAAGTGCGGCGAGCTTGGCAGCCTGCTCAAGGCTTTGTTCAGCCGATTGCAGGCTACGCTCTGCGCGTATGCGTTGTTCGACCTCAGCCGAAAGGCGTGCGTTCAGCGCGCGTAATTCGGCGCTTTCGCGGTGGCTGCGGCGGCTTTCGCGGGTTGCGCGGCGGCTGGCCATGTAAAAAAGCGCAGCGGCTGCGATTGCCATAAACATGATTTCAACCGCGATAACCGCGTTGACCCGCGCATCCACCCCGTCCATCGGTGCAAAATAACTTAGCTTCCAGCCGCGAAAGCCAAGCGTGGCATCGCTGACCATAAAGCGCTCGCCATCAATATAGACGAGTTCCGAAAGCGGAATTTGCTGGAGCAGCCCGAAAACCCGCTGCGTTGTGGTGGGTTTGCGCGCGGTTTCAATAATACTTGTCAGGTTTTGCGACCGCCATGCAAGGTCGGACGAAATAAGCACGGTGCCCTGCGCATCGGCCATGCTCACGCGCACATTGGAGCGACGCCACAAATCTTCCGCGCGGTTCAGCCCAACCTCGACAACGATTGCGCCCATGATCGTGCCCAGAAGTTCAACCTTCTGGCCATAATAAAAACGCGTCGTGCCGGTATCTGGCGCTGTTACCGCCGAAAACTGCGTGCCTTGCATGCGCAATAACTGGCTGAAAAATTCGCTATCCGAGCGGCTTTCACCCAGCATGCGCCTGTCGCTTGCCGCAACGATATTGCCGGTCATATCCATCAAAAAGACAGTGGCTGCCCCGGTTTCTTCCTGAAACCCCTGCAAGCGCGGCGAGGTTAAACTATAGTCACCCGTTGACAGCGCTGTAATAAGCGTGGCGTCGCGCGCCAAAAGCGTGGGGACAACAGCAAACCGTTCCAGCGTAGATTTAAGGCTGCCCGCATAAAGTGCTGCCCGCAATTCGGCCTGCGCGCGCTGGGTTTGTGTAAAACTGGTGGTAAGGTAGATATTTGAAACCCATAGCACCGCAACGGCTGCAACCACCCCAAGCCCGATAACCCAGCGTAGAAGCCTAGCTTGTCTTGCTGTTGAATGCGTTTTGGCTGGCGGGTTTGTCATACCGCCAACCTATGCCCCGCTTTGAGCCGCCTCAAGCCAGTATGATTGCCCCATTGCGGGAAGCCGCCGAGTGCTCACTCAGGCGCTGGCCATCGCATTGACCAATGACTGAAACACCAATGCGCCATCAGTGCCGCCTAGGGCTGCATCATTCGCGCGTTCGGGGTGGGGCATCATCCCCAGAATCCGGCGGTTTTCAGACAGGATACCGGCAATGGATTGAAGCGAGCCGTTGGGGTTTTCAATGTAGCGAAACGCGATACGGTCTTCGCCCTCTAGGCGGGCCAGATCATCAGGCGTTGCGAAATAGTTGCCATCATGATGGGCAACCGGCACGCGCAGCACACGGCCTTTTTGCAGGGCATTGGTATAGGGGCTGTTGGTGGTAACGGTTTCAAGCTCCACATCGCGGCAAATGAATTTCAGCCCGGCATTGCGCATAAGCGCGCCCGGTAGCAGGCCGGTTTCCACCAATACCTGAAAGCCGTTACACACACCAAGCACCATGCCGCCCGATTGCGCAAATTCAACCACGGCCTGCATAATGGGCGAACGCGCCGCAATAGCCCCGCAGCGCAGATAGTCGCCAAACGAAAACCCGCCGGGAATGGCGACGATATCCAGCCCTTTGGGCAGGCTGGCATCTTTATGCCACACCATATGCGCAGCCGTGCCAGAGGCGCGCTCAAGCGCCACGGCCATATCACGGTCACAGTTGGAGCCGGGAAAAACGATGACAGCCGATTTCATGGCGCAGATCCTTGTTTTACAGCCGGCGCATGGCGCGCAATGCGGCGTGACAGTATTAACCAGCCCAACCAGGCAACGAGATACAGAATTGCACCAACGCCAATGACCATCAGCGCAAAGCCATAGTTATAGCCAAAGCCCACCAGCCGCACATGGGCGGGCAGTTCCGGGTCATACAAAATTGAAATATCAGAGCCGGTGGGCAGGGTGGCTTCGGTAATCGACGGGCCAAGCGGGGTTGAAACAACGCCATCAGCGGTGGTGAATTCCAAAAAGGGCGTATAGCCGCCACGCGCAACTTCAACATATGTCACCACGCGGGCCTGTGTGCTCGCAGCACTTGAAACGAAGGTGTAAGAGATAAAGGCCAGCGCCAGACCAAGCGCGATGAACATACATGGCACCATGAACAGCAGCACCTTGATGCCGGTCGACGGGCGGCGAATGCCGTCTGGCCCCGTGATTACAAAAACGCTGTCCTGCTGCATGAAACCCTAGCCGATATGGATGCTGTAATTCTCGATCACCGTATTGGCGAGCAGTTTTTCGCACATTTCGGCCACTGTCTTGCGCGCGGCCTCCGCATCGGTTTCTGCCAGATCAAGTTCGATCATTTTGGACTGGCGCACCGCGCTTACACCGGCAAAGCCGATTGCACCCAATGCGTGGCGCACAGCTTCGCCTTGCGGGTCCAACACACCGGTTTTCAGGGTAATGTCGACGCGAACTTTCATGCTGGCTTCCTTTAGAGCATGTTGCAGAAAAGTGGGAACCGGTTTTCTGCATTTCAACATGCGTTATCACAAAGTTAGAGCGAATTGCGCGAATGCAAATAAATGCAACACGCTCTAGTGGACGAGTTTTGGACCAGTCTTGCCGGAATTTGTTGGGGGCAAAACGCCAAGGCGGCGCGCGACTTCCGAATAAGCATCCGACAGGCTGCCAAGGTCGCGGCGGAACACATCCTTGTCGAGCTTCTGGCCGGTGGCAATATCCCATAGGCGGCAGCTATCGGGGCTGATTTCATCGGCCACCAGCAGGCGCATGTAATCGCCATCATAAATGCGGCCAATTTCGATTTTGAAATCGACCAGCTTGATGCCAACCGCCATCATCGTGCCCGACAAAAAGTCGTTTACCCGAATTGCGATGGCGACAATGTCGTCAAGGTCTTGCTGGCTGGCCCAGCCAAAGGCGGTGATATGCTCTTCGCTGACCATCGGGTCGTGCAGGGCGTCGTCCTTGTAGTAGAACTCAATAATCGGGCGGGGCAGGGGTGTGCCCTCTTCAATGCCAAGCCGTTTGGAAATGGAGCCAGCCGCAACATTGCGCACCACCACTTCCAGCGGGATAATTTCGCAGCTGCGCACAAGCTGTTCGCGCATGTTCAGGCGGCGAATGAAATGTGTGGGCACGCCAATATTGTTGAGCCCGTTCATGAAGTATTCAGAAAGGCGGTTGTTCAATACGCCCTTGCCTTCAATCACATCTTTTTTGGCACCATCGCCAGCCGATGTGTCATCTTTGAAATACTGCACAAGGGTGCCGGGTTCCGGACCTTCATACAGAATTTTGGCTTTGCCTTCATAAATCATGCGACGACGGGCCATAGAGTGCTCCAACCAATGCCGAAATGGCGCGGTTGCGCCGGTCGGGTTTGGTGCCCCCTATAGGCAGTTATCCTGCAATGGGCAAGGATTCGCAAAAGCAGCCCTTGTCGCACCCGCCCTCAGGTGATTATCTATAGGCAACAGAAATTGAGGAGCACCGGATGACAACCTTTGATAACCGCGAAAACGCGTTTGAAAACAAATTCGCACATGATGCTGAAATGCAGTTTAAAGTCGAAGCGCGTCGCAACAAGCTGCTGGGCCTTTGGGCTGCCGCGTTGCTGGGAAAATCCGAAGCCGATGCCAAAGCCTATGCCATGGAAGTGGTAAAGGCCGACTTTGAAGAGGCGGGCGACGAAGACGTCTATCGCAAGGTTTCGGGCGATTTGGGCGGCGCCAGTGACGAAACCACAATCCGCACGAAAATGACGGAACTGATGGTTGAAGCCAAACGCCAGTTGATGGACGAGCTTTAAGGTTTTTCGCCGATCACGTTACTGGCCACCCCGGTTTACAGGCCGCCCCAGCAGGGCGGCCTTGTTCATTCCGGCAGCACCGTAACGCTGCCCGCCTGTTTCGCCTTTTCTTCCGGCTCGACATGAATGGTTACATTCGCGTTTTCCACCGCCGCCATCAGCGCAGCTTCTACGGCATCACAAACCTCATGCGCCGCGTTCACAGTGCTTTCACCCGGCACAACAAGGTGGAAGTCGATGAAGATACGCTGGCCTGCATGGCGGGTTCGAATGTCATGCGCCTGCACCGCCCCTGTGGCATGAGCGGCGATAGTGCTACGGATGGTTTGCAGGGTTGCCTCGGGCACCGCTTCATCCAGCAAACCGCTTAGCGACTGTTTCACAACCTTCGAGCCCGACCACAAGATCACCAGCGCCACGATGCTGGCCATAAGCGGGTCGAGCACCCACCAGCCGGTGGCCAGTGCCAGCACAAGGCCAAGCGCCACGCCGATTGAGGTGAGCACATCGGCAAACAAATGCTTGCCATCGGCCACCAGCGCGGGCGAGTTGAGCCGCCTGCCATGGGTTAGCAGTGCCCAGCACCAAGCGCCATTCAGCACCGTTGCAATGCCGGTAAACACAAGGCCAAGCGCCGGTGCATCAAGCGGGGCAGGGGCAAGAAAGCCAAGAAACGCAGCGCGCAGAATGACCAGGGCCGCGATGATAATCATCACACCTTCCAGCACGGCGCTGAAAAACTCGGCCTTGTGGTGGCCATAGGGGTGGTTGGCATCGGCGGGCAGGGCGGCCACACGAATGGCCAGCAATGCCGCCAGCGCTGTCACCACATTCACCGTGCTTTCCAGCGCGTCTGAAAGCAGCGCAACCGAACCCGTGACCCACCAGGCCAGCATTTTAAGGCCCAGCACAACGAAGCTGACAAGCATTGAACCAATTGCCAGCTTCATGACGCGTGACATGGCTACCCCCTAGCTTTCGCCAAATACCCGCGCGAAAATCGTATCGACATGCTTGGTATGATAGCCGAGGTCGAATTTCTCTTCGATCTGCGCAGCGCTCAGCGCGGCCAGAACATCGGCATCGGCCAGCAGTTCTTCCTTGAAATCCTTGCCCTGCTCCCACACCTTCATGGCGTTGCGCTGCACCAGCTTGTAGCTGTCTTCGCGCGAAACGCCGGCCTGGGTCAGCGCCAGCAGCACGCGCTGGCTCATCACCAGACCGCGGAACTTGTTCATATTGTCGAGCATGTTTTGCGGGTAGATCACCAGCTTATCGACCAGCCCGGTCAACCGCGCCAGCGCAAAATCGAGCGTTATGGTGGTGTCGGGGCCGATATTGCGCTCCACGCTGGAATGGCTGATATCGCGCTCATGCCACATGGTCACGTTTTCCAGCGCGGGCACCACGGCCATGCGCACCAGCCGCGCCAGCCCGGTCAGGTTTTCGCTTAGCACGGGGTTGCGCTTGTGCGGCATGGCCGAGCTACCCTTTTGGCCGGGGCTGAAAAACTCCTCGGCCTCCAGCACCTCGGTGCGCTGCATATGGCGGATTTCGGTGGCGATGTTTTCGATCGAGCTACCAATAACCGCGAGCGTGGCAAAGAACATGGCATGGCGGTCGCGCGGAATGATCTGCGTGCTGATCGGCTCGGGCGTCAGGCCGAGCTTGGCGCAAACATGCGCCTCCACAGCCGGATCAATATTGGCGAAGGTGCCAACCGCGCCGGAAATGGCACCTGTGGCTATTTCGGCACGCGCAGCCACAAGGCGGGCGCGGTTTCGGTCCATTTCGGCGTAAAAACGCGCGAATGTCAGGCCCATCGTGGTCGGTTCGGCATGAATGCCATGGCTGCGGCCAATGCGCAGCGTGTCTTTATGCTCTATCGCGCGGCGCTTCAGCGCGGCCAGCAAAGCATCCAGATCGGCGAGCAGAATATCGGCGGCGCGCACAAGCTGGATGTTGAAGGCCGTGTCCAGCACATCGGAACTGGTCATGCCCTGATGCACAAAGCGTGCTTTTTCCGGCCCGATGATTTCGGCCAGATGGGTCAGGAAGGCGATCACGTCATGCTTGGTTACGGCTTCGATCTCGTCGATCCGCGCAACATCAAATGTCGCACCTTTTGCCGACCACACAGCCTCGGCATGGTCTTTGGGGATAACACCAAGGGCGGCCTGCGCGTCGCAGGCATGGGCCTCGATCTCGTACCAGATGCCAAACCGGGTTTCAGGCGACCAGATGGCCACCATGTCGGGGCGCGAATAGCGGGGGATCATGGGCATATCCTTGCGGGCTGGTGAAACGATGCCGCCCTGATAGACTGCGCGCATGAAAGTCTCAAGCCAAACACAAGCAGAAATGCTACGCGATACGCTGCTCGGGCAATGGCGGCTGGAACGCGAGGTTGATGACAGGCTGACAGGGCAGGTGGTTACCCTTGTCGGCACCGCCAGTTTTACACCCAGTGACAGGGGTTTGTTGCAGCGTGACGCAGGCCAACTTTGCCTGCCCGATGGCCAGCGCATTGAGGCGGCACAAAGTTACATTTGGCGGTTTGGAACACACAAGGCATGGGTGGATTATGCCGATGGCCGCCCGTTCATCGCGCTTTCTGCCCCGTTCGGCGAGGTTGATTCGGCCCATTTATGCGGCGATGACTATTACAACGTGCGCTTTGATTTTCGCGCGCCGCGCCGCTGGACAAGTGTTTGGCAGGTGCAGGGGCCGCGCAAAAACTATGTCATGCAAAGTGCTTACTGCCGGGCGTGAATGCACTTTTTGAGCAAAAAAAAAGCCAACGCCTTATGGGCGTTGGCCAAGCATTGATCCACGTTTCAAATGATATCAATTCGTGGCTTCGATTGTAATCACAGGCTCCATCGCGTCAAGAATTTCCTGATCCAGATGGCACTTTACCTGATGGCCCGACGCAAGGTCGCGCATGGGCGGCAAGGTTGTTTCACACAGGTTTCCCGGCACCGAAGATTTGCGCGCGCAACGGGTTTGGAAGGGGCAGCCGGATGGCGGGTTCAGCGCAGAGGGAATGTCACCTTCCAGCACAATCCGCTTTTTCTTCACGCGTGTATCGGCAATTGGCACGGCCGAGAGCAGCGCCTCGGTATAAGGGTGGTAGGGTGGCGAGAACACCTGATCGGTGGTGCCCATTTCGACCACATGGCCAAGATACATAACCATCACACGGTCGGCCAAATAGCGCACGATCGACAGATCGTGGCTGATGAAAATCAGCGTGGTGCGGGCCTTGCGCTGAATATCCATGAGCAAATCGGTCACCGCAGCCTGCACAGATACATCAAGCGCGCTCACAGGCTCATCGGCGACCACAACCTTGGGCGACCCTGCAAAAGCCCGCGCAATGCCGATGCGTTGCTTTTGCCCGCCCGAAAGCTGTCGGGGCAGGCGGGTGGCAAATTCGCGCGGCAGTTTAACAAGGTCGAGCAGTTCAAGCATCCGCTCGCGCCGCTCGGCCTGGCTGTTGCCTATGTCGAATTTTTCCAGCACGCGCATGATTTGCGAACCGATCGTGTGGCTGGGGTTGAGCGTATCAAACGGGTTTTGAAACACCATTTGCAAATCGGCAATCGTGCGGGTTTTACGGTTTTGAATGGGGGTTGAGCCGATATCATTGCCCGAAAGGTTGACCGAACCATCGGTGACGGTTTCAAGCCCGAGCAGAATTTTGGCCATGGTCGACTTGCCACAGCCGGATTCACCCACAATGGCCAACGTTTCGGCTTCGCGCGCAACAAAGCTCAAATCTTCATTGGCTTTGACAACGCGCTTCTCGCCACCGCCAAAAATGGCATTTGCGGCCACTTCGTAGTATTTCCGCAGGTTTTCAACGCGCAGAATTATCTCGCCCGGCGGGGCAGATTCCTGCTCGATTTTGGCAGGCCGCTTGGCGTTCCAGTCAATTTCCTTGTGGCGCAAGCAGCGGGTTTCGTGGCGGTCAAAGGCTTTGCCCTGCAACTCGTCCATCGGAACATCGCGTTTATTGCACACACCATCGGTGAAATAGTCGCAGCGCGGGCCAAAATTGCAGCCTTTGGGGCGCTCGTGTGGCAGCGGGAAGTTGCCGGGAATGGCCACCAAAGGTGCGGCGTTCTTATCGGCCCCCGGCAGAGGAATGGAGCGAAACAGCGCCTGCGTATAGGGGTGGCGCATTGAATCAAACACGGTCTCGATCGAGCCGGTTTCAACCGCTTCGCCCGAATACATCACGCATAACCTGTCGCAGGTTTCCAGCACCAGCCCCAGATTGTGGCTGATGAACAGCATGGATGTGCCGTATTTCTCGCCCAGATCCTTGACCAGATCGACGATGCCCGCTTCAACCGTTACGTCGAGCGCAGTTGTCGGCTCGTCCAGTATCAGCAAGGCCGGCTCGGCCATCAGCGCCATGGCGATCACAATGCGCTGTTGCTGCCCACCCGAAAGCTGGTGCGGGTAGCTGTTCAATATCCGCTCGGCATCGGGCAGGCGCACGGCCTCAACCACCTCAAAGGCCAACCGCCGCGCCTCGGCTTTGTTGGCGCCGGCATGCAGCATTGGCACTTCCATAAGCTGTTTGCCTACTTTCATGGCGGGGTTCAGGCTTGCCATAGGCTCTTGGTAAATCATGGCAATTTCATTGCCACGGATATGGCGCAGCTCTGCCGGGCTCATGCTGGCAAGGTCGCGGCCTTTGAACTTGATCGTGCCGCCGACAACGCGACCGTTGACACCAAGGTCTTGCATGACCCCGAGCGCCACGGTCGACTTGCCGCAACCGGATTCACCGACCAGCCCCATCGCCTCGCCCGGCATAACGGTGCAGGAAAAATCCATCACCGCCGGAATTTCACCCGCCCGCGTGAAAAAGCTGATCGAGAGATTTTCGATTTCAAGAATCGGCCCGTCATATTTTTCTTTAACCATGGTTCAATCCTTAAGGCTTTGTTCGCGCAGGCCATCAGCCAGCAGGTTCAGGCCCAAAACCAGGCTCATAAGGGCAAGGGCGGGGGCAAGGGCTGCATGCGGATAGATCGACATCAACTGGCGGCCTTGGTTGATGGTTGAACCCCAGTCGGGGCTTTCGGGCGAAACGCCAAGCCCAAAGAAGCCCAGCGTGCCGAGCAAAATGGTCGTATAGCCGATGCGAAGGCTGAAATCGACAATCAGCGGGCCACGGGCATTGGGCAGAATTTCCCACAGCATGATATACCATTGCCCCTCACCGCGGGTTTGTCCGGCGGCCACATAGTCGCGGGTCTTGATATCGAGCACCAGACCGCGCACCACACGAAACACCGTCGGCGCGTTCACAAACACCACCGATACGAACACAATGAGGATATTCGGCTCCATGCGCACAATGCCCAGCGGGTCGGCGTTGAAGGCAAGGCCGGCATAAACCCAAAACCCGATGACCAGTATAATGGCTACATACAGGTTTCGTTTGGCAGCTTGTGTGTAAAATTTGCTGTTGATCAGGATCACCATGAACAGGATGGGGAACAGGAACAGCACGGCGGCAAGATACATCGGAATGCCGGTTTCAACGATTTCGGGCGTAACCAGCAGGTAAAAGAGCAGGATAACCGGAAAGGCCAGCACAAGGTTGGCAAGGAAGGACAAGCCCGTATCGAGCCGCCCGCCGCGATAGCCCGCAGGCAGGCCAAGCGTAATGCCGACCATATAGGCAAACAACGTGGCCGCCGGTGCGATTTTCAGCACATCGCGCGCGCCCATCACCATGCGGGAAAACACATCGCGCGAAAGGCTGTCGCCGCCCAGCAGATAGTGGCCACCATCGCGCATGGCCGTGCCGGGGGGTTTGTTTTTCATGCCGCTGCCAAGCGACAGCGGGTCATGGGTGATGATGATGTCGGCCATGAATGCGGTTAAAGTCCAAAACAGCACAAGGCCCAAGCCGACCATGCCAATCGGGCTGTCAAACAGTTTTCCGTAAAGGCCAAGGTTGCGTTTGTAGATGATGGAAAACGTGAAGATCACCACCATCGCCAGCCAAACTGGCCAAAACTGCACGAACATTCCAGCGAGGATTCCACCCCAGGACAGATCTTCCATGGTGGTCTCCTATGAAATTCGTATGCGTGGGTTAAGGAACACATAGCCGATATCGGATATCAACTGCGTGACCAGCACCACGAACACCGCAACAACCGAACAGCCGAGCAGGGTTTCAATATCGTTATTGCCTGCCGCCTGCACCAGCGTCCAGCCAAAGCCCTTGTAGTTAAACAGGGTTTCGACAATTACCACACCGTTCAGCAGCCACGGAAATTGCAGCATGATCACCGTGAAAGGCGCAATCAGCGCATTGCGAAGCGCATGTTTCATGACGATGTTGCGAAAGCTCACGCCTTTAAGCCGCGCCGTGCGGATGTATTGGCTGGTCATCACCTCGGTCATGCTGGCGCGGGTCATACGGGCGATATAGCCCATGCCGTAAAGCGCGATGGTCAGCACCGGAAGGAAGAAGTTTTCAAATGTCACGCCATCCATGGCGCTGGTGGCCGTGCCCTTGAACCATTTCAGGCCCACAGCAGATGAGGCGAAAACCACCACAAATATCACCCCCGACACATATTCGGGCGTGGCTGTTGTGGCGATGGAAAAGGTGGAAAGTGTGCGGTCGGTGCGCGAGCCTTCGCGCATTCCGGCGAGCACGCCCAAAAGCAGGGCGCTAGGCACCATAAGCACCATGACCCAGAACATTAAAATGCCCGTCAGGCCAAGACGCTTGCTTATGATTGTGCTGACATCATCCTTAAAGACTGAAGAGAACCCCCAGTCGCCCTGCAAAACGCCGCAAAAGCGCGGTGCTTCGGCAGGGTCTTGCCCAAGCGCAATACAGCGCCCGGTGACAGCACCGCCTTCGGCTGTTGTTATCCACCCCGGTGCCACCCCTAGCCATTGGCCATAACGGATGACCAAAGGCTGGTTGAAACCGCGCTTGTCCAGCCAGCTTTCGACCTGCGCATCAGACATGCGTGCATTGCCTTCGGATTTGGCAAGCTTTTCAAGATTGGGGGCGAGGTTGGTCAGAAAAAACACGATGAATGTCAGGCAAATCGCCGTCAAAATCATCGTTGCGACCCGCCTTAGCAAAAATAGCAGCATCCAGGATCCTTTCCGGGGTGCAGCAGCGTCAGCATCTGCGCACCCGATGCGCAATTATTGTTAATGTCACTAGGTGAAAAAGGGCTGCATTTCTGCAGCCCTTTCCCAGTCTATCAGCTTTCGAGCCACCACTTGTAGTGATGCATCTCGAATGTTGCATGAATGGGTGCGTCCATCACGCCGGGGCGTGCGTGGCGGTAGATCGAGCGCCAGTAAGGCTGGATCAGCACACCGTCATCTTGCAGCAACTTCTGGATTTTCGCCATGACTTCGCGGCGCTTGTCGGCATCGGCAATCGCCATAGCCTCGTCAAGCAGGCTGTCAAACTCCGCGCTTGAATAGGCAGCCTCGTTCCAGGATGCGCCGGATTTATAGGCCAATGCCAGGATTTGCACACCAAGCGGGCGCATATTCCATTCGGTTGCCGAAAACGGGAACTTCGTCCAGTCATTCCAGAAGGTCGAACCGGGCAGGATGGTGCGCTTGATATTGATGCCCGCATCACGAATTTGGGCGGCAACAGCATCGCACGAACCCGATTGCCAAGCATCGTCGATCGAGATCAATTCAAACTCGGTATCGGCATGGCCCGCAGCTTCGATTTCCGCCTTGGCCGCTGCCGGATCAAAGGTGATCGGTGGCAATTCGGCATATTCGGGGTGGATCGGGCAGACATGGTGGTTTTCGGCCGCCGAGCCAAGCCCGGCATAGCCAAGCTCAAGCACAACCGCGTTGTCTACGGCCTTTTGCAAGGCGGTGCGCACGGCCACATTGTCATAAGGCGCGTTGAGCTGGTTAAAGCGCACAGCCAGCGTGGCCGAGGTAATAGCCTCGGTTTTCACCCAGCCAAGCCCGTCGAACACATCAACAAAATCACCATCGGTGCGATAGGTAATGTCGATCTCCTCGGATTCAGCCGAAGCAACCAGCGCGGACGGGTCGGTGCCAAGGTCGATAAACTCGATCCGGTCAAGATACGGGCCGCCATAAACGTCGGTGCCCCACCACGGCCGATCAGCCTTGACCAGAACCTGCTTGACGCCAACCTCGTTGCTTTCCGGCATATAGGGGCCGGTGCCAATGGGGTTTACGCTCGGGTCGCCGCCATTGTAGCTGGCATGCACCACGGCAGCCGGATAGTCGGCCATGCCCGGAACAATGGTGATGTCGGGCGCGTTGAGGTTCAACTGCACGGTATGATCGTCGAGCACAACAATCGCGCCGTCGCGCGCCATGTTTGTTTCGGGGTCGATCAGCGCGGTCATGCGCGAGGCCATCGAGTTGCCTTCAACATCCACTTCGCACCAGCGGGTGATATTATTGGCAACATCGGCTGCGGTGAACGGGTCGCCATTGCTCCATGTCACGCCTTGGCGCACATTGAGCGTGTATTGGGTAGCGTCGTCATTCACGTCCCAGCTTTCAAGCAACATGCCGCGGAACGTGCCGTCATTGTTGTATTCAACCAGATATTCCAGCCAGCCACGCGCGAAATTCGCAAGCTCCGACCAGTCAAAGGTGCGCGGATCTTTCAGCCCTTTGGTTTCCATGCTCACGCGCACCATGCCGCCCGCCTGGGCGTGTCCAGCAGCGTGAACGGGGCTGTCGAGTCCAATCATGCCATAGGCAACGGTGGATGCGACGCCAAGCGCGCTGGCATGGGTGAGAAAATCACGGCGGCTCAGCTTGCCGGCGCGATATTCGTCGGCATACATTTCTGCGGCGCTATGAGGTGTGGTGTGGTCAATGTCTTTCATCATCGTCTCCCAGTTTATTTTACTTTTTGTCCCATTGTTCCGGTTGGTCCGGAAACGAAGCTTTTGCGTTTTTCAACAAGTCACCAGCAATGCTAACGGAAACCGGCAATGAATGCGACCGCTTATCACAATTTTCCGACAGATCGCCAAATCGTTTGCAGATTTATCTGTCTAAACGGGGCTGGCCGCGATGTTTGCGGCGGTATGCCTTTGGCGACTGCCCGGTCTTTTCCGAAAAGAGCCGCGTGAAATAGGCGGGGCTGGAAAAGCCAAGCGCGTTTGATATTTCACCGATACGGGTGGATGAACGTGTCAGCATCAGCCGTGCGGCTTCAAGCGTCCGGTCCTGAATGAGCTGGGTGGCGGGTTTGCCGGCGGTTTCACGGCACACGCGAGTTAGATGCGTGGTGGTAACGCCAAGGTCGCGCGCATAATCCTTGACCGTATCGGCACTGTTATAGCGGGTGTTCAGCCGGGCGATAAACCGGCTCATCAGGCGGCGGCGCGCAGAATCCTTGCCAACATCCTTGCGCGTCGCGTCCTGATCCATCCGCGCGTAAAGCACAGCGAGCATGCCCACCGAATAGGCCATGGCCGCACCACGAAACGGGTCATTGCTGATAAATTCATCCTGAATGCCGACAAAAGCCTTTGTCATCATATTCTGCGCCAGCGGCTTGCTGACACTGGCTAAAACCGGTGCAAGGGGCAGGGGGGCTGGCAATTCGACCGGAACTGAAATCTGCCAACCGGCGGCGCCGAACGAAAGGTCAAGCAAATACACCGTGTTGGCCGGCACGAAAACGGCGCTATTGGGGCCAAAGCCATGCTGGCTGCCATCAATCATAATGCGCCCGCCGCCACGGTTGATCCAGATCATCTGGTGGTTGGCGTCATGGCGCGGGCTTTGCACACGCGTGCCACCCATAGCACCAACGCCAGCCAGCGCGACCGAGCGCACGCGCCCCCCGCATTCATTCAAATCAAGCTTATCAAGCGTATCCATTGGCGTGCCATATGATCGAAACCAACAAGAAATGCCAAGTTTCTAGCACAAAATCAACAATTATCGCGACAAGATCACCTCAAGCGCGGTTTGCCGCTCGGCATCGGAGGTATAGGCAAGCTGTGTCCAATGCGCCATACGGTTGCGAAACCAGCTTCGTTGGCGCTTGGCATATTGGCGGCTGGCACGTTTGGCGGCGGCCACCGCATCGGGCAGATCGCGCACACCATTCAGCACATCGACCAATTCGCCAGCCCCGATCGCGCGGCTTGACGGAAGCGACGGATCCCAGCCGCGGGCAATGGCAGCGCGCGCCTCTTCCAGCGCACCACGGTCGAGCATTTGGTCAAAACGGTGCGAAATCCGCGCATCAAGCACCGCAGTTTCAACGTTAATTACATAGCTATTACAATTATCTAGCGGCAGAAGTGGAGGTGATGCGTCATCCTGCCATGCCGCCAGCCCTTTGCCCGTCGTCTTGAGAACCTCCCAAGCGCGCTGCAGGCGCATGGGGTTGTTTGCATCGAGCCGGGCAAGGCTTGCAGGGTCGGATTTTTGCAGAATTTCCACAAAACCCGCCGCGCCGCCGCTTTCACGCAATGCATTGCCATGGCGGCGCACCTCATCCGGCACTTGCGGAATATCGGCCAAACCCTCGGTGAGTGCCGAAAAATACAGCCCAGTGCCGCCGATGATAATGGGCGTTTGCGCCGGGTTGTCTAGTAACGGTGCAATATCGCGCAGCCAGGCCCCCACGGAATAGGGCGTATCATAAGCGACATGACCATATAGCGCATGCGGTGCAGCGGCCAGATCGGCGGCATCGGGGCGGGCAGAAAGCACTTGCCAGCAGTCATAAACCTGCAAAGCGTCGGCATTGATGATCGTTCCGTTCAGCTCTGCTGCGAGCTTTAGCGCCAAGGCCGACTTTCCCGAAGCCGTTGCACCTGCCAGTAAAATGGGCCTGTGCCGGGCCATCTAGGCCCCGGTGCTGTAAATCTTGACCTCGTAGAGCGCCGCGCCGGTTGCATCGTTAATGGCGCGCTTCAGGGCGGCGCGCTCATCGTTCACACGATAAACCGAGCGGGCGCGGGCCACGAACCCGGCACCGAAATCGGCGGCCGCCTCATCCGCGCGCAGCGCATCCTCAATTTCCCACAGGGTTGCATTCGTAGTGCGCAACTGCGCGGGCAGGGGGCCAAGATCAATTGCGGCAATGGGCGCAAGCGCCACCCGCAGCATGGCTATTTCGGCATCTATCACCTTGGCATCGCTTGGGTTTTTGCAGTTCTCGGCCTTCAGTTCCAGAATGGAAAGTCTGTCAAAAACCTCGCCCCATGAAATTACGATACGTGGAAGGTCAGGCATTTTGCATCCTTTCGTGAACATAGTCCAATAGCGCATCAACCGCACCGGCCCAGTCATTTGGCGTGGGTTGGCGGATGATCCGGGTGTTTTCATACCAGACGCTGCGGTCCGTTGGCGGAAATGTCCAGCGCCATTCGGGGTTGCATTTGGCCAACAGCACAGCAGGCAGGCCAAGCGCGCCAACGGCATGCGCGACCGATGTATCAATCGTGACAACCAGATCAAGGCAGCAGGCCGCAGCGACGGTATCAACGAAAGCGTCCGGCCCGCTGTCGAGGTCTTCAAACACCTCGATCACATCAAACCGGGGCAGGGCGGCGATCTGCTCGATTCCAGTGCCTTTTTGCAGCGATATCAGGCGCACGCTGGAAATTTCTGCCAGCCGTGCAAGTTCCCCAAGCGGCATGGATCGGCCAAAATCAATCGCCCCTTCGGGGTTGCCCTGCCAGACAATGCCAATCTTGTATCCTTGCGCGCCGATCCGTTCCCGCCAGCGCGCCACCGCATCCGGTTCAGCGCTCAGATAGGGGCTGGCCGAAATGGTGGATGCGCCGATCAGGTGCGGGACATCCATAAGCGGCAGCACATAATCGGGGCAACGCGCGCTGATATCGCTTGAAAACAGCTCAACGCCCGTATCGCCGATGGCCCCCATCACGCGTTTGAGCTTTGGATGCACATAATAGCCCAGATATTTTGGAATTCCGACAAGTGCGGGAATAAAGCGGCAAAACTGCAGCATGTCGCCAAAGCCCTGCTCGCCATAGACGACAAGGTTTTTGCCCTGTGCGTCATTCAGGTTGCACAGCAACGGAACGTCACTGCCGGTCATTGGCGTTGCGGGCTTTTCGCGCTGACTCATATGAAAGAACATCCCGGCAAAGTCTCCCGCCTGAATGGCTTTGCGTTGCAGCAGGAAATGCGGCGGTTTGTCGAGGGGGGCGATCTCTTCGGCCTTGGCGATGGTCGCTTCGGCAAGGTCCAAAGCGCCAAGCTCGGTTTCAATTCGTGCTTGTAGCGTCAAACCGTTGGGCTTGTCGGGCTGGCGCTGTTGCAATTGGCGCGCATAGGCAAAGGCCACATCAATTTCGCCCTTGAACATGGCCATGAAGCCAAGCGCATGCAACGCGGTCGGGCCGTGGGTTTCATGTTCGGCAAGGGCAATGTAACCAGCGCGCGCCAGTTCGTATTGCCCGCGTTTTGACAGGATTTCGGCATATAAAAGCTGCAAATCGGGCGCGTTCGCGCGCAGGGGCGATCGGGCAAGGGCGTTTTGCATCACCTTATGCGATTTTCGTGCCTTGGCGCGTTCAAGCAGGTCGTGCAGCACATCTGCATCAGATATAGGCAATGAGGCTGCGAACATCAGGTATTTTGTTGCCAGCGGTGCTTTGTTTTCGGCAAGGGCAGCCTGAGATTGCGCCAAAAACGCCTTGGCTTGCGCATTGGTATCCATGGCACCTCAAAAAAAAGGCGGCCCGAACAGCGGGCCGACCTTGTGGTCTACGCGGAGTTCGACAGTCTTAACTATTCAAAGGTAGACTGCGTTGTGCTGTTATCGTCTTCGCCACCAGTCAGCGTCAGCGCCAGAATGGCGATAATGGCAAGCGGAATAAGCCAGCTACCTGAACCGCTGCGCATCGGTTCTTCAACCATGGTAACTGCAGGGGCAACATAGACGGCAGAACCGGCGGCCGCAGCCCCGGCCATTGCAGCGGTTGCTGCGGGTGCAAGAATGAGTGAACGCATAATAAATCCTTTTTACTGCACTAGCTCAAAGCGAAAATAGCTCAAATAGATTGTTTCCGTCAACTCTTTGTTAATTTTCAATATTCGATTTGCCGCCACTATTGCCGGATTTGGCAGAAAACTGGCATTTTCGGTTTATTACCGGCGGAATTATGCCTATCAACGCCCAACCAATGCCCTGATCAATGCCGAGATCAATCGCAAGAGGATGACATGTCACAAGCCCCACGCCCGACTTTGGCTGCCGCGCGCAGCATCATATTGGAAACCCTCAAGCAAACGAGCGATGCACTCGGTAAAGATGTTACACCCGTAAGGGGCGGATTGAACCAGACTTTATGGCAGGCGCAGCAGGCATTGGGCCTCGTGCCGCGTTATTTTTCAGCCGCCGGGCAGGATATGCTGGTGGATCAGCATGTTTTCGTGGAAAAGCGCGGCGGCGTGTTTCTGGACATTGGTTGCGCTGATGGAGCTTTGGGTTCCAACACATTGTTTTTAGAAGTTTTTCGAGGGTGGAATGGCCTTCTCATCGACGCGCGCGCTGCTGCGGTTGTGGCAGCGAGAGACTGCCGCCGTGCGCCGGTAGTTCAGGCCGTAATTGGCCATTCGGGGCAGGAGGCCGAGTTTCTGGAGGCGACAGGCAACCTTCAGCAAATGAGCGGACTTTCCGCCACGCTCAATGAGGCGAAGCGCGATATTCTTCATAATAGTGAAGATGTTACGCTCACCACCTCTACTGTGCGTTGCGTTTCGATCAACGATATACTTGCAGAACATGGCATTGGCGCGATTGATTTCGTTTCGCTGGATATCGAAGGCGGCGAATTGGATGTTCTGCGCGAATTTGATTTTAAGGCTCACCCAGTACGGGCCTGGGCGATCGAGAACAGTCAGCATGGCGATGAACTACAAAAATTCATGTCAGACAAGGGCTATGCGTTGGTGGACTATCTGGGCGAAGATGAAATCTATGTTGACCCCGAAACCCAGACAGCGTTGGTTGAAAGGATGAATGAAGGCTGAATTGTGCGTTCGCATCGGTTACACTTTATTAACATAATATTGATTATGCGTTATTAGTTTGCTGGCAATCCGCCATTAAACAGGCATCCCCGCCAGCCATTTACATTGTCTATATTGAAACTCGGCATCCGGCATATTAGGTCTGGCCCAGTGCATTCACGGCGCGCCCTGCGTCTCTAACTGGCCATAAAATGAAATCTACCACCGTCTATTTGAAATGGCCGATCATCATCACCTTCATCGGTCTGGGTCTGAGTTTTTGGCTTGGTTACAACACTTTGGGCGGCATTAATGGCGGGTTGTCGTTTCTGTTTATCGGCGCTGTGCTGGCGGTGCTGGAAATTTCGCTGTCGTTTGACAATGCCATCGTCAATGCCTCTAAACTCAAAAACATGACACCCCTTTGGCAACGCCGCTTTCTTACCTGGGGCATTTTGATTGCGGTGTTCGGCATGCGCATCGTCTTTCCACTGGCAATTGTCGTCGTGGCTGCCTCGGTCACGCCTTGGGCCGCGATCGACCTTGCGCTGCGCAACCCGCTTGAATATGGCCGCATTCTAAACGACGCGCATTTGTCGATTTCTGCCTATGGCGGCACATTTTTGATGATGGTCGCGCTGACATTCTTTTTCGACCAGCAAAAAGAGGTCGACTGGATCAAGGTTCTGGAATGCCGGCTTCGCCGCTGGGCGTCGGTGCGCGGCCTCGAAATCGGGCTGGTGCTGGCAATCGTGCTGACCTTTGCCGCCGTGCTGCCCCCTGCCCGGTCTGCCACCTTCCTGTTCGCGGCCATTGGTGGCATGGTCACCTTTCTGGCTGTGGATCTGCTGAGCAATATACTTGACCGCCAATCCAGATCGGCCAATCTTGCACGCGGCGGGTTTGGCGCGTTTTTGTATCTGGAGGTGCTTGATGCCAGCTTTTCCTTTGACGGTGTCATCGGGGCGTTTGCATTGACCAATAATCTTATTCTTATCGCCATCGGCCTTGGCATTGGTGCTTTTTATGTGCGCGGAATGACGATTTTACTGGTCGAACGCGGCACTTTGGCCGAGTTCCGCTACCTTGAGCACGGCGCATTTTACTCGATTTTGGCGCTGTCGGTGGTGATGTTTGCCAATTCTGTAACCCATGTGCCCGAGCTTGTGACCGGGCTTGTAGGTGCTTCGCTTATCCTCATCGCACTTTGGTCGAGCCTGCGCTACAATCGGCTAAACCCGGAAAAAAGTCTTCACGGCGAGTAGCTAGAGCATGTTGCAACAAAAGTCGGAACCGGTTTTGTTGCATTTCAACATGCGTTATCAAAAAGTTAGAGCGTTGCGAACTGGTTTTTCTGGCGTTCGGTCCAGCGGACTTTAAGCGTGTAACCGTCCTCATCCTGCGCCTCGTCTTGCACAAGCTTGCGGTTGAACAGCCAGGCGCGCCGTTGGCCGGCATCATAACCAAGCGTAATGGTTTCCTCGCTTGCGACCTCGGCCAAATGGCTGTCAATCGCCTCGCAAAGCGCGCCCATCCCCTGCCCTGTTATGGCCGACATCACTACTGTATCGTCACTGCGTGCGGCAACATTCTCAAGCGCTGTGCGGGCCTCATCGTCAAGCAAATCGGCCTTGTTCCAAACCTCGACCATGCGCTCGCCCTGCTCGGGGTCGATGCCAAGATCGCGCAGAATATCAAGCACATCTTTGGCTTGCGCATCGGTTTCGGGGTGGAAAATGTCGCGCACATGCACAATCAGATCGGCGTCGAGCACCTCTTCCAGGGTTGCGCGGAACGCGGCCACCAGTTGCGTGGGCAACTCGGACACAAAACCAACCGTATCCGATAAGATCACGCGCCGCCCGCCGGGCAAATCAATTGCACGCATGGTCGGGTCGAGCGTGGCAAAGAGCATGTCTTTGGCCAGCACGTCGGCCCCGGTCATCCGGTTGAAAATACTTGATTTTCCCGCGTTGGTATAGCCGACAAGCGCCACAATCGGATAGGGCACCTTTTTGCGTGCCGCACGGTGCAGCGCGCGGGTTTTGACCACTTTGGAAAGCTGGGCCTTGATGCGGATAATCTGGTCATCAATGGTGCGGCGGTCGCTTTCAAGCTGGGTTTCACCTGGCCCGCCAACTGTGCCAGAGGCCCCGCGCTGGCGTTCAAGGTGGGTCCAGCTACGCACAAGGCGCGAGCGCTGGTAGGTAAGCTGCGCCAGATCAACCTGCAAAACACCCTCGCGAGTGGCGGCACGATCGGCGAAAATTTCCAAAATCAGCCCGGTCCGGTCGAGCACCTTGACCTGCCAAAGCCGCTCGAGGTTTCGCTGCTGCACGGGTGAAAGCGGGGCATCAACAATGACAAGCTCCACATCTTCCGCCTCGAACTGCTCTTTCAGCGCTTCAATTTTACCCGAGCCCATCAACGTGCCAGCCACACGTTTTGCCAGCGGCACCGTAGCTGTGGCAACGATTTCAAGGCGCAGCGCGCGCGCCAGCCCTTCAGCTTCGGCCAAGGCATGCACGGGCAGGCGACGCGCGGCGCTGCGGGTCACATGCGGGTGGATGACGGCGGTTCGTGTGGTGGTGTCGGCCAATTACTGGCTGTCCTCTCCATCATAAAGCACAACCGGCTGGCTGGGCATTACGGTGGAAATTGCGTGTTTATACACAAGTTGGGCTGCCCCGTCGCGGCGGAGCAAAACACAAAAATTGTCAAACCAGGTTATAACACCCTGCAGCTTGACCCCGTTCACCAGAAAGATCGTCACCGGGTTTTTTGCCTTGCGGACATTGTTCAGAAACGCGTCTTGCAGGTTTTGCTTGTCGTTCGCCATGATCAGGCCTTTGAGTTTTATGGCGCACCCCATGGGCACGCTTGTTGTTTTCTCTATAATGGGCAGTGTTGGGGTTAATTTCCAGCCCCTTTCGGCAATAATCGTGTTATTGCTAACGGCGCCAGAAATTTGGGTTGAACATGGCGATCACCGCCAGAAGCTCAAAACGCCCCAAAACCATGGCCAGGCCCAATATACCCAGCCCCGGCCCCGACATCTCGCTATAGGTGGTTGTGTGGCCGGAAATGGAGTGAATGACTGGCCCTGTATTGGTCAGCGCGGCAATTGCCAACGTGATCGAGTCTTCAAATCGCGGACCAGTCAGCGAAATCGCCATGGCGATAAGTGCAATTGACATGGCAAACAGCATCAGGAATATCCACGCAATATACGCCCCTTCCCGGCGCACGCGGCGGGAAATAATGCCCGACCGGCCAACAGAATTCACATAAACCAGCCGCTCAAGCTCGCGTGTGCTGTGCTTGAACAACGCAAAAACACGTAATAATTTCACGCCGCCCGCCGTGGTTGCCACGCCACCACCAATAACCGCCAACCCCAGAAAGATGATTTCAGGCGAGTTCAGGCCCGACCAGCTTTGCGCAGCCCCCCAGTCGCGGCTCTCGAACCCTGTTGTGGTAAGGTAGGACAAGGTTGTAAACATTGCACCCCAGATCGAGCTAAGCATCTGTGAATAGTCGGTGCTCTGCTCTTCGGCCATCGCGCCAATCCAATGGCGTAAAAACAGCGCGATTGTCATGCCACCCACAATCATGCCTGCAAGGCGCAGTTCGGGGTCCCGCCTTATCCATGTGCGCCACCCGCGGTCTTGAAAGAGAAGGATAAGGCGGGCATTGATGGCAATGAGCAGGAAAACCGCCATAATCACCTCGCCCATGCGCCCCGATGCCCCACCCGAAAGCCCGCCGACCGGCGAAATACCACTGGTCGAGATGATCGACATGCCGTGGCAAAAGGCGATGTAAACCCGCTCGCCCGCTATAACCAGCCCAGATACCAAAATTGCGGTCATGCCCAGATAGGCGGGCGCGATAACCTGAACCAGACGAATAATCCGGTCCGACCCGTCGCCATGTGTATCTTGTGACAGGTTCAGCGCACCGGCCTTGTCTTCAACCATTGAGCGGATTTCATAGCCGCCAAGGTTTAGCGGCTGCATCACCGCAAAGCCTGCCAGCAAGATCAGAAAGCCGCCGAACCAGCCCACCGTCGCACGCCACAAATGCACCGCTTCTGGCAGCAAAAAAGGTTCGTCAAACAGGCTGGCGCCGGTTGTGGTGATGCTCGACAGCATTTCAAACCACGCCTCAAACCAACTGAGACCGTCAACCAACAGCACCACGGGCAGCGCCAGAATGGCTGGCAAAACGGTAAAGGCCAGCAAAAGCGCGGTAAGGTGGCTGCGCACGGCGTCGCGGGTTTTACGGTTCATCATTGCAAGGCCAACCAATGTGGCCAAAGCGCAAATCAGCAGGCCAGACTGGAAGAAAATCCGCGCATCCAGCCATTGTTCGTTGCGCAGGCTTTGGGCTGCGGGAATGAGCATCGCCACCCCGCCCGCCATGGTAAGCAGCACAAATAGCGGATAATGGCGCAGATGAGCGAGCATCAGAAGAAATCCATGTTGACCTGCAACAATCGTTCGACCTTTGGCACTTCGGCGGCGAGCGCAAAAATCACCAGCACGTCACCTTCGTCAATGCGGGTATCGCCGCGTGGCAAATGCAATGTTTTACCCTTGCGCACAGCACCAACAATCGAACCTTCGGGCCATGCAATATCGCGCACATATTTCCCGGTAATCGAAGAGGATGACATGACCTGTGCCTCGATCACCTCGGCCTCGGCATCGCCAATCGAATAAACCGCGCGCACCCGCCCGTGGCGAATGTGGCGCAATATTGATGAAACGGTTGTGGCGCGCGGGTTGATGAAGGCATCAATGCCCAAAGGTGCCAGCAGGCTGGTCATTGACGGGTCGTTGATCAGCGCAATCACCAGTGGGCAGCCGCTGGCTTTGGCGCGCGCACAAGCCAGCAGGTTCACCTTGTCATCATCGGTCACCGCGAGCATGGCATCGGCGGTAGAGATATTGGCCTCGGCCATAATGCCGGCATCAAGCCCGTCGCCATTCAGCACGATCGTGCGCTCCAGCGCATCGGCGGCGATTTCGGCGCGTCCGCGGTTGCGTTCGATGATTTTGCAGCGCACGCGCCGCTCGCCGCTCTCAAGATGGCGGGCAATATCAAGCCCAACATTGCCCGCGCCGACAATCACCACACGCTCGGCGCGTTTTTGTGGCTTGCCAAAAATTTCAAGCGTGCGAAGCACATCTTCCTGTGCGGCAAAAACATAGGTCTGGTCGCCCACATAAAGCTGGTCATCGGGCAGCGGCACAAACAGTTTGCCTGCCCGACGCACCCCCACAACCACGGCGCGCAAGGTTGAAAACAGCTCGGAGAGTTGGCGCAGCGGTGTGTTGATCACCGCGCAATCGTCAGCCAGCGTAATGCCTAAAAGCTGCGTTTGCCCGTCGACGAAACTTTCGGTATCAAAGGCCGAAGGCATGCGCAGGCGGCGCAAAGCGGCCTCGGCCACCTCTTTTTCGGGGCTGATCACAACATCAATCGGCAGATGGTCGCGGCGGTAAATATCGGAATACATCGTATCAAGATAGGATTGCGCGCGCAGACGGGCAATTTTGCGCGGCACGGAAAACACCGAATGCGCAACCTGACAGGTGACCATGTTCACCTCGTCGGAATAGGTGGCGGCAACGATCATATCGCAATCGCGCGCGCCGGCACGGTCCAGCACGTTCGGGTGCGAAGCGAAACCTGTGATGCCGTTCACATCAAGCGATTCCGTTATCCGCCGGATAAGGGCCGCATCATTGTCGACCACGGTCACATCGTTTTTTTCGGTCGAAAGATGGCGGGCGATTTGCCAGCCCACCTGCCCTGCCCCGCATACGATAACCTTCATCACACACTCCTAGCCAATGGCCGATACGTCTAGTCTTGCTCGTTTATCACTTCGGCGCCATGGCTGACCGAGATAATGTTGAGCGATCTCATCTTGCGGTGCAGTGCCGAACGCTCCATTCCAACGAAGCTTGATGTGCGTGAAATATTGCCATTGAAGCGATTGATTTGCATGATCAGATATTCGCGCTCGAACGCCTCGCGTGCTTCGCGCAACGGTATTAAGGTCATCGCCAGGCCAAGCCGCAAGCCGCTATTGTTTTCATCCGCCTCGCCCGAATCCTTGGGCAATTCGCGCACCGATATCGGCCCGCTTTCAGGGCCAAGAATGAGAATGCGTTCAATTGTATTGCGTAATTGCCGGATGTTGCCGGGCCAGGGCATGGCCTGCAACTGGGTCTGTGCCTCGGGCGAAAATTCGCGCACGGGCAGGCCTTGTTCGGCATTCAAAAGCTGCATGAAATGCGCGCATAGCAACAAAATATCGTCGCGCCGCGCTTCAAGCGACGGAACGTCGATGGGCACCACATTCAGGCGATGAAACAGGTCTTCGCGAAACGCGCCATTGGCAATTGCCTCTTGCAGGTTGCGGCTGCTCGCCGAGATCACCCGCACATCCACGCGCACCGTGTCGCTGCCACCGACACGCTGGAAGCTCTGCTCGACCAGCACGCGCAAAATTTTGCTTTGCGTGCCAGCGGGCATATCGGCAACCTCGTCAAAGAACAGCACACCGCCATGGGCGCGCTCGAACAGGCCGGGCTGGTGGCCGCGCGCCTCGCTCTCTAGGCCAAACAGCACTTCTTCCATTCGATCCGGCGCAATAGAGGCGGAATTGACAGTGATAAAGGGCGCATTTTCCCGCTCTGAATGGGCATGAATGAAACGCGCCGCCACCTCTTTGCCCGCCCCCGAAGGGCCAGTAAGCATAACCCTGCTATTGGAGCGCGTTACCTTTTCGAGTTGGGCTTTCAGGGTGCGCAGTGCCGCAGATTCACCGATCATTTCGGTCGGGGCCATATCGCCACGGCGCAGGGTTTCGTTTTCGCGCCGCAGGCGCGACACTTCCAGCCCGCGCGCGATCACCACCAAAAGCTGGTCGATGTTGAAGGGTTTCTCGATGAAGTCATAGGCCCCCTGTTTGACAGCCGCGACCGCGATTTCAACATTGCCATGGCCGGAAATGATGATGACCGGAATCGCCGGATTGTCGCGCTTGGTTTGCTTGAGAATATCGATCCCGTCCATCTTGGAATCTTTCAGCCAGATATCCAGAATGATCAGGTCGGGGGCTTTAGCATTGATCTCGGCAAAGGCGCTGTCACCATCCCAGCCAAGGCGCACCTCATGCCCCTCATCGCGCAAGATGTCGGCGATCAGTTCGCGGATGTCCGCCTCGTCATCGACTACAAGAATGTTTCCCATTTATTCGTCCTCACCCGTCAAATCTGGTGCTGCATCGGGCGGCAATGGCAGAACGATGCAGGCTTCTGCCCCGTGCGGGGCGCCTTCGGCAAATGCCGGCGCTTGGCGCAGTTCAAGCGTGCCGTGGTGGTCTTCGATGATTTTGCGCACAATCGAAAGGCCCAGCCCAGTGCCCTTATCGCGCGTTGTAACATAAGGTTCAAACAGGCGCGCGGTGTCTTGCGGCAGGCCGATGCCATTGTCCTGAATGCGAATTTCGAGCCGCGCGGGGCTGGTCTTGACAATTACCCGCAGCTCCGGCGTAAAATCATCTATGCCTGATTCCAGTTTGGTATCAATAGCTTCTGCGGCGTTTTTAAGCAAGTTGGTCAGCGCTTGACTCATCTGCGTGCCATCAAGCACCGCGCGCACCGGATGGTCGGGAATATCGGTTGTGATTGTGAGTTCCGGTCGGGCGGATTGCTGCAGCAGAATAGCCCCGCGCAACAACTCGATCACATCAAGCGGTTTCGGCTCGGCTGCGGGCATACGGGCAAATTTGGAAAACTCGTCAACAATGCGGCGCAAGTCATTGGTTTGGCGCACAATAACATCGGCATATTGGTTGAGGCTGTCGCGTTCATCGCCCACCAACGGCCCGAATTTGCGCTTGAGCCGTTCTGCCGAAAGCTGGATGGGCGTGAGCGGGTTTTTGATTTCGTGCGCAATGCGCCGTGCCACATCGCCCCAAGCGGCCATGCGCTGCGCGCTGACAAGGTCGGTCACATCATCAAAGGCGATCACATAGCCTTCCAGATCGCCGCCAAGCCCGCGCCGCGCGCTCATGCGCACAAGCAGGTTTTCGTTGGTACGCGAGCGCGAAACATGGATAGCGCCTTGCACAACTTCATGCGTTGGCTGTTTGGCGCGCGCAAAGAGCGGCGCGAATTCGGGCACGGTATCGGCCAGCATTTGCCCCACGCCCTGCCCCTCGGCAAGCTCCAGCATGGTTAAAGCAGCAAGGTTTATCATTTCAATCCGGCCTTGCGGGTCGAGCCCAATGACACCCGCCGTGACACTGCCCAGCACAGAATCAAACAGGCGGCGGCGGCTTTCGGTTTCCTCGTTCACGGCGATCAGGGCATCGCGCTGGCCGCGCAGTTGTTTGGTCATCCGGTTGAAGGTGCGCGCCAAGGTGGAGATTTCGTCATCATCCTCGCCCTCGGCCACGCTGACATCAAGGTCGCCCTCGCCCACACGCTGCGCGGCTTGGGCCAGCCGGCCCACCGGGCGGGCCAACCGTTCGGCAAACCACAGCCCCAACAAAACGGCGGCCAGAATAACGATAATCGCAAAACCCAGATAGATAAGCGCAAACTCAAACAGCAGCGTGCCGCGATCAGACTCAAGTTGTTGGTAAAGCTTGACAGTTTCGCGGGTTTCATCGAGCAGCGCGAGAATTTTGCCATCAACATCGCGGGTCACATATAGATAACGGTCCGGAAAGCCCTCCAATGCGACAAGCGCACGATATTCGCTGTTGATCCAGTCTTCGATAATGACCATTTCACCGTTGAGCGCGGCGGCAATATTTGCGGAATCGGGCGGCTCATAGTCAAAACGATAAGAGTTTTCGCCCCGCACGACGAGTTCCGCCAGACCGTCGATGATATAAGCCTCTTGCAGCACATTCTGCATGGCCCCCTGCCCGCGCGCCAGAATATCGCGCAGCAAAGCATCGTTGATCAGCGGAAAATTGTTGCGCTGGCTTTCGATAAACACGGCCAGTGTTTCGGCATCAAATTGCAGGGTTTCGCGGTGCTCGGCCTCATAGGCCTGCGCGGCGGTCAGCGAGTTTACAACCACGTTGCGCACACGCTCGGAAAACCAGCCCTCAACCCCGAAATTAACCGTAATGGTTGAAAACACCGCCACAAGCACGGTCGGGGCCAGCGCCATAAGTGTAAACACGCGGGTTAGCCGCAAATGAAGGCGCGAGCCCGCCGAACGGCTGCGCCGTGCGGCGATCGTGCGCGCAAGGCGGCGGGCGACAATGGCCATCACCAGCAAGATGTAAACAAGGTCGATCAGCCCGACGATAGACAAGAGCTGGTTGGCCCGTGTGGTCGACGCCAGCCCCAGCACTGCGACTGTGGTAATCGCCAATACCGGCGCGGCCAGCACCAATGCGATTGTCAGCGCGGTTTGCACGCGACGCTGTTTGCGCCACCGATCCAGACGGATCAGTCGGGATGTCAGAATATTTTGTTGCACTTGCGCTACATGTTTGCCCGATGATTCCAAAACTGTGGCAAGTTTACATCAACCGTTTCCCGCGCGACACCTGAATATCCAGACCGGCGATTTTCGAGCGAAGCGTGTTTCGGTTGATCCCGAGAAGCTTGGCCGCACGCAACTGGTTGCCGCGCGTGGCCTGCAAGGTGAGCGCGATCAGCGGCAATTCCACTTCGTGCAAAATCCGCTCATAGAGCCCGTCGGGGGGCAGATCGTCGCCGTGAATAGCGAAGTAGCGCTTCAAATGCGTTTCGATTGCCGCACCCAGCCGGTGGCTTTGGGCGGGTTGGTCGGTGGTCGAGCTTGGCCGCGCGGAAAGTTCGGTGCTGACAAGGGCGGCAGAAATCGTGTCTTCCGGGGCGAGAATGGTCAGCCGCTGCACAAGGTTTTCAAGTTCGCGCACATTGCCGGGCCAAGGTTGGCGCTTCAACACATCCAGCGCATCGGCGGCGACAGTTTTGCGCGGCAACCCCTGCGCCTGAGCCTGCACAAGAAAATGGCGCACAAGGTCGGGAATGTCTTCCAGCCGTTCGGCAAGCCGTGGCAGACGAATGGGCACAACGTTCAGCCTGTAAAACAGGTCTTCGCGAAAGCGGCCTTCATTCACAAGGTTGCGCAGGTCTTGGTGGGTGGCGGCAATCAGGCGCACATCGGCGCGTGCTTTGGCCCCGAACTCGCTTTCCTGAAGCACGCGCAGCAGGCGGGTTTGCGCCTCAAGCGGCATATCGCCAACTTCGTCCAAAAACAGCGTGCCGCCATCGGCCCCTGCAAAACGCCCTTGCATAGTGCCGGTGCCAAACAGCTCCGCCTCAACCTCCAGCGCGGGAATGGCGGCCATATTCATGGCCATGAACGGCGCATCGCGGCGCGGGCCAAAATTGTGCAAAGCGCGGGCCACCAGCTCTTTGCCGGTGCCCGATGCGCCCGAAATCATCACGCCAAGGTCGGTATTCATCAGCCGCGCCATGATACGGTAAACCTCTTGCATGGCGGCGCTGCGCCCGATCAGCGGCAGGCGTTCCTCGGGTTGTGGCGGCGTTTCGGGTGTGGCACGGCGTTGTGCGCCGCGTGACTGTTGTAGCGCCTTGTTCACCAAGGCCAGCAGCGCCGACAAATCAAACGGTTTTGGCACATAGTCAAACGCCCCCGCCTCGCTGGCGCGAATGGCCGTCATCACCGTGTTTTGGGCCGACATCACAATCACCGGCAAATCGGGGCGTTTTTTGCGGATTGCGGGCAGAATTTCCAGCGCATCGCCATCGGGCATCATCACATCAGATACGATAACATCGCCCTCGCCTTCTTCCACCCAGCGAAACAGTGTCGAGATCGTGCCGGTTGTGCGCACGCGACAGCCCGCGCGGGTAAGCGCCTGGCTTAAAACGGTGCGAAGGCTGCGGTCATCATCGGCGACAATTACGGTGCCATCCATTACTTCACCCCATCCTTGCCGCGCCATACCGGCAAAAGCACAAGAAATTTCGTGCCCTCGGGCGATGTGACACATTCCACAACCCCGCCATGTTCCGCGATGATTTTAGACACAAGCGAAAGACCAAGGCCGGTGCCGTTTGCCTTTGTGGTTACAAAGGCGTCAAAAATATCGTCGCGCAGATCATCGGGTATGCCGGGGCCGGTATCGGCAATCGTCAGCTCGATCGGCAGGCTTTCGCGCCGCCCGCCGGGCAATGCAAGCTTCACACCGGGGCGATAGGCGGTGCGCAGGGTGATTGTGCCGGGATTGGCACCAATCGCCTCGGCTGCATTTTTCAGCAGGTTCTGAACAACCTGCAAAAGCTGGTCGGCGGCAGCAGCAACAGGCGGCAAAGACGGGTCATAATCTTCGACAAAGCGCAAATGACGGGCATATCCGGCCTGCGCCGCGCGTTTGGCGCGGTCCAGCACGTCATGCACATTAACGGCTGTGCGCGCGGCTGGCCGCAGGTCGCCAAAATGTTCAACCATGTTGACCAGCGCGCCAATGCGCTTGGTTTCCGTGTCGATCAGCTCGGCAAGTTCGCGATCATCGCCATGCAGGTTCATTGCCAAAAGCTGTGCGGCACCCGAAATGCCGGCCAAAGGGTTGCGAATTTCATGGCCAAGCATGGCGGCCATAGCGGTGACCGAGCGCGCTGCCGCACGGTGCGCAAGCGAGCGGTCCATCTTTTCGGCCATGCCGCGCGGATGGATCAGCACCAGCAGGTCACCACTGTCATTCAACCATGCCGCCTGCACATTGCTCAGCGCGCGTGCGCGGTCGGCCCATATCACCTCGACATCATAGCGCACTACCGAAAGTGCGCCACGGCGCGCCTGCCCCAATACATCGGCAAGCGCTGAGCTTTCGCCAACATAATCGGTCAGCGCGTGGCCTTCGATCTGGCGCAGCGACATTTGTGCGAAATGCTCGGCGGCATTATTGGCGGCGATGATACTGTCCTGTGCGTTCAAAATGAAACCCGGGCTTGGCAATGCGCCCCAAATCATTTCGTAATCCAGCGCACTCATGCTGCAATGCTTTGTGTGGGGGTGAGCGCGTCCAGCACATCTGCGGGGTTATCCATGCGGAAAATGGCAGCGCGCAGCGCGTCTGCACCTGTGATCCGCTCCAGATACCAGCCCAAATGCTTGCGCGCCACGCGCAGGCCCAAAACCTCGCCGTAAAATGCCAGAATGGCACGATAATGCGCACGGATCAGTGCAAAGCGCGCCTCGGTATTCGGTGCATCCGGCACGGGTTGGCCTGCCAGCGCTGCGGCGATTTGCGCCAAAACCCATGGCTGGCCCTGCACACCGCGCCCCACCATAACCCCATCGGCGCCCGATTGCGCCAAAGCCGCACGCGCGCTTGGCAAATCGATTATATCGCCGTTCACAATTACCGGAATATCAACCGCGTTCTTGACGCGGGCAACTTCACGCCAATTCGCGCGCCCCTTGTAAAACTGGCAGCGCGTGCGGCCATGCACGGTAATCATGCGCACGCCCAGATCTTGCGCCATACGGGTAATTTCCGGGGCGTTCAGGCTGTCATCATCCCAGCCGAGCCGCATTTTGAGTGTGACAGGTAAATGCGTGGCCCCGACAACGGCGGCAACCAGCTTCATTGCGTGCTCTGGTGCGCGCATCAGCGCCGAGCCGGAATAGCCGTTGACCACCTTTTTGGCGGGGCAGCCCATGTTGATGTCGATTATCCGCGCGCCTTCGCCTGTCAGCATACGGGCGGCTTCGGCCATGGGTTCTGCCTGGCAACCGGCAAGCTGCACAGCGGTTTGCGCATGGCCAAGTCCCAGGCCAAGGCCCAGGCCAAGTCCCAAGTCAGCACGGGCGCGGGCTTCTGGCTTGCCATGCACCATTTCATGGCTGGCCACCATTTCCGAAACAACAAGCCCCGCCCCGAAACCGGCCACGAGGTTGCGAAACGGTGCATCGGTGATGCCCGCCATGGGCGCCAGAAGCACTGGCGCATGAATTCCCAAATCTGCCAGTTTTTTCGACATTGCCTAATTCCTGTGCAGATAATTCCCTAGCCCATTGCCGGGCAACGGGCAAGCACCACGCGCGGGCATTTTTGCCAATTGCCCTGTGCGCCCCTATTGGCTAAGCAAAGTGCATGCACACACATAGCAAAATTGCGGGCTTGATTGTGGCTGCGGGCCAAGGCCAGCGGGCCGGGGGTAAGTTGCCCAAGCAGTTTCGTATGCTCGGCGGGGAAATGGTGCTGCAACGCGCAGCACGCGCGCTGCTGGCGCATCGGGGCATTGCCGTTTTGCAAGTTGTCGCCGCACCCGAATGGCTGGCGAAAACCGATACAGCCCTTGCCGCTTTGAACGATGCCCGCATTCTACCAAGCGTTGCGGGCGGGGCCACGCGCCAAGCCTCGGTTTTGGCGGGGCTTGAAGCGCTAACGGCTCAAACCCCCGATCTGGTGCTCATTCACGATGCCGCACGGCCTTTTCTTAGGGCTGATACAATCGCGCTGGTGGTGGATGCATTGGCGCAACATGCCGGTGCCATACCTTGCCTGCCAGTGGTTGATGCGCTTTGGCATGGCGCGGCGGCAACGCTAAGCACCCCGCAGCCGCGCGAAAACCTGTGGCGGGCACAAACGCCGCAAGGCTTTCACTTTGGCGCCATCCTGTCAGCACATCGCAGCGCCGCACCCGGCATGCTGGACGATGCCGCCATAGCCCGCGCTGCTGGCTTGCGGGTTGCAATAGTGGCGGGTGATGCGCAAAATCTCAAACTCACCCTGCCCGAAGATTTCCCCAGGGAAACATCGGCGCTACAGGAGCGATTGATGGATATTCGCTGCGGCAACGGCTTTGATGTGCACGCGTTTTGCGCAGGCGAGCATATTACGCTTTGCGGGCTGCGGCTGGAACATACGCACGCTCTGGCTGGCCATTCCGATGCCGATGTCGGCCTGCACGCCCTTACCGATGCCATTTTCGGTGCGCTGGCCGAGGGCGATATCGGCCAATGGTTCCCACCAAGCGATGCGCAATGGAAGGGTGCTGCCAGCGATATATTTTTGGCAAAGGCGGTGGAACGCGCACAAGCGCGCGGCTTTGCCATCACGCATTTAGACTGCACATTGATCTGCGAACAGCCCAAAATCGGCCCCCACGCGCCAGCCATGCGTGCTAAGGTCGCCGCAATCTGCGGGCTGGATATTGGCCGTGTGTCGATCAAGGCCACAACCAGTGAAAAGCTCGGCTTTACCGGCCGCAAGGAAGGAATAGCCGCAATGGCGACAGCAACACTGGTGGCGCAATGATCGCGCGGGCCATCGCAACGCTTGGTGGCGTGGGCTATCTGCGCCCGGCCCCCGGCACATGGGGCTCAGCCGTAGCGCTGCCACTGGCTTACCTGCTGCACATATTCGGCGGCCCTTGGGCGCTGGTTGCGGGCATTGTTGCCGCCAGCGCGCTTGGCTGGTGGGCAACATGGGTTGAAACGCGCGGGCGCGAAAACCATGACCCCAGCGAAATTGTCATCGACGAGTTGGCTGGCCAGTGGATCGCGCTGCTCCCCGTCTCGTTCGGTGCGGCCTATGCGGGGGCTGATGTTCTGGCGCTCTACCCCGGCTGGATTGCCGCTTTTGTGCTCTTTCGCCTGTTCGACATTACCAAGCTTTGGATTATCGGCTGGGCCGATGCGCGCGATGATGCGCTGGGCGTAATGCTCGATGACATTTTCGCCGGAGCCTTTGCCGCGCTTGGCGTAGCCGCGCTCGCCGCACTCGCGCATCTGGCATTTGTATGAGCGATGCGGCCACCATCCTGAGCCTCGCCCGCGAAAAAGATGTGATGATCGCAACGGCGGAAAGTTGCACAGGCGGAATGGTTGCCGCAGCACTCACCGATATTCCGGGTTCATCCGATGTGTTTGACCGTGGTTTTGTAACCTATTCCAACGCTGCCAAAGCCGAAATGCTGGGGGTGGACCCGGCGCTTATAGCCTTGCGCGGTGCGGTCAGCTCAGAAGTTGCCGCCGCAATGGCAATTGGGGCGCTGGCGGCATCAAAAGCCAGCCTTGCCGTTTCTGTCACCGGCATTGCCGGGCCGGGTGGCGGAAGTGCTGAAAAGCCTGAAGGGCTGGTGTGGTTCGGCCTTGCACAATCGGGCAGGCCAGCACAAAGCTTTCGCAAAAATTTCGAGCCTTCGGGGCGGGGTGCGGTGCGGCTGGCGGCGCGCAACTTTGCGCTTTCACTGCTGCACGAGGCGCTTGGCGGCTAACCAGCCCCGTTTAGCCAGCCCCGTTTAGCCATCCCCATAAAGCGATTTCGCGCGGGCCTCGAAAGCGCGAACAATGCGGTGCATAGCCTCGGTAAACACAACCCCGATCAATGTTTGCAAAATGCGCGACTTGAACTCGAAATCAACAAAAAACACGACCTCGCACCCCCCCTCAATATCATGAAACGCCCAGTTATTGCGCAGATATTTGAACGGCCCGTCCAGATATTCGACCAGTATTTTCTGCCCCGCCGCATCAAGCGTGACGCGGCTGCCGAACTTCTCGCGGAACAGTTTGAAGCTGATGATCAGATCAGCCTCCATAACTTCAATCGCATCAACCCGCTTGGTTGACCGTATGCGCGCACCCGCGCACCACGGCAAAAACTCGGGGTAGCGGCCCACATCGGCCACCAGCGCATACATTTGCGCGGCCGAATAGGGCAATTTGCGGGTTTCTGAATGGGTGGTCATTGTTATCCTTTTGTCGGCGTGTTCTTTTCAATAAAGTCGGGCAGACTCAAGAGGGCAAGTGTGTGAACCATTCCAATTATGTGATCGACGAAATGATTTCGGCAAAATCCATTGCCGCGCGGGTCGAGGCGCTGGCGCGCGAAATTTCCACCTATTTCGCCGATACCGACAAGCTGGTCGTGGTCGGGTTGCTGCGCGGCAGTTTCATTTTTATCGCCGATCTGGTGCGCGAGCTTGACCTGCCGGTCGAGGTCGACTTCCTTGAAGCGTCGTCTTACGGCAACGCCACGGAATCCAGCCGCGAGGTGCGAATCCTGAAGGATTTGCGCGGCGAGATCGAGGGGCGCGATGTGCTGGTGGTGGAAGATATCGTCGATACTGGCCACACGCTGAGCCATGTGCTGCGGTTGCTTGGCACCCGCAATCCGGCCCGCCTGCGCACCTGCGCGCTGCTTGACAAACCCAGCCGCCGCGAAACCGAAGTGACCGCCGATTGGGTTGGTTTTGCCATTCCCGACAAGTTCGTCGTGGGCTATGGCATTGACTATGCGCAGCGCAACCGCAACCTGCCACATATCGGTGCTGTGCGGTTTGTGGAATGAACCTGATATGGCTGATGCGGTTAAAACGCTGGGTGCAACACCCGCCGTCACCGCGCCGCGCCTGGCTGATTCTTGCAATTATCGCGCTTTGCCTTTTGCTGGTTGCGATCGAGCGCTGGGTCGGCTGGCCCGCTTTTCTGACGCTGGAGCCAGCAGGCCGTGGCCGCCTGCCCATGCTGCGCTAGGGCAACTGGTTTGGCGGCGGCGGGCGTGCTGCTTTAGTTGATAGCACCCCGGCACTGGCCGAGCAGGCGGCCCTGAGGGCTATTTCGCCTTTTTCTCGATCTTGGCGCAATACTCGAAGTGTTGGCAGATTTTGTCGGGTGTATAGCGTTTCAGCGTTCTCTTGATAAAATTCTCGTAAAAACCGTCTTTCTGCTTGGGGTCGAGCAGGATGATCGTTCCCTTGTTAAACCACTTGCGCCATTCACCCGCCTCGCAGGCAAACCTGTGTTCCTTGCCGACTGTCTTGCAAGCCTGCTGCATTGCCTTTTCGTTGGCGCGCAGGGTTTTGGCCGCATCCGACGCGGCGTCACCGATGTCCTTTGCGGTGTTGATCGCGGTCTCCAGACGGTTCAGGCTCTTCTTCAGGTCCTTTGGCACTTCACCGCCCATATCCTCTATCGCCTTGATATACCGTTTTATTTCGCCCAATTCTTTCTTGATCTGCTTGATATCTTTTTCGCTCAATCCATCATCGGCCATATTCGTCTCCTTAATGCGAGGTTGCGGATTTGCCTGACAGAAAGTCGGCAGACCCCGGCACAATCATCAACTGATGTTGATTTTCAGGTTTTTGCCCGATGGCAACAGAGCCTTCGTGCGCACAATACGGGTTTGGACGCGAGCATAACATGCGCGTCTTAAATCGCAAAAGGCATTCCCGCGTGGCCGCAGGTAGCATCACTGGTCAGCCACCCTACCCGCTTTTTGCCTGCCGCGCCGCACGCAGTCGCGCGAAATCATCGCCCGCATGGTAAGATGAGCGGGTCAGCGGGGTGGCGGAAACCATCAGGAACCCCTTGCCAAAGGCGGCGCGTTCATAGGATTTGAACTCATCCGGGGTGACAAAACGGTTTACCACATGGTGTTTTGGCGTTGGCTGCAAATATTGCCCGATGGTCAGAAAATCGACATCGGCGGCGCGCATGTCATCCATGACCTGCATGACCGAGGCCCGGTCTTCACCCAGCCCAACCATGATGCCGGATTTGGTAAAGGCCAGCGGGTCGAGCTCTTTTACCCGTTGCAACAGCCGCAGGCTGGCGAAATAGCGCGCACCGGGGCGCACACTGGGGTAAAGGCCCGGCACGGTTTCAAGGTTGTGGTTGAACACATCGGGGCGGGCATCAACCACCACTTCCAGCGCCTCTGGGCCGCATTTCAGAAAATCAGGGGTGAGCACCTCGATGGTGGTGTCCGGGTTCTTGCGGCGCACGGCGCGAATGGTCATGGCGATATGTTCGGCCCCGCCATCCTCCAGATCATCACGGTCAACCGAGGTGATGACCACATGTTTCAGCCCCAGTTTCTCAACGGCAACAGCCACACGGCCCGGCTCGAACGCGTCCAGCGCATCGGGACGGCCTGTGGCCACGTTGCAAAAGGTGCAGCCACGGGTGCAAATCTCGCCCATGATCATCATCGTGGCGTGGCCTTGCGCCCAGCATTCGCCCACATTGGGGCAACCCGCCTCTTCGCAAACGGTTACAAGCTTGTTTTCGCGCAGAATGTCACGGGTTTTGCGATAGCCTTCGGACACCGGCGCTTTTACGCGAATCCAGTCCGGTTTGCGCAAAATCGGCGTATCGGCCTTTTGGGCCTTTTCCGGGTGGCGCTGGGCACGGTCGCTAAGGTCACGCTGGTCCATGATTCATCCTGCATTTGGGCACTTGGCAGACCATAACGCGCCGCGCCTGCCAGTCCAAGCGCGAAAGCTGCCTGCATAACGGCATTGCGACTTTCTTCTGGCTGCGAATCCGCTAGAACAGGCGCGACAGACAGAGGAGACTGACATGACCACACCCCCACGTATGACAACAACCGCCGGTGCGCCGATTTCCGATAACCAGAACAGCCAAACCGCTGGCCCGCGCGGCCCGGTTTTGATGCAGGATTACCAGTTGATTGAGAAGCTGGCGCATCAAAACCGCGAGCGCATTCCCGAGCGCGTGGTTCATGCCAAAGGTTGGGGCGCATTCGGCACGCTGACCGTTACGCATGACATTTCCAATTATACCCGCGCTGCCGTGTTCAAGCCCGGCACGAAAACCGACATGCTGGCGCGGTTCTCAACCGTTGCAGGCGAAATGGGCGCGGCTGATCATGAACGCGACGTGCGCGGCTTTGCGCTGAAATTCTATACCGAGGAAGGCAACTGGGATCTGGTTGGCAACAACACCCCGGTTTTTTTCGTGCGCGACCCGCTGAAATTCCCCGACTTCATCCACACCCAAAAGCGCCACCCGCGCACCAACCTGCGCAGCGCCACCGCCATGTGGGATTTCTGGTCGCTCAGCCCTGAATCCCTGCATCAGGTCACTATCCTGATGTCGGACCGCGGACTGCCGCAAACGCCCATGCAGATGAACGGCTATGGCAGCCACACCTATTCTTTCTGGAATGATGACGGTGAACGGTTCTGGGTGAAGTTCCACTTCAAAACAATGCAGGGCCACGCGCATTACACCAATGACGAGGGCAATGCCATTATCGGGCAAACCCGCGAAGGCTATCAGGAAGCGCTGTTTGGCGGGATCGAGGCGGGCAACTTCCCGAAATGGCGCGTTTGCGTGCAGATCATGCCGGAAGCCGAGGCCGAACAGACCGAATACAACCCGTTTGACCTCACCAAAGTCTGGCCGCATGGGGATTATCCGCTG
>JBBDJE010000013.1:0-45596 GCA_040880065.1 Paracoccaceae bacterium | reverse complement strand
AACCATAGGCCAGCATCAGCGGTTGCAAAGCCTGTCGCGCGCTTTCATCGCCCTGCAAGATATACCCCTGCACACTGCCATAAAGTGCTGAAACATCCACCTCGGCCAAACCCGCATAGGCGCAAATTTCCGCAACCACCGCCGCCAACGAAACCTGCCCGGCCCGCCCGTTCAGCCAATGCCCGCGCGCATGGTTCTCGGAATCAGACCACAGGCTTTGACGCGCCGGAAAGGCCGGCCATGGCCGTGTATCCCATGCCCATAAATGCGCGCGGCCCATATCCAGCATCCGGCCCTCGTAATGCGGGCTTGGCGGGTTCTTGGCCTCATCATTCCAATAGCCAAGCATCGCCTGAATATAAGCCGCCTGAATCGCGTCATCCGGCGCACCGGACGAGAAATACGGCACCGCCGATTCCGAAGACTTCGCATCATAAAACACGTTCGGCTGGTTGGTGCCCTTGTCAATCGCCGCGCAGCCCAGTTCCGTAAACCAGATCGGCTTGGATTGCGGCACCCAACCAGTGTAACTGCCGTCGCGCACCCCGCCCAATCGGTTGGAATGCGGCAGGCTCCACCAGCTTCTTATATCCTTGGCACGGTAGATCCACGGCTCGCCATAAGCGCCATCCTCGATCGGGCGGCGCAGTTGCATTTTGCGCGCCTCGCTATTGGCATAATACCAGTCGAAATACTCGCCCCCCTCAATATTGCCCTGCAAATAATCCAGCGCATAAATCGAACCGGCCAGCGCGTCTTCATGGCCCTCCTCATCGCGCCAATCCGAAAGCGGCAGATAGTTGTCGATGCCAATGAAGTCGATCGTGTCATCGGCCCACAGCGGGTCGAGGTGGAACAGCACATCACCATCGCCTGCCGCATAAGCACCATATTCCGACCAGTCGGCAGCGTAGGAAATCTTCACCCCCGCGCCAAGAATGCCGCGCACATCCGCCGCCAGATCGCGCAGCGCCTCAACAGTGGGAAACACGGTCTGGCTCGCACGAATCCGCGTCAGCCCGCGCAGCTCGGTGCCAATCAAAAACGCATCCACCCCGCCTGCCGCCGCGCATAAATGCGCATAGTGCAAAATGAACCGCCGGTAGGAATATTCCGCAGGGCCGGTGTAGCTCACCTGCCCGCCACTCACGGCAAAGTCACCCGGCTGCGCGCTGCCAAAAAACGCGGCAACCTCATCGGCAGCCGCTGGTGTCATCTCCGGGCTGCCGGGCTGGCCGGGCGCGGCTGAACTTGTGATCCGCCCGCGCCACGGAAAAACCGGCTGGCCGCTTGTGCTGTCATAGGGGTTGCTCAGCGTATTGCCGGGCGCAATATCCATCAGCACAAAGGGGTAAAATGTTACCGCCTTGCCTGCTTCATGCAGCGCACCAATCGCCTGCATAACCGCTGCATCGGCTGGCGTGCCGCCATAATTCGGCCGCCCGTCCGTTTCGCTGATCACCCGCGCGGCGCTGCGCTCAACCCCGCTTACCCGCCATGGCATCGGCGTTCCATCCACCGCTATCTGCTCGACAGCCGGATAAATCTCGCACGCATTGCAGCGCAGATCATTGCCAAACCAGCTGACCACAAGCGCGGTCGCGCCCACATGCGGCAACTCACCTGCCAACTGGCCCAGCGATGCGGCAAAATCCACCTCGCCCGTGTCGCCATTGCTGTTGGCGCTGTGGCTCGTGCCGCGGCTTTCCTCAAAATGCACAGGTTCGGTGGCCAGCGCATATTCCCCCGTTCCGGGGATCAACGCGACAGCCTCTATCAGGTCGCGTGGCGCAGGGCTGCTGCCCTTTGCGGGGCGCATCACCTCGAAATTGAACTGCGGAATCCGGTTGCCAAACGGTGTCAGGTCCAGATCCTCGAACACCACATACGCGGTGCCGCGGTAGCTTGGCGCCAGCCCCGTGCCTTCCACCGCTTCAATCGCAGGGTCGGGCATCTGGCTTTCATCGCCCTTGTGCAGACGCATTGTCATGGCGCTTGTATCCAGCAAGTTACCATCACCCCAAACCCGCCCGATGCGCGCCACCTCGCCTTCGCACAAGGCCACGGCAAGGCTGATCGAATAGCTGTAATCGCGCCGCGACGGGCCAGCCGCCATGCCCTTGCCGCTGCCGCTTTCGGCCACATGCTCGTAAAACCGGCTGGACCAAATCACATGGCCTGCCACACGCACCCGCCCGAAGGCGCGCGCCATGCTTTGCCCCTCGCCCGAGCCCATGATGCGCAGCTGCTCAACGCGCCCGCTTTGCACGGCTTTGGCCCCGGTGCCCAGCAAGCGGTTGTCGATCAGCTTGCCCGCCACGCCACCGGCCGCCCGGCCAATCACTGCCGCTGAAATGCCAAGAACCGAGCCGCCAATGCTCGCCCCGAGCGAGGCGCCCACTGCCGAAAGTATAATAGTCGCCATTATTCGCTCCTGTCGGGAAACCGGAAATGCCCGGCAATGCGCCGCGCCCAGGCCGGCGTTAAGGAAGATTCAACAACCCCCCGCCCGCTATAGGCATGGATCATGGTTGCGGGCGTGGTTTGGCCGAGTATCGCCAGATGTTTGGCCGCGCCCATGCTGCGCATTCGCAGCACAAGCACATCGCCAATGCGCAATTCTGGCCCGGCCGAGGGTAGCAGTTTGCGCGCGCCGTTCAGCAAAGTCTCGCGGCCATCGCATTCGCCCCAGTCGGGCGTATAGGCAGGCAGCACCATCGGCTCGGCCCCGTAAAGCGCGCGCCACACGCCGCGCAGCAGGCCAAGGCAATCGGCCCCCGCGCCCTTGCAACTGGCCTGATGTTGATAAGGCGTGCCCAGCCAGCCCCGCGCGATTGCTGCCGCCTCAAAGCCAATATCAGCGCCCATTAAGCAGCTTTCCACCGTCATGCGCGGTTTTGTCATCGGGCACAGCCGTCACCCAATCCTCGCCCGGAATATGCGGAAAACCACGAAAATTCAGCAGGTTGGCAAATTTCACGCGGCAGGTCTCTGCCCGTTTGTCGCAACCGGCAATCAAGCGCAATGCATCGCCGGGCGCAGGGGTTGGCAAAGCATCATCCCATAGCTCCAGCACATGGCCATCCTCATGCGGCCTGTCATCGCGGATCAGGCTGCGCAGGCCCGTCAGCGCCCCGCTATGCCACTCTACATAGCCACGCGCAAACCAGCCCGGCTCTAGGCCGGTTGCCGCTACAATCAGGCGGCGGGCACCATCCTGGCGCATCAGGTCGGCCAGCAGCACATAGTGTGCATCCAGCGCCACGCCGCAACGGGCATCGCCAAGGCTGGCATCGCAATTGGGCACATAGGCGCGGCCCATCGGCTGGTTCAAATCATCGGCCAAACCGCGCAGTTCCGCCTCAAAGGCAACGGCCCCGCGCTCGATCTCACCCAAACGCCCGCGAAACTGCAAAATCCGGTTCTCTGGCGCTTGCCAGTCCACCAGATACAGCATCACCTCAGCCCGGTCATACCGGCCAGCCAGAATATCCTCTTCGCGCAGGCCAGCGGCACTGAGCGCGCCAAATGCCTGCGCATTGTCCACAGCCAGCCCCGTCGCGGTTTCAACGGCGCTGCCGCTTAAACCGGTTTCGGCCAGATATGTGTCACCGCCAAAGCGCAAATCGCGGTCATGGTCGGTGAAACCCATGCGCAGCCCGTCGCGCCGCACCACCAGCCAGCAGCGGCAAAAATGCGTGGCCCCGCTGGCCAGTTCTGCGGCCAGTTCTTCGCTGAATTCACGCATCAGACCCGCACCTCCACCACCGGAATTGCCGGAATTTCGCCCGCCTCAAAACCGGCATAGCTTACCGCGATCCGGTCGGTGTCAAAGCGCACCGGCACGTCAAATTCAAAGCCTGCGGTGATCGGCGCACCCAGCGGCGGGGCATCGGTGAAATGCACCAGCCCCGTTGTATAATCCACGGAAAACCCTTCGCCCTCGATCAGCTCGTCACCGTCTAAAGCTATGGAAACACTTGGCAAAATCGGCTTGGTTATCCGCCGCTTATGGCTATGCCCGCCAGAAGTATAGCGCTTGACCAGTTCAAAAACCGTTTGCACCTCATCGCCTGTGGCGATCAACTGGTCCTGCGGGCCGGGCTGTTCAGAAGGCGCGCAGCTTTTGTAATCGGTCCAGTCTTTCCAGCGAAACCCGTAAAGCTGGCCCTGACGCGCCTCGAAAAACGCTACCGCCTCGGCCAGATCGTCCAGCGAGCGCATGCCGAGCCCGGCATCATAGCGGCGGCGCGACTGCGCCCAAGGGCTGTTGCGCTCTTCAAACCCGTTGGCCAGCGCCACAATTTCGGTGCGCCGCTCCGGCCCGCCCAGCGCCCCGAAAGACAGGCTGGCCGGAAAGCGAATATCGTGAAAATTCATGCCATCCCCCTTTACAGATTGCGTGCGCCGCGTTGCAGCGCGCGGCTCATTTGTGCGGCAATCTGGCTGCGTGACCGCGCAAAACTCGGTGCATCCGGTGTGGTGATATTCATCGTCACATGCACCTGACTGCCACCGCCGCCCCGCACGCCAAGGCGCCCGTCGGCCCCGCGTGCCAGCGGCATAATCGCCTCTGGCCCCGCCTCGCCCATCAGCCCCGTTCCACCGCGCATCGCGAAGGTGGTTGCCCCTTGAACAATGCCGCCATTGGCAAAGGCGCTTACCCGTCCGCTGGTCATAACCCCGCCCGCCTCAAACGGCATTATCCCGCTGATAAGGCTGGAAATTCCGTTGCCAAGCAGGCTACCAAGCCCGTCGGTCAGCGGTTTCATCGCCTGATTGTAGGCGGTGTTGGAAACGCCTCGCGCCACGTTCAGCAACACATCGGAAAGCTTCGCCCCGTCAAAAATCAGCGCGTCAAAGGCATTGCCAAGCTGGTGCGAGATCGAGCGCGACAGCCCCGCCGTGGTTTGCACCGCGGCCTCAAGGCTCGCATTCATCCCCGCCACTTCGCGCTGGAATGCCGCCGTGGTTGCTTGCGTGCTGCCGATACTGGTTTCCAGATCGCCAAGCAGCGCATCCAACTGCTCCAGATCCGTTTCGATTTCTGGCATGGTTTATCCTTAAACTAATCTGGTTTTTCCGCAGCCGCACCGGCCGTATCGGGGTGCGCCTGCATCAGCGCCCGCAGCCCTTGGCGGTTTAACCCGCGCTCAGCCGGGCCGAGGGCTTCGGCCATCAGGCTTAGCTCTGCCGGGGTCAGCGCCCAAAACGCATCCGGTGTCAGCCGCAGCCCCACAAGCCCAAGGCGCATCAGCGCGGGCCAGTCGATTTTGCTCATGCCGTGCCGGTCGAAAACGTTACGCGCAGCAATTCGGCGGCAGCACGCGCAGCACCAAGCGGCCCACCCTCGATGCTGGCCGCCATCAGGGCTTCGCGCGTCATCGGGGCACCGCCGCCTTCAAGCCCGGCCAGCAGCAGCGCGATCACATCGGCCGCCTTGAACCGCCCGCCCTCGAAGCGTTCGACTAGCGCCACAAGGCTATCAGCCCCCAAATCGGCCTCCAGCCCTGCAAGCGCCGCAAGGTTCAGCCGCATCACATGCGCCACGCCGTCAAGCTTCAGCGCCACCTCGCCACGAAACCGGTTCACGCTCATGCCGCCACCCAGGCCAGCGCACCCGCCGAGGCCAGCGCCATCTCATAGGTTGCTTCGGCATCATGCTGGCCCGCATATTCAAGCGAGGTAATCTGGAATGCGCCGGTGATCGTGCCAAAATCCGGAATGATGATCTGGAAGTCCGGCACATCGCCGTCAAAAAACACCTGCCGTGCGCGGGCATCGGCGTCGCTATCCAGAAACACGCCCGAGCCGGACAGCGTGGCCGAGCGCATACCTGCCCCGCCCAGCAACTCGCGCCAGCCGCCGCTGCTCTCAATATTGCTCACATCGACCGTTTGCGCATTAAAGGCGATGCGCTGTGCGCGCAGCCCGCCGAGTGTTGTGTAGTCACCGCTGCCGGTCATATCGATCTTGATCAGCAGATCCTTGCCTTTTTGGGCTGTCATAATAGAAATCCTCTTGCGTTGGGGTCAGGCGCTTTGCACAAGCGCGCGGAATGTCAGGTTGATACTGCGCCCGCCCGGCGCGGTTTTGCGCCCGGTGCGGGCACGAAAGAACTGCAACTGCACCAAATGGCCAACGCCAAGGTTCAAATCAGCGCCATCCAGCGCCGCACTTACAGCGCCGGCCACGGCCTTGGCATCGGCAAAACCGGCAGCATCCGAATAGATGCTCACCACCAGATCGTGCAGCGCCGCCCTATGCGTGGCTGAAGACCGGTCGCGCACCTGCTCATCGCCGATCAGCACATAGGGGGCGGCGCTGGCCGTTAGCGCTTCGGGCGGGGCGTCATATACCCGCCCGCCGATCAGCGCGGCCAAGGTAGCGTCGGCTTGCAGGGCATTGAAAACCGCCTCTTGCAGCGGGGCTGCGGAAAAATAGCTCATCCCTGCACCTCCTCGACCTGGCATTCAATGTAGCGGGCTTCGGCATCGGCCTCGCTTACCGCAACAATGGTGAACAACCGCCCTGCATTGGCAAAACGTTGCCCGGCTTTGGGGCGCGATGGCGCATCAATGGCAACCGCACGCAGATAAATCCGCGCCGTGCCCTTGCTTTGGGCATATCCCCCCAGCAGGCGCAGGCTGGCAACACGGCTGCGCAACTCGCACCAATGCGTGCCAAGCGGCTGCCAGTCCAGCCGCTGCCCGCCCATCCCGTCGGGGGTTTGCACGCGGTCTTGCAGCACCATCGGGCGGTTCAGCAAATAATCCCGGCTCATCGGCGCGCCCCCATGCGGCGGGGCAAATAGGGCTCAATCAGCGCCAGCACCGCCAATGGCAGGCCCGGCTTTTCGCCCCCGTGCCGGTGCTCATAAAACTGCGCGGCCAGCCGCAGCCATGCCTGCTGCAAATCGGCCGGAATGTCCGCCCATTCGCCATAGCCGGCAGTGAAATCCACCTCGCCATGCGCGCCTGTTGCCAAATGCGGCATCGTGCCCGAATTCATCGCCAGAAATCCGCCGCGCTCGTCATTGCCCCAGCGGTAGCGCCCGGGATCAATGGCGCTCACCGCACCGCTTGCCGCCACTAGCCGAAACGCGGCAAGGTCACGCAGGGGCGAAAGCGGCAGCAATAGCGGCTCCTGGCTGCGCCAATAGTGCAGCACCCACAAATAATCGCGCGACAGCAGCCCGACCGACAGGCGCGCCTCGATCGCCGCCATCGCCCCGCGCATGCAGGTTTCCAGCAGAGGGTCTTGGGCCTCGTCATCGCCAAAACCGCGGCCAAGGCGCAAAAAGTCGCGCAAATCCGCAATTGGCAGCCGCGCCACATCGGGCGGGGCAATTTCCTTCAAACTCATGTCTCTCTCCTGAATGTTCCGCCTAGGCAGCGCGCATCCGCACCAGCAAAACCCGCATTGCAACGCGGCCCTCGCTGGTGGTTATTGCGGCGCTGACAAGATAGCTGGCCCCCGGCGCGCCGCCCTTCAGCGTTGCGCGTGAAATCCACCCCGCAAGCCCGTGCGTCACCAGTTCCATCGCCGCATCGGCTGTGCGTTGCGGGGCCACATACCAGCCAATTTCGCTTTCCGGTTCTTCGCCCGCCACAAGCCGGGCCTGTCGCCAGTCAATGGTTATGTCCAACTCGGAATCCGGGGATTTTTGCGCAATTGCGTTCATGCCTGCTGTGGTCCAATCGGTAAAATCCCAAAAAACCACCCCCGCGCTTGGCTCGCGCGGAGGCACTGCAAATTCGCCAGATTGCACGGGGGTGGCGTGCCGCACCTATAGCGGGGCGGCACTACACCTGCTCTGGCAAAGCCAGATCAGGAGATACCGAAGCGCAGCACCTTGATGGCCGCAAAGTCGGACACATCGCCGCCCACGCGCTTGGTGGCATAAAACAGCACATTCGGCTTTGCGCTGAACGGGTCGCGCAGAATGCGCAGATCGGGGCGTTCGGCAACCGTGTAACCGGCGGTGAAGTCGCCAAAGGCAATCGCGGCGGCATTGGGCATAATGTCGGGCATATCTTCGGCAATCAGCACCGGGTAACCCATCAGGCGCGCAGGCTCGCCCGCCGCCAGACCGTCGCTCCACAAAAAGCGGCCATCGGCGTCTTTCATCTTGCGCACGGCACCGGCGGTTTTGGAATTCATAACAAAATTCGCGTTGGCGCGGTAGCGTGCCCCCAGCGCATACACCAGATCGACAATCGCATCGGCGGGGTTGTCAGAGTCAAAATCACCAATCGCACCCGTCGCAACATAGCCGATGCGGCCCCAGATCCAGCTATCGTTATCGGTCATGATATGGGTCAGAAAGCCCTTTGGTTTGTCCACACCATCACCAGCGATAAAGGCAGCACCCTCGGCACGGGCAAACTTGTCGGCAATACGGCCCGCAAGCCAGCCTTCCACATCAAAGGCGCTGTCATCCAGCCGGCGCTGGCTGGCTTTGGGCAGGGCCGAAAGCTCGTGCAGCGCAATGCTGACCCGCTCGAATTGCGGCGTGCCGGTCTCGGTGCTGGCGGCGGTTTCATCGGCCCAGCCGGCACCAAGGTCGGAATGGTCAACCAGCACGTCATAGGCGGTGGCTTCAACATTCACCACATTGGCCACGCTGCGCAACGACCCGGCCCCAAGCAGAACCGAGGCCACACGCGCGGCGGTTTGCGGGTCCACCAGATAGCCGCCATCGCCGGATACCGCAGTCGACATGGCCTTTTCTTCGGCAATCAGCCCGCGCAGCGCATCATCATCGCCATGGCGCAGATAGGCTGAAAAGGCTTTCTTATGTGGCAGTTCCGCCTCGGCGCGGCTGGACAAAGCGGGGCGGCTGGCGGTCATCTGGCTTTTACGGTCAATCATGTTCAAACGGTTTTCCTGTTCTTTGAGACGTGTTTTAAGTTCATCCTGAAACGCATTGAATTCGTTCAGAAATCCACCCATGGCAGATTTGGTTTCGCTCGCTTTGGCAACAGCCTTGGCGCGCGATGTGGGGCTTTGGTTTTGCATCACATAGTCCTGTTTTGTTGGGGGTTCAGGGTCTCGGCGCGTCGGCTCACGCCAGCATATCCCGTGCAGCACGAAAGGTGCTTGCAAGGGTTTCGGCCAGCGCCGCGTCGTCATCCGCACCACTGGCTTCATTGGTGCGCACGCGGGCCTGTGCCAGCATGGGAAAGGTCACAAGCGACACTTCCCACAATTCAATTTCATGCAGCAAGCGGCTGTTTTTACCGGCTTTTTCGCTGCGAATGGTCCGGTAGCCAATGGAAAGCCCGTCAACCGCTCCGGCCTTGAGCAGCGCCAGCGCTTCGCGTCCGGCCTGCACATCGGGCAGAACGCGGCCCGAAACCTTGAGCCCGTGGCCGTCCTCGCTCACCACATCCCACACGCCGATCGGACGGGTCGGGTCGTGTTGCCACAGCATCTTGACCTTGCCGCCATTTGCCGCAAGCCGCGCAAGACTGGCTGCAAAAGCGCCATTCTGTACAACATCGCCGCCATTGTCTTTTTGGCCAAAAACAGAGGCATATCCGGTTATTACCGTGCTTTCCTCATCCAAAACTTCTGCTTCGAACTGGCAGAACTTGGTTTCATAATCGGGGTCGAACCCGTCATAATAGGGCATCCAACACTCCTTATAGTGGGGGTTTGTTCAGCATCGCATAGGCAAGCTGGGCCACGACCGTGGCCGCCACGCCGTAAACGGCCAGCCACAAGCGGCGCTCCAACCGTTCCAGCATCAGCTCGATGGCATTCAAGCGCCGTTCCAGCCCCGCCCAGCGCTCTTCGATCACGCGCTCATTGGCTTCAATCCGGGCAGTTGCGGCGTCAAACGGCTCATACAAATAGCGGGATCCGCCACCGCCATTGCGGTTGCGCGCCCCGCTCATTCATCATCCACAAGCCGTGGCAGGCCCAGCATGGCGCGCTTCTCGGCAGGGCTCAGAAAATCCGCCCCCGCCACGCGCCGCCACTGCGCCTCGCGCTCCACGGCCAAAGCAGGCACATTGTCAAGGTCGGCACGCAGGCTGAGCCCGTCGCCAAACGCCTCGCCCAGCCATGCGCTCAGCGCGCCCATGGTCTTGCTCACCAAGGGCAGCACCGACAGGCGGTAAAAGGCACGGTTGGCCTCGGCGTAATTGGCATAGGTATTGTCGCCCGGCAGGCCCAGCAGCATGGGCGGCACACCAAAGGCCAGCGCAATTTCACGCGCCGCGCTATCCTTGGTTTTCTGAAATTCCATATCAGAGGGGCTGAACCCCATCGGCTTCCAGTCCAGCCCGCCTTCCAGCAGCATGGGCCGGCCCGCATTGCGCGCGCCCTGATGGTGGGTTTCCAGCTCATCCACCAGGCGCTGATACTGCTCGTTGCCCAGCGCGCCCATACCATCGGCACCCTTGTAAATAATGGCCCCCGAGGGCCGCGCGGCATTATCAAGCAGCGCCTTTGACCAGCGGCTCGCCGCCGTATGCACATCAAGCGCACTGGCCGCCGCCTGCATGGGTGACAGCCCGTAATGGTCGTCTTGCGGGTGGAAGCTTCGCACATGCAGCACCGGTGCAAAACCGCCGCGCAGATCGAACCGGTGCTTCTTGGCCCCCACCGCATATTCATAGGCAATCGGCCAGCCATCCGGCCCCGGCACCACCTGCATCCGGTCAGAGCGCAGCACATAAAGCTCGGCAGGCACCCCCTCGCTTTCATCCGTTGCGGCTTCCAGATAGGCATCGCCGGTCAGCAAAAGCTGCCCGTAAAGGTTCTCCAGAAGCTCGGCCATGCCCTGCGCGGGGTTGGGGCGCTGCATCAGGCTCATCAGCGGATGCAGCTCATAGCGGCGCTCGGCATCCTGCACGATCACCGGCACAGCCGCCGCCGCCTCGGCAATCAGCTTCACACAGCGAAACCCCACCGGGTTCCCCGCAAATCCGTTGCGCGTCAGGCTGGTGGTGTCGCGCGGCGACCATGCCACCCGCCCGCTGCCATGAAACGCAACCAGCGGCGCGGCAGCCGATGCCTTTTTGGCATCGGGCACAACGTTCTTGGCCCCTCGAAAGAGTTGCAATACCATAGGGTAAGCTCCTGTTAATTCTAAATATTCGGTGTTAAAGGCTGCGCACCCGCGCGCAACGAAACGCGCCAGCAGGCAGCAAGATCAACTCGTTGATCGCCCAGACCAGCGCATCGACCCGGTCGGGGCTGCCCTGCCCTGTAAAGCCCTGCTGGCACATCTGCACCATCTGGCCTTCCAGCTTTGTAAGCAGACCCCGATGCACCATGCGCCCCTGTTCATACAAGGCCGCAACAGGCTCGGCGCGGGCCACCTTGCCACGGCTGGCGCGCACGGCGCGGTAGGGCAGGCTCGGGTCAATCTGGCGCAGCATCTGCTCGACCAGATCACCCCCTTGGTTGACCTCGGCAATCACCCGGTCGGCCTTGTGGCGATGAAACGCCTCCACCGCCGCCTTGGCCCATGCCTGCGGGCTGGCACCGGCAATGCTGGCATCTTCCAGCACAATGCCCCGCCATGTTTGCGGCGGCCCGTCGGTTTGCACACCGGCGACGATGATCCCGCATTCATCACTGCCCGCATGGCCTGTAACCGGCGGGTCCACTGCCACGACAATCCGGTCGCACTTAAAGGCGGGGGCCGCATGCGCGGCCTCTATATCGCCATGCCGCCACAAAGCCCCTGGCTCGTCGATAAGCAACTCGCCGTCCAACTCCTGGCGTGCCAGCCGCGTATTGGCGTAGCGCGCGCTGACCTCTTCCAAAAACACCTTGGCAAGATTCATCCGGTTGGCCGCAGTCGGCGCCCGGCTGACAACCGTGCTTGGCGTGGCCAGCAGCCGGGTCAGCACCACGCGGTTGCGCGGCGTTGTTGTCACCACGGCACGCGGGTATTCCCCCAGCCGCAGCGCCAGCTTCAGCATATCCCACGCCTCGACGCCCTTTTTCCATTTGGCCAACTCGTCACACCATGCCGCATCAAATTGCGGGCCACGCAGACGTTCGGGTGAATTGGCGGAATAGATCTGCGCTACGGCCCCATTCGGCCATTGCAGTATCTGGCGCGATGCAATCCATTGCGGGCGGCGGTCGGGCGGGCAGCAGGCCAAAAGCCCGCTCTCGCCGAACACCATCACCTCACGCGCCTGTTCCAAAGTCTCCGCCACCAGCGCCACGCGCCGGCATTTTCCGCGCGCGGTCGGGGTTGCCCCTTCAACCTGCGCACGCACCCATTCGGCACCGGCACGGGTTTTGCCCGCGCCGCGCCCGCCCATAATCACCCAGGTGCTCCAATCCCCTTTCGGGGGTAGCTGGTGCCCTGCCACGGCCCAGAGTTCAAACAGCCATGGCAGGGCGAGCAGCGCATTCGGGCTTAATCCGTCAAGAAACCGCATCCGCGCTTCTGGCGTCATCCCAGCGAGCGAGTCGCTCAAGGATTTCGGCGCGCGCTGCGGCAAGGTCAAGGGTGACTCCGCCGCCTTTGGCCTGTTGTGGTTCGATACGCCCGTCAAGATCACGCTCCAAATCCAACAGCTTTTCCAGCGTCTTGTAGTGGTTTGTCAGCGCCGTTAAATGGCCTCTGGCATTCCCAAGCTCGCCGGGATCCTGCGCTTCAAGCGCGTCAAGATAGGCTGTTAATGTTTTCGACCAGCGCTCATACATACGCTGCGCATCACGCAAACGGCGCATGCCCTTGGCTGGACGGTGTTTTGGTTTTACTGTCATTGATAAGCTTTCGTCTGCTCCGCACGAGCAGAAACAGAAAAAGCGGCCCCGTTTTCACGATGCCGCTAACCCATTTCTTCCAGCTTGCCCAAGCCTATACCTAAGAGCGTTCGCAAAGTCAACAACTATCTTTAAGGTTGTGTCATTCTCTGCATAAGTTATTCACCCAAAAGCAACACCGGCGGCAGCCCCGGCCCAAACACACAGGCATAAACACCTTGAATTAAAGCCCCAACGCGCCACGGCCATGCGCAAAGCACCCGGCCAAGCCATGCCGGTGGCGGCGCGGCGCGGCTGGCAATTTTGGCAAACTCACGCCCGCGCCGCGCGTGAACCTGTCACAAATGGCGAATCAGTTCCCCGCCTCAATCGCCCGCCAGCGCGCCACATTCGCGTTATGCTCGGCCAGCGTGGTGGCAAAGGCATGCCCGCCCGTGCCATCGGCCACAAAAAAGATATAGGGCGTATCATCGGGGTTGGCAGCAGCCTCGATTGCGGCACGGCCAGGGTTGGCAATTGGCGTGGGCGGCAGGCCAAAGATGACATAGGTGTTATAGGGTGTTTCGGCATCAAGCTCGCTGCGCCGCAAGCCGCGCCCGAGCTTTTCGCGCCCCAGCGTAACGCCATAAATAACCGTCGGGTCGGTTTGCAGGCGCATGCCTTGTCGCAGGCGGTTCACAAACACGCTGGCCACCTGCCGTCGCTCGTCGGCCACGCCGGTTTCCTTTTCCACGATACTGGCCAAAATCAGCAAATCTTCGGGGCTTTCAATTGGCAGGTCCGGGTTGCGCCTCTCCCATGCGCTCGCCAGAATCGCCGCCTGTGCCGCCATCATCTCGGCCACCAGCGCCTCGCGGTCGGCCCCGTTGGCCACCTCGTAAGTATCAGGCGCAAGGCTGCCTTCGGGCGGCAGTTCGGGGCGGCGCCCACCAAGGAAAGACACTTGCGCCATGCGCTCCACCGCTTCAAAACTGGTCACGCCCTCGGGCAATGTCAGCCGGTAGCTGACGCTGCTTTCATCGCCTGCCAGCACGCCTGCCGCCTGCGCCTCATCGGTGATCTGCGCATAGGCCCCGTCTGCGCGCTGTTCTGCACGAAAGGTCATGGCTTCGTTCAGCGTCACGGTCACGCGAAATTCGGTAAAGCTTTGCGCGGGCTTGGCAATTTCGTTCAGCACATCATCCATGCTTGCCCCGGCGGAAATGATATGCGCGCCGTGCTTATGGGTGTTGCGTCGGTCTGTATAGCGCGCGCCCAAACGAAACACCATCGCGCTGGAAATGATCCCGTCGGCCTCGAGCCGGTCACCGACCGAAACAATGCTTTCGCCGGATTCAATGATGAATTCCACATCAGCGCCCAGCGGCCCGGCGGCATAAAACGCATCCTTGCCCCAGTTGATAGCAAGGCCCAGCGCCACCAGCGCCACAATGATGATCAATAGCGCATTGGCCGCCAGCGAGCGCCCCATATCCTATACCCGCCTCAGCACAAGGCTGGCATTGGTGCCGCCAAACCCGAAGGAATTGGACAAAGCCACGTCGATTTTCCGCTTCACGGCGGCATTGGGTGCAAGGTCCAGCCGGGTTTCCACGTCGAGGTTGTCAAGGTTGATGGTTGGCGGCGCGATCTGGTCGCGCATTGCCAAAATAGAAAAGATCGCCTCGACAGCGCCCGCAGCCCCCAGCAAATGCCCGATGGAGGATTTGGTCGAACTCATCGTCGCGCGGCTGCCCTCGCCCAGCAGGCGTTCCACCGCGCCAAGCTCAATTGTATCAGCCATGGTCGAGGTGCCGTGCGCGTTCACATAATCAATATCGGCAGGCGTAACACCCGCGCGTTTCAGCGCCGCCGCCATGCTGCGAAAGCCGCCATCGCCATCGGGGGCGGGGGCGGTAATGTGATAGGCATCGCCCGACAGGCCATAGCCCACCACCTCGGCATAAATCGTGGCACCACGGGCGCGCGCATGTTCATATTCTTCCAGCACGACAACCCCCGCCCCCTCGCCCATGACAAAGCCGTCGCGGTCGCGGTCATAGGGGCGGCTGGCTTTTGTCGGGTCGTCGGCGCGCGCGGTTGAAAGTGCCTTGCACGCGTTGAACCCGGCAATGCCAATCTCGCAAATCGGGCTTTCGGCACCACCGGCAATCATCACATCGGCATCATCCAGCATGATCAGCCGCGCGGCATCGCCAATGGCGTGCGCACCGGTTGAGCAGGCCGTTACCACCGCATGATTCGGCCCCTTATAGCCATAGCGGATAGAAACCTGCCCCGAGCACAGGTTGATCAACGCGCCGGGAATGAAGAAGGGCGACACGCGCCGTGGCCCGCGTTCTTTGAGCGTAATCGCGGTTTCGGCAATCGAATTAAGCCCGCCAATGCCCGAGCCGATCATCACGCCGGTGCGGCATTTCTGCGCCTCGGAGCTGGCCTCATAGCCGGAATGCGCGATGGCCTGGTCGGCGGCGCACATCGCATAAAGGATAAACGTGTCAACCTTGCGCTGCTCTTTTGGCTCCATCCAGTCATCGGGGTTGAATGTGCCATTGCTGCCGTCGCCGCGCGGAATTTCGCAGGCGTAATTGGTGCCAAGATGGCTTGCATCGAATTTCTGAATGGTGCCCGCACCGGATTCGCCCGCCAAAAGCCGGCCCCACGTTTCTTCCAGCCCGCAGGCCAACGGGGAAAGCATCCCCATTCCGGTCACCACAACTCGACGCATATATCCCCCGCCATCCGTTCGTTTTTCTTTAGATACACGCTGCACGCGGCGCGCGCAACAAGCCGGGGTTCCACCGCGCAAGGCCCCGCCGCGCAAGGCCCCGCCACAAGAGCTTAACAATCCATTATGAATTGGCTGTTAGCCTCATGCGCAACATGTGAATGCTGTGGGAAGGGTCTGTAAATGTTGTGGCGCGGTGTGTTTGCCATTCTCTGGCTGTTTTGCCTGCCTGTGCAAAGCCCGGCGCAATCCGTGCCTTGCGGGGCTGAAAGCGCGCAGCACACAGCCTGTAGCGGGGCTGAAAGCCCTGTGCGTGGCTGGGGCTTTGCCGAGGTCGCCGCCGCAACGCCAACCCAAAACTACGTCGCCCCCGTGCCCAAGGCCGTGCTTGCACTCAATATTACATGGGTGCTCGGGCTGCTTATATGCTGCTTCGCCATGATCATTTTTATCTACGCGCGGCGCCATGGGCGCAATCGCAGGCGCGCGCGCCGCTATTACTGCCAAACCCATGTGACCGTGGAAATCGACACAGACCACCAGCCTGCAACCCACCACCTTGCAACGATTGTCGATATCAGCCCCGTGGGCGCACGGATTGTGGCGCTACCCATTGAGGTTGAACACCAACAGGTCGTGCTGCGCTTTGATAAATTTTCGGTTGGCGGCAAGGTGCTCTGGGTGAACGAGCATTTTTTTTGCGTTGATTTCAACACATCGATCAGCCGCCTGCAGGTCCAGCAGGTGATGCGCCAGCCCGTGTCTGTTCATGTGCCGTTTGTCACAAAAAAAGGTAGCGCCCGTGTGGGCGCTACCTTTTCAAGAAACAGTTGAAACTGTTTTAAGAGTTCTCGGTCACATATTTGACGGCGTCGCCAAAAGACTGGATGGTTTCGGCGGCTTCATCGGGAATTTCGATACCGAATTCTTCCTCAAAGGCCATGACCAGTTCAACCGTGTCAAGGCTGTCAGCGCCCAGATCGTCGATGAACGACGCATTCTCAGTCACCTTGTCGGCGTCAACGCTCAGATGCTCGATGACGATCTTTTTAATGCGATCTGCAATGTCGCTCATGTCTATTCCTCATTATCTTTGGGCGGCGCCCATTGGTTTAAGTTCTGCCGTTGTGCCGTGCTACGCGCCGATACATGGCCAAACCCGGTTGTCCGCAGCGCCTATAGCACAAGGAACCCTTTTGGCAAATGCTTTGTCAAGCTTTCCCTGCCATCTAGAACATGGCCATGCCGCCATTCACGTGCAAGGTTTGCCCTGTAACATAGGCCGCCTCGGTCGATGCGAGGTATAGCGTGGCGGCGGCAATTTCCTCGGGCGTGCCCATGCGCCCGGCCGGAATGCCTGCCATGAGCTTGGCTTTTTGCTCGTCATTCAGCTTGTCGGTCATCGCGGTGGTAATAAAACCCGGTGCGACGCAATTTACCGTAATGCCACGGCTTGCCACCTCCTGGGCGAGCGATTTGCTCATGCCGATCACCCCCGCCTTGGAGGCTGCATAGTTCACCTGACCGGGGTTGCCGGTCACACCCACAATCGACGAGATATTCACAATACGCCCCCAACGCGCCTTCATCATGCCGCGCAAAACGCCCCGGCACAGGCGCATGGTCGAGGTAAGGTTGACGTTGATCACCTCGTCCCATTCCGCATCCGACATACGCATGAAAATATTGTCACGTGTCACGCCGGCATTGTTCACCAGAATGTCCAGACCGCCCATCGCCTCAACCGCCGCTTTGGGCAGGGCTTCAACTTCCGCCGAATCGCCAAGGTTGCAGGTGATCACATGCGCGCCTTCACCAAGCTCGGCGGCCAGCGCCTCAAGCGGGTCGCGCCGCGTGCCCGACAGGGCGACCTTGGCACCAGAGGCGTGCAACTGGCGCGCAATCGCCCCGCCAATCCCGCCCGAAGCGCCGGTTACCAGCGCTGATTTTCCACTCAGATCAAACATTTTTCACCTCTGTTCATTGTTGAACCTGCATACCAGCAAGCCGCGCGCTTGCCCATAACCATGGCGCAAAACGCAATACTTTTGGCGCAGTTTATGCTAAATTGCAGCCCTTTTTTGCAGAGAGAATTTTACCATGAAAATCACTGCGTCCATTCCCAAACCGACCGTAAAGCACTTCAACGTCAAGGGCAAAGACCTCGATAAACTCTTCGACTCATTGGAAAAGAACGGATTCTGGGGCCGGTTTTTGGCCAACGAGGCGGTGAACTGGGGCAATAAAGACCCGGTTGAAACCGTAAAACTGTCGGGCAAACCTGTAATTCTCATGCCAAAATGGGCCGATTACAGCAAGGCCGACAAGGACGCCAAAACGGCGTTCGATAAAATGTACAAGGTGTTGCTCAAGCATGAAAACAACCATTATGCGATTTTTCTGGAACAGATCGCGATTTTCTCGACCGAGCTTGGCGCGCTTGAAGAGCTTGCCGCCAAGGATGCCAAGAAAAAATGGAAGACCTTTCTCGAAACCCATCTCAAGGCGCAGAAAAAATACGATGACAGCACCCATAACGGTGAAAAGGAAGGCGTTGCGCTTTAGCTTGGCAGGTCGAAATGGCACCGCGCGGGCAGTGCCTTGGGCCGTTGCAAGCCAAGGCGCTGCCCGCGCGTGAATGGGCGCATGCGCGGCGAGCTAGCCTTTCAGCGCGGCGATATCCTCGGGCGTGCCAACCGCGCGGCAGATGGCCTCTTTTTCAATGCGCCGGATCATGCCCGACAGTGCCTTGCCTGCCCCGATTTCCCAAAACTCCGTCACGCCCGCGCCCACCATCATGGCCACAGATTCGCGCCAGCGCACCGAGCCTGTGACCTGCGCAACCAGCAAAGCGCGAATCATATCAGGGTCGCTGACTGCATCGGCGCGCACATTGGCGACAAGCGGCACGGCGGGGGCGTTTACGGTCACGTTGCTCAGGGCTTCGGCCATCGCTTCGGCGGCCGGGGCCATCAGCGCGCAATGAAAGGGCGCGCTTACCGGCAATAGCAGCGCACGCTTGGCACCCTTGGCTTTGGCGATCTCCACGGCACGCTCCACAGCCTCGCGGTGGCCCGACACAACCACCTGGCCGGGGTCGTTATCATTTGCGGCCTGGCAAACCTGCCCCTGCGCGGCCTCGGCGGCTACCTCGGTGGCGGCGGCAAAATCAAGGCCCAGCAGCGCAGCCATGGCGCCAACGCCCACCGGCACGGCGGCCTGCATAGCGCGGCCACGAATGCGCAACAGCCGCGCGGTATCGCCAAGGCTCAGCGCGCCGGCGGCACAAAGTGCTGAATATTCGCCCAGCGAATGCCCGGCCACATAGCTGGCATCGGCCATGCCAAAGCCTTCGGCCTCCAGCGCGCGCATGGCGGCAATCGAGGTGGCCATCAGCGCTGGCTGTGCGTTTTCGGTCAGCGTCAGCGCGGCAATTTCGCCACCCCAGACCAGCCCCGAAAGATCTTGCCCCAAGGCGGCATCCACCTCGTCAAACACGGCTTTTGCGGCGGGATAGGCTTCGGCTAGCGCCTTGCCCATGCCGATCGCCTGCGCCCCCTGCCCCGGAAATACAAATGCGCGCATGGTTTACCTCTTTTATGATGTCATTGGCTGACGGCGTCTGGCGACTCAATCTGCCGGGCGGCAGCTTACCGTGCCTTGCAGCGTTGGAATAGCGCGGCCAATCGCGTCACGCTCCAGCACTTCGTTCAGGTTGAACGGGTTATAGGTGGTATTGCCACAGGTGCTATCAAGCGTGTTTTGCCATATCGGGAAGATATCCGGAAAGCTCTGGCCATAAACGCCAGTGACCTTCACGGTAAAACGCCGGTCTTCATCGGGTATGGCCCGCACATCGACCTGCGGGTCGAGCGGGGTATAAATATCTTCTGCGGGGTCGGTGGTGTCCAGACACCCGGCCAGCAGCATCGGCAAAAGGATCAATCCGCGCACAATATTCATCAACTAACCTCTAACGGCGCCCGCAATAAGGGCGATTGGCGGTTTGGTGTTTACCATTCCTGCTGGGCGGGCAAAATAGCAGCGAAATCACCGAATCCAAGCCCTATACAGGCCCATAGGCGGTTTTTGCGCGAATTAGCGCCATCCGCACCTTGCATTCCGGCCCCTCATCGGTATAACGCGCCATTGCCCGGTAAAACCTCACCGCGCCGCCTCTCGTTCCCAGACCGCCGGGCATTGGTCTGTTTGTGAAGCGCGCTTGCAAATGTTAGGATATGCGCATGGCTCTCTATGAGCACGTATTTATTTCTCGGCAGGATCTGTCGAGCACCCAGGCGGAAGGCCTGGTTGAGCATTTCTCCGCTGTCTTGAAAGACAATGGCGGCAATGTTCTGGAAAACGAATATTGGGGCCTGAAAACCATGGCCTACAAGATCAACAAGAACCGCAAGGGCCATTACGCCTTTCTGAAATCGGATGCACCAAGCGCCGCCGTTCAGGAAATGGAACGTCTGATGCGCCTGCATGATGATGTGATGCGGATCATGACGATCAAGGTCGACGCCCATGAAGAAGGCCCTTCGGCTGTTGTTCAGGCAAAAAATACCCGTGATGACCGTGGGCCGCGCCGCCCCCGTCGTGAATTTTAAGGAGGGCATGAATCATGGCTAACAAACCGTTTTTCCGCCGCCGGAAATCCTGCCCGTTCTGTGGCACAGATGCGCCGAAGATCGACTATAAAGACGTGAAACTGCTGCAGCGCTATATTTCCGAGCGCGGCAAGATCGTCCCCGCCCGCATTACCGCCGTTTCGGCGAAAAAGCAGCGTGAACTGGCCCGTGCCATCAAACGCGCCCGCTTCCTCGCCCTGCTGCCCTACGCAGTGAAATAAGGAGACTACCATGCAAGTTGTTCTTCTTGAACGCGTTGTGAAACTTGGCCAGATGGGCGACGTTGTTAACGTCAAACAGGGCTATGCACGCAACTTTCTGCTGCCACAGGGCAAAGCCCTGCGCGCAAATGCAGCCAACCTGGCGCAGTTTGAAACCCAGCGCGCCCAGCTTGAAGCCCGCAACCTTGATGCCCGCAAAGAGGCCGAAGCCGTTGGCGACAAGCTGAACGGGCAGATTTTCGTGGTCATCCGCTCGGCCTCCGATGCAGGCTCGCTTTATGGTTCGGTCACCGCACGGGATGCAGCCGATGTGGCCACGGCCGAAGGTTTCAGCATCAACCGTGGCCAGATTGTTCTGCACCGTCCGGTGAAGGAACTTGGCATGCACACAATGTCGGTTGTTCTGCACCCCGAAGTGACCGTTGAAATCAACATCAACGTCGCACGCTCGGTTGAAGAGGCCGAATTGCAGGCCTCGGGCAAATCCATTCAGGAAATGCGCGCCGAAGCCGATGCCGCCGCCGATTACGACATCGCCGAACTGTTCGATGATGTTGGCAGCGCTGCCAATGACGAAGACGGCGCACCCATCCCAGACGACCGCGACGCGTAAGCCAAAAAATTTCTGATATGAGGGGCCGGGTTTTCCGGCCCCTTTTTTCATGGGGAATGGCGGCATTTTGGGGCGGGTCGCGGCAGCACTTATCCCCGCTATCCCCGTAACGCGACATATCCACAGGCTGCAATGCCGGTCGTAATCGTTTACGAGGGGCTAAACCACAAACGGGCGAATATATGGCAGATGGCACGGAAAATCTGAATGCGGAAGACTATATCCAGCCGCATAATATTGAAGCAGAACAGGCACTTCTGGGCGCGCTTTTGGTTAATAACGAGGTGTTTGACCGCGTATCAGCCATCATATCCGATTCGCATTTCTACGACCCTGTGCATGGCCGCATTTACGATGTTGCCGCCCATAAAATTCAAAAAAACACGCTGGCCTCGCCGGTCACGCTCAAGGCATTTTTAGAAAATGACGAGGGGCTGAAAGAGCTTGGCGGCCCCGCCTATCTGGCGCGGCTTGCCGGTTCGGCCATATCGCTTTTTGCAGCGCGCGACTATGCGCAACTCATTTACGATTTAGCCATTCGCCGCCAACTCATTGAAATCGGGCGCGAAATTTCGGCCAAGGCCGCCTCGGTCGAGGTGGATAGCGAGCCAGCCAACCAGATCGTCGAGGCGGAACAGGCGCTTTACCAGTTGGGCGAAAAGGGGCAGGCTGAACGCGGGTTTCAGTCCTTCCTGCGCTCGGTGTCCGATGCGGTGGCCATTGCCAACCAAGCCTATCAGCATGGCGGCGGGCTGTCGGGCATTTCCACAGGGCTGAAGGATCTTGATAACCGGCTCGGCGGGCTGCACCCGTCGGATTTGCTCATCATCGCCGGGCGGCCTTCGATGGGGAAAACCGCGCTGGTGACGAACATCGCCTTCAATGTGGCAAAAGCCCATAAGCGCGGCATCAAGACCGATGGCACCGAAGGCACTACCGATGGTGGCGTTGTCGGGTTTTTCAGCCTTGAGATGTCATCCGACCAGCTTGCCACGCGCATTCTGTCGGAAGCCAGCCGCGTGCCCAGCGAAAACCTGCGACGCGGCAATCTGACCGAAGAGGAATTCCGCCGCTTTGTCGAGGCGGCAAAAGAGCTGGAACGCTGCCCTCTTTACATAGACGATACGCCCGCCTTGCCGATCAACGCCGTGCATGCCCGCGCGCGCCGCCTGAAACGCCAGCACGGGCTGGATTTGCTGATCGTCGACTATTTGCAACTGCTGCGCCCCGCTTCGGCCAAAGACAGCCGTGTGAACGAGGTTTCCGAAATTACCCAAGGGCTGAAGGCCATTGCCAAGGAACTGGATATTCCGGTCATCGCGCTGTCGCAGCTTAGCCGCCAGGTTGAAAACCGCGAAGACAAGCGACCGCAGCTTTCGGATTTGCGCGAATCCGGTTCTATCGAGCAAGACGCAGATTCGGTGATGTTCGTGTTCCGCGAGGAGTATTACCGCGAGCGCGAAAAGCCGAGCGATGATAATGTGGAAGCCATGATGAAATGGCAGGATGACATGAGCCGCCTGCATGGCAAGGCCGAGGTGATCATCGGCAAGCAGCGCCACGGGCCGATTGGCACGGTTGAACTGGCGTTTGAAGGCCAGTTCACCAAGTTCAGCAATCTTGCAAAAGCGCATCAGGTTACGGGCGACTGGTGACAAGGCGGGTGCCCCGCGCTATGGCTGGCAACACAAGGGGCTGGCAACAAAAAGGGTGCGGATATTGGCAAACGCAACGCTGCATGTTGATCTGGAGGCAATCGCGCATAACTGGCGCGCTCTGAAGGGGCGCGTGGCGGCTGGCGTCGAGGTCGCCGCCGTGGTCAAGGCCAATGCCTATGGGCTGGGGGCGGCGCAGGTGGCACCTGCGCTTTACAGCGCGGGTGCGCGCAGCTTTTTCGTGGCGCAGGCAGTAGAGGCGGCCGCATTGCGCCCCCATCTGGCCGATGATGCCACAATCTGGGTGATTACCGGCTATATGCCGGGCGACAAGGCGGCCTATGCGGCCAGCGGAGCACAGCCCATGCTGAACAGCCCAAGCCAATTGGCGGCCTTTCGGGCAGATTTCCCAAACCGCGCCTATGGGCTTGATATTGACAGCGGCATGTCGCGCCTTGGCTTTGAGCCGCAGGCGCTGGCGGCACTGGCCTTTGCCAGCCCACCGGTGCGCCCCGCGCTGCTGAGCAGCCATCTGGCCTGCGCCGACACCCCGGCCCACCCGATGAACGCCGCCCAGCTTGGGGCCTTTAGCATGCTCACCGCCGCGCTGCCGATGGTGAAAAAGTCGCTCGCCAACAGTGCGGGCATTTTTCTGGGTGCGCCCTATCACTTCAACCTGTGCCGCCCCGGCATTGCGGTTTACACCGGCGATTTTGAGGGCGGGCGCCTGCCGCTGCGCGCCGAATTTCCAATCATCCAGACCCGCCAGCTTATGCCCGGCCAAAGCGTTGGCTACGGGGCGACATGGACAGCGACACGCCCCAGCCGCATTGCCACAGTTGCAGGTGGCTATGCCGATGGCATTTTTCGCGGGCTGCGCGGCTTGCGGCTTTTTTGCGGGCAAACCCCCTGCCCCGTTGTGGGCCGCATTTCGATGGACCTGATCGGTGTGGATATCACCGAGCTGCCGGACACGCCCGAAAGCCTTACACTCATCGGCCCTGAGCAAAGCCCCGGCGAAATTGCGGCGCTGGCGGGCACGATCTCTTATGAAGTGCTTACGGCCCTAGGCGCGCGCTACAATCGCGTTTATAGAGGGGCAAAAGGATAACGCAGATGCAGGCAATCACCCTCTTTCACGGCTTTTTAGCCTCGATCGGCCGTTCGGTGCTGGCGCTGTTTACCAGCATCGGGCGCTTGGTGCTGTTTGCAGGCCAAGCGCTGGCCGCCTTGCCACGCCCACCGTTTTACAGCCGCGAGTTTGGCCAGCAATTGCTGCGCATCGGCTATTTCAGCCTGCCGGTCGTGGGGCTGACGGCGCTGTTCACAGGTGCGGCACTGGCCTTGCAGATTTTCGCAGGCGGCGGGCGGCTGAATGCCGAAAGCGTGGTGCCAAGCATTGTGGCCATTGGCATGGTGCGCGAGCTTGGCCCTGTGCTGGGCGGGCTGATGGTGGCGGGCCGGGTTGCCGCCGCGATTGCCGCCGAAATGGGCACAATGCGGGTGACCGAGCAGATCGACGCGCTGACCACCCTGTCGGCCGACCCGATGAAATACCTTGTTGCCCCGCGCCTGTTGGCGGCCACACTGGTCATGCCGGTGCTGGTGCTGATTGGCGATGTCATCGGTATTCTCGGTGGCTTTCTGGTGGCGGTTTATCGGCTGGGCTTCAACCCCGGCGCCTATGTGACCAATACGATAGATTTTCTGGAGGTGGGCGATGTCACCTCGGGGCTGATCAAGGCGTCGGTCTTTGGCTTTATTGTCGCGCTGATGGGCTGTTATCATGGTTATAATTCCGGGCGCGGTGCGCTCGGGGTTGGGCAAGCCACAACCAATGCGGTGGTGTCGGCCTCTATCCTTATTCTGGCCAGCAACTATTTGCTGACCGAACTTCTGTTTCCGACATGAGCGCGATGATCGAAATCCGCGACCTCGCCAAGCGCTTTGGCGCGAATGTGGTGCTTGACGGGATCACGCTGGACATTGCCAAGGGTGAAAGCCTTGTGGTGATCGGCGGCTCGGGCACGGGCAAATCGGTTTTGCTCAAATCGGTTCTGGGGCTGATAAAGCCGGAGCGCGGCAGCATTTCAGTGGCGGGCCGCAAGGTGGCCGGGCATGACCCGGTGATCATGGACAAGATCGGCATGCTGTTTCAGGGCGGTGCGCTGTTTGACAGCCTGCCCGTCTGGCAGAATGTCGCCTTTCGGCTGTTGCAGGGCAAACGCCGAATGCCGCGCGCCGATGCCCGCGCGCTGGCCATTGAAAAGCTGGCCCGCGTGGGGCTGGGGGCTGAGGTGGCCGACCAGTTCCCCGCCGAGCTTTCCGGTGGTATGCAAAAGCGCGTGGGGCTGGCGCGCGCCATTGCTGCAACCCCCGAGATCATTTTCTTTGACGAGCCGACAACCGGGCTGGACCCGATCATGGCGGGTGTCATCAACACGCTCATCCGCGAAATTGTCGTCGAGCTTGGGGTGACGGCGGTGACCATCACGCATGATATGTCATCGGTGCGGGCCATTGCCGATACGGTCGCCATGATCCATGGCGGCAAGCTGCGCTGGCATGGCAAGGTGGCCGCTATCGACAATTCGGGCGATGCGTATCTTGACCAGTTCATCCATGGCCGCGCCACCGGCCCGATTGAAGCCGTGCGCTAGGCGGCCATGCGCATTCCCGTCATCCTGAACCTGCTTTTGCTCATCGCCTTTCCCGTTAGCTGGTTCGCGCCGCTTGCGCATACCGGCCTGCTGAGCTGGTTCAACGAAGATGTGCTGACCGTGCTGAGCACGGTTCAATCCCTGTGGGAAAGCGACATCTTTCTGGCCATAGTCGTGGTTTTCTTCGCCCTGCTCGCCCCCATGGCCAAGACATTGCTTTTGTTAATGATTCAATTGGAATGGCTGGGCACGAATATGCTTGGCGCGCTGGCAATTCTGGGTAAGTTGGCCATGGCGGATATTTTCCTGATAGCGCTGTTGATTGTTGCCGCCAAAGGCGTTGGTGTTGGTTACATTGAAACCGGCTGGGGGCTGTATTTGTTCAGCGCCTGTGTGTTGCTTTCGCTGCTTGTGACCGAACTGACAAAAAGGAAGACTTATGGGCATTGAAATAGTTTATGCAATTATCGTCGCTTTTTGCGTGCTCATCGCAAGCTGGTGGTCGGCGACCTCGGCCTTTCGCTATGGCGGGCGGCTGCGGCGCGCGCAGCTTGCAGCACTTGTTCTGGCGCTGCTGGCAATGCTGATGCTGAGCCAGGATCAGGTGCTGGCCTCGCAAATCATCGGCGGGCTGCTGGTTGTTGCAGCAGCCATGGCACTGGCCTGGGAGAAATGGCAAAACAAGCTCTTTCCGCTCATCCACATTCTGTTCGGTCTGGCGCTGATCTTGCGCCTGCCGTTTAATGGCTGGGCAAACGCTTTTGGCTAAAGCATCCGCCAGCTTTTCGTGCAACGATTGCGGTGCGGGCTATGCCAAATGGGCGGGCCGCTGCGATGCGTGTGGCGCGTGGAATTCCATCACCGAAGATGTGCCGCTTTCAACCGGGCCTGCCAAGGTGGCGCTGGGGGCCAAGCGCGGCGCGCGTGTGAAGCTTACCGACCTTGCGGGCAGCGAGCCAACCCCGCCGCGCGTGCAATCGGGCAATGGCGAGCTTGACCGCGTGCTTGGTGGCGGGCTGGTGCGGGCCAGCGCGATCTTGCTGGGCGGGGATCCCGGCATCGGCAAATCGACCCTGCTTTTGCAGGCGGCAGCCGCCTTTGCCAAGGCCGGGCAGAAATGCATTTACATTTCGGGCGAAGAGGCAACGGCGCAAATTCGGATGCGCGCCGCGCGGCTTGGCCTGTCGGATGCGCCCTTGCAACTGGCCGCCGATACCAACCTGCGCAACATCCTCACCACGCTGGATGCCGAGCGCCCCGATCTGGTGATCATCGATTCCATCCAGACCATGTGGGCCGATAATGTTGATAGCGCCCCCGGCTCTGTCAGCCAGGTGCGCGCCGCCTGCCACGAGCTTGTGGCCTATGCCAAACGCACCGGGACCTCCGTTGTGCTTGTTGGCCATGTTACCAAAGACGGGCAGATCGCCGGGCCGCGCGTAGTGGAACATATGGTTGATACCGTGCTCTATTTCGAGGGCGAGCGCGACCACCAGTTTCGCATTTTGCGCGCCGTTAAAAACCGCTTTGGCCCCGCCGATGAAATTGGCGTGTTTGAAATGACCGGCGCAGGCCTGGCCGAAGTGGCCAACCCCTCGGCGCTGTTTTTGAGCGCGCGCGATGCGCAGGCCACGGGTTCTGTGGTGTTTGCCGGCATCGAAGGCTCGCGCCCGCTTTTGTGCGAAATGCAGGCGCTGGTCGCGGCCTCGCCGCTGGCCACGCCGCGCCGCTCGGTCGTGGGCTGGGATGCGGGGCGGCTGGCGATGATACTGGCCGTGCTCGATGCGCGCTGCGGCATCGGCTTTGGCAGCATGGATGTTTACCTGAATGTGGCCGGTGGTTTGCGCATTTCCGAGCCTGCCGCCGACCTTGCCGTGGCGGCAGCGCTGATTTCGGCGCGCCAGGACCACCCGATCGCGCCGGATACTGTAATATTTGGCGAAATTTCGCTTTCCGGTGCGCTTCGACCGGTCAGCCAGCCCGATTCGCGGCTCAAAGAAGCAGAAAAGTTAGGGTTTGGCACCGCAATCACACCTTCACGCGTGAAGCTTGCCGCCGAATCTGGCATAACAGTGCAGAAGTTCGACGACCTCGCTGGATTTATTGACCAGTTCTTCGGTACGATCGAAACTTAAAACAGAGGGATCAGGGATGGAAGACCTTACAATAATTGATGGTGCGGTTATCGCCATTGTATTGATTTCAGGCATTTTGGCCTTTGCGCGCGGCTTTATGCGCGAGCTGACATCAATCGCGGGCTGGGTTGGCGCTGCGGTTGTCGCTTACTTTCTTGCGCCGCGGGCCGAATCGCTCATGTATGAGATTCCGCTGCTCAACAGTCTGATCGACCAAAGCTGCAACCTTGCCATGATGGCTGCCTTTGCCATTGTATTCGTCATTGCGCTGATTGTTCTGTCGCTTTTCGCACCGCTTCTGGCCTCGGTCGTGCGCGGGCGGGCCATTGGCACGGTCGACAAGGGGTTGGGCTTTTTGTTCGGGCTGGCGCGCGGCGTGCTTTTGGTGGTTGTCGCGCTGTTTGTTTATGAAAAGTTCTTCGGTGCGACAAGCGCGATTGAAATCATCACCGAATCCAAGACTTACGAAATTCTTGGCCCGACGCAGGCGAGCTTTGCAACCGAGGTTGAGTCCGGCGGCTTGCAGACCTGGTTCTCGGCTCGTTTTGACGAGATGACAGCCAACTGCACAGGCCGCACCGGCGATGCAGCACCGGCCGCCCTGCCCGCAACCGATGCCGCACCGGCCGATACCGCGGCCCCTGCTGCAAACTAAGCCTCAAGCCTGCGCGTGCGGGCCTGAAAAACTATGTGAACACCGCGTGACAATGAAGTTGGCGCCGCGTATAAGGCGCCAACTTTGACAGTCAGGCGAGCCCCCATGACCGACAGTTTCCCAAACCTTCCATCGCTGCCGTTTGATGATGACAAGCTGCACGAGGAATGCGGGATATTTGGCATTCTCGGCCCCAAAGATGCGGCGAATTATGTGGCCCTTGGCCTGCACGCGCTGCAACATCGCGGGCAAGAGGCGGGCGGCATCGTTGCCTATGACCCGCAAACCGGTTTCAACGTGGCGCGGCGCTTTGGCTATGTGCGCGATAATTTCACAAGAGCCAGCGTGATGGAAACCCTGCCCGGCCAACTGGCCATCGGGCATGTGCGCTATTCCACCGCCGGGGCCAAGGGCCAGACGGCCATTCGCGATGTGCAGCCGCTCTTTGCCGAGTTTTCCATGGGCGGCTGCGCCATTGCCCATAATGGCAACCTGACCAACGCCACCGCCCTGCGCCGCGAGTTGATCGAGCGCGGCTCGATCTTCCAGTCCAGTTCGGACACCGAATGCATCATTCACCTGATGGCGCGCTCGATTCAAAAGAACATCCCCGAACGGCTGAAAGACGCGCTGCGCCGCATTGAGGGCGCGTTTTCGATTGTCGCCATGACCCGCACCAAGCTGATTGGCGTGCGTGACCCGATGGGCGTGCGCCCGCTGATGCTCGGCAGGTTCGGCACGGCCTATGTGCTGGCCTCGGAAACCTGCGCGCTCGACATTATCGGCGCTGAATTCCTGCGCGAGATCGAGCCGGGCGAAATGGTGGTGATTACCGGTGACAAGCTGGAAAGCTTTACCCCGTTCGAGCGCCGCCCAAGCCGGTTCTGCATTTTCGAGCATGTGTATTTTTCGCGCCCCGATTCGGTGATCGGCGGGCAATCGGTGTATGAAACCCGCCGCCGCATTGGCGTGGAACTGGCCAAGGAAGCCCCCGTAGATGCCGATTTTGTTTGCCCCGTGCCCGATAGCGGCACGCCAGCGGCGATTGGCTATTCGCAGGAATCCGGCATTCCCTATGCCATGGGTATCATCCGCAACTCTTATATGGGGCGCACCTTTATTGAACCGACCGCCGAAATCCGCAATATGGGCGTGCGCCTGAAGCTGAATGTCAACCGTGCGCTGATCAAGGGCAAGCGGGTGATTTTGGTTGATGACTCGGTGGTGCGCGGCACAACGAGCATGAAGATCAAGGAAATGATTTTGGATGCAGGTGCCGCCGAGGTGCATTTCCGCATTGCCAGCCCGCCCACAAGCTGGCCCTGTTTTTACGGGGTCGATACGCCGGACAAGGAAAACCTGCTGGCCGCCACAATGAGCGAGGAACAGATGCGCGTGCATCTGGGTGTGAACAGCCTGCGTTTCATCTCGCTTGACGGGCTTTACCGCGCCGCCGGGCAGGCACAGGGCCGCGATAACGCCGCCCCGCAATATTGCGATGCCTGCTTTTCCGGCGACTACCCCATCGCCCCAACCGACAAGCTGAACGCCGGGTTCAAAACCCGCGAAACAGCCTGATGCCCTGCCGCCAGCCATGATGATTATCTGGCTGGGTTGCGCGATGAATACCGCAGCCTGCTTGGCGCCGCTCATACACCAATCCCCGATGATTTGCTCAAACGGATGATTGCGGCGCGCCGCGCTCAGATCGCCAAAAAATAAGGGCCGCAGCTTGCGCTACGGCCCCTTTCAGTTCTGTGCTTCGGCTCAGGCTTTGCGGCGGCGCAAGGCAGCCCAGCCGCCGGTGATGATCAGCGCGGCCAGCACGGCTTTTACCACATCGCCAATCAGGAAGGGCAGCATCCAGCCGCTGAACAGCTCGGGGAAGGTTTTACCCATGGCAGCCGCCGGATAGGCAATGCCGGGCACATAAAGCATTACCGAGGCGATGATCGCCACAAGCGTAGCCCCGATGAAGCTGCGTGTCAGCCCTTTATCCGAAGCATAACCGGCAATGAAAGCCATCATCACGAAACCGGCCAGAAAGCCTGCGGTTGGCCCCATCATATAGGCCATGCCCGCGCCGCCATTGGCAAAAACCGGCAGGCCGGCAGCCCCTTCGGCCAGATAGGCCAGCAACGCCAAGGTACCAAGACGCGCGCCCAGCGTGAGGCCAACGGCGAGAATGGCCAGTGTTTGCAGGGTCATCGGCACGGGATACATTGGCAGCGAGATTTGCGCGGCAAGCGCAACAATTGCCGAGCCGCCAAGCACCAGCGCGCCAGCGCGCAACACCGAATTGCCCGACCAGATCGCCTGCGACAATACCATTTCATTCTTCATGTTAGCGCGTCCTTTTTCTGAGGGGGTTTTTGGCCCGTTGCCGATCCTTTTAGACTATGTGGGGCCAAATTCAAGCATTGCTATCAGGCGGCGCGGCATTGCAGCGCGGCGGCTTTACGCAGGCGGTGCGAATGGCTATTCAGGGCGCAACAAAAGGATATGCGCAATGGATACAAACACGAAACTGGCGCTTGTAACCGGGGCCTCGCGCGGGCTTGGATATGCCATGGCGCTGGAGCTCGGGCGGCGCGGCTATCACGTTATGGCGCTGGCCCGCAGCCAGGGCGGGCTGGAAGAACTGGCCGATGCGCTGGACGCCATCGGCGCGCCCAGCACGCTGGTGCCGCTGGATTTAACCGACGATATGGGCGTGCAACGCATGTGTCTGGCCATCCATGAACGCTGGGGCAAGCTTGACCTGCTGGTGCATTGCGCCGTGCATGCCGCCCCGCTTTCGCCGGTATCGCATGTGGCGGAAAAAGACCTCGACCGCTCTATCGCTGTCAATATCCGCGCCACGCAAAGGCTGATGGGCATGGCGGAATCACTCGTGCGTGCTGCTAAGGGCACGATGGTTTATTTCCGCGATGATATGGGCGGGCAGAAATTCCAGTCGGGCTACGGGATGAGCAAGGCCGCGCAAGCCGCGCTGGTGGAAACGCAAATTGCCGAAGCCGCCGAAATTGGCCCGCGGGTTTTGCACCTTTGCCCCAAACCCATGGCCACGGCAACGCGCGCGCGGTTCTACCCCGGCGAAGACCGCAGCCGGCTCGCCAGCCCGGATGATGAAGCCGCAAGGCTCATGGCTGAAATTCTCGCCTAGCGATCAGCCCAGCAGGGCAGAACATCGCCCGCTTCGCTTGTGGCATGGTAAATGCCGCGCGCCACGGCGCGGGCAAGGCAAACCGCCGCCGCATGGCCAAGGCGCAGCAGGTCGGCTGTTGCATCTTCAAGCGGGCGTGCGCCTGTGGCCACAGCAAAAACAAGGTCACCATCCACCGGCGTATGCGAAGGCCAGATGGCGCGGGCCAAACCATCTTGTGCCGCTGTGGCCATGCGCAGGGCTTGGGCCTTGTCAAGCTTCGCATCGGTGGCGACAATGGCGATCGTGGTATTGCCGCGCGGGTTGAACCCGTCCATTTTTGCGCTGAACGGGCCGGCCAGCGCATCAAAACCAGGGTCGGCCCCCAGCCCGCCGAACTCGGCCCCAACTTCGCAGAATGCCGCATGGAAATGGCCGCGCGGCCCGGCCACGGTGCCAAACGGGTTGGCGGCAACCAGCGCGCCTACCGTCATGCCGTTATCCAGCACCACCGAGGCGGAACCGAGCCCGCCTTTATAATTGCCCGTGGTGGCCCCCGCACCAGCACCCGCCGAGCCGAGCGCAAAATCCTGCCCCGCTGCCGCAAAGGCCGCCGCCCCGAGCGCGCGGTAAGGGTTTTGCCCCCAGTCCTTATTGCCGCCATTCAGCAGATCAAACAGAATTGCCGCTGGCACGATCGGCACGCAAACCGGGCCAACGGCAAAACCGCGCCCCAGCGCCGCCAGCGCATCGACCACGCCGCTGGCCGCATCCAGCCCGAAGGCGGAGCCGCCCGACAGCGCCAGCGCATCGACCGCCTGCACCATTTTATCGGGCGCCAGCAGGTCGGTTTCACGCGTGCCGGGGGCGCCGCCCATCACCGAAACCGCCGCGCAAAACGGCGCATCGCCAAGCAGCACGGTGCTGCCGGATTTCAGCCCCGCATCTTGCGCATTGCCCACATAAAGCCCCGCCACATCGGTGATGAGATTGCGCGCACCCGTCCTCATATGCAGCGCCCCCCGTCGACAGGCAGGCAGACACCGGTGATCATGCCCGCTGCGTCTGATGCTAAAAACGCCGTTGCCGCCGCAATATCGGCGGGGGTGGAAAAGCGGCCAAGCGGGATTGTGGCCAGAAATTTTGCGCGGATTTCCGGCGTATCCTGCCCCATGAAGCTTTGCAAAAGCGGGGTTTCACCGGCCACGGGGCACACGGCGTTTACGCGCACGCTTTTGGGGGCGAGTTCCACCGCCATGGATTGCGTTGCCGTCATCATCCAGCCCTTGGAAGCGTTATACCATGTAAGGTTCGGGCGTGGCGAGATGCCGGCGGTCGAGGCGATATTGACGATTGCGCCCCCGCCCGCCGCCAGCATCAGCGGCACGATATGGCGGGCGGAATGATAGACGGATTTGGCGTTGACCGCGAAGATCCGGTCAAACTCGTCTTCATCCACCTCGCCCATGGGCTGGGGCAAATGCGTAATGCCGGCATTGTTCACCAGAATATCGCAGCCGCCGAACGCGCCCTGCATTTGCGCGGCCAGCGCAGCCCAGTCTGCCGCTTTGGACACATCGGCGCGGGCAGATTTTGCGCCATGGTTGGCAGCCACCGCCTGCGCCGCCTCGGCGTTGATATCAACCACCAGCACCTGTGCGCCCTCGGCCACGAACTTCGCCACAATCCCCGCGCCAAAGCCCGAACCGCCACCGGTGATCAGCGCGCGTTTTCCATCTAGCTGCATTTTCGCCCCCTTTTACTGCCGCCCAGATTGGCAGACTGGTGGCCGGGCGCAAGTGGCTTGTGAGGGGGCGCGTGCTTGGCTAATCTTCGCAGGAACTCACAAAGGATGCACCATGTTTGCCCGCGAAAAGATCGACCACACACCCCTGCCTTTGCCCGACCGTGCAAATATGTCTGACGCGCAAATGCTTGAAGCCTCGGCGGCATTTTACGCCCATATCAAGAAGCGCCATTCGGTGCGCGATTTCTGCGACCGGCCCGTGCCGCGCGCGGTGATTGAAAACTGCATACTGGCCGCAGGCACGGCCCCGAGCGGTGCCAACCACCAGCCATGGCATTTCGCCGCCATATCAGGGGCCGAAATGAAGCACCGCATCCGCCTGCAGGCCGAGGCCGAGGAGCAAACCTTTTATGATGGCGGGGCGGGCGACGAATGGCTGAAAGCGCTGGAACCCATCGGCACCGATGCCAACAAACCGCATCTGGACATTGCCCCATGGCTGATAGTGGTCTTCGCCCAGCGCTGGGGCCAGTTTGACGATGGCGCGCGGTTCAAGAATTACTATGTGCCCGAAAGCGTGGGCATTGCCACCGGATTTCTGCTGACCGCACTGCACACGGCGGGGCTCGTCACTCTCACCCACACCCCCAACCCCATGAAGTTTCTAACCGAAGCTTTGGAGCGGCCAGATAGCGAAAAACCGGTGATGATTATCGCCGTGGGCCACCCGGCAAAAACGGCAACCGTGCCTGCCGTGGCCAAGATCAAGAAACCGCTGGGGGAGATTATGTCGGTGTTTGAGTGAGGGGTAAGAAAGCCTACCTTTTTACACTAAGATTGATGTAAGAAATGCCCCTAGATCACTACGTCTCAAAAGTCCATCTTAAGCAATTCCTGGGAAACTCAGGAACTTTGCTGCTCAACGCTATCAGAAAATCTGATGGGAAAATATTTACCCCCAGAACAAAGGACATTTGCCGTGAATTGGATGGCAACACGAACCCGTATTTAGCATACGATCGTGCGGTAGAGGAGTTTCTGAAATCGATAGAGCCTGCCTATGAGCCATGCCTTTCACGTGTTTCTAAGGATGAATTGGATTGGCAAAGCAGGAAGGTTTTTGCCGGTTTTTTAGCCTATATTGGGATTTATACGCCGGCTGCTTTGAGAATGTCTGACACACCGACCCGCGCAATGTTGGAACGTGAAGTAGAAATACTTGAAAAACAAGGCATGTTCAGTGATCTGGAACCTCCAGCGCTTCCCGAATTTCAAAGCAAAGCCCCTTCACAGCTGCTCAAAGAAGGGCTCATCAAGTTTGAAATAGATCCTAAGCACCAGCAAGCGTTGGCTACTCTAGGTTTAATGGAAATCACAGAAAAACTTGCAAACTGCGATGTTACAATCGTAGTCCCTCGCGGAAATGGGCGGTTTCTGACAAGCGACTTTCCTTCGGTCATTCTCGAATATGTCGAAAACAAATACGCCCAACAATTTCTACCTCTTTCACCGAAAATCGGGCTTGTTTTTCACACCCACACATTTGAAGCTGCGGGCGACCCACGGCATCAGGTTTATAAAATCGGCTCCAAGATGGTTCAGAAAATCAACAATGAAATTATTAAGGCCGCTGAAGATTTAGTTTTCAGTAGTCGAAATCATCAATGGCTTCGCAGTGTGGTAAACGAATTTAAGGATTTTCGGACTGAACTTGTTGTTCAAAAATTTGGACCTTATCAATTTACACAGAAACGTGTGATGAAGGTGAGGTAGCCACACACACACCCCTACCCATGCAACGCCGCCACCGTTTTCAGCACTGAAAACCCATAGAGCGCCTCAAACCCCTTTTCGCGGCCATGGCCGGATTTGCCGACCCCGCCGAAGGGGAGTTCCACGCCGCCGCCTGCGCCGTAATTGTTGATGAACACCTGCCCGGCGCGCAGTTTTTTGGCCAGCCGCATCTGGCGGGCGCCGTCGCGGGTCCAGATGCCGGCGACCAGCCCGAAATCGGTGCCATTGGCCAGCGCAATCGCCTCGGCTTCATCCGCAAACGGGATGAGCACCTGCACGGGGCCGAAAATTTCCTGCTGGGCGAGCGGGCTGTCGGGTGCAAGCCCCGAGAGCAGCCGCGGGGCGAGGTAAAAGCCGCCCGGCGGCAGGTCGGCGGCCATGGAGGCGCGGGCAAGTTCGTGTTCAGGCGCGGTCTGGTTCAGGAAACCTTGCACGATGTCGCGCTGGCGGGCGGAAATCAGCGGGCCGATATCGAGATCATGCGCCGCAGGGCCAACCCGCAAGGCGCGGTAGCGGGTGGCCATCGCCTCGGCCACACGATCATACACCCCGCGCTGCACTAAAATGCGGCTGGCAGCTGAACAGGTTTGGCCGGCATTTTGCACGCCCGCATTCACCAAAAAGGGCAAGGCGGCATCAAGGTCCGCATCGTCAAACACCAGTTGCGGAGATTTGCCGCCAAGCTCCAGCGTGACCGGCACCACGTTTTGCGCAGCGGCTGCCTGCACGGCGGCCCCCGTGGCGACCGAGCCTGTGAAGGAAATATGCTGCACGCTGGAATGGCCCGCAAGCGCCGCCCCCGCCTCGCGCCCCAAGCCGGGCACGATGTTCAGCGCACCCGGCGGCAGCCCCGCTTCCAGCGCCAGATCGCCAAAGGCCAGCGCGGTCAGGCAGGCTTCCTCGGCTGGTTTGAGCACCGCCGCATTGCCCATGGCCAGCGCCGCGCCAACGCTGCGGCCGATAATCTGCATCGGGTAGTTCCACGGCACGATATGGCCGGTCACGCCATGCGGTTCGCGCAAAGTGTAGACGGTGTAGCCTTGCAAATAAGGAATGGTTTGCCCCATCACCTTATCGGCAGCGCCGCCGTAAAACTCCAGATAGCGCGCCAGCGCCAGCGCATCGGCGCGGGCCTGTTTGAGCGGTTTGCCAACATCGGCGGCCTCCAGCGCGGCAAGGTCATCGGCGCGGCTGGCCACAAGGCGGCCCAGATTTGCCAGCATCCGGCCCCGTTCAGCGGCGCTCAGCGCACCCCATTCACCGGCCAAAGCACCTTGGGCGGCGGCCACGGCAGCATCAATATCCGCCTGCTGGCCACGGGCAATTTGCGCAAGCTCCTGCCCGGTTGAGGGGTTGAACAGCGCAAGCGTTTGGCGGCCAAGCGGTGCTCGCCACTGGCCGTCTATCAGGCATTTATCGGTGTCAAACCAGAGCTTCATCATGTGCCTCAATATTTAGATGCGGGGCCGCGGCAAGGAGTGCTGCGGTATAGGGGTGCTGGGGGGCGGCGAACACAGCCTCGGTTGCGCCGCTCTCGACAATTTTGCCCGCCTGCATGACCATAACACGGTCGGTGATCTTGCGCACGACGTGCAGATCGTGGCTGATGAACAGATATGACAGGCCGAACCGCGCCGAAAGATCGGCCAGCAGGTCGAGGATTTGCGCACGGATGGAGACATCGAGCGCCGAGACGGCCTCATCCAGAATGATCAGTTCGGGCCGCGCGATCAGCGCGCGGGCAATGGCAATGCGCTGGCGCTGCCCGCCGGAAAATTCGTGGATGTAGCGGCTGGCATCCGCCGCCCCCAGCCCGACGCTTTCAAGCGCTTCGGCCACGGCTTGCGCGCGTTCAGCGCCGCGCGGCGCATCAGCCAAAAGGTGGAAGGGTTCGGCCACAAGGCGGGCAACGCGGTGGCGCGGGTTGAAGCTGGCATAGGGGTCCTGAAACACCACCTGCAGGTGGCGGCGCAGGGCGGCGGGCATTTTCTGGCCCGCCAGAACCGGCGCACCGTTGATTGCGATGGTGCCGCCCTGCGCGGCCTCCAGCCCCAATATAGCACGGGTCAGCGTGGATTTACCGCAACCGGATTCGCCCACCAGCCCAAGGTTTTCGCCCTTTCTCAAGGTAAAGGATACGTCATTCACCGCGCGAAACCGCCCCGGTGCGGCAAACAGGCTGGCGCGCGGCAGTGCATAGTCGCGCACAAGGTTTTGCACCTCCAGCAGTGGCACATCGCCGCTATGTGCATCGCGCGTGGGCTGGTGGGCCGAGGCGCGGATCAGCGCGCGGGTATAGGGGTGGGCCTGCGCGGCAAAAACCTGCGCGGTGGGACCGGATTCCACCACCTCGCCATGGCGCATGATCACCAGATCATCGGCCATATCGGCCACGACGCCAAGGTCATGGCTGATGAGGATAAGGCCCATACCGTCTTCGGCCACCAGCTTTTTGAGCAGGCGTAAAATGCCCGCCTGCGTGGTGACATCGAGCGCGGTTGTCGGCTCGTCGGCTATCAGCAGGCGCGGGCGCAGGGCAATGGCCATGGCGATGACAACGCGTTGGCGCTGCCCGCCCGAAAGCTCGTGCGGGTAGCGGTTCAGCGGAAATTGCGCCGCTGGCAAGCCCACGCGGTTCAGCGTATCGCGGGCTATATGCGCTGCCTCGGCGCGGGTTGCCCCGCGATGCAGGCGCACGGTTTCAGCCACTTGCGCGCCAATGGTTTTTACGGGGTTGAGCGCGGTCATCGGCTCTTGGAACACCAGCCCGATATCATCACCGCGCAGCGCGCACATCTCACGCTCTGATTTGGCCAGCAGGTCGCTGCCATCAAGCAGGATGTGCCCGCCAGCCACCGCCCCCTTGGGGAGCAGGCGGGTAATGGCATAGGCGGTCATCGACTTGCCCGAGCCACTTTCACCGATCAGCCCGGTAATGCGCCCCGCTGTGCAGCCAAAAGAGACATTGCGCAGGATGGGCACGGCACCAATGGCAAGGTTCAGGTTTTCAACGCGCAGCAGGCTCATTTCGCGGCCCTGTTCAGGCGCGGGTCCAGCGCGTCGCGCAGGGCATCACCCAGCATGTTGAGGCCAAGAACCATGGCCACAATCGACAGGCCGGGGGCAAGCACGAGGTGCGGGGCAAGCGATGCAAGGGTCTGGCTGTCGGCCAGCATACGCCCCCAGCTTGGCGTGGGGGGCTGCGCGCCAAGCCCCACATAAGACAAGGCCGCCTCGGCCAGAATGGCCAATGAGAACTGGATCGTGCCCTGCACGATCAGCAAATTGGCGATATTGGGCAGGATATGTTCGGCAGATATCCGCACCGGCCCCTTGCCCGCCACGCGGGCGGCGAGAATGAAATCGCGTGTCCAAAGCTCCAGCGCCGCGCCGCGCGACATGCGCGCAAAGACCGGAATGTTGAAAATGCCGATGGCGATGATGGCGTTGATGGCCGAGGGGCCGAAAATGGCGGTGATGAGAATGGCGATGAGCAGCGCTGGGAAGGCGAAAACAAGGTCGTTGCCGCGCATGATGAGCTCGTCCATCAACCCGCCCCGGCGCGCAGCGGCCGCCAGCCCCAACGGCACGCCAAGCCCCATGCCCATGCCCACCGCAACCACGGCCACGGCAATGGAAACCTGCCCGCCCACCATGATCATGCTGAGAATATCGCGGCCAAAATGGTCTGTTCCCAGCCAGTTGGCACCGCCTGGCGGCTTCATTTTATTTGATATTTCAAGGATTTGAACGTCATACGGTGTCCAGACCAGCGAGATGAGCGCAAGGGCTGTGAACAGGCCGACAAGGCACAGGCCGATGAGGAGCGGCGCAAGTCTCATACGTTGCGCCTGCGCAGGCGCGGGTCAACCCAAGCATAGGCAAGGTCCACCAGAAAGGTGAGCATGATCACCGCAAACACAAGCAGCATGACCACGCTTTCAACGACGATCAGGTCGCGCTGGGAAATGGCCTGAAAGATCAGCCGCCCAAGGCCGGGCAGAAAGAACACCTCTTCGATGATGATGGCCCCGGCCAGAAGGAAGGAAAATTGCAGGCCCAGAATGGTGAGCACCGGAATCATCGCATTGCGCAGCGCATGATGCCAGAGCGCGCCGCGCGCCGTGCGCCCCTTGGCCCGCGCGGTGCGCATAAAATCGGCTTCCAGCGTATCAATCAGCCCCGAGCGCATGATCCGCGCCAAAATGGCGGCTTGTGGCAAAGCCAGCACAATGGCGGGCAGCGTGAGCGCGCGCAGCGCCTGCAAGGGTTCATCCCAGCCCGGAAAGCCGCCAGCACGAAACCAGCCGTATTTGATGGCGAAAATATGCACCATGATCACCGCGAACCAGAAATTCGGGATCGCAATGCCAAGCTGCGTAGCCCCCATGATGGATTTATCGGCCCAGCCACCACGGCGCGCGGCAGCGATAATGCCCACGGGAAAGGCGATGAGCGTAGACAGTGCCAGCGCATATGTCGCCAGCGGAATGGACACCCACATCCGCCCGACGACCATATCCACCACCGGCGTGCGATAGGTGTAGCTGAGCCCAAAATCGCCGGTCAGCATGCCGCCCATCCACGCGGCGTAGCGCGCCACAAGCGGCTGGTCGAGCCCCATTTCGGCGCGCAAAGCGGCCACGGTATCGGGGCGGGCGTTGATGCCAAGCATGAAGCTGGCCGGATCACCGGGGATAACCTCGATCGCGGCAAAAATGACAAGGCTGGCAACAAACAGGCTGAGGATGAGCAAAACAAGCCGCCGCGCGGTGTAAACTGCCATATGCCCCCCTTCCTGCCCTGCGCTTCGTTGGCGCGATGCTAGCCAAGGGCTGCGCGGCTTTCCAGCACCGATTGCGCAAAACATTTGCCAAACCGCCTGCGCTGCGGCAATAAGGGCTTGGGCCGCGCGATGGCGTCGCGCAGCGTGACCTTCACGCAGCCTGAGGCACTTGCCGCAATTGCCCTGAACGCCGGGGTGTTTGCTGCCCGTGCCGTATATTTCCGGCAGGGCCACCGCCGGAGATGAACCATGACAAACCGCCCCAAATTCTTTCGCCAGCACAATGGCGAAAAAGCCGCCCTGCCCTTTGCCCCCGCCGAATATGCCGCCCGCCTGACCGGGTTGCGCGCCATTATGGCGGCAAAGGGGCTGCATGCGGTGGTGCTGAGCTCCATGCACAACATCGCCTATTATTCCGGCTTTCTCTATTGCAGCTTTGGCCGCCCCTATGCCTGCGTGGTTACGCTTGATGACTGTGTCACGCTCAGTGCGGGCATTGATGCAGGCCAGCCGTGGCGGCGCAGCATTGGTGACAACATCACCTATACCGACTGGACGCGCGACAATTACTGGCGGGCGGCGGCGCATGTCATCGGCACTGGCCGCGCCGTGGGTTATGAGGGCGACCATCTGAACCTGCATGGCATGGACAAGCTCAGGCATTTTCTGGCCCCCGCCTCGCTGGCCGATATTGCCAGCGCAACAATGGCGCAGCGCATGGTCAAATCCGCCGCCGAGATCGCGCTGATCCGCCATGGCGCGGCGGTGGCCGATATCGGCGGATTTGCCATTCGCGAAGCTGTGGCCATTGGCGCGCGCGAAATTGACATTGCTATGGCCGGGCGCGATGCGATGGAACTGGAAATTGCCAGCCGCTTCCCCGATGCCGAATATCGTGACACATGGGTCTGGTTCCAGTCGGGGCTGAACACCGATGGCGCGCATAACCCCGTGACCGCCCGCGCTGTGGCGCGGGGCGATATTCTCAGCCTCAACACCTTCCCGATGATCTCGGGCTATTACACTGCGCTGGAGCGCACGATGTTCGCCGGCGAGGTCGATGCGGCCAGCCTGAAATACTGGCAGGCGAATGTGGCCGCGCATGAACTGGGGATAAGTCTGATCAAGCCGGGCGCGACCTGTTCAGCCATTACCGCCGCGCTGAATGAAATGTTGCAAGCGCAGGATTTGCTGCAATATCGCAGCTTTGGCTATGGGCATTCCTTTGGCATTCTCAGCCATTATTATGGCCGCGAGGCGGGGCTGGAACTGCGCGAAGATATCGACACGGTGCTGGAGGCTGGCATGGTGATCTCGATGGAGCCGATGCTGACCATTGCGCATGGTGCGCCGGGGGCCGGTGGGTATCGCGAGCATGACATTCTGGTGGTTGGCCAAGACGGGGCCGAGAACATTACCAAGTATCCCTATGGGCCAGAGTTTAACGTGGTGGGTTAGCCGCATGTTGACCGCGCGGTGACCGAAGGTTGCCCAAAGGTGCGCAATAAATGCGCACCCTACAGGTATGATCGGCGCCACGTAGGGTGCGCATTCATTGCGCACCTTTTTGGTCGCATTCATTGCGCACCTTTAGGCGCACCTTCGCGCACCTTTGCGCACCTTTTCGTGTGCACGGCTAGCCGCAAAGCCCTTGGCAGGCTAGGCTTGGGCCTTGCACAACAGGAGGCCGCAATGCCCAGCCAGAAAATCACCTTTCCCGGCCATTCGGGTGCAGAGCTTGCCGCAAGGCTTGACATGCCCGATGGAACCATTCGCGCCTGCGCGATTTTTGCGCATTGCTTCACCTGCTCCAAGGACATTGCCGCCGCGCGGCAGATTTCCGGCCATCTGGCGGCGCAGGGCATTGCGGTCTTGCGGTTTGATTTTACGGGATTGGGCCATTCGCAAGGCGAGTTTGCAAATACGGATTTCAGCTCGAACATCGCCGATCTGGAGGCAGCGGCGGCGTTTTTAGAGCGTGAGCATGGTGCCGCGCAACTGCTGATTGGCCATTCGCTTGGCGGTGCGGCGGTTATTCGGGCCGCCACCCGCCTGCCTTTGGTGCGCGCCGTGGCCACAATCGGCGCGCCCGCCGCCCCTGACCATGTGACCAATAATTTTGGCGACGCGCTTGGCAAGATCAGCGAAGACGGCGCGGCACAGGTTTCGCTTGGCGGGCGCGATTTTTGCATCCGGCAGGAATTTCTCGACGATATTTCCGGCCACAACATCAAGGATGCCTTGGCCGATTTTGGCAAACGCGCCCTGCTGGTGCTGCACGCGCCGCTAGATAAAGTTGTTGGCATTGAGAATGCCGCCGAGATTTTTCTGGCCGCCAAACACCCGAAAAGCTTTATCACGCTGGACACGGCCGACCATTTGCTCAGCCGGCAGGCCGATGCTACCTATGCCGCCGAGGTGATTTCAACATGGGCGCGGCGGTATCTGGAGCTTGCCCCCTGCCCCGCACGCGATGAAGCACCCGAAGGCGTGGTGCGCGTGCGCGAGGCCGATGCAGACGGGTTTTTGCAAGATATCATCATCAATGCCCGCCACGAGCTGCGCGCCGACGAGCCGGAGGATTTTGGCGGCACGGATTTGGGGCCGTCGCCCTACCAGCTTGTTTCCGCCGGGCTTGGGGCCTGCACGGCGATGACCATGCGCATGTATGCGCGGCGCAAGAAAATGCCGCTGGCGCATGTGGTGGTGGATGTCACGCATAACAAACAACATGCCAGCGAAGCGGACCAGTCCGGCGGCAAGGTCGATGTGTTTCGCCGCGAAATTCGCATGGAAGGGGATTTGAGCGTTGAGGACCGCGCGCGGCTAATGGAAATTGCCGATAAATGCCCGGTGCACAAGACATTGCACCAGAGTTCGCAGATTAAAACGGTGGAGGTTGGCGAGACCTTGTAAAAAGGTGCGCAATGAATGCGCACCCTACGGGTGGTGGGTGTGGCGCACATTCTTGGCGCACCACACCCTAAACGCGGGTTATTCCGCCCAATAAACCCCGGTCAAATCCATCGCCTGTGTCGGCGCGTTTTCCCAAAGCCCGCGAATGCGGGCATCGGCCACGCCGGTTTTGGCAAGCTGGAACAGGTAGCCGTTCACATAATTCGCCGCGATGATTTCCTGCGCCTGTTGCAACAGCGCGGTGCGCGCCGCCGGGTCGGTTGTGGCGTTCAGCGTTTCCATCAGCGCCTGCAATTCCGGGTTATCATACTGGAAATAATACTCCGGATTGGCATAGATGCCGATATCCATCGGCTCGGTATGGGAAATGATCGTCAGGCCGAAATCCTTGCCGTTGAACACCTCTTCGAGCCACTGCGCCCATTCCAGATTGGTGATTTCGGTCTGGATGCCCACGGCGCGCAATTGGGCGGCAATAATCTCGCCACCGCGGCGCGCATAAGAGGGCGGCGGCAGTTTCAGCGTGGTGGTGAACCCGTCGGGAAAGCCCGCTTCGCTTAGCAGGGCGCGGGCGTGGTCAGGGTCATGGGCGGACATGCCTGTCAGGTCAAGATAGTCGGGATGATGGGGCGCAAAATGCGTGCCGATGGGTGTGCCATAGCCAAACATCGCCCCGTCAATGATCGCCTGACGGTCAATCGCGGCGGAGACCGCCTCGCGCACCAAGGGGTTATCAAGCGGGGGTTGGGCGTTGTTCATGGCCAGAATGGTTTCCCCCTCGGTCGAGCCGACGATGACCGAAAACCGCGGGTCGGCGGCAAACTGGCCAAGGTTTTCAGGCGCAGGAAAGACCGGAAAAGCATCAATATCGCCCGCCATCAGTGCTGCAAAAGCGGCGGTCGGGTCGGAGATGTATTTGATGGTGGCGCTTTCAAGCTGCGCGGGCGTGCCCCAGTAATTCGGGTTGCGGATGAGCGTGATGCTGTCACCCTGCACCCATGTGCCAAACACAAAAGCCCCGGTGCCGTTAGGTGCGGTCTTGAGTTGGTCTTCGGTGGCTTCTTCGGGCAAGATAACCGCATCGCCCCATGCCATGTTGAACAAAAAAGCACCCGTTGGCTGGGACAGCGTGACCTGCACGGTCAGATCGTTCAGCGCTTCGACGTTTTCAATGGCGGCAAACAGGCCCTTTTGGGCATTGGTGCTGTTCTCATCACGCGCACGGTTCAGCGAAAAGACGACATCGGCGGCGGTCATGGCGGAACCGTCATGGAAGGTCACGCTGTCATGCAGATGAAAGGTATAGCCAAGCCCGTCTTCGGAAATATCCCAGCTTTGAGCAAGGCCGGGAATGACCGAACCATCGGCGGCAAAGCGGGTCAGCCCTTCGTAGATATTGGCATAGACCACGTTGTCAATCGCCCCGGCAGCGGCGCTGGTCGGGTCCAGATGCGGGGGTTCGAGCTGGTCACCCAGCGTAATGGTGGTGTTTTGCGCCCAGGCCCCGCCTGCGCCAAGCGCCAGCATGCTGGCCGCCATCATTGGCAGAAATTTCTGAAACATCGTTTCCTCCTGTCAGGTGCGGGCTGTGCCGCTGTTATCGTCAAGGGTTTCGCCCGCCAGCAAATGCGCCAGACTCAGCCCCATGACCTTGGCCGCATCGATCATATCATCAACGCCAACATATTCATCGGGCTGATGGGCAAGGTCGAGAATGCCCGGCCCGTAGGCAATGCAGTTTTTCATCCGCCCGATACGGTCAATATGCTTTTGATCATAAGTGCCGGGCGAGACGACATAATCGGGCGCGCGGCCCAGAACCGCAGCAATCGCGCTGGCCACGCTGGTGACAACGGGCGCGTCGCGGTCGGTCATGCTGGGCAGAACATGGTGCATTTCGGTCAGATCATAGCGGAAATTCGGGCGGGTTTCGCGCAAATTCTCAAGCAGGTCGCGAATTTCGCCTTCAACATCGGCGAGGTTCTCTTCCATCAGGAAACGCCGGTCGAGCACCATGCGGGCGGAATCGGGCACGCAGGGGCTGGGCAGACCGGTAAAATCGGCCTCGCCCTCGCTTTGCCCGCCATGCAGGCTGTTGATGTTGAGCGTGGACTGGCGCGCGCCTTCGGGCACTACCGGCATGGCGGTTGCGCGCGCGGCAAGCGCGGGGAACAGGCTGGTTTCCATTGCGGAAATGACCGCGCCCATATGGCGCACCGCGCAATCGCCTAAAAACGGCATGGAACCGTGGGCAATGCGGCCATGGGTTTCAAGCTCGCCCCACCACACACCCCTGTGGCCAAGGCAGATGCGGTCTTTGTTCAAAGGTTCGGGGATGATGACATGCTGCACGCGCTCGGGCGAAAAATAGCCGCGTTCGGCCAGCCATGCCACGCCGCCATAACCGCCCGATTCCTCATCCCCCGTGCCGGAAATCTCGATCGCGCCCTCAAATTCAGGCCAGACCTCGATGAAGGTTTCCGCCGCAATGATGCTGGCGGCCAGCCCGCCTTTCATATCGCAAGCGCCACGGCCATAAACCTTGCCATCAATCAAAGCGCCGCCGAACGGGTCCACCGTCCAGCCTTGGCCCACATCCACCACGTCGATATGGCTGTTGAAATGCACACAGGCACCGGGCTTGGCCCCGTCGCGCCGGGCAATAATGTTCCAGCGCGGATGGCGCGCGCTATCGCCCGGCGTGCCTGTTGCGCGCAACAGCTCGGTCTCAAAACCGCTGCCTTTCAGCCGCTTGGCCAGAAATTCACAGATATCGCGGTAATTTTCGCCCGGCGGGTTGAGCGTGGGAATGCGGATAAGGTCGCCTGTCAGGGCAACAAGATCGTCGCGCTTGGCGGTGATACGGTCAAGAAATTCGGTTTGGCGAGTCATGCCACCATGCAGCCCGAAAGGGCGGGCTGCGTCAATGGTTGAAATGGGGCATGCGCCGTGGTGCGCGTTTACCCAGCTGTTCAAGATCGACCTGCCAGGACGCGGATCATCCGCAAATTGTGGCCGCGCCCGCCCGCTGGCCAGAGCGGCACCAATCCGCGACAGGTCCGGTTTTACTGTGCGACGTAGCCGCCATCTACGGGGATGTTGGCACCCGTGATGAACGACGCGCGCGGCGAGCAGAGCCACACGATCAACTCGGCCACTTCCT
>JBBDJE010000012.1:0-45910 GCA_040880065.1 Paracoccaceae bacterium | reverse complement strand
CATCTTGCCGAGAAAATTCTACTTATCCAGCCCCTTACTTTCGGGGGGGATTACCAGTTGTTCCGCGCTGGATCAATTTCATATGACAACATTAGCAACACCGTGGCACGCAAGCAAGCCATTGTGCAGCAGTTTGCGCAGCAAAATGTGCAGCACACTTGCTTTTCTAAAGCCCATCTCAACGGCTTAAACCGAAGAAATATGTTTTAATACAGTAGGTTGGTGGGGTTATCGATTTGCCGATCTTGGCGGAGAGACAGGGATTCGAACCCTGGGAACCCTCACAGGCTCAACGGTTTTCGAGACCGCCCCAATCGACCACTCTGGCATCTCTCCGCGAAATGGTGGGTCGTTCAGTGCGGCGGAAACTATTGGGGAAGGGGCGCGGGCGCAAGGGGGATTTGTGCAAAAATTCCTGAATTTGCACAGCGGGTTTGCAGGGCGTGCAGAACCCATATAGAAATACTGCTAGAAATGCGGCGCAAAATGCCCATTTTGCTTGACAGATATGCGCTGGCTGGCCATAAGGCGGCGTTCTGCGCCCGAATTCTCGGGGGTGGTGCGTATTTGATGGTCGCCCGTTACAGGGCGCGCAGTTTGAAGGCGCGGCGGATGGATCGCTGCACAACACCGGAAAGATCCGGGGCCGAAAGACGCGGAAGATAAGGAAAGCGCGCATGTTCGCGGTAATGAAAACTGGTGGCAAACAGTATAAAGTTGCCAAGGGTGACATTGTCATCATTGAAAAGCTCGAAGTCGAAGAAGGCGCGAGCGTAGATTTTGACCAGGTGCTGATGCTCGGTGGTGACACCGTAACCGTTGGCGCCCCGCTGGTTGAAGGCGCGGTTGTGAGGGGCGAGGTTGTATCCCAGACCCGTGGCGAGAAAACGATCTCGTTCATCAAACGCCGCCGCAAACATTCCAGCCAGCGCAAGCGTGGCCATCGTCAGTATCTGACGGTTGTGCGCGTAACCGACATTCTGGCCGATGGTGCCAAGCCCGCGAAAAAAGCGGCCGCCAAAAAAGCCAAACCCGCCGCAGAACCCGCCGCAGCACCCGCTGTTGAAGCGGCAGCAGAATAAGACGTAAGGAGACACCACCATGGCACATAAAAAAGCAGGCGGCTCATCCCGTAACGGTCGCGACTCCGCAGGTCGCCGCCTTGGCGTCAAGAAATTTGGCGGCGAGCTGGTTATTCCGGGCAACATTCTTGTGCGTCAGCGCGGCACCAAAGTGTGGCCAGGCGTCAACGTGGGCATGGGCCGCGATCATACCCTCTTTGCCACCGAAACCGGCAACGTGACCTTCAAGAAAGGTCTGAAGGGTCGCACCTTTATTAACGTGATGCCAGCCGCGAAGGCAGCAGAATAACCGCCTACCCGAAAATCTGAATTTCAGAGGGGACCGGCGGAAACGCCGGTCCCCAAACTGTTTTCAGGGCCGGTCTATCCCACAAACCGAGGATAACGGCCATGACACAACACATTCGCAGCACAACACCCGTTTTGAACACCACGCGCCTGCATTTGCGCGGGCTTACGCCTGCCGATGCGCCGCTGATCAAAATGTTTTCCGGCGATCTGCGCGTGTCCAAATACCTCGCCGTTGTTCCCCACCCATACCCCGAAGGTGCTGCCGAAGGGTTCATTGCCGCTACGCTTGCCAATGAGGGGGCGGGCTTGAACTGGGCCATTACGCGTGCGGGTGATGCCGAGCTGGTGGGCGTTATCGGCCTTGTCGAAAAGCCCGAGGGCATGGCGCTTGGCTATTGGCTGGCCCCGCAATTCTGGGGTGCTGGCCTGATGAGTGAAGCGGTTGGTGCCGTTGTTTCATTCTGCCGCATCGGCGCTGTGCCGGTTTTGCTGGCAAGTGCGCACCAAGATAACCCTGCCAGCGTGCGCGTTTTGCAAAAAGCCGGCTTTCACTGGGTTGGCTCGGGGCAGGATTATTGCCTTGCCCAAGGCCGGATGGTGGCCAGCGACTATTTCAGGCTTGCGCTGGAATGACCCTGCTGCGCGATCTGCACCCCGATGATTTTGCCGCAGTGTTTGACATTGTGGCCGATTATCGGGTTGTGCGATCGGTAGGAAGCTGGCCTTGGCCCGCGCAGCCCGGCTTTACCCGCAAGCGGCTGAGCACGCCGGAAGCGCAGGCCGGCAAGGTGCAGGCAATTTGCGAAGGCGGCGAGCTTGCAGGCATTATTTTTCTTGTCCGGGGCAGGCTTGTGCGCGGCGAGCTTGGCTATTTGCTTGGCCAGCGGTTTTGGGGCCGTGGGCTGGCCAGCCGTGCCGTAGCTGAAATGCTGGCGCGCGGGTTTCGCGATGAGGGGTTGGGGTTGGTTGAAGCCTCGGTCTGGGCCGATAACCTTGCCAGCGCGCGGGTTCTGGTGAAAAGCGGCTTTGTGTTTGAAGCGGCAGACACAGCGTTTGGTGTGGCGCGCGGCTGTGTAAGCGCAATCAACCGCTACCGGCTGACACGGGCCGCATGGGCCAGCAACAGGCCAATGATCATTGCGACCGCGCGGCTGAAAATAGCGCCGTTCCGGGCCGATGATGCAACCGGTTTTGCGCATGTGATGAATGATGCCGACATTTCGCGGATGATGCAAAGCATCCCGCATCCGTTTACGCCTGAAATGGCGGCCGGTTGGATTGCCAAGCGCCAATGGGCCGGCAAGCCGGGCTTTAGTCTGGCGATCCGTTTGCAGGGCAGGGTGATTGGTTGGGTCGGCATGGGTGGTACGCCGCTGTCGGTTGCCTATGCGCTGGGGCGCGGCTATTGGGGGCAAGGCTATGCCAGCGAGGCGGTGGCGGCGTTTTTGGCCGAAATGCGGGCGCGGTTTGGCGCGCAAGGGCTTGAAGCGGGCGCTTATGCCGATAATCCGGCCAGTGCACGGGTGCTGGAAAAGCTCGGTTTCATAAAAACCGGCGAGATTGACGACAAATCCGATGCGCGGCTTGAGCCTCGGCGCTTGTTGCAGTATCGCATGCAGGCAGCCCAAACCATGGGCGGGGGCGAGGCGCGCAATGAAGTTTCTTGATTTAACCAAAGTTTACATCCGATCGGGCAGCGGCGGCAACGGCGCGGTATCGTTCCGGCGCGAAAAATATATCGAGTTTGGCGGCCCGGATGGTGGCAATGGCGGCAATGGCGGCACGGTTTGGGCCGAAGCGGTCACCGGGTTGAACACGCTGATCGACTTTCGCTACCAGCAGCATTTTTTCGCCAAGAACGGGCAGGGCGGCATGGGCCAGAACCGCTTTGGCAAAAACGGTGACGATATCGTGCTGCGCGTGCCCGTCGGCACCGAAATTCTTGATGAAGAGGGCGAAGAGGTCATTGCCGACCTCACGGTTGAGGGCCAGCGCGTGTGTCTGGCCAAGGGCGGCAATGGCGGCTTTGGCAACATGCATTTCAAATCCTCCACCAATCAGGCACCACGCCGCGCCAACCCCGGCCAAGCCGGGGTGGAGGCGACGATCTGGCTGCGCTTAAAGCTCATCGCCGATTGCGGGTTGCTTGGTTTGCCAAACGCGGGCAAGTCCACCTTTCTGGCAGCAACATCAAACGCGCGCCCGAAAATTGCCGACTATCCTTTTACCACGCTTCACCCCAACCTTGGTGTGGTCGAGGTGGACGGGCGCGAATTTGTCGTGGCCGATATTCCGGGGCTGATTGAAGGCGCGCATGAAGGCCGTGGCCTTGGCGATACGTTTTTGGGCCATATCGAGCGGTGCTCGGTGTTGTTGCATCTGGTTGACGGCACGGCAGACGATGTGGCCACCGATTACCGCGTTATCATTGGCGAGCTTGATGAATATGGTGCCGGGTTGAATGAAAAACCGCGCATTACCGTGCTGAACAAATCCGATGCGATAAGCGCGGATGACATTGCCGAAAAGCTGGCCGCGCTCAAAGATGCGGGGGCAGAAGATGTGCGTGTCATGTCGGGGGTAAGCCGCGACGGTGTGGTTGATGTGCTGCGCCAGATGCGCAAGATCATCGAGGCCGGTCAGGTTGTTGTTGAGGATGAGGGGCCGTGGACACCCTGAACTCCGCCACGCTATTCGCCAGCGCCCGGCGCGTGGTCATCAAGGTCGGCTCGGCCCTTTTGGTTGATGCCGCAAGCGGCCATTTGCGCACCGATTGGGTTGCCGGACTGGCGGGCGATATTGCCATGCTGCGCGCCAAAGGTGCCGAGGTTGTGCTTGTGTCATCCGGCTCCATCGCCTTGGGGCGGCGTGTGCTGGGCCTGCCCGCAGGGCCGCTGGCGCTTGAACATGCACAGGCGGCGGCTGCGGTTGGCCAGATCCGCCTTGCGCGCGCCTATCAGGAAATTCTGGCCCCTTTGGGGATTGAGGCGGCACAGGTTCTGGTGACGTTGGAAGATAGCCAGAACCGGCGGCGCTACCTGAACTCGCGCGCGACAATGAACACGCTGCTGGAGCTTGGCTGCGTGCCGATTGTGAATGAGAATGATACGGTCGCAACCGACGAAATTCGTTATGGAGACAATGACCGGCTGGCCGCGCAGGTCGCCAGCCTTGTTGGCGCGGATATTCTGGTGCTGCTCAGCGATATTGACGGGCTGTTCACCGCCGACCCGCGCCGCGATGCATCGGCGCGCCTGCTGCCGCATGTGGCGGAAATTACGCCCGAGATCGAGGCGATGGCGGGCGGTGCCGCGTCTGAGCACTCTCGCGGCGGCATGGCCACCAAGGTGATGGCCGCCAAGGTGGCGTTGCAATCGGGCGCGGCAATGGTCATCACGCGGGGCGACAGGGTCGGGCCGGTTGCGGCGCTGATTGCTGGCACCGCCTGCACATGGTTCAAAGGGCAGGGCGACCCGGCATCCGCCCGTAAAAAATGGATTTCGGGCATGAAGCCCAAAGGCGTGCTGCGGGTTGATGCAGGCGCAGGCGCGGCGCTGGCTTCAGGCAAATCGCTTTTGCCCGCAGGGGTGCGCGCCGTTGAAGGGGCGTTTGAGCGCGGCGATCCGGTGGATATTCGCGATGCGGCCGGTGCGCTGGTTGCACGCGGGCTGGCGGGCTACGCGGCCGATGAGGCGCGGAAAATTGCCGGCAAACGCAGCGGCGAAATTGCCGGCATACTTGGCTATCCGGCGCGGCCTGCATTGGTGCATCGTGACGATATGGCAATTTAGGGGGGCGGCATGGATATTCAGGCAGAAATGGGTGCTATTGGGGCTGCGGCGCGCGTAGCTTCGGTTGAACTGGCCATGGCAAGCGGTGAGCGCAAGCACGCCGCCCTGATAGGTGCTGCGCAATATTTGTGGGCGTCGCGTGCCGAGGTGCTGGCTGCCAATGCCCGCGATATGGATTATGGCCGCGAAAAGGGCCTCAGCACCGCCATGCTCGACCGGCTCATGCTTGATGAGGGGCGCATCCGCGCCATGGTTGACGGCTTGCGTGCCGTGGCCGAACAGCCCGACCCTGTTGGTGCGACCATTACCGAATGGGATGTGCCCTCGGGGCTGAACATCACCCGCGTTCGCACGCCGATTGGCGTGGTCGGGGTGATTTTTGAAAGCCGCCCGAATGTAACCGCCGATGCCGGGGCGCTGTGCCTGAAATCGGGCAATGCAGCTATTTTGCGGGGCGGCTCGGAGAGCTTTCATTCCAGCGGCGCGATTCATGCCGCATTGGTGCGGGGCATCGTGGCCGCCGGACTTCCCGAAGCCAGCATCCAGCTTGTGCCAACGCGTGACCGTGCCGCCGTTACCGCCATGCTGCGCGACACACGGCATATTGATGTGATTGTGCCGCGCGGGGGGCGCGGGCTGGTGGGGCTTGTGCAAACCGAAGCGCGGGTGCCGGTATTTGCGCATCTGGAAGGCATTTGCCATGTTTACATTGACGGTTCAGCCAAGCCCGACATGGCGCGTGATATCGCGCTCAACGCCAAAACCCGCCGCCCCGGCATTTGTGGCGCGGCGGAATGCCTGCTGATTGACCGTGCCTTTTACGCCCGGCACGGCGCGGTGGTTCTGGATGCGCTTGTAGCGGCGGGGGTAGAGGTGCGCGGTGAAGGCGAACTTGCCAATCTGCCAGGTATGGTGCCCGCCACCGCTGGTGATTTTGGCCATGAGTTTCTGGATATGATCATCGCCGCGCGGTTGGTTGACGGGGTGAGCGGCGCAATCGCGCATATCCGCGCGTATAGTTCCAGCCACACCGAATGCATTATTGCCGAAGGCGCGGCGACCGTGGCGCAGTTCTTCAACAGCGTCGATAGCGCAATTCTGATGCATAACGCCTCGACCCAGTTTGCCGATGGCGGCGAATTTGGCATGGGCGCGGAAATTGGCATTGCGACGGGAAAGCTGCATGCGCGCGGCCCCGTGGGGGCAGAGCAACTCACCAGCTTCAAGTATCTGGTGCGCGGGCAGGGGCATACCCGCCCATAAAAAAGCCGCCCGAAAGGCGGCTGGTTTTTTGAATTGGCGAGGTTTAACCGCGCCAGTCGCGCACAGGCCCACAATCCATATGCACAAAGTTCGAGCGCCCATAGGTGCCAACGCCGCCCGAGTTACAGGCTTTTGCCGCCTGTGCCATTTGGCTGATCGAACGTGATGACAGGCGCAGATCGGCGGCCATGCCGCGAATGTGGTAGGAGTTGGACGCTACACCCGAGGAGCGCGAATTCAACATCGCGTTTGTGGCGGGGGAGCGGTAGCCGGAAAGCAGCAAATAAGGCTCTGAGGTTTCCATCAGGCGGTGCGAGGCGGCCATGATGTCAACATTGTTTGCGGCGTAACCAATCGTGGAATTCTCGCGCCAGTCACGCATGAACCACGAAATCTCTTCCAAAGCGGGGGTGATATACTGACCCTCGATCCAGTAGATTGTGTTTAGCACCTCACCGGTACGCTGCGAGCGCATGTAAATGCGCCGGATGTCGCCCGCGCCACGCACAACGCCCGCGGCATTGGCAAAATGGGGCGCGGCACTCACTGCGGTGGCTGCGAAAACACCTAATAGTGAACGGCGCGAGATTGTCGCTTTGTTGTTATTCATGGAACTTTCTGCCCGTCTCGTCGTTACCTAAGAGCGTGCGTCTTTGCGAACTGCTCAATTTCTTCAGACTTTATGACACAGAATGATTCATCGGCCAAGTGTCAGTTTTGCATCGGCGGAAATGCGCATTTGGAGTGAAACCCTCACGGAAACGTTATTTCATTGGGGATTGGGCTTGTTTCGTTCTGCTGTATTGTGGCTCAAAAGACATGGGTCGGCAGAAATTCGCCGATCTGGCCTTGGGTGAGGCTCGTTATTGGTTTGAAAATACGCTATTGGGCGACAAAGTGTGAAACTGTGATTGTGAGGCAAGTCATGTGGTATTTAGGCAACAAGGCCCGGTTGGGCGCAGTCCTGCTGTTAACTGCAAGCGGATTGACATCGACTTGGGCGCAAGCACAAGAATCGGCAACAGCGCTTACATCTGAAGTCGAAACCATGGGGCTTGGGCCCGCATCGCAGGCGTTGTTTGACGCGCTTGCAAGCGTTGAGCGGCCAGCCATGGCTGATTGGTATGCCGCGAATGACTATGCCCCTATCTGGAATGATGATGCGGCTGTAAACACCCTGCTTGCCGCCATTGCCGATGCGCCTGCCAACGGGTTGCCTGCTGCGCGCTACGACGTTGAAGGCTTGCGCATGCTGGAGGCCGCCGCCGGACGCTCGGTTGAAGCCGCGGCTGCCTTTGAGGTTGCCGCCTCGGCCCTGTTTTTAAAATATGCTGTTGATGTGTCCACGGGCATCATTGCCCCGTCGAGCCTGAGCGACATGATCGACCGTAACCGTCCGGTTGCCGATATTTACGGGCTGCTCGATTCCGTTGCCATTAACAGTGCCGACCCCGCCTTTTATGACGCGCTCGAGCCGCAAGACCCGGTTTATGCCGCGCTGAAAGCCGAGCTTGTGCGCCTGCGTGTGCTGATCGCCGAAGGCGAAAGCCAGCCGCGTGTTGGCCCGGGCCGCAGCCTGCGCCCCGGCCAGTCTGACGAGCGGGTGCTCGCGCTGCGTGTGCGCCTTGTGATGCAGGGCTATAACGATGTGGCAGGTGACTCGCCCGTTTACGACGATTTTCTGGTCGATGCCGTCAAGGCCTTCCAGACCGTGAACAACCTTGATGCCGACGGCATTATCGGCCCCAAAACGCTGGAAGCGATCAACGCCGACCCGACCCAGCATTACCAGCAGGTTCTGGTTAACCTTGAACGCGCGCGCTGGATGAACTTTGAGCGTGGCGAACGGCATATCTGGGTGAACACTGCGTCATTCATGGGCTATGTCATTGATAATGGCGTTGTCACGCTTGATACGCGTGTTGTTGTGGGCAAGTCGGGCGCAAGGTTCCAGACGGTCGAGTTTTCCGACGAAATGGAGCATATGGTGGTGAACCCGTCATGGAACGTGCCGGAAAGCATCGCCTCGATGGAATATCTGCCCGATATTCTGCGCGACCCGACCTTGCTGGCACGCCAGAACATCGAAATGCAGGTGCGGGGCTCAGGCCGACTGGTTGATCCGCGCCTTGTTGACCTCAGCCAATATACCGTTACCAACTTCCCTTATGTGCTGCGCCAGCGCCCGGGGAGTGGTAATGCGCTCGGACGGGTGAAATTCATGTTCCCCAACCGTCATAATATTTATCTGCACGACACGCCGTCGCGCAGCCTGTTCAACCGCGATACCCGCGCCTTCAGCCATGGCTGCGTGCGTGTGCACAAGCCGCTGGAACTTGCCTATACCCTGCTGGCTCCGCAAACGGCTGACCCTGAAGGTGATTTCACAGCGGTGCTGAATACCCGCCGTGAAACCCAGGTCAACCTTGATGTTCATGTGCCGGTGCATCTGGTTTACAACACCGTATTCCTGAACGATCTCGGCGCGCTGGAATATCGCATCGACATCTACGACCGCGATGCGCTGGTGTTCAACGCATTGTCTGAAGCCGGGGTGGCGTTGCCCTCGGTTCAGGGCTAATCTGTACGAAAGCACCCGCCCCATAACGGGGCGGGCCGCATTCGGAGATTTCATGAGCTTCACAATTGCAGAAATTGCGCAGGCACTCGGCGCGCGGGCCGAGGGTGACCTTGGTCTTGTCGTGCATGGCCCCTCCGAGCCGCAAAATGCCGGCACCGACGATCTGGCACTGGCGTTGAATGCGAAGTTTGCCGAAACTCTGGGGCAGGGCAACGCCCGCGCCGCATTGTTGTGGGAAGGGGCCGACTGGCAGGCGCTTGGCCTGCAGGCCGCGCTTTTCGCCCCGCGCCCGCGCTATGCGCTGGCCGGGCTCAATCAGGTGTTCGAGCGCCGCCCGAACCTGCCTTTGGGCATCCATCCCAGCGCAATCATCGATTCAAGCGCCGACATTGGCGACGGCGCGGCGATCGGCCCGTTTGTGGTGATCGGTGCGCGCGCCCGCATTGGTGCAAACGCCCGTATTCTGCCCCATGCCAGCGTGGCGGAAGACGCTGTGATCGGCGATGATTGCCTGCTTCATTCCGGTGTGCGCATCGGGGCGCGGGTGCGCATTGGTGCGCGGTTCATCGCGCAACCAAACGCGGTTGTGGGCGGTGACGGGTTTTCGTTTGTAACGCCCGATACCGGCGCTATTGAGGCAGCGCGCGCCGGCCATGACCCGTCGGCCGAACTGGCCGCGCAACACTATGCGCGCATCAATTCGCTTGGTGCGGTGCAAATTGGTGATGATGTCGAGCTTGGCGCGGGCTGCACGGTTGACCGTGGCACTATTACCGACACGATCATCGGATCGGGCAGCAAGCTCGATAATTTGGTGATGATCGGCCATAATGTGCGCGTAGGGGCCGATTGCCTGCTATGTGCGCAAGCCGGGGTAGGTGGGTCGTCCATCATTGAAGACCGCGTTGTGCTTGGCGGGCAGGTTGGCGTGGCCGACCATGTGACCGTGGGCACCGGCGTTGTGGCGGCGGGCAAGTCGGGTATTTCCTCCAATGTGCCGCCGAACCGCTTTATCATGGGCAACCCAGCCATTCGGGCCGAACTGAATGTAGAGTGCTACAAAATCTATCGTCGCCTGCCCAAACTGGCAGAGAAGGTCGAAAGCCTACAAAAAGCGGTTTCAAAAACCGTTGCGAACGATTAGACGGTAAGCGATAAAGCCAAGGGGACAGCCGATGAGCGCCGATGTCAAAGAGAAGATCGTTGAAATCATAGCCGAACAGGCTGTTTTGCAGCCCTCCGACGTTTCTATGGATGCAACGCTGGAAGACCTTGGCGTCGATTCGCTCGGGTTGGTCGAAGCGATTTTTGCCATTGAGGAAGCCTTTGATATTCAGGTGCCCTTCAATGCCAATGATCCGACCGAATCCGATTTCGACATTTCCAATGTTGGCGCAATCGTCGCGGCGGTGGAGTCGCTTGTCGCGGCGAAGGGCTGATTGGTTTGAGTAAACGCGTCGTCATCACAGGTCAGGGGTCGATCAACTCGCTTGGTCATAGCGCTTCTGCAACCATGCAAGCCATGGCAGAAGGGCGCTGCGGTATTGGCCCGCTCGATATCCGCAACGCCGACAGGCTGCAAATTGGCATTGCCGGTCAGGTGCATGGCTATGACGAAACGGCGCATTTTGGCCGTCAGGAACTGGTGCTATACGACCGTTTCACGCAGTTTGCGCTGCTGGCCGGTCGCGAGGCTATGGCGCAATCGGGTCTGGATGTGAATGCACAAGACCCGACGCGCACCGGCGTTGTGCTTGGCACCTCGGGCGGCGGGCTGCAAACACAAGACGAAAACTACCGGCTGGTCTATGAAGAGGGCAAGAACCGCGTTCACCCCTTTGTTGTGCCGCGGCTGATGAACAATTCCGCCACTTCGCATTTGTCGATGGCCTATGGCGCGCAGGGGCCAAGCTTTACGGTGGCCACGGCTTGTGCCAGCTCCAACCACGCTATGGGCATGGCCTTTAACCTTATTCGTTCGGGCAGCGTTGATGCGATGCTGACCGGCGGGTCGGAATCCATGCTGGTTTTTGGCGGTATCAAGGCGTGGGAAGGCCTGCGTGTTATGTCAAAAGACGCCTGCCGCCCGTTCTCGGCTACGCGCAATGGCATGGTGCAGGGCGAAGGTGCGGCAGTTTTCGTGTTTGAAGAGTTTGAGCATGCGCGCGCGCGCGGTGCCAAAATTCTGGCCGAAGTGATCGGTTTCGCCATGACATCGGATGCCAGCGATATTGTGATGCCAAGCCGTGCAGGGGCTACCCGCACCATTTCGGCTGCTTTGAAAGACGCCAGGCTGAACCCAAGCGAAGTGGGCTATATCAACGCCCATGGAACGGGCACAACTGCCAATGACAAAACCGAATGCGCTGCCGTGCGCGAAGCCTTTGGCGCCGCAGCCGATGATCTGATGATTTCCTCGACCAAATCCATGCACGGGCATTTGATTGGCGGCACTGGTGCTGTCGAGCTTTTGGCCTGCATCATGGCGCTGCGCGACGGCATTATCGCACCGACCGTGGGTTACGAGCAGCCGGACCCTGACTGTAACCTTGATGTCGTGCCAAACGAGGCGCGCAAAGCCAAGGTGACTGTGGCCATGTCCAACGCTTTTGCGTTTGGCGGCATGAATGCCGTCCTCGCCCTGCGCGCAGCCCCCTGAACGCCTGTTGTTAAAATGAAAAAGGCCGCCTCAAGGGCGACCTTTTGTGTTTTTGTAAGCCGTTAGAGCAAGTTGCAGAAAAGTGGAAACCGGTTTTTTTGCGTATTAAACATGCGCTATCAAAAAGTTCGAACGCAACGCGCTCTAGCGTGCCGAAAGGTCGGCTTCGGCGGCGGTGAAGCCAGCCAGAGAAATCGAAGCATCAATTGCATCGGTTGTGTTGGTCACTGCAAAGATGGAAATCTTGATTTCGCTTCCGTCGCGTAGGCCTTGCACTTCAGCGGCTGTCAGGCCGTAGCGTGCATAGCAGCCCTGCGCATCGCACCAGCTAAAGGGAAAGCCGGCGGGCGCATTGCCATCAATCCGCACGGTCACGCCGCGCGGCAACAGGGTCAGCAGCGGGGTGATGATTGTCACACCCAGCGCAGCACTGTTGCCTTCGGGCAAGGCTTGCAGCGCAATATTCACAACTTCATTGCCTTCGGCATCCAGGCCGCGGGCGACCAGGCGGCAGGCATCGGCGCCCTCGGGGCAACGCACTTCCCAACCCTCGTAGCGCGCGGCAATACCTTGCAACTCGTCAGTGGTTGGAAAAGCGTCGGGGTCTTGTGCTGCCAGCGGCGCGGCCAGCGAAACGGCAAGAAGGGCGGAAAGAAATTTGATGCGCATATAACAGATCCTGTGTGCGTAAGAGTTGCAATACTGGTCGCAGATGCGCGCCAGCAAGTCAATTATCTGCCGCGGAATTTGGCGTTGTATTGCAAGAAATCGCGCAAAGCGCTGGCATATCCGGGTGCTAGGGGTATTCTGGCGCAAAACGAAGGAGTGCAGATGAGCGTTGATCGGGTATTTGTAGGCGGCGGCGGGGCAGATTACGGGCTGCCGCAAGAGCTGTTGTTGAAATATGGCAACCGGCACGGGCTGATCGCGGGCGCCACCGGCACGGGCAAAACCGTTAGTTTGCAAATTCTGGCCGAGAGCTTTTCCGCGCAGGGCGTGCCGGTGTTTCTGGCCGATGTGAAGGGCGACCTTGCCGGGCTTGGCATGAGCGGCTCACCCGATGCACCGCTGCATGATGCCTTCATGACCCGCGCGGCCACCATCAAGTTCGACGATTACGGCTATGACGCATTCCCCGTGGTGTTTTGGGATATGTTTGCGCAATCCGGCCACCCGATCCGCACAACAATTTCGGATATGGGGCCGCTGCTGCTGTCGCGCTTGCTGGAGTTGACCGAGGCGCAGGAGGGCATTCTGAACATCGCCTTTCGCATTGCCGACGAGCAGGGGATGCTGCTGCTCGACCTGAAGGATTTACGCGCCATGCTGGTCTGGCTTGGTGAAAATTCCGCCGAGATCAGCCTGCGCTATGGCAATATCGCTACGGCCAGTGTGGGGGCGATACAGCGCCGCCTTGTGGTGCTGGAAAACCAGGGTGCGACGGCGTTCTTTGGCGAGCCCGCGCTGAAACTCACCGATATGATCGCCACCGCTCCGGACGGGCGCGGCCGCATCAACATATTGGCAGCAGACCAGCTTATGGCCGCGCCCCGGCTTTATGCCACCTTCCTGCTCTGGCTGCTTTCAGAGCTTTTCGAACAGTTGGATGAGGTTGGTGACCCCGACAAACCCAAATTTGTGTTCTTCTTTGACGAGGCGCATTTGCTGTTTGATGATGCCAGCAAGGCGCTGCTCGGCAAGGTGGAACAGGTGGCGCGGCTCATCCGCTCCAAAGGGGTGGGGGTGTATTTTGTCACCCAAAACCCCGATGATGTGCCCTCCGCCATTCTTGGCCAGCTTGGCAACCGCATCCAGCACGCCCTGCGCGCCTATACGCCGCGTGATCAAAAGGCGCTGCGCGCGGCGGCAGAAACATTCCGCCCCAATCCGGATTTTGACACCGAAACCGCCATTCGCGAGGTCGGCACCGGCGAGGCTGTGGTGTCTTTGTTAGAGCGCAAAGGCGTGCCTGGTATCGTGCAGCGCACGCTCATCCGCCCGCCAAGCTCGCGCCTTGGGCCTATTTCTTTGGCCGAACGCGCCGCGCTCATTGCCGCCAGCCCGCTCTCGGGCCTGTATGATACCGCAATCGACCGCCATAGCGCCTTTGAAGAGCTTGCCCGCCGCACAGCCGAGGCGCAGCGCGTGGTGGATGAAGGCGCCGCCGAGGCCGATCGCGAGTTCTCTACGGGGCGGCGCTACAACCCCAGCGGCACTGCGGGCACACCAAAAACCAAGCGAAGCCGCCGCTCCGACACGCCGACCGAGGCTTTTACCAAATCACTTTCACGCTCTGTCGGCACCAAACTTGGCACGGCCATCGTGCGGGGCGTATTGGGTGGGATGTTCCGGCGCTAGCCCATCTTTTGTTCAAAAATATCCCCGCCGGAGGCATCCGGCGCAGCAAACCGCGCAGCCCTAGCCATCTAGGTGCCTCAGCCGCAGGCTGGTAATGCGGTTGCTTTTGCGTTTCAGCACCTCGAAGCGGAAGCCGTGGAACACGAAAACCTGCCCCTCGGCGGGGATCATGCGGGCTTCGTGGATCACCAATCCGGCGACGGTATTCGCCTCGTCATCGGGCAGCGACCATTCACAGGCGCGATTGAGGTCACGGATGGTCATACTGCCTTCCACAATCACCGTGCCGTCGGACTGGCGGTCAACCTCGATTTCTTCAATGTCATGCTCGTCGGCAATTTCACCAACGATTTCTTCCAGAATATCCTCAAGCGTGATGAGGCCGCGCAGGCTACCATATTCATCAACAACCAGCGCAAAATGCGTGCGGCGGCGCAGAAATTCGCGCATTTGCTCGTCGAGCGTTGTTGTGTCGGGAATGAAATATGGCGCCATCGCCACGCCCATCACGTTGAAATTTTCAATATCGGCCAGCCCCTTGTCGGTGTTGCGCACAAGGTCGTTAACCGCACGCAGCAGGTCTTTGGCATGGACCACGCCGACAACGTTTTCAGGCTCGCCCCGATAAACCGGAATGCGCGTATAAGATGAAGCGAGGCACTGCGACAGTATCTCTTCTGGCGGTGCGTCAGCGTCAATCATCTCTATATTAGAACGGTGTAGCATAATTTCTTCAACCACACGATTTTTCAAATCCAGCGCGCCAAGCAGCCTGTCACGGTCGTCTTTTTCCACGCCACCTTCGGAATGGTGCAGCGCAATTGCGCCGGCAATTTCTTCATGGGCCAGCACATGCGCATTCGGGTCAGTGCGCACGCCTATCAAACGAAGCAATAGCCGCACCAGCACCCGCACGGCAGACACGATAGGCGCCAGCACACGCACAACAACCGACACCGGGGCCGCCACGCGGGTTGCGGCAAGCTCGGCATTGGTAATGGCGTAGGTTTTGGGCATCACCTCGGCAAAAACCAGCACAAGCACGGTCATAATGCCCGTTGCGATAACAACGCCGGAATCGCCGAACAGGCTGGTGAACAGCGATGTTGCCAGCGAGGTGGCCAGAATATTCACAAGGTTATTGCCCAGCAAAATCGAACCGATCAGCCGCTCGCTATCTTCGGTAAGCGCCAAGGCACGTTCCGCGCCGCGGTTTTTCTTGTCGGCTTGCGCGCGCAGCTTGCCACGGCTTGCCGCTGTCAGCGCTGTTTCAGAGCCGGAAAAGAACGCCGAAAGCATCAAAAGCACCAGAATTACAGCCAGGGTAATCCATGTTGTGCTGTCAAAAATTACAATCTCGCCAGCGGTCGTTGGCATATGGGGCTGTCCTTGAGAATAATTGAAACTGTTGTCTTTATGGGGGCGGGCGGCGCAAATCGCAAGGTGACGGTTCAGGCCAGCGGGTGCTTTGTGAGCACAAGGTTTTTGAGGTTTTCATCCAGCACATGCGTATAAATCTCGGTGGTTGAAACATCGGCATGGCCAAGCAGCATTTGAATACTGCGCAAATCGGCACCATTGGCCAGCAGATGCGTGGCAAAAGCATGGCGCAACGTATGGGGCGAAAGCTTTTCGGGGTTCAGCCCGGCGGCCAAAGCAACCTCTTTCAGCAAAAGGAAAAAACCCACGCGTGTAAGGTGCCCGGCCTTGGCACGCGACGGGAACAGCGCACGGGATTTTTGGTGCTTTTCAGCCAGTTGCAGATCGCGCGCCACCAACCATTCGGCCAATGCGCCTTGGGCGGGGGGCGACAGCGGCACCATGCGTTCGCGCCCGCCCTTGCCGCGCACCAGCAGCATGGCAGGGTTGCCGCGCGCCGAACTGTCGGGCAGGGCGACCAGTTCGGAAACCCGCATTCCCGTGGCATAAAGCAACTCGAACAAGCAGGCGTTGCGCAGCCGTTCATGCGCAGTGCGCCCAAACATGCGCGCGGCGGCGAGCAGGGCTTCAACCTCGTCCAGCGTTAAGGTTTTTGGCAGGCGTGTGCTGGCACCGGGGCCGCGCAATTCGCCTGCGGGATTGTCGCTGCGCCAGCCTTCCTGAAACACGAACCGGTAAAACTGCCGGATGGATGACAGCCTGCGCGCCCGCGTGCTGGTGGCCAGACCGTTGCTGGCAAGGGTTGAAAGGTAGTTTTCAACATCGGAACGGCTGGCGGTTTCCAGTCCGATTGTGCCGATATGGCCGGCAAAATCGTCAAGGTCGTGGCGATAGGCGGCCAATGTATTGGCGGCGGCACCGGCTTCGGCGGCGATGGCCGACAGAAAGGCTTCAATCCAATGCGCGCCACTGGCCATTACGCGCCTGCCCGTTCCAGCAACAACAATTGCACGGCAAGGCGGCGGGCCGGGTTTTCCTGACCGGCCTTGCGCAGCAGCCACAGGCCAAGCGCGATATCGGCCGGGCCGGTATCGGCGCCATCGGCGAGCAGGCCCAATGCCATCAGCACGGCGGGGGCTTGCTGGCCCGCTTCCAGCAGCGCCAGCGCCGTTGCGGTATGTGCATGAACGGGCGTCTGGCTTGTAAAGGCTGCGTAAATGCCGCGCATGAGCGGGGCGCTGGGGGCATTCTCGCCGTCAAGCGGCTCGCCAATATAGATACGGCGGGCAAGTTCGAGCGCTGTATCGTCCTGCGCCATCTGCTCATACCATTGTGGGGCATCGGCACCGGCCAGAAGCAACAGGCGCTGGATGCTTTGAGCCACAGTTTCAAGCGGGGCTGAGGGTGAGCGTGCCGCCAGTTGCGGAGCGAATTCATAGGCCATCGCCGTCATCAGGCTCGGCTCGGCAAACGCCGAATAGGCAAGGTTAACGGCCAGTGCCAGCACGGTGTCATCGTCTTCCGACAGGGCCATGTCGAGCGCCTGCACGGCGGCGGCACGCCCCCAGATACCCCCTGACGAGGCCGGACGGCCGCCACGATAAATGGCAAAAAGCAGCGGCGGGGTAATGGCGGCGGTTTCAACCAGCCGCTCGGCCGCTTCCATGCGCTGACGCAGCGGCGTCGAGAGCGCCAGATCGACAAACAGATAGGGCGGCGCGATGCGGCCAAGAGGGCGCGGCAGGGCAAGCGCTTCGCGCAAGGCAAAGTCTATCGGGGTCATCGACGGGGGAAAAGCGGGATAACCCTCGTCTTCAAACAGCTCCGGATCAAGAAAGCGGATCAGCAGCTCGGTCCGCGATTCACCTATCTCGCCAAGGGCTGCACCGAGCGAAACCGAGGTTGCCGCGGCGTTCCAATCTCCTGCGCGTGCAAGGCAGATGGCGCGGGTCGACAGGTCTTCGGCCAAGGCTGGGGTTTTGCGCAAAGCCTCGCAGGGCGCTACCGTGCGCCCCACCAGAAGCGATATTTCAAACCAGCGACGGAACAGTTCTGTCTCGTCCGGATTGGCCAGAACGATCAGGGTTTCGGCCTCATCCAGGGCACCCATGGCAAAAAGCTGGTCGACCCGCGCCAAAAGCACGCTGGTTGCGGCATCGGCCCCCAAAGGCGGGTTGGCCTGTGCCAGCACGAGACGGCGAAACAGCGCGTTGGCTTCGGGCAGGGCTGAAGGGCGAAAGCCCAAGATGCGCGCAATCGCGTCGGCAGCGGCGGCATCGCCCCACATATCGGGTGAAAACCCTGCCAAAGCCGGGGCGATAAGCCCCACAGATTCGCGGTCGAGGTTTTCAAGCGGGGTGATGCGCACACTATCATCGGCTGGCAGGCGCGATTGTGTGGGTGGCGGTATGTAATAGCGCGGCGGGTTCTCAATGGCGTTTGAAAGCCAGTCAATAGCCGAGCTTGGGGCCTGCGCCGCAAGCGGTGCGGCGCATAGCGCAAATATCAGGGCAAGGCCCCTGCGCATTACAGGCTGGCCGGTTGCACCGGCACGGTAATTTCGCGGCTCGGCGGTGGCAACTCAAAGAATAGCGCATAGCCTGCGGTAAGGGCTGCGCCCAACACAGCCAAAACGAAGAGATATTTTATTAGCCTGCCCAACACGTCTGCTCTTTCTGCCCAAGTGGTGTGGCCCGGAATTGCCATGGGGCTTGCCATGCGTGGCCACAATGTTAAACGCTCATTATGGACGGGGTTTGCCCCGGCTCGTGCGCGCCGCCAAGCTTAGCGAATATTGGGCTGGGCGGCAATCATTCCCGGCGGTGGAGGCGAAGTAATGGATGAAAAACGGCCAATCCTTGCCGATGGCAGATTAACCCAAACACTGGTGCTTGTGGGGCTGATGGGTGCGGGCAAGTCGACCGTGGGGCGAAGATTGGCCACTGCGCTGCATGTTGACTTTGTCGATAGCGACGATGAAATCGTCAAAGCTGCCGGTATGGCGATACCTGAAATTTTTGCCAGCCTTGGCGAACCGCATTTCCGCGATGGCGAGCGTCGTGTGCTGGCGCGCTTGTTGCAAAGCGCGCCGCATGTGCTGGCCACGGGCGGCGGGGCGTTTGTATCGGCTGAGAACCGCGAAATAATTGCAGCCCATGGTGTCTCTATCTGGCTGCGCGCCGATCTGGAAACCCTGTGGGAGCGCGTGCGCAGCCGTCCGGGGCGCCCGCTGCTTGAACAGGATAACCCCAAAGCTGTGCTGGCGAAGTTGCTTCAAACCCGTGAAGCTGCTTATGCTCAGGCAGATTTCGAGGTTACAAGCCATATGGACAATTCCCACGAGGTTGTGGTGCAAGACATTCTTGCGCTGCTTCGGGCCCAAAGCAAGGCGAGCCATGAGCACTAAAACCATCCATGTGCCGCTGGGCGCGCGCGCCTATGATATTACCATCGGCCCGGGGTTGCTGGCACAGGCAGGCGCGCATCTGGCGCCGTTCCTGCGCCGCAAAAAGGTGTTTGTGGTAACCGAAGACCGCGTGGCCGCGTTGCACCTCAAAGCCCTGCAAGCCGGGCTGGCAGCCGATAGCGTGCAGGCCGTCGTGCTGAGCCTGCCACCGGGCGAGGGCAGCAAAAGCTGGGCGCAGTTGCAGGTTGTTGTGGAATGGCTGCTTGAACAGCGCGCCGAGCGTGGCGATGTTGTTGTGGCGTTTGGCGGCGGTGTCATTGGTGATCTGGTCGGCTTTGCGGCGGCGATTTTGCGGCGCGGCGTGGCGTTTGTGCAAATTCCCACCAGCCTTTTGGCACAGGTCGACAGTTCGGTCGGTGGTAAAACCGGTATCAACTCGCCACAAGGCAAAAACCTGATCGGGGCGTTCCACCAGCCGCGCTTTGTGCTGGCCGATATCGACGTGCTGGCCACCCTTGCGGCGCGCGACTTTCTGGCGGGCTATGGCGAGGTTGTCAAATACGGGCTGCTAGGCGATGCGGGGTTTTTCAGCTGGCTGGAGGATAACGGCCCCGCATTGGCAGCGGGCGATGGTGCGGCGCGGATCGAGGCCGTTGCCAAAGCCTGCCAGATGAAGGCCGATATTGTTGTGGCCGACGAGCATGAGCATGGCGAGCGCGCCTTGCTGAACCTTGGCCATACATTCGGCCACGCGCTTGAGGCGGCCACGGGCTACTCGGCGCGCCTGTTGCATGGCGAAGGTGTTGCCATTGGCTGCGCGCTGGCCTTTGAGCTTTCGCAAAAGCTCGGCCTGTGCAGCCAGGAAGCCCCGAGCCGCTTGCGCGCGCATTTGCAGGCCATGGGCATGAAGCGCGACCTTGCCGATATAGCCGGAGATCTGCCCGACGCGGGCGGGCTTCTGGAGCTTATGAGCCAAGATAAAAAGGTCGTCGACGGGCGCATCGCATTTATTCTGGCGCGCGGCATTGGCCAAGCATTTGTGGCGCGTGATGTTGAAACCGGCGCGGTGCGCGAATTACTCGCCGCGGCGCTTAAACAGCGCGCCTGAAGCCAAGGCAACCCCGGCGCAAACCACCAGAATACCGATGGTTTTGAACGGGCCAATCGGCTCGGCCAGAAACACCCATGCGCCGAGTGCTGCAAGCACCGGAACAAGCGCGCCATAGGCGGCGGTTTTGGCCGCCCCAAAATACTGAACGCAATAAAGGTAGGTAAAGGTTGCCAAAAACCCCGACAGCACACCTTGCAGCAGGATTTGCAGCGCAAGGGTTTGCGCGGGGATGCCAGAAAAATGCATCCCCCTGACCAGCCCGGCCACCAGAAAGGCGAGGGCGGACCAAAACACCATCATTGCCGCGGTCGGCACAACGGGCAGGGCGCGGGCGCGGAACCGCACCGTATAGGCCGCCCAGCAGCCCGATGCGCCTAAAAACAGCAAATGCCCGCGCCAGCGGCCATCCTCCGCCTGAATGATCGCCTCGTATCCGCCCACAGCCAAAGCGCCGAAAATGATGAGGCACAGGCCGACAAGGCGCGCGCGGCTGAACTTCTCGGCCAGAAAAATCGCACTCATCCCCGCCACCCAAACCGGCAGCATGGACGGGGCGAAAATGCCGCTATCGGCCACCGGCGCAAAGCTCAGCCCGCCAACCAGCAAAAGCACAAACCCGAAACCGCCGACAAAGGCGATCAACACAACATCCAGCCAGTTTTGGCCCTTCGGCAGAATGCCGTGGCGCAGCAACACCGGCGCGAACAGAATGGCGGCAGTGCCAAAGCGCATCAGCCCCACTTCGATTGGCCCGAAATTCTGGCCAACCGCTGCGCGGGCAGACACAAGAAAGCTTGCCCAGATTGCCAGCGTAAGCGCCAGCACAAGTGCAGGGCCAAACGGCCCTAACCTCTGCACGAGGCACCGCCTTGCAAGCAGGAATTGGCATGCAAGCAGGAATTAGCATGCAAGCAGGAATTGGTGCGATGCCGCTGGCTGGGCGAATTGCGCAAGCTCATGTGCAACCTGTTGCGGGTTTCATAGCTCCCGCGACGCGGGGCGGCAGTTCGGGTCATATGGTTCATGCAGTGCCTGTTTAGCTCACGCGCAGATTGCGCAGCACCCGGTGGGCTCGTCAAGCGCCGCAAAGGTGCTGGGTGCAGCGCGCATTCAGGCATCAGGATGGGCAAGCATCCACATTGGCCCGCCGCGCCAACGTGGAAAGCCGTAGCCGTTGACCATTACCACGTCGATATCATCAGGGCTGTTGGCAATGCCTTCGGCCAGAATGGCGCGGCCCTCGCTTTGCATGGCCCCAAGAATGCGGGCCATGATCTCGTCAGGTGAAAAGGGCTGCGGGGTGATTCCAGCTTGCGCACGATATCGGGTGATGAGCGCCTCGGTTTCCGGTGCCGCTGTGGCGGTTTTGCCATCGGGGTAGGCATACCACCCGGCCTTGGTTTTGCGCCCCAGACGGCCCGCCTCAACCAGCCAGTCGGCAATGGGAATGTAGCGTTGGTTTGCATCGCGCGTGGCGGCCTGACGTTTGCGCATGGCATAGGAAATATCCAGCCCCGAAAGATCCTGCATTTCAAACACGCCCATGGGCAGGCCGAAATCGCGCATGGCGGCATCAATATCTGCGGGGCTGGCACCATCGGCCAGACAGTATTCGCAGGCGCGCCGATAGGCCGACATGATGCGGTTGCCGATAAACCCGTCGCATACACCGGCGCGCACGGCAACCTTGCCAAGGCGTTTGGCCAGCGCAAAGCCGGTTGCAAGGGTTTTTGGCGTGGTGGCGGCGGTTTCAACCACCTCCAGAAGTTTCATGATATGGGCAGGCGCGAAAAAATGCAGCCCCAACAGGCGGCCAGGATGGGTGAGGGTTTGGGCGAGCGCATCAAGGTCGAGATAGGATGTATTGCTGGCCAAAACCGCATCGGGCGCGCAATGGGTTTCCAGCGCTGAAAACACTGCATGTTTGACATCGAAATCTTCAAACACCGCCTCGATGACAAGATCGGCAGCGGCGAGGGCGGCATAGCCGGTGCTGGTCTGAAAGTCTTGCAAAAGTGCGGTCGCAGACGGGATAAGCCCGCGCGCTTGTGCGGCTGCAAGGTTGCTTTCAACACATGCCGCGCCCCTTGCGGCGGCTTGCCCGTCGCGCTCCACCATCGTGACCGGATAGCCCGCCAACAACAGGGCTGTGGCAATGCCGCTGCCCATGGTGCCACCGCCGATTACGCCGGTTTGCACAATATCGCGCGAGGTTGCATTACCAAGCTGTTTGGGGCGGGCGGCGGCGCGTTCGGCGCGAAACAAATGGCGCAAAGCGGCGGATTCCGGGCCGTCGCGCAGGGAAATAAAGGCCGCGCGCTCCTGTGCCAGCGCCTTCTCATCGGGCAAGGCGAGACCGGTTTTGATGGTATCAAGTGCCACGAGCGGGGCGGTTTGGCCGCGTGATTTTTGCCTTATAGCGTTTTTGAGCGCATCCCAGTCGAGCGGCTCTGAGCCCGCACGCGGAGGGGTTGGTATTTTGGCTGATGCAATGCCGCGCGAGGCGATGGATTGCGCAAAAGCCAGCGCGTCAGCGGGCAGGTCTTCGGATATTTTGTCGACCAGCCCCAATTCGGCGGCCTGACTGCCGCTCACAGGCTTGCCAATGCAGATCATTTCTACCGCCTGTGCCACACCAACCACGCGCGGCAAACGAAGCGTGCCGCCCGCACCGGGGATGAGGCCGAGCGAAACCTCCGGCAGGCCAAGCATGCAATCAGGCGTGGCAATGCGGGCATGGCAGGCCAGTGCCAGCTCCAGCCCGCCGCCAAGCGCCATGCCGTGCATTGCCGCCAACCACGGGGTGCGCGCGGCGGCAATTTTTGCGAGAAGTTCGCCCAGCAGCGGCGCAAGTGCAGGTTTGCCAAACTCGCTAATATCGGCCCCCGCGCAAAAGCCCCGCCCCGCGCCGATAAGCAAAACCGCGCTGATATCCGGATTGGCCTCTATCGTCTCAACCGCATCCCACAGCCCTTGGCGCAGCGCGTGGCTTGCGGCGTTTACAGGCGGCGCATTTAGCGTAATGCGGGCGACATTGCCGATTGCTTCAACCGATACAGGGTTCAGGCCAGCCATGTGCGCACCATGTCAGAGCTTGCATCGGCCAAGGGCGCGATGACGTTGAAATGGTGCAATCCGGGTGCAACGACGCTGGCTGTTTGCGCCCCCAACCCGTGCCAGATATTCGCCAGCAGTGCCGATTGGCGCAAGAATTCGGGCCGCTCGGCCCCGCCCGCCCAGCAGGTAAGGCGCGCGCCGTTGCGCGGAACCAGCAGCGCGGGGCTTTCTGCGCAAGCGGCGGCGAAATCCAGCTTCAGCTTGGTGTTCAGGCCGGTTTTCAGCAGCGGCCGCAGGTCATGCACGCCACTGATCGACATGACATGCGCAACCCGTGCAGCGGCTTTCAGGGGCGAATTTTCACAGATCATCCGTGTCACCAAATGCCCGCCAGCCGAATGGCCGGACAAATAAACCGGCCCTTCAACCCGCGTGGCGGCAAGATCGATTGCCGCAGCAATTTGGCGGGTGATTTCGGCAATTTTAGCCTGCGGGGCAAGCACATAGCCGGGCAGGGCAACGGCAAAGCCTTGTGCTAAGGCACCACCAGCCAGATGCGACCAGCTATCGCGGTTGAACGCCTGCCAGTAGCCGCCATGCACAAACACCGCAAGGCCGCGTGGCGCGCCGCTTGGCAAAAACAAATCAAGCGCCATGCGCGGGTCATCACCATAGCCAAGCGGTTCAGGTGGATGCGCTGCGCGAAATGCCGCCGCTTGTTCGGCCCACATGGGCGCAAAACTGTCGGCATCCGGAATGTGAATGCCGTTGGCATAAGCGTCGTCCCAATCGGTGATCATAAGCGGCCCTTTCGTTTTTGCCAGCAAACGCCAGGTGCAGAATAAATTCAACATCAAAATATTTAGGCTTGAAATATATTCAGCGCGATGTAGCCTGATTTGAACATACAAGGGAGTCGGCATGAGAGTTTGTTGTCTTGGCGGCGGTCCTGCGGGGCTGTATTTCGCGATCTCGATGAAGTTGCGCGACCCGGCGCACGAGGTTATCGTGCTTGAGCGGAACCGCGCGGATGACACATTCGGCTGGGGCGTGGTGCTTTCGGATGAAACGCTGGACAACCTTGCCGCCAATGATGCGCCAAGCGCTGCGACTATCCGTAAACATTTCGCCTATTGGGACGATGTGGCGGTGCAGTATCGCGGCACAAAAACAATTTCGGGCGGGCACGGGTTTTGCGGCATCGGGCGGCGGCAGTTACTGCTGGATTTGCAGGCACGCGCGCGCGAGCTTGGCGTAGAGCTGCGCTTTGAAACAGCCGTTGACGATGTGCAAACCTATATGGACAGCTTTGACCTTGTTGTCGCGGCTGACGGGCTAAACTCGGCCGCGCGCCGCCAGTTTGAACAGCATTTCAAGCCCGAGATCGACACGCGCAAATGCAAATTCACATGGCTTGGCACGCATCAAAAGTTTGACGATGCCTTTACCTTTATCTTCGAGCAAACCGATAAGGGCTGGCTTTGGGCGCATGCCTACCAGTTTGACGACAACACAGCGACCTTCATCGTTGAATGCACGCAAGCCACCTATGACGCCTACGGGTTCGGCACGTTAAGCCAGCAAGACAGCATTGAAATTTGCGAAGAGATTTTCAAGGAGCATCTTGGCGGCCACAAGCTGATGACAAATGCTAACCATATTCGCGGCTCGGCATGGTTGAGCTTTCCGCGCGTTTTGTGCGAGAACTGGAGCCATAAGAACCTTGTGCTGATGGGCGATGCCGCCGCCACGGCGCATTTCTCCATCGGCTCGGGTAGCAAGCTGGCGCTGGAAAGCGCGATTGCGCTGGCCGACTATTTGCATAGCGAGCCGGATATGAAGGCCGCCTTTGCTAAGTATGAAGACGCCCGCCGGCTGGAAGTGCTGCGGCTGCAATCGGCGGCGCGCAACTCCATGGAATGGTTTGAGGAGGTCGAGCGCTACCTGCATCTTGACCCTGTGCAGTTCAACTACGCCGTTCTAACCCGCAGCCAGCGCATTTCCCACGAAAACCTGCGCCTGCGCGATGGGGACTGGCTGGCCGGGGCCGAGGGCTGGTTTCAGCAACAGGCAGGCGGGCAGGTGGGGCGCGCGCCAATGTTTGCGCCTTATCGTTTGCGCGATTTGGAGCTGAAAAACCGTGTCGTTGTGTCACCCATGGCGCAATACAAGGCGGTTGATGGCTGCCCGACCGACTGGCATCTGGTGCATTACGGCGCGCGTGCCGCTGGTGGCGCTGGGCTGGTATTTACCGAGATGACCTGCGTGTCCGCTCAGGGCCGCATCACCCCCGGCTGCACGGGCTTTTACGCGCCCGAACATCAGGCGGCATGGGCGCGGATTGTCAGCTTCATTCATACCCAGACCGGCGCCAAGGTCTGTGCGCAGCTAGGCCATGCGGGGGCCAAAGCCTCGACCCAACTGGGCTGGGAAGATATTGACGCGCCGTTGCGCGCTGGAAACTGGCCAATTATCGCACCCTCGGCCCAAGCATGGAGCGATAAAAATGCTGTGCCAAGGGCGATGGAACGCTCCGATATGGACAATGTGCGCGACGCGTTCGTTGCCGCCGCCGAAATGGCCAATGCCTGCGGCTTTGATATGCTGGAACTGCATATGGCGCATGGCTATCTGCTGTCGGGCTTCATATCGCCGCTTAGCAACCTGCGCACCGATGAATACGGCGGAAGCCTGCAAAACCGCATGCGCTACCCGTTGGAAGTATTTGCCGCCGTGCGCGCGGTTTGGCCCGATGCCAAGCCGATTTCGGTGCGCATTTCCGCAAATGACTGGGTGGGCGATGAAGGTATCACCCCCGAAGATGCCGTTGAAATTGCGCGTATGCTACAGGCGGCGGGCGTGGATATTTGCGATGTTTCCGCAGGGCAAACCAGTGCGCGCGGCAAGCCTGTTTATGGCCGCATGTTCCAAACCCCGTTTTCCGACCGCATTCGCAACGAGACCGGGATGGCCACAATGGCGGTGGGCAATATCTACGAGCCGGACCATGTGAACTCCATCCTCATGGCGGGGCGGGCCGACCTTGTCTGCCTTGCGCGCCCGCATCTGGCCAACCCCAACTGGACATTGCATGCCGCCGCCGCGCTTGGCGACAAGGCCGAGCCGTGGCCAGACCCTTACCTAAATGGGCGCGACCAGATGTTCCGCCTTGCCGAGCGGCAAGACCAGATGTTGGGGAAAGTCTGATGCGCACGGTAACGTCAGCCCTTGTAACTGGTGGTGGTAGCGGCGTTGGTGCGGCGATTGCGCTGGATCTGGCGCAAAAGGGCGCGCAGGTCACAATCACCGGGCGGCGGCGCGCGGCGCTTGAAGCTATTGCCGCGCAGCATGAAAACATCCACCCCCATATTGCCGATGTAACCGACATGGCCGCCATGCAAGAAGCCATGGCTGAACACACGGCTCACGCGGGTGCGCCCGAGCTCGTTGTGGCGAATGCAGGTGCCGCCACAAGCGCGCCATTTGCCAAAATCAGCGCGGCGGATTGGGCGCAAATGCTGGCTGTTAACCTGACCGGCACATTCAACACCTTTCAGGCCGCGCTTGGTGTGATGGACCGCGCCACACCCGCGCGGCTTGTGGCTGTAGCCTCAACCGCCGGATTGCGCGGCTATGCCTATGTTGCACCGTATTGTGCAGCCAAACATGGCGTGGTCGGGCTGGTGCGCGCGCTGGCGCAGGAGCTGGCTAAAAGCAAGATCACCGTCAACGCGATTTGCCCTAGCTATATTGATACGCCAATGGTTGATGAGACCGTAGACAACATAGTTGCCAAAACCGGTCTGAGCGCTGAAGTTGCGCGCGCGCAGCTTGTTGCGCAAAACCCGCAAAAACGGCTGATTACACCCGATGAAATTGCCGCCGCCGTGCAGTATTTGTGTAGCATCGGGGCTGCGGGCATCAACGGGCATACGCTTTCCATAAACGGGGGCGAAATATGAGCGCGCCCGAGCCGAACCCCGGCACGCGCGCAAGGCTGCGTGTCTGGATCAAACTGCTCACGGTCAACCGCATTATGCAGGCTGAGTTGCGCGAGAAAATGCGCCTTGAGTTCGGCTCGACCCTGCCGCGCTTTGATGTGATGGCCGCTCTGGACCGCGAACCACAGGGCATGCGCATGAGCGCGCTTTCATCGGCGCTGATGGTGTCCAACGGCAATATCACCGGCATTGTTGACAGGCTGGTCAGCGATGGCGTTGTTGAACGCTTGGCCGTGCCGGGCGACAGGCGCGCCTTTATCGTGCGGCTGACCGAGGCGGGCCAGCACGAGTTTGCCGCGCGCGCCGCTATTCATGCAGGCTGGATCGACGAGCTTTTGCAAGGGCTCAGCGAAGAAGACGCCGACACGATCACGGCTATTTTGCGCAAAGTCGTCGGCAAACAAAGGGAACAGCAATGAGCGCGATGAAGGATATTACCCCGCAACATTTTAACTGGTCGGTTGAGGGGCGCGTGGCCACAATTTCGCTTAAAGGTGCTGAACGTAAAAACCCGCTGACCTTTGAAAGCTACGGCGAGTTGCGCGATACGTTTCGCGCACTGGCCTATGCCGATGACATTGGTGCCGTTGTGCTGGCCCCCAATGGCGGCAATTTCTGTTCCGGCGGCGATGTGCATGACATTATCGGCCCGCTTGTTGCCATGGAGGCCCCCGCGCTGCTAGAATTTACCCGCATGACAGGTGATCTGGTCAAGGCCATCATCGGTTGCGGCAAGCCGGTGATTGCGGCGGTAGAGGGGATTTGCGTGGGCGCGGGTGCGATTCTGGCCATGGCATCCGATATCCGCCTTGCAGCCCCCAGTGCAAAATGCGCCTTTTTGTTCACCCGCGTCGGGCTGGCGGGCTGCGATATGGGCGCTTGTGCCATGCTGCCGCGCATTATCGGGCAGGGGCGCGCGGCAGAACTGCTATATACCGGCCGCAGCTTTGGGGCCGCCGAAGGCCAGCAAACCGGTTTTTACAACCGTGTGGTTGAAGATGGTTTGGTTGAGGCCGCGCAAGACATGGCCAAAGGTCTGGCCGAAGGGCCGGGCTTTGCGCATATGATGACCAAAACCATGCTGGCGCAGGAATGGAATATGGGGCTGGAACAGGCGATTGAAGCCGAGGCGCAGGCCCAGGCTTTGTGCATGAAAACCGAAGATTTCCGCCGCGCTTACGAGGCATTTACTGCCCGCGAAACCCCTAAATTCGAGGGGAACTGATGGATAGCAGCTTTCTCTCATGGCCATTTTTTGAACCCCACCACCGCGTTTTGGCTGAAAGCCTGCGCGACTGGGCGGCCAGCAACCTGACGGGCATTGACCATAGCGACACCGATGCCGCCTGCCGCGAACTGGTGGCCAAACTCGGGGCCGATGGCTGGTTGCAACATTCCGCACCGAAAGGCGAGGGAAGCCTTGACGTGCGCACGCTATGCCTGATCCGCGAAACGCTGGCCTATCATGACGGGCTGGCCGATTTCTCCTTTGCCATGCAAGGGCTTGGGGCAGGGGCGATTTCGCTTTTCGGGAATGACGAACAGCGCGGCTGGCTGGCGAAAACCCGCCAAGGGCAGGCGATTGCTGCCTTTGCCCTGACCGAGCCGCAATCGGGTTCCGATGTTGCCAATATCACCCTGTCAGCCGTGCGCGACGGTGATAGTTTTGTGCTGAACGGCGACAAGACATGGATTTCCAACGGCGGCATTGCCGACTTTTACTGCCTTTTTGCGCGCACGGGCGAGGCTGCGGGCGCGCGCGGGCTTTCGGCCTTCATCGTCACGCCCGATGCGCCGGGCTTTGAGGTGGTTGAGCGGCTGCACAGCATTGCGCCGCACCCGCTTGCGCATATCCGCCTGACCGACTATCGCCTGCACGCAAGCGCGATGATCGGGCCGGCTGGCGGTGGCTTCAAGGTAGCAATGTCGGTGCTTGATGTGTTTCGCTCGACTGTCGGGGCCGCAGCGCTTGGCATGGCGCGCCGCGCGCTGGATGCGGCGCTCGCCCGCGTGCAGGACCGCCAGCTTTTTGGCGCGCCGCTGGCAGAATTGCAAATGGTGCAGGGCCATATAGCCGATATGGCGCTGGCGGTCGATGCCGCCGCCTTGCTGGTTTACCGCGCCGCATGGGCCAAGGATTCCGGTGCGCCGCGTGTGACCCGCGAAGCTGCCATGGCCAAGCTTTATGCCACCGACAATGCGCAGGATGTGATTGACCGCGCCTTGCAACTGCATGGCGGGGCGGGTGTGCAGGCGGGCAATATCTGCGAGCGGCTTTATCGCGAAATTCGGGCGCTGCGCATTTACGAAGGTGCGTCAGACGTGCAACGCATTGTCATCGCGCGCCAGACTTTGGGGGGAAACTGATGCTTGGGCCAAGCGGACATAGCGATGATTTCACACGCAGGAACCTGCCCGACGAAGCCGACTGGCCGCGCTTCAACCTTGGGGCTTTTTCATACCCTGAATACCTGAATATAGGTGCGGAACTCACGGATAAGATGGTTGAAAATGGTTTTGGCGACCATACGGCGCTGATTGGCCATGGCCGCTTGCGCACCTATAAGGAGCTGAGCGACTGGACCAACCGCATCGCCCACGCGCTGGTTGAGGATTATGGTGTGAAGCCCGGCAATCGTGTGCTCATCCGCTCGGCCAACAACCCCGGCATGGTGGCCTGCTGGCTGGCCGCGACCAAGGCGGGGGCGGTTGTGGTAAACACCATGCCGCAGCTTCGCGCGGGCGAACTTGGCGCGATTGTGGACATTGCCGAAATCAGCCATGCGCTTTGTGATACGCGACTGATGGACGAGTTGGCGACCTGTGCGAAGAACTCGAAATTCCTAAGCAAAGTCATAGGGTTCGACGGCACTGCCAACCATGATGCCGAACTTGACCGCGTGGCGCTTGGCAAGCCCGTGCGTTTTGAAGCCGTGAAAACCGGCCGCGATGATGTGGCACTGCTCGGCTTTACCAGCGGCACCACCGGCAAGCCGAAGGCGACCATGCATTTCCACCGCGATATTCTGATGATTGCCGATGGCTATGCCGCCGAGGTGCTTGGCGTGACACCGGATGACATTTTTGTCGGCTCGCCGCCGCTGGCCTTTACCTTCGGCTTGGGCGGACTGGCGGTGTTTCCGCTGCGCTTTGGGGCGGCGGCGGCGTTACTGGAAACAGCTTCGCCACCTAACCTTATAGAAATAATACAGAAATACCGCGCAACGGTTTGCTTTACCGCACCGACCGCATACCGCGTTATGCTGCAGGCAATGGAAGATGGCGCCGATCTTTCCAGCCTGCGCGCGGCGGTTTCGGCGGGCGAAACGCTGCCTGCGCCCGTTTATAACGACTGGATGGCCAAAACCGGCAAGCCGATGCTTGATGGCATCGGGGCGACCGAAATGCTGCATATTTTCATTTCCAACCGCTTTGGCGATCATAAGCCCGCCTCCACCGGCAAGCCGGTCACCGGCTACGAGGCGCGGATCGTGGATGAAGATATGCACGAAGTGCCGCGCGGTACGGTCGGGCGGCTGGCTGTGCGCGGCCCGACAGGTTGCCGTTACATGAAGGACGACCGCCAGCAAAAATATGTGCGCGATGGCTGGAACCTGACGGGCGACAGCTTCATTCAGGATGAAGACGGATATTTCCATTTTGCGGCTCGCTCTGACGATATGATCGTGTCGTCGGGCTATAATATCGCCGGCCCCGAGGTGGAGGCGGCGCTGCTGTCGCACCCCGCCGTGCTTGAATGCGCTGTGATTGGCATTGCCGATGAGGCGCGCGGCCAGATTGTGCAGGCGCATGTGGTTCTGCATGAGGACCAAGCGAAAGACGACAGCACAATCAAGATTTTACAAGACCATGTTAAAGCTCACATTGCACCCTACAAATACCCGCGCTCCATTGTTTTTGCCGAAAGTCTGCCAAAAACGGCAACCGGCAAATTGCAGCGCTTTCGCCTGAAGGACGATACATGACCACCGATTTTTCCAAAACCCGCGCCCTGTTCCACATTCCCGACGGGATGATCTATCTTGACGGGAACTCGCTTGGCCCACTGCCCAAGGCCGCCACTGCGCGCGTGGCATCCATGATGGCCGATGAATGGGGCGAGTTGCTGATTACCGGCTGGAACAAGGCTGCATGGATGGCGCAGGCCAACAAGCTTGGTGATATGATTGCCCCGCTGATAGGCGCGCCTGCGGGCAGCGTGACAGTTGGCGATACCCTGACCATTAAAGTGTATCAGGCATTGGCCAGCGCGCTGGAACTGAACCCGACCCGCAAGGTTGTGCTCAGCGATAATGGCAACTTTCCGGCCGATTTATACATGGCGCGCGGGCTGATCGACAGTTTGAAGCAGGGCCATGAACTGCGCGTGGTGAACCCCGAAGACGTGGCCGCCAATATCGGGCCGGATATTGCCGTGCTGATGCTGACCGAGGTCGATTACCGCACCGGCCGCAAGCATGATATGGCCGCACTCACCCGTGCCGCGCATGATGCGGGGGCCGTGGTCATGTGGGATCTGGCCCATTCTGCCGGGGCTTTGCCGGTGGATATTGCAGGCTGCAACGCTGAATTTGCGGTTGGCTGCACCTATAAATACCTCAACGGTGGCCCCGGTGCGCCAGCCTTCATATATGTGCGCCCCGATCTCGCCAACAGCGTGCGCCCGGCGCTTTCGGGCTGGCTGGGCCATGAAGCACCCTTTGACTTCGACCTTGAATATCGCCCGGCGGCGGGTGTGTCGCGCATGCGCGTAGGCACACCGCCGGTCATCCAGATGGCATCGCTTGAGACCGCACTTGCAGCCTGGGAGGGCGTGGATATGAACGATTTGCGCACCCAGTCCATTGCGCTGAGCGATCTGTTCATTGCCGAGGTTGAGCGCCTATGCCCCGAGCTTACGCTGGCATCGCCGCGCAACGGGGCGGCGCGTGGCTCGCAGGTGTCCTTTGGTTTTGAACATGGTTTTGAGGCCATGCAGGCGCTGATTGCGCGCGGGGTGATTGGCGATTTTCGTGCGCCCGACAAGATGCGCTTTGGCTTTGCACCGCTTTACAACACCTTAGACGAGGTGCGCCGCGCCGCCGCCATTCTGGCCGAAATTCTTGACACACGCGCTTGGGATGCGCCCGAGTTCAAGCAGCGGGGTGCCGTTACATGAGCAGCTATGACCCGGCGGGCGAGGGCGCCGAAATGGCGTTTGACGGTAAAATGTCATATTCGGACTATCTGGGCCTGACCGGCATTCTGGGCGCACAGCACCCGCGCACCGACAGCCATGATGAAATGCTGTTTATCATCCAGCACCAGACCAGCGAATTGTGGATGCGGCTGGCGATACATGAATTGACCGCCGCGCGCCGCGCTCTGCGCGCCGATGATGTGCAACCGGCCTTCAAGATGCTGGCCCGCGTGGCGCGGATTTTCGAGCAGCTCAACAACGCTTGGGACGTGCTGCGCACGATGACGCCAAGCGAATATACCGATTTTCGCGACAAGCTTGGCCAAAGCTCTGGGTTCCAGTCGTATCAATACCGGCAAATCGAGTTCATGCTGGGCAATCGTAACCACGCCATGTTGCGCCCGCATGCGCACCGCGCCGACCTGACCAAGCTGTTGCAAGACGAGCTTGCCAAACCCAGCCTGTATGATGAGGCACTTGCGCTCTTGGCGCGGCGCGGCTTTGCCATTCCCGATGACGTGCTCAAGCGCGATATTTCTCAGCCCCACAGTCCGAATGATGCGGTGATGGAGGCTTGGGCCGAGGTGTATCGTAACCCCAAAATCCATTGGGCGCTGTATGAACTGGCCGAAAAACTGGTTGATTTTGAGGATTATTTTCGACGCTGGCGGTTTAACCATGTTACCACGGTCGAGCGCGTCATCGGCTTCAAGCGGGGCACCGGGGGGACGGGGGGCGTCAGCTACCTGCGGCGTATGCTGGAGGTGGAACTGTTTGCGGAACTTTGGCATGTAAGGACAATTCTATGAACTGCGTCTTCATTCAGTTGCGGTGCAAACCGGGCAAAACCTATGAGGTGGCCGAGGCGGTTTTTGCGCGCGAAATTACGTCGGAGCTTTATTCTACCAGCGGCGATTTTGACCTGCTGGCCAAACTCTACATTCCAAAGGACGAGGATGTAGGCAAGTATATCAACGACCATTTGCTCGATATTCCGAATATCGAGCGGTCGATGACAACGCTAACCTTTCGGGCGTTCTGAACCGTTAGGCAAAACAGGGAGAAGGTAATGAAAAACAAACTTCTAGGAGTCGCGCTTGGCGCGATGGTTGCAGCGGGTGCCGTGCAGGCCGAACCGCTGAAAGTGGGCATGATCACCACGCTTTCGGGCGGCGGGGCCTCGCTTGGCATTGATGTGCGCGACGGGTTCATGCTGGCCATTGAAATGGCCGGCGCGGGTGATCTGGTCGAACTGATTGTAGAAGACGACCAGCAAAAGCCCGATGTGGCCGTGCAACTGGCCGACAAGCTTTTGCAAAGCGACCGGGTGGACGTGATGACCGGGATAATCTGGTCAAATCTTGCCATGGCCGTGGTGCCAAGCGTAACTGCGCAGGGGCATTTCTATCTGTCACCCAATGCCGGGCCTTCGGCGCTGGCCGGTTCCGCTTGCCATGAAAATTATTTCAACGTGGCATGGCAAAACGACAATCTGCACGAAGCCGCAGGCGCTTATGCCAATTCGGCGGGCTATACCAACAGCTTTATCATGGCGCCAAACTACCCGGCCGGCACCGATGCGCTGACCGGCTACAAGCGCTTTTATGAAGGTGCGGTTGCCGCCGAGGTTTACACCCAGCTTGGCCAAACCGATTATGCGGCTGAAATTGCACAAATCCGCGCAAGCGGGGCCGATAGCGTGTTTTTCTTCCTGCCCGGCGGCATGGGCATTGCGTTCATGAAGCAATATGCGCAATCGGGTGTTGAAATCCCGCTGGTTGGTCCGGCCTTCAGCTTTGATCAGAACATTCTGCAAGCGGTGGGTGATGCAGCACTTGGCGTGCGCAACACAGCGCAATGGTCGCCCGACCTAGAAAACGATGCCAATGCGGCATTCGTGGCGGCTTATATCGAAGCTTATGGCCGCGTGCCCTCGCTTTACTCCAGTCAGGGTTTTGACACGGCCAACCTGCTGCTTTCGGCCATGGCTGCGGCAGATATCTCCGATATGGATGCCTTCCGCGCAGCACTCATGGCTGCCGATTTCGCCTCGACGCGTGGTGATTTCGCCTTTGGGCCGAACCACCACCCCATTCAGGACATATATGTGCGTGAAGTGGTGATGGATGGCGATATATACACCAACCGCATTGTTGGCGTGGCGCTGGAAGATCGCGGCGACGCTTATGCCGCTGAATGCAGCATGTAAACGGTTTCGGGCGGGCCTCATCTGGCCCGCTCATCCCTTTTAGGGTGATTTTGTGACAACCGCACTTTTCGTTGAACAATTGCTCAACGGTCTGCAATTCGGCGTGATGCTGTTTTTGATGGCCGCTGGCCTTACGCTGGTTTTCGGCGTCATGGGGCTGATCAACCTTGCCCATGGCTCGCTTTACATGGTGGGGGCCTTTGCCTGCGCCGCCATTGCCTCGGCCACGGGCTCGTTCTGGCTGGGGCTGGTTGGCGCGCTGACAGCCGCAGCCGCTGCCGGTGCGCTGGTCGAAGTTTTTGTTATAAGGCGCCTATACGCGCGCGACCATCTGGACCAGGTTTTAGCCACTTTCGCGCTGATCCTGATGTTTTCCGAAGGCACGCGCTATGTCTTTGGCTCTTTCCCGCTGTATCTGGATGTGCCGCCCATGCTGGCAGGCGCGGTCATGCTGCCCGGCGGCATTCAATACCCCGCCTACAGGCTGGCGATTATCGTGGCCGGCTTTGCAGTTGCGCTGGGGCTTTACTTGCTGATCCACCGCACGCGGCTTGGCATTCGCATCCGTGCAGGCGAAGCCGACCGTGAGATGATTGCCGCGCTCGGGGTGAATATCCGTGTGCTTTATACGGTTGTTTTTGCGCTTGGCGCAGGGCTGGCGGGGTTGGCTGGCGGCATGGTTGGTGCCATTCAATCGGTGCAGGTGGGCATGGGCGAGCCGGTGCTCATCATGGCCTTTGTGGTTATCGTGATCGGTGGCATCGGTTCTATCAAGGGGGCGCTTGTGGGCGCGCTGCTTGTGGGGGTGACCGATACAATGGGCCGCGCCATGCTGCCCATGCTGTTTGGCCTGTTCATGGAGCCGTCTCGCGCCACGGGCATCGGCTCGGCTCTCGCCTCCATGCTTATTTACATGCTTATGGCGGCGGTTTTGTTGTGGCGGCCACGTGGCCTGTTCGGGGTGGCATGATGCGGCGTGAAACCTATGTGAACATTACAATTCTTGCACTGCTGGCCGCCGTGCCGCTGGCCGCGCAACTGTTTGACAACCCCTATCTGATTACCCTTGCCACGCGCGCCGCCGTGCTGGCATTGGCAGGTGTGGGGCTGAACCTTGCGCTTGGCTATGGTGGCCTTGTCAGCTTTGGCCATGCGGCGTTTTTCGGGCTTGGCGGCTATGCGGCGGGGATTGTGTTTTCCCACGCTTTCAGCGGCCAGCCGATGCACATCTTCGGGCTGGAGATTGCGGGCAGCCAGCAAACCTGGGTGCTGTGGCTGGTGGCGATGCTGGTGTCGGGCCTTGGTGCGCTGGTCATCGGCGCGCTCAGCCTGCGCACCAGCGGTGTTTATTTCATCATGATCACGCTGGCCTTTGCGCAGATGATTTACTATTTCGCCATTTCATGGCCCGCCTATGGCGGCGAAGACGGGCTTTCAACCTATGTTCGCAGCCAGTTCTTTGGCGTCAATATGATGGTGCCGCTGCATTATTACCTGCTTGCGGCAGGCGTGCTGGTGGCGGCGGTCGGCCTGTCGGCGGTGCTTGTGCGTTCGCGCTTCGGGCTTGCACTGCAAGGCGCGCGCCAGAACGAGGCGCGCAGTATCAGCCTTGGCATTGCGCCTTACCGCATCCGGCTAACGGCGTTCGTCATTTCCGGAATGATCACCGGATTGGCGGGCGCGATGTTTGCCGATCTTTACAAGTTCGTCAGCCCGACGATGCTATCTTGGCATATGTCGGGCGAAATCATGGTTTTTGTCATTCTTGGCGGGGTGGGGCGGCTGTTCGGGCCGCTGGCGGGCGCCATGCTGTTTGTGACGCTCGAACACCTGCTTGGCGATGTTACCGATTACTGGCAGTTCCTTCTGGGCCTGCTGCTTTTGCTGGTCGTGCTGTTCGCGCGTGGCGGCATTATCGGCATTCTGGCAGGGGGGCAGCGGCATGGTTGAACCTGTTTTGGACATTCGCGGCCTTACCAAATGCTTTGGCGCATTGGTTGCCAGCGATAATGTATCGCTCACCATTCGCCCCGGCGAAATTCATGCGCTGATCGGCCCCAACGGGGCCGGCAAAACCACGCTTATCAAGCAGATCATGGGCGAATTGGCTTCGGATGCCGGGCAGGTCGTGTTCAACGGGCAGGATTTAAGCCAGTTTTCTGCGGTAAAACGCGCCCGCGCGGGCATGGCGCGCAGCTTTCAGGTTTCGGCTGTCGCGCCCGCGTTTACGGTGTTGCAAAACGCCATGCTGGCGGTGCAGGGCCAAAGCACGCGCAGTTTTCGGTTTTTCAAACCCGCCATGAAGGACCGCGCGCTGACCGGCCCTGCTATGGATGTGCTTAGGCAGGTCGGGCTGGAGAGCCGCGCCAACCAACCGGCTGGCGACCTTAGCCACGGGCAACGGCGGCAATTGGAAATTGCGCTCGCACTCGCGCTCAAGCCAAAGCTGTTCTTGCTTGACGAGCCTATGGCGGGCATGGGGCCGGAAGGGGGCGCGCGGCTAACGACGTTCCTGTCGGATCTGCGCAAAACCGCGCCGATCTTGCTGGTTGAACATGATATGGATGCGGTGTTTTCGCTGGCTGACAGGATTTCGGTGCTTGTCTATGGCCGCATTATCGCAAGCGGAACGGTGGCCGAAATTCGGGCCAACCCGCAGGTGCGCGAAGCCTATCTGGGTGCGGAGGAGCAGGCATGAGCGCGCTTTTAACCGTTACAGACCTGCACAGCCACTATGGCAAGTCACAAGCGCTGTTTGGCGTAAACCTTGCTGTTGATGCCGGCCAGGTCGTGGCGCTGATGGGCCGTAACGGCATGGGCAAAACCACAACCATTCGCAACATTTGCCGAATGATGCGCGCCACATCGGGCGAAATTTCGTTTGACGGGCAGGTGATCAACACGATGCCCAGCCATCGTGCGGCGCGGCTTGGCATGGGGCTAGTGCCTGAAGGGCGGCGGTGCTTTGCCCCGCTCAGCGTGTATGAAAACCTGACCGCCGCCGCGCGCGCTGGCGCGTGGGATTATGCAAAGCTTGTCAACCTGTTCCCCCGCCTTGGCGAGCGGCGCGACCAGCGCGCCGATACGCTTTCGGGCGGCGAACAGCAAATGCTGGCCATTGGCCGCGCGCTCATGACCAATCCGCGCCTGCTTATTCTTGACGAGGCGACCGAAGGGCTGGCCCCGGTGATCCGTCAGGAAATATGGGACGCTATCCGTGTGCTAAAGTCGGAAGGGCTGGCGATTTTGCTGGTCGATAAATCTCTGCGCGAGGTGCTGAGTATTGCCAGCCATGCTGTTATACTGGAGCGCGGCAGCAGTGTGTGGCAGGGGGAGGCCCGCGCTGTCGATACCGCTTTGGCCAACCGCTATCTGGGGGTGTAATGTCATATTTTCAATACATTCGCGTTCGCTTTCAGCACTGCGACCCGGCGGGGATTGTGTTTTATCCGCGCTATTTTGAAATGATCAACCAAACCGTTGAAGACTGGTTTGAAACCATCGGAATGGGGTTTGACCGTATGCACGGGATGACCGCATCCGGTGTGCCAACCGCGCAGATCAATGCCCGCTTTCATGCGCCAAGCCGCCTTGGTGATGTGCTGCGCTTCACGCTGACCCCGCGCAATATCGGCGGGGCAAGCCTTAAGCTCAGCATAACCGCCCAATGCGGTGACGAGCTTCGCTTGAGCTGCGAGCAGGTGCTGGTTTATGTCAGCCTGTCCGACGGCCGCCCGCGCCCGTGGCCCGCAAGTTTGCGCACCGCGATCGAAACACAGTTACAAGAACAGGAAGAGCCGCATGCATAGCATTATTCAACCCAAAGGCTGGGCGGCTGCAAAGGGCTATGCCAATGGTGTGCTGGCCACGGGCCAAAGCCTGTTTATAGGCGGTCAGATCGGCTGGAACGCTGCGCAGGTTTTTGAACATGCCGATTTTGTGGGCCAGATGGAACAGGCATTGCAAAACATCGCCGATGTTCTGGCGGCAGCGGGCGGCAAGCCCGAGCATTTGGTGCGGCTAACCTGGTATGTAACCGATAAGCAGGAATATCTGGCCAACCAGCGCGCCGTGGGCGAAGCCTATCGCCGTGTGCTTGGCCGCCATTTTCCGGCCATGACAATGGTTGTTGTCGCTGGTTTGGTTGAAGATGAGGCATTGCTGGAAATAGAGGCCACCGCCGTTATTCCGCCAGCGCCATAAAAGCGCTGACAAGCCGCGTTTGCGCGCGGTCGCGCAGGCAGACCAGCACTTCCTGCATCAGCAGGGTTTGCCCCAGAATCGGGATGATTTGCAGCCGCTGGTCAAGCCCGAACTCGGCCTGCGATACAAAGCCGATGCCCGCACCCGCAGCCACAATTTCGCGCACCGCTTCGCGCCCTTCCGCCTCTACGGCAGGCACAAGGGTCAGGCCAAGCAGGGCGGCGGCCTCATCCAGTTTTTGCCGGGTTTTCGAGCCCTTTTCGCGCAGAATGAGCGGGTGGTTCGCCAATTCGGCCACACTCATCCCTTGGTCGGCAGGCAGGTTCAGGCGGCGTGCAGCAAAGGCGACGATCGGGCTGGCACCAAGGTTGCGCATGGCAAGGTCATGCGATGGCGGCGTATCGCCCAAAATACCGATATCGGCGCGATAGGCTTGAAGGGCGGCAACCACTTGCGCGGTATTTCCGGTGCTGATTTCGATAGTAACAAGCGGGTTATCCTGCCTGAATTTGGCCAAAAGCCCAAGCACGTGATGCGCGCTATCCACCATAATGCGCAACCGGCCCTGCATTTCGCCACGGTTTTCAGACAAAAATTCCAGCGCCTGGCCCTCGGCTGCGAACAGGCGGTTGGTAATTTCCAGCAACGCTTGGCCGCGCGACGTGAGCCGCACCTGCTTTTTGTCGCGGTGAAACAGCAAAATGTCATATTCCTGCTCCAGGCGGCGCACTTGGTCGGAAATTGCGGGCTGGGTCACATGCAGCGCTTCGCCTGCGCGTGAAAACCCGCCATGTAAAGCAACGGCATGAAAGGCGCGAAGTTGGGCGTGCCGCATGGTCAACCTTATATGTTGTCATAAAGTATAAGACATAGTGATGGCAAATTGTACATTTGCAACCCTAAAGCGGGTGCCATCACGCCGAATGGTTGCGCGAATCTGCGATCTGTCGCAGCATCGCTCATCAAAAAAAGGGGATAGTCATGTCTGGTCTTTCTGCAGAACAAGAGGCCATGCAAGCCTCAATTAAAAAAACGGCACTTATCTGGGGCTGTATCGGCGGCGCAGTTGTTGCGCTTATTGCGCTTTTGGTGCTTAGCGGGCAGGGCGGTGCCCTGCGTTTCGGGGGCGCTGTGATTTTGGGCGCGGGTGCTGGTTTTGGCCTGTTCAAATGGTCGTTTGGCAATGGTTCCAAAGCGGCGCAATGCGGCAAATGCAGTGCGGCTTTCAGCATTACGCGCACCGATCGCAGTGAAAAGGTTCTGGGCAGCGAGCCGAAAGAAAGCCGTGAAGAGGCCGATGACCGCTCGACCAAGGTTATAACTTGGATGGAGGAAACCTATGAGGTGACCGAAACCTATACCTGCGCCAAATGCGGTGATGTTACGACCAAAACCCATACATCCAGCCGCAAGAAAGATGAGAAAACCGAAGTTCTGCCAGCCGCACCGTTGGGTGTGGCGGGTGCAATGGCCGCAGGCACTGCGGCTGTGGCCGCCGATGGTGATGCCGATGCCGACAAATCCATGAAGGGCGCTTCGGCGGCGGGCGGCACATCAAGCCTTGGTGGTGGCAAATCCAAAGCTGGCTCAGGCGAAAGCGGGGCTGCGCCTGATATTGCTGCGGGTGAGGCAAAGGCTGCGGGTAGCAAGGGTGCTGCAGGCGATATATCGGCGATCAAATCCGGCACAAGCAAGGGCGATGCGGCTGAAGCGCGGCTAAAGGAGGCCAGTGCGGATGAGGATGTAAAACACCAGCCCACGGCGCGCGGCGCTGCCAAATCACAGGAATCGACACCAAAACCGGATGCCCCAATACCGGATGCCCCAATACCGGATGCTGATGCAGGCGATGACCCGTTTGCAAGCGATGCGCCAGCGCCAAAAGCCACGCCAAGCAAAGCCACGCCAAGCAATGACAAGAAGAAAGGCTAGTCGCGCGGCTTGTATTTGCCCCTGCACAGCCCGTGCGGGGGCGCAGTCTGTCTAGAACTCCACCTCTATCGCGCGGCCTTGTTCAACCGCGCGCTGCACAGCAGTTGAGGCGACAGCAAGGTCTTGTAGGCCCACGCCTGTGCCATCAAACAGGGTGATTTCATCGTCGTTCTGGCGGCCCGCATGGGTGCCGTTAATCACCGCGCCAAGCATGGTAATACCGCTTTGCGCCACCAGTCCCGCCGCAATGGCGTGCTGGCATTCGCCAATGCTGATGGATTGCGCCACCTCGTCGGTGAACAGGCTGGCGCGGGCCACAAGCGCGGGCTCGATTTCTTGTTTGCCTTTGGTATCGGTGCCCATGCAAGCGATATGCGTGCCTGCTTTAACATTTGCATCGGTCAAAATGGCGGCATAACTTGATGTAATTGTAACAATCACATCGGCCTCAGCCCCAAGGCTTTCCAGCGAAACCGCTTCAAACGCCAGCCCCAGTTCCGCCGCAACAGCCCCAAGATTGGCCAGCTTTTCAAAACTGCGGTTCCACGCCACAACCCGCGTAAATTTGCGCTGCGCGGCCACGGCGCGCAGTTGGAACGCCGCCTGATGGCCCGCGCCGACAATGCCAAGCACAGTTGCGTTTTTTCGTGCCAAACAGGCCACAGAAACGGCGGCGGCGGCGGCGGTGCGCAAGGCGGTCAGCAGGTTGCCACCAACAATTGCACGGCATTTGCCGGTATCGGCATCAAACAAAAACACGGTCGATTGATGGTTTGTCAGCCCGCGCGCCGCATTGCCCGGCCAATAGCCGCCCGATTTCAGCCCGAGGTTCAAACCCTGCCGGTCAAACCCCGATTTGAAGCCATAGAGCGCATCGGCATGGCCAATCGCCTCGCGGATAACGGGGAAATTATAGGCCGAGCCTGCCGCCATTGCGCCAAATACCTCGCGCACGGCGGCAAAACTGTCCTCGGCACTTACCAGTGCGGCGATGTCTTTTTCTGGAACAATATACATGGCCTAGAAGGCCTTGCCGCGCGCGGAAACCGGCCAGAGGCTTTCAACCTTGCCGTTGCGCAGGCCGACATACCAGTCATGGACATTGCAGGTCGGGTCGCAATGGCCGGGCACAAGGCGCAGCTTGTCATTGACCTTCAGCGCGCCGCCCGGATCGGCCACAACGCCGTGCTCGTCGGAACATTTCATATAGGTCACGTCATCGCGGCCAAATACGGTTGGCAGGCCGCTATCGACAGACTGCGCCTTTAATCCGGCGTCGACAATTGCCTTGTCGGCCTTGGCATGGCTCATCACGCTGGTCAGAATGAACAGCGCGTTTTCCCATTCTCCCTGATCAATCCGCTGGCCGTTTTCATCAAGAATGCGGCCATAATCGGCATCCATAAAGGCATAGGAGCCGCATTGAAGCTCGTTATATACGCCCGATGCCGCCTCGAAATAGTAAGAGCCCGTGCCGCCACCGCCAACGATATCGCAATCCAGCCCTTGCGCCTTTAGCCCTTGCACAGCATCGGCCACCTGCGCGATGGCAAGGTCGAGCTTGGCCTTGCGGTCGGCAAAACTGTCAAGGTGCTGCATGGCACCCTGATAGGCCTGAATGCCCGCAAATTTGAGGTTGTCAGCGCCGTCGATGAGCTTGGCGATGTGCACCACGTCTTGCGTTGTGCTCACCCCGCAGCGGCCCGCGCCACAGTCAATTTCCACAAGGCATTCGATTTCGGTGCCATGCTTTTTGGCTGCTTGCGAAAGGTTAGCCACATTGGCCGGATCATCAACACAAACAAGCGTGCGCGCGCCAAGCTTGGGCAGGCGGGCAAGACGGTCGATTTTTGCGAGATCTGTGACCTGATTGGACACAAGAATATCCTTGATGCCGCCGCGCGCAAACACCTCGGCCTCCGAAACCTTCTGGCAGCACACGCCACACGAACCGCCCAAGCGCTCTTGCAGCTTTGCCACATCGACCGATTTGTGCATTTTCCCATGCACACGGTGGCGCATTCCATGGGCCTTGGCATAGTCGCCCATTTTGATGATGTTGCGCTCCAGCGCATCCAGATCCAGCACAAGGCAGGGGGTTTGAATATCGGCCTCATCCATGCCGGGCAGGGCAGGGATGTCATAGCCGACCTCGTATTTGTCAAAACTCATTTTCAGCTCCTGTGGTTATTTCTGCTGCCATGGCAGCAGGTCAAGGTCGACATTGCCGCCTGTAATGATAATGCCAAGCCTTTGGCCGGCAAACTGTTCTTTATGCTTGAGGATTGCCGCAAGCGGCACGGCACTCGATGGTTCCATAACGATTTTCATGCGCTTCCAGATCAGCTTCATGGCGTCAATGATTTCGTCTTCGGATACGGTGAAAATATCGGCGACATGGTTGCGCACGAAATGCCATGTCAGTTCTTTTAGCGGCACTTTCAGCCCGTCGGCCACGGTATTGGGCGCATCATCGGCAATGATATAGCCAGCCTTGAAGCTGCGATAGGCGTCATCGGCTTGTTCAGGCTCGGCCGCATAAACCTGCATTTCGGGTGCAAGGTTTGAAAGCGTGAGGCAGGTGCCGGAAATCATTCCACCGCCACCAATCGGGGCGACAACGCCATTCAGGTTTTCGACCTGCTCAAGCAATTCGCGCGAGCACGTGGCCTGACCGGCAATCACCCGCGCATCGTTATAGGGGTGCACGAATTCGGCGCCGGTTTTAGCCACAACTTCGGCAAACACCGCCTCGCGCGATGTGGTTGAAGGTTCACACTCCACCACTTTGCCGCCATAGCCGCGCACTGCATCCTTTTTGGCCTGCGGTGCAGTATGCGGCATGACAACCGTGCAGGGGATGCCCCGCCGTCCGGCGGCATAAGACAGGCATGTGCCGTGGTTGCCGCTGGAATGCGTGGCCACACCGCGCGCGGCCTGCGCATCACTTAGCCCGAACACCGCGTTTGAAGCGCCCCGCGCCTTGAACGCCCCGGCCTTTTGCAGGTTTTCGCATTTGAAAAACAGCTCGGCCCCAACCAGATGGTTGATGAATTGCGAGGTGAGCACCGGGGTGCGGTGGATATGCGGCGCAATGCGCTCATGGGCCGCCATCATATCATCGAGTGTGGGAATATACATGCTGCCCCCTATGCCTTGCCATGGCGGTAAAAGGCCTGCGCAGCGGCCACGCCCGAGCCAAGTGTAATGTTCAACCCAAGGTCAGCCATGACCATTTCGACGGTGGCAAGGCCCGACAGCATCATCGCATCGGTCAGGCTGCCAAGGTGGCCAATGCGAAAAACCTTGCCCGCAACCTCACCCAAACCCACACCAAAGGCCATGCCATAGTCGCGCGCGGCGACGGTCACAATGTCGGTAGCGTTAAAGCCTTCGGGCGTGCGAATGGCCGAAACCGTGTCGGAATAAAGGCCGGGGTTGGCGGCGCAAAGCGTAAGCCCCCAAGCCTTGACCGCGTGGCGCACACCGGTTGCAATGCGCGTGTGGCGGGCAAAGACATTTTCCAGCCCCTCGGCCTCGATCATTTCCAATGATTTTTTCAGCCCGTTCATAAGGCCAACGGGCGGTGTATAGGGAAAGGCGTTATTGGCGTAGCCCTTGGCCATATCGGCGATATCAAAGAAGGTGCGGGGCAGGGTGGCGGTTTTGCTCGCCGCCAGCGCACGCGCACTGAAGCCGACAATCGCCAAGCCTGCTGGCAGCATAAACCCTTTTTGCGAGCCGGTAACCGCCACATCTACGCCCCATTCATCCATCCGAAAATCCATCGAGCCGATGGAGCTGACGCCATCGACAAACAGCATGGCCGGGTGGCTGGCGGCATCGAGCGCGCGGCGCACGGCGGCAATATCCGACTTTACGCCGGTTGCGGTTTCGTTATGTGTGGCCAGCACAACCTTGATGCCGTGGCCGGTATCGGCGCGCAAAATCTCCTCATAACGGTCAGCCTGAATGCCTTCGCCCCAAGGCGTTTCGACGATGTTCACGTTCAGGCCGTGGCGCTGGCACATATCTATCCAACGGTGGCTGAACATGCCGTTGCGTGCGGCAAGCACGCCATCGCCAGCGTTCAGGGTGTTGCTCAGCGCGACTTCCCAGCCGCCTGTGCCGGTAGATGGAAAGATGAACACCTCGGCGGTTTCAGATTTCAGCACCCGCTTCACACCCGCAAGGCAAGGGTGCAATATGCCGCCAAAAACCGGCGAGCGGTGGTCTATCGTTGGCATATAACAGGCCTGACGAATAACCTCGGGCATGTTGGTCGGGCCGGGAATGAAGACCGGATTCTGAAAACTCATGGCAACCTCCGTTTATGGGTTGCACCATTAGTATGCGGGTTAGGAATTTTTCACAATTATTTTGAATTTGCGCTATAATTGCGGATAGCGTATTATTATTATAATAAAAACATATGCATAGAATTTTTCATCACACTGGCCACATATTCAACAAAACGTTGAAACTTCGTTATGCCATTCAAGGGAATCGCAAATGACCCACCAGAATCGTGCGCGCGGACGGCCAAAATCATTCCGCCGGCCGGACGAAACCCCGCGTATTCAGGCGGTTGACCGGGCGGTTGATGTGCTTGAGGCGCTGGCCATGGGCGGCACCATGACCTTATCGGCGCTGGCTGCTGAAATGGGGCAATCCCCCGCTACGCTTTACCGGATTTTAACCACATTCCAGCTCCGTGGGCTGGTTGAAAATATTGAAGCCACACAGGAATGGATGATCGGTGCGAACAGTTTTCGCATTGGCGCGGTGTATTTACGGCGCAGCAATATCGTTAGCCGTGCTATGCCCGCCATGCGCGAGCTTATGGCCGCAACCGGCGAAACCGCGAATTTGGGCATCGAGGCAGACGGGCGGGTAATGTTCATCGCTCAGGTGGAAACACATGAGAGCATTCGCGCATTCTTTCCGCCCGGCACACAGGGGCCGATGCATGCTTCGGGAATTGGCAAGGCGTTGCTGGCGACATATGCGCAAGCGCGAATGCAAAAGCTGCTGGGAAGCATGGCGCTGGAGCAATTCACCGCGCAAACGCTGACGCGCCAGCACGATTTGCGCGCTGATCTGGCAGCAACGCGCACCCGTGGCTACGCGATCGACGATGGCGAGAAATCACCCGGTATGCGTTGCATCGCGGCCCCGATATTCAACTATCTGGGCGAAGCGGTGGCGGGCATTTCGGTTTCCGGCCCAAGCAACAGGCTTACAACCGATAAGGTGGCGACAACCGGCGCAATGGTCAAAGCGGCTGCCGACGGTGTTTCAGAAGCTTTGGGGGCTGATACTGGGAATATATGGCTGGGGAACCTGGATTCGAACCAGGACTAACGGAGTCAGAGTCCGTGGGTCT
>JBBDJE010000011.1:25408-46585 GCA_040880065.1 Paracoccaceae bacterium | reverse complement strand
CAGGGCGATGAAAGCGCGCGACAGGCTTTGCAACCGCTGATGCTGGCCTATGGTTTTGATGCGATCGAGCGCTCCGGCGGCTTTGCTTTTGCCACACGCGACGGGCGCGCGCTTGCCACGCTTGATGCTGACAGCATGGTGGTGGATGAGGAAAGCCCCGTTGCTGTGCAGTTCCAGCGCGGCGAGGATGCACCAGCGCGGGTGCGGATCAGCTATTTTGAGGCGGATAACGCCTATCAATCAGGTGCGGCCGAGGCTGCGCGGCCAGATGCGCAAACACCCGAAGTGAGCCATTCGGGGCTGGGCGTTGTGCTTGGCTCCGCTCAGGCGCAGGCCATTGCCGAGCGCTGGTTGAACGAGGCGCGGATCGCGCGCGATGTTGCGCAATTTGCGCTGCCGCCCTCGCGGTTGAACCTTGATGCGGGCGATGTTGTAAAGCTGCGCCATGGCGATGAGATTGCCGCCTATCGCATTGATCGCATTGAAGATATGGGCCAGCGGCGGATTAGTGCAGTGCGGGTGGAGCCCGGCGTGTATAAGGCCGCCCCCATGGCGCTGCGCCGGCATGAGCGCGGCGGTGCGCATGCGGCGGGGCCGGTCTTTGGGATGCTGCTGGATCTGCCGCTTCTGAGTGAAGGGGATCAGCCGCATGCGCCCTATATCGGCGTGGCGGCAACGCCTTGGCCGGGTGCGGTTTCGGTGCTGAGCGCTTCAGCTGGCAACGGGTTTGAACCGGTCGGCGCGCTGACGCGCAGCATGGTGCTTGGCAAAACCCTTCAGGATTTGGCTGCCGCGATGCCGGGGCGCTGGCAGCGTGGTTCAGGGCTGGAAGTAAAGCTTGACCTTGGCCAGTTGCAAAGCCGTGCGCCGCTTGATGTTTTGGGCGGGGCGAATGCGGCGGCGCTGCGGGTGGGGGCAGAATGGGAGATCATCCAGTTTGAAACCGCTGCGCTGATCGCCCCGCTGACCTATCGGCTGGACGGGTTGCTGCGCGGACAGCGCGGCACCGATGCCCTGATGCAAGACCCGTTGCCTGCGGGTGCGGATTTTGTGCTGCTGAACGGCGCGCAGGGGCAGGCGGCGTTCAGCCTTGGCCAGATTGGTGCGCCACGACAATACCGCATTGGCCCGGCCAACCGCCCTTATGACGACATGCGCTATCACGCATTTGAGGCAACGCATAATGGCGCCGGTTTGCGCCCTTATGCGCCGGTGCATTTGCGCGCCGCCAAACAGGGTGGCGATATGGCGCTAAGCTGGGTTCGGCGTGGCCGGGTGGAAAATGACAGTTGGCTGGCCGGGGATATTCCGCTGGGTGAGGAGGTGGAAGCCTACCGGCTGCGGGTTTTCGAGGGCGGTGATATGCGCCGCGAAGTGACGCTGGGCAGCCCTGCCTTTACCTATAGCGCGGCGGCAATTGCCGCTGATGGTGCATCGCCAAGCTTTGAATTTGAAATTGCCCAACTTTCCGCCAGCATCGGCGCGGGGCTAGCAGCAAGGAAAACTGTGTATGTCTGAGAGCTATAACCTGAACCTGCCGCTGATCGTGCCGGGGCAGGCGCAAAAGCATGTAACCGTGAACGAAGCGCTGGCACGGCTGGATGCGCTGGCGCAGTTGCGGCTGGTGGCGCGGGGTGTGAATGCACCGCCGATGAGCGCTGTTAATGGCGCGGCCTTCGGGTTGGGGGCTGCGCCAAGCGGGGCATGGGCCGGGCAGGCGGGGCAGGTGGCCATTGCCAGCAATGGCGGCTGGAGCTTTGTGGCCCCGCGCATTGGTTGGGTTTGCTGGGATGAAACAAGCAAAAGCCGTGCGGTGTTTGATGGCGCGGCTTGGGTGGATGATGCACAAAGCCTGCAGGCAAGCGGGGCCGCTACGATTGGGCAAATCGCCGAGCTGAGCCATGTGATTGCGGCGGGGGCGAGCAGCACCACGGTAGCGATCATTCCGCAAAACGCGGTGGTGATCGGCGTGACCGGCCGGGTTAGCAGCGCCATTTCGGGTGCGGGGCTGACCGGCTGGCGGCTGGGTGTTGCGGGGTCTGACAACCGCTACGGTGCCGGGCTGGGGCTTGGGCTGAACGCTTATGCTTTGGGCGTAACCGGCCAGCCGCAAGCCTATTATGCACCCACGCCGCTGGTGTTGACAGGTGAGGGCGGCAGCTTTGCTGCGGGCGAGGTTTTGCTGGCTGTGCATTACTTGGCATTGCAAGTGCCGCGCGCGCTATAACGAATTGTTTTGCCACAGGTGGTTGACGCGGGGCCGCTTTGCTATGATCTAGAAAGAAACACCGATAGCGGAGCCTGAAATGAACAAGACCAACCCGAAAATCGCCCGTGTTGACCCGGTCTGGAACCAGATCCAGGACGAAGCGCAAGCGGTTGTGGCCGATGAACCCGCGCTGGGCGGGATGATTTTTGCCGGTATCATCCACCACAAATCGTTAGAGGCGGCGCTTGCGCATCGTGTTGCGCAAAAGCTCGCCTCGGGTGAGATGACCGAAGCCGTTTTGCGTGAGGTTTGCCTTGAAGCCTATGAAAGCGATACATGGCTGGGCCAGGCGGCGCGGGCCGATATTGTGGCCATTTATGACCGCGACCCTGCCTGCCACCGCTTCATCCAGCCGCTGCTGTATTTCAAGGGGTTTCAGGCGGTGCAGGCGCATCGTGTGGCCAACTGGCTATGGCGGCAGGGGCGCAAGGACATGGCCTATTTCATCCAGATGCGCGCAAGCGAAGTGTTCGGGGTCGACATCCATCCTGCGGCGAAAATCGGGCAGGGATTGATGATTGACCATGCGCATTCCATAGTGATTGGTGAAACCGCCGTGGTGGGCGACAATGTGTCGATGCTGCATTCGGTGACGCTGGGCGGCACGGGCAAGCAAGACAGCGACCGTCACCCGAAAATTGCCGATGGCGTGCTGATCGGTGCGGGCGCGAAGATTTTGGGCAATATCAAAATTGGCCATTGCAGCCGGATTGCGGCGGGTTCCGTGGTGCTTGAAGAAGTGCCGCCATGCAAAACAGTGGCCGGTGTGCCAGCGCGAATTGTAGGCGAGGCGGGTTGCGAAAACCCGTCGACAACGATGGACCAGCTGCTTTCGTAACAATCCGGCGTAACGATCCGGACATAAAAAAAGCCCCCCGGTATTCCGGGGGGCTTTTTTGTGTGCGCGATGCTTAGGCCAGCATCGACATCGGGTTTTCCAGATAGCCTTTGATGGCGGCAAGGAAGGTTGCACCAAGTGCGCCGTCGATCACCCGATGGTCAACCGACAGGGTGACCGACATGACCGTGGCTACGGCGATTTCGCCTGTCGCATTGACGACCGGCTTTTTGATACCCGCACCAACTGCCAGAATCGAGGCATGGGGCGGGTTGATGACCGCGTCAAAATTCTCGATCCCCATCATGCCGAGGTTGGAAATGGCAAAGCTGCCGCCCTGATATTCATGCGGGGCGAGCTTGCGGGTCTTGGCGCGCGCGGCAAGGTCTTTCATTTCAACCGAGAGCGTGGACAGGGTTTTTTGGTGACTGTCGCGCAGAACCGGTGTGAACAACCCACCCTCGATGGCCACGGCGACGGCCACATCGGACGGCTTGAGCTTGAGCACGCGATCACCCGCCCAGACGGCGTTGCAATCGGGCACATCTTGCAGGGCCAGCGCGCAGGCCTTGATGATGAAGTCATTCACCGAAAGCTTGATGCCGCGTGCCTCCACGGTTTTATTCAGCTTGGCGCGCAAGGCCATCAGCGCATCCAACTCGATATCGCGGCGCAGGTAGAAATGCGGGATGGTCGATTTTGCTTCGGTCAGGCGCGCGGCGATGGTTTTGCGCATACCGTCGAGCGTGACCTCTTCAAATTCACGATCGGCATAGATTTTCTTGACCTGATCGGCGCTGGCACCACCGGGTGCAGCGGGTGCGGCGGGCTTTGTTTGCGCATTGTCGGCAGGCTTCTCGGCGGGTTTTGCACCCTCGACATCGGCCTTCACAATGCGGCCATGCGGGCCGGAGCCTTTGAGGCTGGCCAGATCAACGCCCTTGTCGGCGGCGATGCGGCGCGCCAGCGGACTGGCGAAAATGCGGCTGCCATCGGTGGATTTGGGGGTGGATTCGGAGGTGGCCGGGGCTTTTCCGGCTTCGGCCGCTTTGGCTTCGGCCTCGGGTTTCGCGGCTGCGTCCGGCTTTGCTGCGACCGGCTTTTCTGTGGCTTTAGGCGCGGCATCGGCCTTGCTGTCGATATCGGAGGCCGTTTCACCCTCTTCCAGCAGCACGGCGATGAGGGCATTGACCTTCACGCCTTCGCTGCCTTCGGCCACCACGATCTTGCCGATTGTGCCCTCATCGACGGCCTCAAACTCCATCGTGGCCTTGTCGGTTTCGATCTCGGCGATCACATCGCCAGAGGCCACGCTATCGCCTTCCTTCACCAGCCATTTGGCCAGTGTCCCTTCCTCCATCGTGGGGGAAAGTGCGGGCATCAGAATGTTGATTGGCATCTTTCGCTCCTAACGGTAGGTGACGGCTTTGACCGCCGCGATGACTTCGGCGGTGGTGACCAGCGCCAGTTTTTCAAGGTTGGCGGCATAGGGCATGGGCACGTCTTTGCCCGCGCAGTTAATCACCGGAGCGTCCAGATAGTCAAACGCCTGCTGCATGATGGTCGCCGCCAGATGGTTGCCGATGGAACAGACCGGATAGCCTTCTTCCACGGTTACGCAACGGTTGGTTTTCTTGACAGAATTCAGCACGGTTTCATAATCAATCGGGCGGATTGAACGCAGGTCGATCACCTCGGCGGCAATGCCCATTTCGGCAAGCTCATCGGCGGCGGCCAGTGCATATTGCATGCCGATGCCAAAGCTGACGATGGTGACATCATTGCCTTCCCGCCATATACGGGCCTTGCCGATGGGCACGGTGTAATCGTCAATTTCCGGCACATCGAAGCTGCGGCCGTAAAGGATTTCGTTTTCAAGCACGATCACCGGGTTCGGGTCGCGGATGGCTGATTTCAGCAAGCCCTTGGCATCGGCCGCCGAATAGGGTTGCACGACCTTCAGGCCCGGAATTTGCGCATACCATGCCGCATAGTCTTGGCTGTGCTGGGCGCCAACGCGGGCGGCGGCACCGTTTGCGCCGCGAAACACGATGGGGCAGCCCATTTGCCCGCCGGACATGTAGAGCGTTTTGGCTGCCGAGTTGATGATCTGGTCAATCGCCTGCATGGCGAAATTGAAGGTCATGAATTCGACAATCGGGTTCAGCCCGGCAAAGGCTGCACCCACGGCAAGGCCGGTAAAGCCATGCTCGGTGATCGGTGTGTCGATCACGCGCTTTTCGCCAAATTCCTGCAACAGACCCTGGGAAATTTTATAGGCACCCTGATATTCGGCCACCTCTTCACCCATGAGGAACACGTTCTCGTTGGCGCGCATTTCTTCGGCCATGGCATCACGCAGGGCTTCGCGCACGGTTGTGCTTTTGAACGTGGTGCCCTTGGGCAGGTCAAGCTCGACGGGAGTGGAGGCGAGGGGCTTGGGGGATGCGGGGGGGGGTGGCGCGGCTTCGGCTTTGGGCGCGGCTTCTGGTTTCGCCTCCGCCTTCGCTTCGGCTTGCGGTGCGGCATCGGCGCTTTCGCCCTCTTCGAGCAGCACGGCGATAACCTCGTTCACCTTCACGTTTTCGGTGCCCTCGGCGATGACGATCTTGCCGATGATGCCGTCATCGACGGCTTCAAACTCCATCGTCGCCTTGTCAGTTTCGATCTCGGCCAAAATATCGCCGGATGAAACGCTGTCACCCTCTTTGACTAGCCATTTGGCCAGCGTGCCTTCCTCCATCGTGGGGGAAAGGGCGGGCATGAGAATATTGGTTGCCATGATCTCTTTCTCCCTTATGCGTAAATGTCTGTCCAGAGCTCGGCTTCGTCCGGCTCGGGGCTTTCGGTGGCGAAATCGGCTGCGGCGCTGACGGTGGCTTTGATCTCTTTGTCGATGGCTTTCAGATCGTCTTCGGAGGCGTGTTTGCCGCCCAGCAGCATATCGCGCACATGGTCGATCGGGTCACGCTCGTCGCGCATTTTCTGCACCTCTTCGCGGGTGCGGTATTTCGCCGGGTCGGACATGGAATGCCCGCGATAGCGATAGGTGTTCATTTCCAGAATATAGGGGCCCTTGCCCGCGCGGCAGTGGGCCACGGCTTTTACGGCGGCAGCCTTCACGGCCAGAACATCCATGCCGTCAACCGCCTCGCCGGGAATGCCGAAAGCCTCGCCGCGCGTGTAAAGTGCGGGCGTTGACGAGCCGCGCTTCATGCTGGTGCCCATGGCATATTGGTTATTCTCGATCACAAAGATGCAGGGCAGCTTCCAAAGGCTGGCCATGTTGAAGGTTTCGTAGATCTGGCCCTGATTGGCCGCGCCATCGCCGAAATAGGCAAAGGACACATTGTCATTGCCGCGATATTTATTGGCAAAAGCCAGCCCCGCCCCGATGGGAACCTGCGCGCCGACAATGCCGTGGCCGCCGTAAAAGTTCTTCTCTTTGGAGAACATGTGCATCGAGCCGCCCTTGCCGCGCGAATAGCCACCCTCGCGGCCCGTCAACTCGGCCATAACGCCCTTCGGGTCCATGCCGCAGGCCAGCATATGGCCGTGGTCGCGGTAAGAGGTGACGCGTTGGTCGCCTTCTTTGGCGGCAGCCTCCAGCCCGACGACGACAGCTTCCTGACCGATATAAAGATGGCAAAAGCCGCCGATCTTACCCATGCCGTAAAGCTGACCGGCTTTTTCTTCGAACCTGCGGATCAGCAGCATCTCGCGGTAATAGCCGAGCAGGTCTTCCGCTGCGACGTTGGATTGTTTGGCCTTCTTGGCAGTCGCCATCCCAGCATCCTCCAATTATAGTTTAGTGTTAAACTATAGTATATAGGAGCAAAACGCGCGCAGCACGTGTTTTTTTGACGTGGGGGCATGCAGCACGTGCAAAGCTGCGGTTGGGGCTAGTTGAAGATAACCTCGTCACCCCGTGCCATGCCCAAAACGCGCCGGGCCTGCTCGTCGAGTAGATCAAGGTCAAGGTATTGATCTGAAAGGCGTTTCGCGAGGTTTTCGGCGATTTCACGTTCGGCTTGAAGGCTGGAAAGCTCTGCTTCCAGAAAGTCGCGCTGGTCTTGAACCTGAAACAATTTCAGCAGGCCGTTTTCGCCCTGAATGGCGGTAAAGGCGAAGTATCCCATGGCCACAACCACAAGAAAGGCGAGGATAACATCGCCGAACCGACTTTTATGCGCGGTAGTTTCCATGCCTGTAAATGTTTCGCCGTGTTTTTATGGTTGTTGCGAATCATGACAGAAGTGATTCGACTTGTGAATCCCCCAAATGAAAAAAGGCCCGCACGGGGCGGACCTTTGCTTTGGGCGGCGGAAAATCAGGCTTTACCCTTGTAGATATCGACGATTTTGCCGAGCATGTCGAGCGCATCGGCGCGCGGGCGCTGGAAGGTGTTGCGCCCGATGATCGAGCCGTTGCCGCCACCATCGCGAATGGCGCGCGCGTCGTCATACACGCTATCGGCCCCTTTTTTGGCGCCGCCGGAAAATACGACGATGCGGCGACCGTTGAAGGCCGAGCGCATGACATCGCGCACGCGGGCTGCCTGATCGGCGATGTCGATATTTTCGGCCTCGTAAACCGCCTTGGCTTCTTTCAGCGACAAATGGTCGGTTGGCAGCTTCACCTTGATGATATGCGCGCCCAGAAGTGCCGCGATTTGTGCGGCATAGGCGGAAATATCGGCGGCGGTTTCGCCGTGCTTGTCCAGTGCTTCGCCGCGCGGATAGGACCAGATGACCGTGGCAATGCCGACAGCGGCAGCCTCGGCGCGCATTTCCGCAATCTCTTCAAACATTTCCAAGCCCATGGTCGAGCCGGGATAGACGGTAAAGCCGATGGCCGCACAGCCAAGGCGCAGCGCATCATCGACACTGGCGGTGATTGCCGAATCCTTGAACGCCTCATCGGGGATGAGCGAATTGGCGGAGTTGGCCTTCAGGATTGTGGGGATGGCACCGGCGAAGGTGTCGGCCCCCGCCTCCAACATACCCAAGGGTGCGGCATAGGCGTTCAGCCCGGCATCAATTGCGAGTTGATAGTGGTAATGCGGATCATAGGCCGCCGGATTGGGTGCAAAGCTGCGCGCCGGGCCATGCTCGAACCCCTGATCAACAGGCAGGATAATGACCTTGCCCGTGCCGCCAAGGCGGCCTTCCATCAATATGCGCGCAAGGTTGCCCTTCACGCCAGGATTGTCGCCTTCGTAGTTGCGCAGGATCGCCTGCACGGCTTTGGTCACTTTCATCGCAATTGGGCCTTTCGTGCGGATTTGTGAAACTATGTGTTGAGTGCAGCCACGCCGGGCAGGGTTTTGCCTTCCATCCATTCAAGGAAAGCCCCGCCAGCTGAGGATATATAGGTGAAGTCTTCCGCCACCCCAGCGGCGTTCAGCGCGGCCACCGTATCGCCGCCGCCGGCAACCGACAAAAGCTTACCCTGTTTGGTGAGCTCGGCAGCAGCGCGCGCGGCGGCATTGGTGGCCATGTTGAACGGTTCCAGTTCGAACGCCCCAAGCGGTCCGTTCCAGACAAGCGTTTTGGCGCGGGAAAACGCGCCCTCAATACGAGCCACAGCCATGGGGCCGGCATCGAGAATCATGGCATCATCAGGGCAGGCCGTGGCGGCCACAGTCATGCTTGGCGCATGCGCTGCAAATTCGCGCGCCACAACCACATCCGATGGCAAAATCAGGTCGCAATTGGCAGCCGAGGCACGTTTCATGATGGCGCGGGCCGTGTCGGCAAGGTCATGCTCGCAGAGCGATTTGCCAACGGAAATGCCCTGAGCCGCCAGAAAAGTGTTGGCCATGCCGCCGCCGATGACGATCATATCGACCTTGTCGATGAGATTGCCGAGCAGGTCGAGCTTGGTGGAAACCTTGGCCCCGCCAACAACGGCAATCACCGGGCGCTCTGGCGATGACAGCGCGGCTTCGAGCGCGGAAAGTTCGGCCTGCATCAGACGACCAGCGCAGGCGGGCAGGTGGTGGGCCACGCCTTCGGTGCTGGCATGGGCGCGGTGAGCGGCAGAAAAGGCATCGTTGCAATAAATATCGCCCAAAGCGGCCAGTGCCTTGGCGAAATCGAGATCGTTGGCCTCTTCGCCGGGGTGAAAGCGGGTGTTTTCCAGCAGCAGCACCGCGCCTGCGGGCAGGGCGGCAATGGCGGCTTTGGCAATATCGCCCGTGGTTTCGGCACAGAATGCAACCGGGCTGCCAAGCGCCTCTTCAAGCGGCGCGCGCAGGGGTTCAAGGCTCATCTCTGGCACGGGTTTGCCTTTGGGGCGGTCGAAATGCGCCAGCAGCACCGGGCGGCCGCCCTTGGCGAGAATATCGCGCAAGGTGGGGATGATGCGCGAAATGCGGGTGGCATCGGTCACGCGGCCAGCCTCCATCGGCACGTTGATATCAACACGGGTGAGAACGGTTTTGCCGTTCAGATCAAGCTCATCCAGCGTTTTCCAGGCCATCGGATTTTTCCCCATTAACGCCAGAAGGCCAGCCAGCGTATGGCGGCGGTGGTCGCATCCAGAAATATCTGCATCAGGTTCCACTCAAAATAGAAATAGTCTGCCGCGATAACGGTAATGATAATGGCTATCAACCAGAATGCGACATAATTGGTCATGAAACCCCCACAGGCAAAAAAAACTGCGCCAAAAGGCGCAGTCTTGGTCTCAAAGCAGGGCAACGGCGGCGTCGGCGGTGGCTTGTGCCGTAATGCCGAAATGCGCGTAAAGTTCGGGCGCGGGGGCCGAAGCGCCAAAGCCCTTCATGCCCACGAACCCGGCCTTTTTAGCCGCGCCACGCTCGCCACATAGCCATTTATCCCAGCCAAAACGCACACCGGCCTCAACAGCCACGCGCGCGGGGCCAGCGGGCAGAACCTTGCGGCGATAGGCTTCGTCTTGCGCTTCAAACAGCTCCCAGCAGGGCATGGAGACAACGCGGGTGCCGATACCCTTGGCTTGCAGAATGTCGCGCGCGGCCATGGCAATTTCCACTTCCGAACCCGTGGCCAGAAGGATCACCTGCCGCTTGCCCGTGGCTTCGGCCAGCACATAGGCGCCCTGCGCCGTCAGGTTTTTGGCCGTATGGGTGGTGCGCAGGGTGGGCAGGTTCTGGCGGGTCAGCACCAGCACCGAAGGCGTGCGCGCCGTGGTGGCGGCCAGTTCCCACGCCTCGGCGGTTTCAACCGTATCGGCGGGGCGGAACACATGGGTGTTGGGCGTGGCACGCAGCATGGCCAGATGTTCCACCGGCTGATGCGTCGGGCCGTCTTCGCCAAGGCCGATGGAGTCATGCGTCATCACATAGGCGGTGCGCAGGCCCATCAGCGCGGAAAGCCGCATCGCGCCGCGCGCATAATCGGTAAAGCACATGAAGGTGCCGCCATAGGGCATGATGCCGCCATGCAGCGCCATGCCGTTCATCGCCGCCGCCATGCCATGTTCGCGGATGCCATAATACACATAACGCCCGGCGCGGTTATCGGCATCGAATGTGCCAAGCCCCTTGGTGAGCGTATTGTTGGAGCCGGTCAGGTCGGCCGATCCGCCAATGGTTTCGGGCGTCACGGCGTTCAGCACTTCAAGCACCATTTCGCTGGATTTGCGCGTGGCGACCTTGGGGGCCGATTCCGAGACGGATTTTTTGAAGGCACGAATGGCCGGGGCCAGTTTTTTGGGCGGATCGCCAGCAACCACACGGTCAAACTCGGCGGCTTTGGTGGTGGAAAGTGCGCCCTTGCGGCCTTCCCATGCGGCGCGGTCTTGAGCGCCGCGCGCGCCAATCGCTTCCCAGGCCTGTTTGATATCAGCAGGTATAACAAAGGCCGGATGCGACCAGCCATAGATTGCGCGCACGCGGGCAATTTCTTCAGCCCCGAGCGGTGCGCCATGTGCGCCCGCAGTATCTTGCTTGGCGGGCGAGCCAAAGCCGATATGGGTGACACAATCAATCATCGCCGGGTGCGGACTGGCTTTTGCAGCGTTCAGCGCCCGGTCGATATCAACCGGATCATGGCCATCGCAGGCAAAAACATCCCAACCGCAGGCGGCAAAGCGGGCCTGTTGGTCGGTGATGTCGGAGAGCGAAACCTTACCATCGATGGAAATGCCGTTATTGTCCCACATCACGATCAGCTTGTTCAGCTTTTGCTTGCCGGCCAGCGCAATCGCCTCGTGGCTGATACCTTCCATCAGGCAGCCATCGCCCGCGATGACATAGGTGTAATGGTCAACGATTTTTTTGCCGTAGCGCGCGGCCATGCTGGCTTCGCCCATGGCCATGCCTACGGCATTGGCCAAGCCTTGGCCAAGCGGTCCGGTGGTGGTTTCAATGCCGGTGGCGTGGCCATATTCGGGGTGGCCCGCGGTGATAGACCCCATCTGGCGGAAGTTTTTCACCTGATCGATGGTCATATCGGCATAGCCGGTGAGGTGCAGCAGCCCGTAAAGCAGCATCGAGCCGTGGCCCGCTGACAGCACGAACCGGTCACGGTCGGGCCAGTTGGGGGCAGCGGCGTCAAACTTCAGATGATTTTCAAACAGCACAGTGGCAACATCGGCCATGCCCATCGGCATGCCGGGATGCCCGGAATTGGCGGCCTGAACGGCGTCCATGGCCAGCACGCGCAGGGCTGCGGCTTTGTTCCAATGGGCGGGGTGCTGGGCTTTGAGTGTGTCGATATCCACGGAAATCTCTCGCTTTTGGGCCGAAAAGGCAGGTTTAGCCGGGTTTTAGAGTTGGCGCCTTGTTAGCAGTATCCCGCCAAGCGTCAAGCCGGGTTGGGCATAATCAGGCCGACATGGCGCGAAAAACTGATTAAACTTGCACAGCACACCTGCAAATGCGATTCGTGTACCAAACATACGGGTGAGGGACAGGCGATGAGTGACTTGAAAAAACTGGAGGGCCGGATCAATGCGGCGCTGAGCAGGCTGGAGGCCGCCGAGGCCGGACATTTGGAACTGACCAAGGAAAACGCCAAGCTGCGGGCCGACCTGGAAGAGCAGAAAAACCAGCGCCAAAACGACCTTGAAGAGCTGGACAGGCTGCTGGACCAGCTCAAGCCGTTGATCGAGGAGGGTGAAAATGCCTGACATTTCCATTGAAATCGGCGGGCGCAGTTTTGCCATTGCCTGCGAGCCGGGCGAAGAACCACAGGCGCGTGCCGCCGCTGAATTACTGAACACGCAGGCCAAAACCCTGCAAGACGCGCTGGGGCGTTTGCCCGAATCGCGCATGCTGCTGATGGCCGGGCTGATGCTGGCCGATATGCAAAAAGAGATGGAATGGAAAGCCAAAGACGCATCCGAGCGCGTGGCCGATATGGAAAGCCGCTTGCGTAAAGCCGAAAGCAAGGCCGCAGCACTGGCCGCCGATCTGGAGCTTCATGCAAAGAAACCCTCTGAACCCAAGCCAAGTGCTTCACCAGCCGGATTGTTTGATTCGGTTGAATTGCCCAATGCGATGCGGCTGCTGGAAAGCACGGCCAAGCGTTTGGAGAAATTGACCACCGACTAGGCAGGCTTGGGGAAGGCATGACTTTGCAAGATCAACAGCCGCGTATTGGCCTGCTTAAGTTTTGCCACAGAGAATGTGCGCGTTCTATCGGTTGGGCTGATATGCGCAGCGCGAAATGGTGCCCGAATTATGGTGACAGTTTGGTTTGCGCGGCGATCTTGCGCCAGATTGCGCCAAAGCAATCGATCGAGCTGGGCATTGGGCGCGCGACGCGCGCGCAGCCTGCGCATTCGCTTATCCGGGGTTCAACTTATCTGCATGTGCGGTTCGATTTTGAGGCGTCGATCAAGGAAATTGACGCGTTGGATGGAACGACGGCGATTGTTGGCCTAGGCGCGCAGCACCCCGTCGCTGACCCAAAATTCCTTGATAGCTATATGCCTGCGCGCAATTTCATTGCCTGCCTGAACGAAAAATCGACCAGCATTTCGGTGCGTGGCGCGTTTTCAGCCGAGGTTGTGGCGCGGCTTGGCGGCAAAAACATCCGTGTCACCGGCTGCCCGTCACTTTTTTACCACCTGAGTGCACCCAAAATTACCCCGCCGGTTATGTTGGCGGGGGACCAGCGCCGCCTTGGCATTTCACTGCATACCGGGCTGATGAAAAACATGTATTGTAGCGAGCCTGTGCGCGCGCTTGCCATGCATGGTCGCTTGATCACCTATTGCATGGCGCGCTCTAGCCATACCGCGTTGTTTGAACAGGGTGTGTTGCGCGAATATGATGTGGCCGACCCGGCGCTTTCTTTTGAAGACAGGTTTGCCGCCGCCGAAGGCATTCTGGCGAGCATCGACAAGCCCGGACGCTTAGCGCCGACCGACCTGATCGCGCGGATGGTTAGCGTTCAATCAGTTGAAGAATGGCTGGCACGGATGCGCGAGATTGATGCAATGCTTGGGTTTCGGTTCCATGGCAACCTCGTCGCGCTGATCAGCGGAAAACCAGCGTTCTTTTATACGTATGATTCCCGCATTGATGAGTTTTGTGCGCTTTATAATCTGCCGCACCAATTTGTGATGGATGAGTGGACCGACCCAATCAATGCCATGATTGAACATGATTGGGCCGATACAAATGCGCGGTTTGATCGTTGTTTGAGCGAGTTAAGGGCGTTTTATACTGAGAATAACATCGCTCACCAGTTGCACTAGCTGCGCCCGTGCGGCGCCATCCAGTCGATCGCCGGGGCCAATGGCACGATGCGGTTCGGGTTGATGCTTTCGTGGCTGTAATGGTAATGCCGCCGGATATGGTCAAAATTCACCGTTTTAGCAATGCCGGGTTGCTGGAACAGGTCACGCGCATAGGCCCAGAGATTTGGGAAATCGACCAGACGGTTGCGGCTGCATTTGAAATGGCCGTGATAGACGGCATCAAAGCGAAACAGCGTGGGGGCAAGGCGCCAGTCGGCCTCGGTTATGGCATCGCCGGTGAGGTAGCGGCGGGTGGACAGCGCCTCTTCCAGCCAGTCCATCGTGGCAAACAACTCGGCCACGGCTTTGCCATAAGCAGCTTGCGAGGTGGCAAAACCGCAGCGATAGACCCCATTATTGAGCGTGTTGTAAACGCGGGTGTTGATCGCGTCGATCTCATTTTGCTGTGCTGCGGGGCGGAAGGTTTTTGTGTTGCCGGTCAACCCGTTGAAGGCGGTGTCAAACATGCGGATGATTTCGGCGCTTTCGTTGGATACGATGGTGTTTGTCGCCTTGTCCCACAGGATGGGCACGGTCACGCGGGCTGATACGCCGGGGTCGGCGCGCTGGTAGATTTCATATAAATGCTGCGCGCCGAACAGATGGTCGGGCGTGGCACCGGCATAGCTTTCATCAAACTTCCAGCCCTTGTTCAACATATCGGGGTGAACGACGCTTACAGAAATATGGCGCTCCAACCCGCGCTGGGCGCGGTAGATCAGCGTGCGATGCGCCCAAGGGCAGGCCAGCGACACATAGAGATGGTAGCGCCCGCTATCGGGCGTATAGCCGCCCACGCCACTTGGCCCGGCGGCGCCATTGGGTGTGACCCAGTTGCGAAAACTGGCATCGGGGCGGCGAAACGCCCCGTCGGATGAGGTTGGGAATTGCGGGTTTTCGTCCCACTGCCCGTTGATAAGCTGGCCCATGGTGTTCCTTTCGTTTCGACAAAGATAGGCGTTGCGGATTTGTGGATAAACCCGCAAAAACACCAAAAACTGTCGCTGAAACGGAAACAGCGCCCCTGGGAGCGCTGCTTCACAAACCGCTAAAGGGCCGTTTACTCTTCTTTGTTGGCGTCGCGGATTTTGGCTGCGGCTTCGGCGTCAAAGGCAATGCCGTTTTTGCTGAACAGCCCGTCAAGCTCGCCCGAAAGCGTCATCTCGGTGATGATGTCGCAACCGCCGACAAACTCGCCCTTCACATAAAGCTGGGGGATGGTTGGCCAGTCTGAAAACTCCTTGATGCCTTGGCGGATTTCATCATCGGCCAGCACGTTCACATCTTTGTAGGCCACGCCCATATAGTTGAGCACGCCCGCCACGCGGGAGGAAAACCCGCATTGCGGCATTTGCGATGTGCCCTTCATGAACAGGACAACATCGTTGCTGGTAACGGTATCGCGAATTGTATCTTTTGCCGACATGGGCTTACTCCGGTGCTTTGGTGGTCAGGGCCAGCGCGTGCAATTCGCCCGCCGGGCCGTCCATTTTACCCTTAAGGGCTGCATAAACCATCTGGTGTTGCTTCACCCGGTTCAGCCCGCGAAATTCCTCGGCAATTACCGTTGCCGCATAGTGATTGCCATCGCCTGCAAGGTCGTCAATCTCGACCTTGGCGGTGGGGAAGGCGGCGCGGATCAGCGCCTCGATCTGGTGTGCCTGCATGGCCATGGTTGCGTCCTTTCCTGTAAATCTATGCCTGTCGGGGCGGGGTTACAAGGGCTGGCCAAAGGCCTGCGGCAGCGCGCCGCGATGGGCTGCGACAACGGTGTTGAGCGGCAAGGTCGCCGTGCCAAGCTGCACGCTATCGCCGCCAAAGTGCCCGATTTCGGCCAGCGGCACGCCGGATGCGGCGGCCAGCGCGTGCAGGTCGGGCAGGTTGGCTTTTGGCAGGGCGAGCAGATAGCGGCCCTGATCTTCGCCAAACAGCCAGCCGGTGCCGCCTTGCACAACACATACGCCGGTCTGCCCGGCGATGGCCATTTCGGCGGCGGCCAGCGCAAGTCCGCCATCGGCAAGGTCATGCGCGGCGGTGATCAGGCTGCGCGCGGCGCGCACAAATTCGCCATTGCGCCGCTCGGCCCCAAGGTCGACATGCGGCGCGTCGCCGTCTTCTCGGCCAAGCATTTCGGCCAGCAACGCCGATTGGCCCAGATGGCCCGCGCTGTCTCCCACCAGCACCAGCACATCGTCTGCATCGGGAATGGCGCGGATGATATCATCAACCGACTGAAGCAAGCCAACCGCGCCGATGGTCGGGGTGGGCAGAATACCGCGCCCGTCGGTTTCGTTATACAGGCTGACATTGCCTGAAACGATGGGCATGTCGAGCACCAGACAGGCAGCACCTATACCTTCGATGCAGCCCACGAACTGGCCCATGATCTCGGGCTTTTGCGGGTTGCCGAAATTGAGGTTGTCGGTCGTGGCAAGGGGGCGTGCGCCGCTGGCACACAGGTTGCGATAGGCTTCTGCCACCGCCTGTTTGCCACCTTCAACCGGGTTGGCGCGGCAATAGCGCGGGGTGACATCCGATGTAAAGGCGATGGCCTTGTTCGTGCCATGCACACGCACGATGCCCGCATCCGAGCCGGGGCGCACCAATGTATCGGCCATGACGGTATGGTCATATTGCTCCCACACCCATGCGCGGCTGGCATAGTTGGGGCTGGAGATGAGGGTGAGCAGGGCGGCGGCGGCGTCGACCTCCGGCACATCACCTAGGGGCGCGGCGGCGGGGGTGGGCTTCCACGGGCGGTCATATTCCGGCGCATCGCCCGACAGGGCCTTGAGCGGCAGGTCGGCCTTGACCTCGCCATTCATGCAGACCAAAAACCGGTCTTCGGCAATGGTTTCACCGACGATGGCGAAGTCGAGGTCCCATTTGTCAAACACCGCCTTGGCCTCGGCCTCTTTTTCGGGGCGCAGCACCATGAGCATGCGTTCCTGGGATTCCGAGAGCATCATTTCATAGGCGGTCATACCCGTTTCGCGGCAGGGGACCTTTTCAAGGTCGAGCCGCACGCCAAGGTCGCCCTTGTCGCCCATCTCAACGGCGGAACAGGTCAGCCCCGCCGCCCCCATATCCTGAATCGAGATGACAGCGCCGGTGCGCATAAGCTCCTGACAGGCTTCCATCAGGCGCTTTTCTGTGAACGGGTCGCCGACCTGCACGGTGGGGCGCTTGTCTTCAATGCTGTCGTCGAACTCGGCGCTGGCCATGGTGGCGCCGCCAACCCCGTCGCGCCCGGTTTTAGCCCCCAGATACACAACCGGCATGCCAACACCGCTGGCCGCCGAATAAAAAATCTTGTCGGCATCGGCCAGCCCGGCGGCAAAGGCATTCACAAGGCAATTGCCGTTATAGGATTTGTGAAAGCGCAGCTCGCCGCCAATGTTCGGCACGCCAAAACAGTTGCCATAAGCGCCGATGCCCTCAACCACGCCATTGACCAGCGATTTTGTTTTCGGGTGGGAAAGCTCGCCAAAGCTGAGCGCGTTCATCGTGGCAATGGGGCGTGCGCCCATGGTGAACACATCGCGCAGAATGCCGCCAATGCCGGTGGCAGCACCTTGATGCGGCTCGATATAGCTCGGGTGGTTGTGGCTTTCCATTTTGAACACCAGCGCCTGACCGTCGCCAATATCGACCACACCCGCATTTTCACCGGGGCCGCAAATAACCTGCGGGCCGGTGGTGGGCAAGGTGCGCAGCCATTTTTTGGACGATTTATACGAGCAATGCTCGTTCCACATGGCCGAAAAAATCCCAAGCTCGGTATAGGTCGGCACGCGGTTCAGGCGGCGGATGATCCGGTCATATTCATCAGTGCTCAGGCCGTGGGCCTCGATCAGCTCTTGGGTGATTTCGGGCTCAATCGTCATGGCAGACCTATGCATATGAGTGGGTTTTGCGGCCTTTTAGCGCCAAGACCGGCCAGTTGAAAGGGGGGGTGCGCGATTGAGATGCGCGCAGCCCTATTGCCCCTTGATACGTGCCAGCGCGCGCTGGCGAGCAAAGGCGGATTCCTGGTCCGAAAGGCCAAGCAAGCTGCAGACGAGACGCAGAAAATTGTTTTCCTCATTATCGCGCCGCCCATCGGCCAAGGCAAGCAGCCAAAGGTCTTCCATCACCGATGCTCGCGCCTCGAATTCTACCATTTCCTTGATGTTCTTGGTGAAATGCACATGGTCATGCGGCTCGGCCTCGGCGCGTTCGGCCTGCTCAACCAGCAATTCGGCGGCGACATCATCAAGGCTGAACCGTTCCTTAAGAATTTCGATGATCTGCGCGCGCTCTTCGAGCACATATTCGTAATCGGTGCGTGCAAGTCGCACGAGCAACACAGCCAGCGGCACGCGCGCATCTGTCGGGGCTGTTTCGGGCTTTGTTTCGCCACCTAAGAACGATTTGAAAAACTTTCCAAACATCAGACAAGCCTTGATTGCTCGACCGCCGCCCGCACGAAATCGGCGAAAAGCGGGTGCGGTGCGAAGGGTTTCGACTTCAGCTCCGGGTGGAACTGCACGCCGATATACCACGGATGCCCGGTAAATTCGACGATTTCCGGCAGGCGACCATCGGGCGAGACACCGGAAAAGCGCAGGCCGTGGGCCTCAAGCCTGTCACGATAGGCCATGTCGACCTCGTAGCGGTGGCGGTGGCGTTCTGAAATGTCGGTGCTGCCATAGATTTCGGCGACCCGCGAGCCGGGCGTCAGCACGGCGTCATAGGCGCCGAGCCGCATGGTGCCGCCCTTGTCATCAGCCGTGGTGCGCTGGATGGTGCGGTTGCCTTCGAGCCATTCCTTGAGATGGTAGACAACCGGCTCAAACCGGCGCTCACCGGTGCTTTCATGGTCGAACTCTTCCGAACCGGCATTGGGAATGCTCGCAAGGTTGCGCGCCGCTTCAATCACCGCCATTTGCATGCCAAGGCAAATGCCCAGATAGGGGATTTGATGTTCGCGGGCGTAGCGTGCCGCCTTGATCTTGCCTTCGGTGCCGCGTTCGCCAAACCCGCCGGGCACCAGAATGGCATGATAGCCCTGCAGCCGGTCGGCGGCGTCTTCGCGGTCAAATATCTCGCTGTCAATCCATTCGGCCTGCACCTTCACGCGGTTGAACATGCCGCCATGGGTCAGCGCCTCGGCGATGGATTTATAGGCGTCTTCAAGCTGGGTATATTTGCCAACCACCGCCACGCGCACCTGCCCTTCGGGGTGGTAAACGCGGTCGGCCACGTCTTCCCATTTCGACAGGTCGGGGGCGGGGGCGTCGGCCATGCCAAAGGCGGCCAGCACAGCCCTGTCCATCCCTTCGCGGTGATAGGCCAGCGGGGCTTCGTAGATGGATTTCAGATCCATCGCGGCGATCACGCTATCGGGGCGCACATTGCAAAACAGCGCCAGCTTCTCGCGCTCTTTTTCGGGGATTGTGCTTTCAGAGCGGCAAACCAGCACATCGGGCGCAATGCCGATGGAGCGCAGTTCCTTCACCGAATGCTGGGTTGGCTTGGTTTTCAGCTCGCCCGATGCGGCCATGTAGGGCAGCAGGGTCAGGTGCATGTAAACGCAATCGCCGCGCGGCATATCCTGTCCGAACTGGCGGATGGCCTCGAAAAACGGCAGGCCTTCAATATCGCCCACCGTGCCGCCAATTTCACAAAGCATGAAATCCACCTCATCGGCGCCGATTTTCAGAAAGTCCTTGATTTCATTGGTAACATGCGGAATGACCTGAATGGTTTTGCCCAGATAATCGCCGCGCCGTTCGCGCTCCAGCACGTTGGAATAAACGCGGCCTGACGAAATCGAATCGGTTTTGCGTGCGGCCACGCCGGTAAAGCGTTCGTAATGGCCAAGGTCCAGATCGGTTTCCGCGCCATCATCGGTGACAAAGACCTCGCCATGTTCAAAGGGCGACATGGTGCCGGGGTCAACGTTCAGATAGGGGTCGAGCTTGCGCAGGCGCACCGAATAGCCGCGGGCTTGCAGCAATGCACCAAGTGCTGCCGAGGCCAGCCCCTTGCCCAAAGACGAAACAACGCCACCTGTAATGAAAATATAGCGTGCCATCGGCCCGGCCCCCGTGAATGTTGTGTTTTCTGGCGGTCACAGCAGGGCAAAAACCCGCGCTCCACGGGGTTCAACTCATAACCTAAAACGCCCCGCTTGCCAAGCGCAGCCGACCGCTTAATCGCCAGATGATGTAGAAGGTCAAGCAAGGGCAACAGGATGTTGCCCTACTTGGGTTATTGTGGCGTTTATTCGGCAGGTGGCGGTGCGGCGGGCGCATCCGACCCAAGCGGTGCCAGCGGAATTTGTAGCGGCGCGGGCGCGCCGGCAGCCGGTGCATCGCCCGTGATGACCGATTCGTCGGCGCTATTGGCGGCCGCCATGACGGTGAGCGTGATCGAGGTGGTCAAAAACAGAATTGCCAGAATCCACGTGACTTTGGTCAGCGCGGTTGCTGCAGCACGGCCCGACATGGCCCCGCCGCCGCCACCGCCGCCACCAAGGCCGATACCACCTTCCGACCGTTGCATCAGCACAACGCCAATCAGCGCCAGTGCGATAATCAGATGGGCGGTCAGAACGACGTTTTCCATGGGCTCAGGTCTCACTTTAATGCGGTTCGGGGTTTACCCGTTCGGGCGGCCCCTGTCCATGCGGGGGAGCCATACGATATTCTTGACTGGCCACTTATAGCTGAACGGGCCGGTATTCAAGCGCCATCGGTAACTCTGGCACCTGTCATGCCGCCAGCCCGAAGCGGTTTTGTGGTGCTGGCTGGCTATCCGTCGATTTCATCGACATCAAGCTGGCCGGTCAGAATCCGGCGAATGATCGACCATGTCATGCCGATGCCCAGCACGAAAGACAGCGCGATCAGCCCGATCCATGTCATGGCCGTGGCGTTGCCGATATCCAGCCAGCCCTGATCGTAGAACACCCAGACCAGTGCGCCGACCAGCGCAAGCACAAGCGCAATGCCCACCGGACCGATAGAGCGGAAGGTGGCACGCAAGTAGATGACCCAGCCCACAAACATTACAAGCGCGGTCAGCACGACAAAGGGCAGGCGGCCGTCATAATTGTCCAGACTCCACCGCACGAGGTTCCATTTTGTCGGGTTGTAGGTAGCCATGACCAGAAGAAGGGCAAAGCCCCAACGAATAAGCAGGCGCGTCAGCATTGCGGTTCTCCCCCGGTTGCGCGTTGTCGGCAGACTAGCGGTATGACGGCAGGCTGGCAATTGGTTGGTTTGCACAAAACGGGCGCAATGAATGCGACCAAAAAGGTGCGCAATGAATGCGACCAAAAAGGTGCGCA
>JBBDJE010000011.1:0-25308 GCA_040880065.1 Paracoccaceae bacterium | reverse complement strand
ATGCGACCAAAAAGGTGCGCAATGAATGCGACCAAAAAGGTGCGCAATGAATGCGCACCCTACGGCATGGTATGTAGGGTGCGCATTTATTGCGCACCCCTGTTGCATCAATTGCGGGCTTTATCGACCATTTTGCCTTTGGAAATCCATGGCATCATGGCGCGCAGCTTCTCGCCGACCTGTTCGATCTGGTGCTCGTCATTGATGCGGCGGGTTGCCTTGAACGAAGGCTGGCCAACGCTGTTTTCAAGCATGAAGTCACGCACGAATTTGCCGTTCTGAATGTCGGTCAGCACGGCCTTCATGCGGGCTTTGGTCTCGGCATAGGGCAGAATGCGCGGGCCGGAGACATATTCGCCATATTCAGCGGTGTTGGAGATGGAATAGTTCATGTTGGCGATGCCGCCTTCATAGATAAGGTCGACGATCAGCTTCACCTCGTGCAGGCATTCAAAATAGGCCATTTCCGGCTCGTATCCGGCTTCAACCAAAGTTTCAAAGCCCATGCGAATGAGTTCCACAAGGCCACCGCACAGCACGGCCTGCTCGCCGAACAGGTCGGTTTCGCATTCCTGACGGAAGTTGGTTTCGATAATGCCCGAACGCCCGCCGCCGATGGCCGAGCAATAGGACAGGCCGATATCCATGGCCTTGCCCGACGCATCCTGATGCACGGCCACAAGGCAGGGCACGCCGCCGCCCTTGGTGAACTCGCCGCGCACGGTGTGGCCGGGGCCTTTTGGGGCCATCATGATGATGTCAACGCCGGGTTTGGTTTCGATCAGGCCGAAATGGATGTTCAACCCGTGGGCAAAGGCTATGGCGGCACCATCGCGCAGATTGTCATGCACGTATTTGCGGTAGGTTTCGGCCTGCAGCTCGTCGGGCATGGTGAACATGATCAAATCACACCATGCGGCGGCTTCGGCGATGCCCATCACCTGCAGGCCCTCGCCTTCCGCCTTCTTGGCGCTGGGCGAACCTTCGCGCAGGGCGACGACAACATTCTTGACGCCGCTATCGCGCATGTTCAGCGCATGGGCATGGCCCTGGCTGCCATAGCCAAGAATGGCGACCTTCATGTCCTTGATCAGGTTCACATCGCAATCGCGATCATAGTAAACGCGCATGGTATAGTCCTTTGAGTTTTGTTTCGGTGAGTTTGTTTCTGGGGGTAAGCTACGACTTTTCTGGCGAAAATAGTTTCTGATTTTGCCGAAAAAGTGTAAATGTAATGATTTCTATAATCAAAAATATCAGATATAGCAAAAATTATGCAAGTTGATGATACAGACAGGCGGCTGCTGCGGCTCTTGCAGGCCAGCCCCACAGTTTCAACCGCCGAATTGGCGGTGCAGGCGGGAATGACCGTGGCACCCTGCTGGCGACGCCTGGAAAAGCTGAAAAAGGCGGGTGTGCTGAAGGGCAAACGTGTGGTGGTGGATTTGCGCGCGCTTGGCTATGCGGTGCAGGTGTTCTTGCGGATCAACCTTGACAAGACCGCACCCGATGCCTTTGCCGAATTTCTGGCGGCAGCGCGCGACATTGCCGAGGTTGACACGATCCAGACCCTGCTGGGGCGGGTCGATATTCGCATGGATGTGCTGGCGCGCGATCTTGGGCACTATCAGGACATATACAAAAGCAAAATTCTGGCGCTGCCGCATATCGCCGATATCGAGGCGCTGATGCTGGTATCAGAGGTTAAAAACACCGAGGCGTTGCCGCTATGAGCGTGGATCTGGACGCAACCGACCGCGCCATGCTGCGGCTGCTGCTGGCCAAGGGCGATATGGGGGCAGCCGCGCTTGGCACGGCGCTTGGCATCAGCCAGCCCGCTGCGTGGCGGCGCTTGCGGCGCCTTGAGGAAAGCGGCGTGATTACCGGGCGGCAATTGGTGCTTGACCGCGTGAAGCTTGGCTATGAAGTTGTTGTTTTTCTTGGAATTAAGCTTGCTGTAAAGGGTCGTATCGGGCTTGAGGATTTCGAGCGCGCGGTTACGGCCATTCCCGAGGTGCAACTCGTGCAGCATGTGTTGGGGGTGTATGATTACCGCATCAAGGTCGTGGCGCGAGATCTGGCCGATTTCGAGCGGATTCTGCGCCGCCGGATTATGACCCTGCCGGGCATCGGGGCGGTTGAAAGCAATGTGTTATTGAGTGAAGAAAAGACAGGTTTACCAATCGTTTGAGAGATGATCTTTATGCGGTTCTTGTGGCAAGAACAGGTGCCTCCGGCGGGGATATTTTTGAACAAAAGATGGGCCTATAGCCCGCCCAGTTTGCGCAACGCATCAGCCTGTGGCGTTTCATCCAAACCCGCCACCAGCGCGTAAACCCATGCATGGGTGAGGTGGAAGCGTTGCCAGCCGGCGTCGTCAGACAGGGTTGCCGCTTTTAGATGCAACGCATTCAGGCGGGCGGCATTTTCGCTGCCGTGCAGGCGGATCAGTTCAGCATTGAGCGCGTTACGATCCAAGGCGTCTGGCCACCCATTTGTGGAAGTTATGCGTGGGGCTATCCATGACGGGCGAGAAGATCCCACCATCAAAATTGGGTGCGCCGCGACCCTTTTGCATACCTTCGGTGACCATGATATCTTCGGTCAGCACCTCTTTCCACAACCGCGCGTTTTTGGCGCGCAGCGCGGCAAAACCCGCGCCCTTGGCGGCCTCTTGGCTGGCGTAATACATCACAACCCGCTCGCAGGTTTGGTTATGGGCCAACGGGTCGAGCATGGCGGCCCAGTAATGGTCGCGGTGCACCGAGATAAACACATTCGGGAATAGCGAGGCGTATTCAGCGCCGGTATTCCACTTTTCCGGCAGGTTCGGGAAGTTTGGCAGCGCAAGGGTTTCATGCAGTTTCGGGTTATAAACCAGCGTGCCCTGGCCGGAATAGCTGTAAGGTTCGATAAGGTGGTAATGGTCTTCAAGCCTTGAATAGGCGTTCAACCCCGGATGCACCCATGGCAAGTGGTAGCTTTCGACGTTGTTTTCCAAAATCAGCTTCCAATTGGCCGAAATGGTCAGAGCAAAGCCGCCGTTAACATCGGTGGCATCATCGGCCGGATAGAGCGATTGCTGCGCAAAATCGGAAAAGCGGGCCTGTAGCGGTGCAATGAAGTCTTCAAAGCTTTCGGCCGTACCCGAGATATTGGCAAAGACGATATCCATGAACACACCCATGCGAACAGGGGTAAGGCCGGTGTTTTCCGGTTTGATCGAGGCATGGGTATTAATGCCGGGGCCGCCGACATGCGGTGTGGCTTTCAGCGCGCCTTGGGTAGAATAGCACCAGGAATGATAGGGGCAGCGGATGACCCCGCCAAAGTTCTGGGCGCGTTCCACCAGAATCATCCCGCGATGGCGGCAGGTGTTTTCAAACAGGCGCAGCACGCCGTCACGGTCACGCAGCAATAAGAGCGGCGCGCCAAGGAAGGTCACCGGTTTTGCATCGCCGCAATTTGGCACATCGCGGCCAAAACCGATGCAAGCCCAGCCGTTGAAGAATATCTTTTGCCGCTCAAGCGCCAGCGCCGCTTCGCTGGTGTAAAGTGCGCTTGGCAGGCCGCGCGCGGCCTCTATCGGGCGGTTAACGGCTTTCAGGTGGGCGGTCAGGGTGTGTCTATCCAGCATTGCAACTCCAATCCTTGGCCCATTCTGGCGAAAATGCGGCTCAGGCATGGGGTTTGAATTCGACATGTGTGGCGATTTAGTGTCGCAAAATTGCGCTCGGTGCGCGCGTGCGGCGCAGCATCACTAAAGGTGATGCCTAAGCTATCTGGGCGAAACCTATGGAATATCTAGCCAATATCGGCTGCGGGTTGCGGTGGGGGAATCGTGACCCAAATCCGGCCTTCACCAAGCTTTATGGGTCAAGTGAATTTTTTTGTTTTTTCGCTAAAAGATACGTTGACGCTTGGGGGTGCCTGCTGCAAATTGTGGGTCGTCGGCAAGCATACACAATATATAGTATTCACCGGCGGGGCAGGCTGAACAAAGCATTCCAGATTATTGGTGTCGTTTGGCCTTTGAATTCCTGCGCTTTGGGCACGTGCCTTGGCGCGTGACGATATAAACCAAGGGACAGGCACATGAAAATCGCGCGGAAATTTACCACTGAAAAATCGGGTGCTTACGGCGCGATCGAGTTTCGCAAGACCAATTCAGAGATTCGCAACCCCGACGGCTCGGTCGTTTTCAGCCTGAAAGACATGAATGTGCCCGCCAGGTGGAGCCAGGTGGCCGCTGATGTTCTGGCGCAAAAATACTTTCGCAAAGCTGGCGTGCCTGCCGCGCTGAAAAAGGTGAAGGAAAAGGGCGTTCCCGAATTTTTGTGGCGCTCGGTGCCCGATGAGGCCGCATTGGCCAAATTGGCTGAGGAAGACCGTATTATCGGCGAGACAAGCTCCACACAGGTGTTTGACCGTCTGGCCGGGGCCTGGGCCTATTGGGGCTGGAAGGGCGGCATGTTTACCACCGAGGGTGATGCCCGCGCCTATTACGATGAAATGCGCTATACCTTGGCCAGCCAGATGGGCGCGCCGAATTCGCCGCAATGGTTCAACACCGGCTTGCACTGGGCTTATGGCATTGATGGGCCGGGGCAGGGGCATTCCTATGTCGATTATCAAACCGGCAAGCTGACGAAATCCACCTCGGCTTACGAGCATCCGCAACCCCATGCCTGTTTCATCCAATCGGTGGGCGATGATCTGGTCGGCAATGGCGGGATTATGGATTTGTGGACCCGTGAAGCCCGCCTGTTCAAATATGGCTCGGGCACCGGCACCAATTTTTCCAGCCTGCGGGCGAGCAATGAATCGCTTGCCGGGGGCGGCAAGTCGTCTGGCCTCATGTCCTTCCTCAAAATCGGTGACCGTGCGGCGGGGGCGATCAAATCGGGTGGCACAACGCGGCGCGCGGCGAAAATGGTCATCGTTGATATGGACCACCCTGATATCGAGGAATTCATCAACTGGAAGGTGGTTGAAGAGTAGAAGGTTGCCAGCCTTGTTGCCGGCTCCAAACTGCACGAAGCTCGCCTGAACGATATTTTCACCGCTATCCGCAATTGGGACGGGGCCGAGGCCGATGCCTTCGACCCCAAGGCCAACCCCGGCTTGAAAGACGCCATTCGTGGCGCGAAAAAGTCGATGATCCCGGAAACCTATGTCAAGCGCGTGCTCGATTATGCACGGCAAGGCTATGGCTCCATCGAATTCCCGACCTATGACACCGATTGGGACAGCGACGCCTACCTCACGGTTTCCGGCCAAAACTCCAACAACTCGGTGCGCGTGACCGATGCTTTTTTGCAAGCGGTGAAGGATGATGCCCCATGGGAGCTGATCCGCCGCACCGATGGCAAGGTATCCAAAACCGTGCAGGCGCGCGAATTGTGGGACCAGGTTGGCCATGCCGCATGGGCCTGCGCTGACCCGGGCATCCAGTTTCATGACACCATAAACGCTTGGCATACCTGCCCAGCTGATGGCGAGATTCGCGGCTCCAACCCGTGTTCGGAATACATGTTCCTCGATGATACGGCCTGCAACCTTGCAAGCATGAACCTGCTGACCTTTCTGAAAGAGGGCGTGTTTGACGCCGATGCCTATTTGCACGCCACCCGCATCTGGACGATCACGCTGGAAATTTCGGTGCTGATGGCGCAATTCCCCAGCCCCGAAATTGCCGAGCGCAGCTACAAGTTTCGCACGCTTGGCCTTGGCTATGCCAATATCGGCGGGCTGTTGATGACCATGGGCTTTGGCTATGACAGCGCCGAGGGTCGTGCGCTATGTGGGGCGCTCACCGCGATTATGACCGGCGAAAGCTATCGCACATCCGCGGAAATGGCGGGCGAGCTCGGGGCCTTCCCCGGCTATGCGCCCAATGCCGAACATATGCTGCGGGTTATGCGCAACCATCGCCGCGCGGCCTATGCCGAAACATCGGGTTATGAGGGGCTGGCCGTTATGCCCGTGCCGCTTGACCATGACAATTGCCCCGATGGCAAGCTGATCAACATTGCCCATAAAGTCTGGGATGACGCGATTGCGCTGGGCGAGAAGCACGGCTATCGCAATGCGCAGGTTTCCGTGATTGCGCCGACCGGCACCATCGGGTTGGTGATGGATTGTGACACAACCGGCATCGAGCCTGATTTTGCGCTGGTCAAGTTCAAGAAACTGGCCGGTGGCGGGTATTTCAAAATCATCAACCGCTCGGTGCCTGCGGCTTTGCGCAACCTTGGCTATCGTGAAAACGAGATCGAGGAAATTATCGCCTATGCGGTTGGCCATGGCACCATTGGCAATGCGCCGGGGATCAACGCCACCAGCCTTGTCGGCCACGGGTTCGGCCCCGACGAGATTGCCAAGGTCGAGGCGGCTTTGCCCACGGCCTTTGACATTAAATTCGTGTTCAACCAATGGACCTTGGGCGCCGATTTCTGCACCGGCACCTTGGGCATTCCACAGGAAAAGCTGAATGACCCGACCTTTGATTTGCTGCGCCACCTTGGCTATTCGCGCGCCCAGATCGAAGCGGCGAACCTGCATGTTTGTGGCACGATGACCCTTGAAAGCGCGCCGCATCTGAAGCCGGAACACTATGTGGTGTTTGACTGCGCCAACCCCTGTGGCAAGATCGGCAAGCGCTTTTTGAGCGTTGACAGCCATATCCACATGATGGCGGCGGCGCAGTCCTTCATCTCGGGTGCGATTTCCAAAACCATCAACATGCCGAACAATGCCGGAATTGAGGATTGCAACGCGGCTTACGAGCTAAGCTGGTCGCTGGGCGTAAAGGCCAATGCGCTTTATCGTGACGGCTCCAAGCTCAGCCAGCCGCTATCCTCCGCGCTGATAGATGATGACGACGCCGACGATCTGGAAGAGGCGCTGGCCAATGCGCCATCGGGCGAACGCGCGCAGATCATGGCGGAAAAGCTTGTCGAAAAGATCATCATCAAGGAAGTGGCGCGCGGACGTGCCAAACTGCCCGAGCGCCGCAAGGGCTATACCCAGAAGGCGATTGTGGGCGGGCACAAGGTTTACTTGCGCACCGGCGAGTATAAAGACGGCGAGCTTGGCGAGATTTTCATCGACATGCACAAGGAAGGCGCGGGCTTTCGCGCTATGATGAACAACTTCGCCATCGCGGTTTCGGTCGGGCTGCAATATGGCGTGCCGCTGGAGGAATTCGTTGACGCATTCACCTTCACCAAGTTCGAGCCTGCTGGCATGGTGCAGGGCAATGACAGCATCAAGAACGCCACCTCGATCCTTGATTATATCTTCCGCGAACTGGCGGTCAGCTACCTCGACCGTTCGGACCTTGCGCATGTGAAACCCACAGGCGAAACCTTTGATGACCTTGGCCGCGGCGAAGAGGAAGGTGTATCCAACATCCGCCAACCGGCAGCCGAGGCGGCGCATAAATCCATGCAGATGATCCGCTCGCTCACATCGACGGGCTATCTGCGCAAACGTCTGCCGCAAGAGCTGACCATGTTTCAGGGCAATATAAGCGAAAGCGGCATTACCGCGACCAAGGCGAGCGTTGCCGTGATGACCGAAACCAAGGTCAGCACAACTATGGATGCGCGCGCCAAAGCCAAAATGCAGGGCTATGAGGGCGATGCCTGCGGAGAATGCGGCAACTACACGCTGGTGCGCAACGGCACCTGCATGAAGTGCAACACCTGCGGCGGCACGAGCGGGTGTAGTTAACCGAGCAAAACTGGCTTAAGGAGATTGTTATGAAATCACTTCGAGAACTACTGCAGTTTGTTCCTAGCGGGCGTGAATCACATCTCCTTAGGAGGTTCAACAGCGAGATTGGGCGGAAGGACACAAAACCTCCATCAGCGAGGACGCTCGCAGAGTGCTTAGGTTTTACAGTATCCGAGAAAGAATTAGAAAATGGTGTGTCTGGCTACCTTGAGCCTGACACATTTTCTGAAAAAGGTTATGCGATTTTAGTCAATAGTAGCATGAACGTGCGGCGCAAGCGTTGGACGGTATTGCACGAAATTGCTCATTACTATCTTCACGTTCGAACCAAACCACATGATCCGTTTGCTCCGATAAAGAACCGGGAAAGCAAAGGCTATTTTTATAGCCGCGAAGAGTTGAAGGAAGAACGAGAAGCCAACGCGTTCGTGGCGGCGCTATGCTTTTCTGACGGAGCGCTAACCGCGGCGATATCAGATTCTAACAATGACCTTCAAGAAATAGCAAACAGCATGGGGCTTTCTTTGGAAGCGATAAAAATCGCTATCCAGAGATGTAGGCGAGATTGACAGAAGTAAGTTTACAGGGCGGGGCCGCGCTGCGCGGCCCTGCCCGGCGATCAGGCCGCAGGCAAGCCACGCGAGCGGTCAACGAGATGCCTGATTTGCTTTGACTGGGGCCGGGGAACCGGCCCTTTTTCTTTCGGGCATGGCACGCGGTGCGCAATGAATGCGACCAAAGAGGTGCGCAATGAATGCGCACCCTACGGGTTATGGGTAGAGCGTGTTGCGTGAATTTATATGAACGCGACGGGTGCTAATTGGGGGTAAACCGGCGCGCCGCCAAGCAAGATCACATCCATCGGAATGTCATGTTCATGCGGGATAAACCCGTCGGTTTTCGCGCTTGGATGGCCCACACCAATGACAAGGCGTTCACCGCAAATGCCTGCGATTGTCCGGTCAAAAAAGCCGCCGCCATAGCCGAGGCGATAGTTCTGCTCATTATAGCCGACCAGCGGCGCGATAATGACGTTCGGGGTGATCTCGGGGCCGTTTGCCGGAATGGGAATATTCCAGACGCCACGGGTCATGGCGCAGCCGGGGAACCACGGGCGGAAGGCCAGCGCCTGACCTTTTGCCACCACCAGCGGCAGGGCTATTTGCGCGCCGCGCTCATGCGCGCTGGCCATCCAGCCGCGCAAATCCAGTTCGCCGCGAAAGGGCCAGTAAAGGCTGATGGTGGGTTTGGCCGAAAAGTCGATCAGCGCATCAAGCCCTGCTGCAACATTGGCGGCAATAGCGGCGCGCTCATCGGCGCTTGTTGCCAGACGCGCCGCGATTTTTGCGTCGCGTTCCGCGCGCCGCCATTGCGCCTGTGTCATTCTGCCTGTTCCTTGTCTAAAGCCCGCGCGCGATTGCCGCCACACCTGTGCGCGCCACATCGCTAAGGCCGAGCGGGCGCATCAGATCAATCAGAGCATCAATCTTTTCGGGTGTGCCTGTCAGCTCGAACACGAAGCTTTCAAGCGTGGAATCGACCACGGATGCCCGGAAAATTTCGGCGGTGCGCAGCGCTTCGACCCGCTTCTCGCCCTTGCCTGCCACCTTGATCAGCGCCAGTTCGCGCTCAACGCTCGGGCCTTCAACGGTCAGATCATTCACCTGATGCACCGGCACAAGGCGGCCAAGCTGCGCCTTGATCTGCTCAATCACCGAGCGCGTGCCGGTGGTTACCACGGTTATGCGCGAGCGATGGCCGGTATGGTCGGTTTCGGCCACTGTCAGGCTGTCGATGTTATAGCCCCGGCCAGCAAACAGCCCGATGACCCGCGCGAGCACGCCAGCCTCGTTATCGACCAGCACGGCCAGCGTGTGGGTTTCAAGCGTATCATCGGCAAGGTCGCGCAGGTTGTAAGCAGATTTGCTTGAGGCACCTTTTTTGAGGTTGAGGGCGTTCATAATGCAGGCTCCGATATTTGGGGAATGCGCAGTTCGGCGGGTGGGGGCAGGGCAACGGCCCCGTCTTGCGGCAGAGCAGCGCGATGGGTGATGAGCGTGTTGAGCATGGGCGCGAATTCGGCGCCAAGGCTTTGGGCAAGGCTGGCGGGCATTTCGCCGATATGGCGGGCCGATTTGCCGCTGTTTTTGTTGGTCTGGCCCGATGCAAGCACCAGTTCAGCAAGCTGGCCGGGGCTCATATTGAGGCCGAGTTGGCGCAAAATGCGGCGTGCAGCGCGCGCCGTGTCAAAGGCCAGTTCATCATAGCACAGCGACAGCACATTGGGCAGGCGCAGCCATGCCGTAAGGCTGTTGGTTTGGTGGCGGATATTGTCAATCGCGGCGTCAAGCCCGTGGAGTTCGGAGAAAGAGGGCCGCCTGAGCCGGCGCGAGCGCGCGGCATGGTCAAGCATAGAAAGCGCCATGTCGCGCGGGTCGCGGCACACGGCATGGCCAATGGCCAACCCCGATTGCAGCAGGGAAACCACGGCAGGGTTGTCGGGCCGCGTATGGGTTTTCAGCACGACGATATGGCCAAGCGCGCGCGCCTGCCCAAGCAATTCATCGACCTGCGCCTGGCTCAGATGTTCGATGAAATTGGTGCGCCGGTCTGTGGCAATCGCCGAGGCGTTCAGCCTCGGCTGCGGCATGCCAGCCGCCGCAAGCGCCGTGCGCACAAGCTGACAGGCCAGCGTGGAGCCGCTTTTCGTCATCCCGTAGCTGAAGTAAAGCAGCGGTTTCATTACACGAGAACCGAGCCGCCAGCGTCGATCACGCCTTGAGTCTCGGCATCGCCAAGCAGCATTTCGTTATGCGCCTTGCCCGAGGGGATCATCGGGAAGCAGTTTTCGTGCTTTTCAACAAGGCAGTCAAAAATTACCGGCCCGTCATAGGCGAGCATTTCCTCTATCGCATCATCAAGCTTGGCGGGGTCGGAGCAGCGAATGCCCTTGGCGCCGAACGCTTCGGCCAGCTTAACAAAATCGGGCAGCGATTCCGACCAGCTTGACGAATAGCGCTCGCCATGCAGCAATTCCTGCCACTGGCGCACCATGCCAAGGCGCTCGTTGTTCAGGATGAACTGCTTGACGGGCGTGCGGAACTGCATGGCCGTGCCCATTTCCTGCATGTTCATCAGCCAGCTTGCCTCGCCCGCCACGTTGATGACCAGCGCGTCCGGATGGGCGATTTGCACGCCGATGCTGGCAGGAAAGCCGTAGCCCATGGTGCCAAGCCCGCCCGATGTCATCCAGCGATGCGGGTCTTCAAAGCCCAGATACTGCGCGGCCCACATTTGGTGCTGGCCCACTTCGGTGGTGATGTAGCGGTCGCGGTGCTTGGTCAGCGCTTCCAGCCGTTGCAGCGCGTATTGCGGTTTGATGACCGTGTCGGAGTTTTTGTAGGCAAGGCAGTTTTTCGCCTTCCACTCGCCAATTTTACCCCGCCATTTCGGCTGTGCCTCGGTGTTGAGCTTGCGGCCCCGCGCCTTCCAGATGCGCAGGAAATCTTCCAGAACATGGCCGATATCGCCAATAATCGGGCAATCGACATGCACGTTCTTGTTGATCGAGCTGGGGTCGATATCAATATGCACCTTGAATGAGTTCGGCGAGAAGGAATCGATGCGTCCGGTGATGCGGTCATCGAACCGCGCGCCAATGCAGAGCATATAATCGCAATCATGCATGGCGAGGTTGGCCTCATAGGTGCCGTGCATGCCGAGCATGCCAAGCCATTCCTTGCCCGAAGCCGGATAGGCCCCAAGCCCCATAAGGGTAGAGGTGATGGGCACGCCCGTGGCACCCACAAGCTCGCGTAAAAGCTGGCTGGCGGCGGGGCCGGAATTGATGACGCCACCACCGGAATAGATGATGGGGCGTTTGGCGCGCTCCAGCATTTCAATGGCATGGGTGATCGCGGCAATATCGCCCTTCACCTGCGGCTGGTAATGCGAGATTTTTGCCTTGCGCGGCTCGACATAGGTGCCGGTGGCAAATTGCACGTCTTTGGGAATATCGATCAGCACAGGGCCGGGGCGGCCAGACATAGCCACATGAAAGCCCTGATGGATGGTTTCTGCCAGCTTGTTGGTGTCTTTCACCAGCCAGTTATGCTTGGTGCAAGGCCGCGTGATGCCAACGGTATCGGCTTCCTGAAACGCGTCATTGCCGATCATGAAGGTCGGCACCTGACCGGTGAGCACCACAAGCGGGATGGAATCCATCAGCGCATCGGTCATGCCGGTGACGGCATTGGTCGCACCGGGGCCGGATGTTACCAGCACCACGCCGGGCTTGCCGGTCGAGCGGGCATAGCCTTCGGCGGCATGGGTGGCACCCTGTTCGTGGCGCACCAGAATGTGTCTGATGTCATTTTGCTGAAATATTTCATCATAGATCGGCAGCACCGCGCCGCCGGGATAACCAAACACGGTATCCACACCCTGATCCTTCAACGCCTGAACCACCATTTTGGCACCGGTCATCTGACGGGTCATGTTCTCATCCTCATCTGGCACGGCATTTGCCGCATTTAGTTACAAAAAAACCCCCGTTTTGGCGGGGGCCGGCGCAGTCGCATGCATGGGATATCAGGCCCGGCGACTGCGCGTGCTTAGAAGGACCACAATAATTTTCAACTGCATGTTCATCATGGGGAAATTTCTAACAGCAAGAAAACTGGGGTCAACCCGTAAAATTTAACAATGTTGCGCAAAAGGCGCAAAATCAGCACTTTTCTTGCATTGCCTGAATTTCGAGCATCGTGATGCGCGCTTTTGGTGAATTGCCCGGAAAATTCGCATGGCACTCTTAATATATTTGCATTGAAACAGGTCGGCGTTTAGTTTCAGGCGCACATGCGGATCAATCACATAAATACAAGAATCCGCACCAACAACTGGGAGAGAACATGGATCGTCGTTCATTTTTGACAAAAGGTGCGCTTGGCGGCACCGCAGCCGCTGCAACCGCCCTTGCCGCACCGGCCTATGCTGCAAGCCATGGCAGCACCACACTTACCATGGTTACAAGCTGGCCGCGCGGGCTTGCCGGCGTATGGGATTCGGTTTAACGCTTTGTGAATTCGGTTGCCGATATCACCGATGGTTCGCTGATGATTGATGCAAAAGGTGCCGGCGAGCTTGTGGGCGCGCTGGAAAGCTTTGACGCGGTATCGTCAGGCCAGGCCGATATGTATCATGCGGCCGACTATTATTTCGTGAACCAGCACCCGGCGCTGGCTTTCTTCACCGCTGTTCCCATGGGGATGAGCGCGCCTGAAATGATGGTTTGGTATTATTCGATGGGCGGTTTGGAACTGCACCACGAGGTTGGCGAAATCTTCAATACCAAGCATTTCATTGCCGGGCAGACCGGTGCACAGGGTGGTGGCTGGTTCCGCAACCCGATTGCCTCGGCGGATGACTTTCAGGGCCTTAAATTCCGTATGCCCGGCCTTGGCGGCGAAGCGCTGTCCAAGCTTGGTGCTTCGGTGCAAACCCTGCCCGGCGGCGAAATCTATCAGGCGCTTGCCACCGGCGCGCTCGACGCGACCGAATGGATCGGCCCATGGTCGGATGAAAAACTCGGCCTTCAGGAAGTGGCGAAACACTACTACCCCGCCGGTTTCCACGAGCCGGGTGCAGCACTTTCGGTGTGCTGTAACCTTGACGTGTTTAACGGGCTGAGCCGCAGCCATCAGCGCGCCATTGAAATTGCCGCCGCTGAAGGCCATCAGGCCAACTACTCGTTGTTCATTGCCAATAACGGCCCGGCGCTTGATCGCCTTCTGGCCGCTGGCGTGCAAACGCATGAATTCAGCGACGATGTCTGGGATGCGTTTGGCCGGGCCTCGGCTGAAGTGCTTGAAGGCTATCGCGGTGATGCGCTTTTCGCAAAAGTGCATGACTCTGTTCTGGAAGGCATGAAGGCCGCTTCGAGCTGGATGTCACTTTCCGACAGCGCCTATGTTGCGCAGCGCACCCGCGTTTTGAACAGCATGTAAGCTTAACTTCCTGCCCCGTCATTTTGGCGGGGCAGGTGCTTTTAGCGAAAGATTCCCATGATTGATGGCCTTTTCTGGGTCCTGAAGCATATCGTTCAGGGCTATGCAGATATCGCATATGTGTTGGCCCATCTGGGCTCAATCTTCGATTTTTCCGACAAGGAAAACTTGCTCTATGTCGTGTTTTACGGCGGCTCCAGCAGGGCGTTCTTTGCCTTTTTTGACATTTTCCTGGCGATCTTCGTGATTGGCCTTATCTATCGCGCCTTTTTGTGGCGCACCGTGCGCGTGCTTGAGGGTTTTGCCAATGGCACTGGCCGCTTTTTCGCATGGGCGGGGCTGTTCATGGTGCTGCAACAAACCATGATCGTGTTTTTGCAGCGTATCTTTCGTGTATCCGACATTGCGATCAGCCCGTTTGGCGTTGGTTTTACAAAGCAGCTTGGCTGGTGGGCCGAAATGCTCAAGGCTGAAAACGCGCTTATCGTCTGCCTGTGCTGTGCCTATACTTTCGTGCAGGGCGGTCATGTGCGGGTAGATATGTTTTATGCCCGCATTTCCTTTCGGGCCAAAAAGGTGGTCGACATGCTCGGCTCGATCCTGTTCATCATGCCGGCCATGGTGCTGGTGTGGATGTATGGCTGGTATTACATGTTCCGCCACCTGATCACGCCATCGGTTTCGGCATCGGACGAACTTGAAAAGCTGCTGCGCAAGTCGGGCATCGTGCGCTGGAATGTCGAAACGATTGGTGTATCACCGTCGGGTTTTGATGCGTATTTCCTGTTCAAGGTCATGATGATCGGCTTTGCGGGCATGATGCTCGTTCAGGCCGCAGCCTTTTTCTACCGCTCATGGCTGGAATTTGTCGAAGGCCCCGAGAGCGAGGGCAAATATCTCGACAAAGATGCGCTGAATGACGAAATCGCGGCTAAAGCCGCCGCAATCCACTAGGGGTCGGGTATGTTTCTGGGTTTGGATGGCGTTGAAATCAGCCTGATCATCGTGTTCGTGATGCTGTTTGCGGGCATCATGACAGGCTTTCCCGTCGCCTTTGCCATTTCGGGCGCGGCGATCATTTCCTTTGGCATTCTCGCCGGGCTGGACAATGCGGGATTGCTGATAAAGGAAGTGATCGACAAGAATTCCGATGCGTTCCGCGCGCTGACCGATAGCGGTGTCGCGCGCGAAACAATCAGCCATTTCCGATACCCGGACCTGCCGCTTCTTACCCAGCCGCTCTTCACATCAGGCTGGGAAAAGGCGATGGATTCCAACCTGTCCTTCATGGTCAACCGTATGAATGAACGGGTTATATCCGGCCCGTCGATTGAAACGCTTCTGGCTGTGCTGATGTTCGTGATGATGGGCATTACGCTTGAGCGGTCGCGCATTGCCAACGATCTGCTCACCACAATGGCGCGGGTGTTCGGCCCGTTGCCCGGCGGGCTTGCCGTTTCGGTTGTGGTTGTTGGTGCATTCCTTGCCGCCAGCACCGGCATTGTGGGCGCAACCGTGGTCACAATGGGGCTGCTGAGCCTGCCGACCATGCTGCGCAACAACTATTCGCCCGAACTGGCCACGGGGGTGATTGCCGCCGCGGGGACATTGGGGCAGATCATTCCGCCATCTATCGTGATCGTGCTGCTGGGCACATTGGCGGGCGATATTTATTCGACCGCACAGGAAAATCTGGCCAAATCGGTCGGCTGTGGTTCGGCGCTTACATTTCTGGGCGAGGCGGCTGTGCTATCGGTGGGCACCCTGTTCAAGGCGGCAATTCTGCCCGGCATTATGCTGGCGGTATTCTACGCGCTCTACGCCTTTGGGTATGCGATGCTCAGGCCGCATAAGGCCCCGCCAATTCGCGGCGAGGTGAGGGGCGCACCGGGTAATGGCCTTCAGCATGGGCTGACATGGTTTTTGGTCGCTCCCGCCGCAATCATCGGTTTGGTGATCGGTCTTGGCGCGCTCAATGTCGTTGGCCCGCAACATTCCGAAGTGTCGAGCTTGCGCGACATTGGTGCACAGCCTGAACTGCGCACCGATGTTCCCGAGCAATGCGCTGTGGCGATGATAGAGCGCCACGGTCAGGCCAAATGGGACCGGTCCGTCGCTTTGGCCGCTGAAATCGCTGCCGCTGGCGGATTGGAAAACCAGGAAGCCCGAACGCTTTCTGCCGACGAAATGGACGCCGCGCGCGCACAGGCGCTGCTTGATGCCGCGCCAATTGGCAACGGCATTATCGTCATGCTGGTTCTGGCCGCCATCACATTCACCACAGCTTTTGGCATTGCGCCGTTTGAAGAGCGCAGGCCGTTGTTTATAGGTGTTGTCGGGATCGGGCTGGCCATAATGGCCGATATATTATTTCTTGACCCGCTCACCTCGCCCCTGGCGACCTTCCTTTGGCTGACACCGGGCTTTGCGCTCATACTCTACGCGCTGAAGCCGGCCTTTATCCGGCTGGGGCGCAACGAAATGCTGCGCGTGGTCTTTCCGCCGCTTGTGCTGATTGTCGCGGTGCTCGGCTCTATACTTGGCGGCATCACCAACCCCACACCGGCGGCGGCGCTCGGGGCTTCGGGCGCGATCATGCTTGCCGCTTACCGCAAGCTGGGCGAGGTGGGTGGTCAGCCCAAGCTGATCCTTTACACGGCCTTTGCTATTGTCATCATGCTGCTTGTCGGCATCAATTTTGATTTGCGCACCAATATCGAAGGTGCCGGGCTTCAAAACTGGCTGGGCCTGATCGTTACCTATGCCGCTTACATGGTGGCGATGGGCGGGCTGCTCTATTCGTGCTTTGTGCTGTGGAAACACGCGGTGCTAACGCCTGTTGTGCGCGAAACGGCCAAGGTCACCTCAATGGTTTTCGCCATTCTCATTGGCAGCCAGTTGCTCAACCTTGTGGTTATTTCCTTCGGTGGCGAGGAATATATTCAGGACTTTCTACGTAGCTTCGATGAGCAATGGGTCGTGTTCCTGTTGGTTATGGTGGTGCTGTTCGTTCTGGGTTTCGTGCTCGATTTTCTTGAAATCGTCTATATCGTCATTCCCATTGTGGGCCCGGTCATCTATGGCGGTAACCTCGATCCGAGCTGGGTGACGATCATGATTGCCGTGAACCTGCAAACCAGCTTTCTAACACCGCCCTTCGGTTTTGCGCTGTTCTACCTGCGTGGCGTGGCCCCTGCGGGCGTGACAACGGGCCATATCTATCGAGGGGTCTTGCCGTTTGTGCTTATTCAGGTGGCGGCGCTGGCCGTGCTGTGGATGTTCCCATCCATCGTGACCATCGTTCCCGACCTGCTGCCCGGCAACTAGGTGCCGTTAAAGTCGCCCCGCGGCAGGTGGATGGCGGCAAGCTGCTCGGCAATCGGGTCGTTTTCCAGCGGATGACGGCCCGCCTCGAAAGCGTCGGGGTTGGACAGCGTGTTCCACTTGCCGCCGAAAAATACCTCAAGCGGGGAAAAGCGCGCCTTGTAGCGCATTTTGCGGCTGCCGGGCACCCAGTAACCTAAATAGACATAGGGTAGCCCCGCTTCGGCGGCGAGGCGGATATGGTCAAGGATCATCCAGCTACCAAGGCTGTCGCGCTCGAAATCGGGGTCGTAGAATGAATAGACCATCGACAGCCCGTCAGACAGGATATCGGTAAGGCAGGTGGCACGCAGCGCGCCGCTGATCGGGTTGATATATTCGACCACGCGGCTGTTTACGGCGGTTTCCTCGATCATCGCCGAAAACTCGTAGGCATCCATGCCCGCCATGCCGCCATCGGCGTGGCGCGCTACCAGATAGCGCGAAAACAGCTCGAACTGCTCGTCGGTCGCCCAGGCCGCGCGGGTAACGCGGGTCAGATGGTCGTTGCGGCTGTTGATACGGCGCTGGCTGCGCGAGGGCGCAAAACCTTCCACACGAATGCGGGCCGACATACAGGCATTGCAGCCCGCGCAGCTTGGCCGATACAGCACATTTTGCGAGCGGCGAAAGCCCTGATGCGACAGGCTGTCATTGAGCGCCGCCGCATCGGGGCCGCCAAGGGCGGTGAACAGTTTGCGCTCCACCTGCCCCTGCAAATAGGGGCAGGGCTGGGGGGCTGTCACATAAAACTGGGGTGCATTTGGAAGTGAATGGCGCATTTTTATTAAAACCGTGAGTTTGCACCAAGCGTAACACGCCGTTCACGGGCTGCAATCAGTAATTTGCGGGGCTGTTAATGGCCGTGGTGCCAAGCGCCATATCGTGCAATCCCTGCCCGTAGCGCCCGTTATACATAAGATAGCAAGACAGGATTTGCAGCGGAAACAGGATAGCCGCAACGGTATAAAACAGGGTATGCGCTAGGGCTGTCTTGCGGTCAAACTTCAGCCCGCGACGGTCACGCAGCTCGATCCCCACTAGCCGCATACCAATGGTGGCCGAGCGGGCATCGAGCATAAAAACCCGATAGACGAACGATAGTGTGACCAGAATGAACGGCAGGATATACGCGGCAAAGCCCAGCGTGCCGATGAGAATGAGCAGGGTGAGTGCGCCGATAATCACCGCATCAAACAGCCATGCGATCAGCCTGCGCTGCGGCACATCGCGGTAAAACTGCGCATCGGCTTCGGGGTGAGGAAGGCCGGACGGGCCATGATAGGATGCGTCGTTAAACATGGGTTATCCTGTAAATCGGGTGAACCCCGCCGCGTGGCGGCGGGATTGGGGCCAATTCGGAGCCAGCCTCAGGCCGGGCTTGCATCACCAAAACCGGGCGCACGTGGCGGGGTATAATCGCGGTGCGCTTCGTCTTCGGGTTCGGCCTGTGGCGCTGCGCGGCGGGCGCGGTTTGACATGAAGTCATCAAACTCGGCCTGGTCCTTTGCGGCGCGAAGCTGCTCCAGAAAGCCGGTAAAGGCTTTTTGCTCGTCTTCAAGGCGGCGCAGGGTTTCGTCGCGATATTTGTCAAAGGCGACATTGCCGGTCTGGTTGCCAAAGCCGCGGCGCGGGCCGCATGAGCGTGAATGACTGCGTTTCCACATACGATTGGTTCCGATCATGTAAAAGAGAAGGAAAAGGCCGATGGGCCAAAAGAAGATGAAGCCAAGCACCATGGCTGCCGTCCAGGCCATTGGCCCGTGCCCGTCAAGCCAAGTCTGGGTATTTTTGAGCCATTCGACTGGGGTGGACATATGCGTTCCTTTCTGATGTGAATGTTATTAACATTAACATAAATAAACGCCCCCTGTCCAACTTCAAGTGAGCGGTGCGCAAAAAAAATTGCAACAGGTAGGCTGAACTAAAAAAGTATTATTTATCAGCATGTTGACGAATGAAAACTTTCAGGCGCAGCAGCTCCGGCACCGCGATTTAGCGCACAAAACTTTGCCAAACCGCCCGATTACTGGCGCTATGTGCAGGGGTGAGGGGCGTTTCGGCACGGCGATCAGGGGTTCAAAAAGACCAGATCGCGCATCATCCACCCATCAACCAGCCGTGCAAAAACCGTGTTCTGCGTGATTATTCCGCGCACGCCGGTTGCGGCCTCGGCCGAAATGCGCAGCACCCACAATCCGTTGCCGGCATCATGAATTGTCACATCGGCCGCTGTGGCGGTCATGTCCAGATAGCTGGCGCCGGTCATGTCCGAAGGGCGCTCTGCCCAGGCCCGCGCAACCCGGTCGCGAAGCGCCGCGGCGTCTGCGGCATCGGCCAGCATGACCCCGACCGCCAGCACGGCGGTTGAGCTTGCACCGCTTGAAAAATCGGCGAAAATGGCGCTGGTCCAGACCGTTTCGGGTTGGTCGGGCAAAACCGGCTGGTTGTCAGCCATGCCCAGATCGGGGCCAGCAGGGTAGATGAGCGCCATTATCAGCGCGCCGGGCGCGTTATCCAGCGCAGCTACCAGCGGGGCAATGTCGGGCCGTGCCAGCACCGATTGTTCCGCGCCATGCGCAAGGGCAATTGTTGTTGGCCAATCACGCGACTGGCGCAACAGGTCATGCGCAATCTGCACACGCGACGCCATGCCCATGCCAAGCCCGAAAGGGTCACCCGGGTTGCGCGCGGCTAAATCTGTCTCCAAATCCGCGCCGCGCGCCCATGCGGTTACGCCCGTTTGCGTTTGCTCGGCATAGCCGTTTGCGGCCAGCGCCGGGCCAACGGCATCGCCTGCGCCAGGCACCAGTTGCAACAGCATGGCCCCTTTGGGCGGGGCACTCAGCACAAGAACCTGCGCCACATCAGCCGGGCCGAACCCCACCGCCGCGCGCCACGCCGTGGCCGGATTGCGCAATGTGGCGGCGAACGGGCCTGTAGGCATTGCGCGAAGCTGGGCGATGTCCGGGTCTGATGACGCCCCCTCGATCCGGCCCATAAGGATGCCGAGCGACAGCGCGCGCGCAGCCGCAAGGTCGCCATAAGCAATCTCGGCGCGCGCCATTCCGGCCGTGTCGGGCAAATGCGCCAGCAACATGCGCAGCCCGTCGGTTGCAGGTTGGGCTGGCAGGGTGCCGGTTTGAAAAAGCAGGGCCGCCGCAAGGATGAAATGGCGCATGTAAAATAACTCCATCAAGTTGGATTGAGCTTCAAGCTAACCTGATTCGCCTCATTTTCCCAAGCATGGGTTGCCCTATGGCTCTGCCGCGACCCGTTGAAAGGCTAGGCGTCTTCAGTCTGCGCGCTTTCAACATTCTTCCAGCGCCGGTGCAGCCAATACCATTGTTCGGGGCGTTTGAGGATTTCGGCAGACATGAAATCGTTCAATGCGCGGGTCATGGTTTTTGCGTCGCTGCGCTCAAGCGGGGGGGCGATTTGCACCTCGATGGTGACACCATCTTCGCCACGCACGCAAATCAGCGGCACGATCAGCGCGTCGTGTTTAAGCGCAAGCCGCGTCATGGAAAGCCCGGTTTTCGCCATGCGCCCGACAAATGGCATGGGCACGCCATCATCGGCATACTGGTCAAGCAACAAAGCCACAAAGCCACCATCCTTGAGGTGGCGGCTAAGCGCGGCCATTCCGCGCGGCGTGGTTGGAAACATCTGGCCGGCCGAGGTGATCGCGGGTGTGTAGATACGTTCGAATACCGGGTTATGTGCCGGATGATAAAGCCCTGCCAGCGGCTTGGTGCGCGGCCCGATCATGGCACGCGCCGCCTCGAACTGGCCGAAATGCGCCGAAACCAGCAGCACCGGTCGGCCCGCCGCATGGGCAGCTTCAATGGGGGCAATATCGCCCGTAAGGCGCATTTCGTGCCTGCGCTTCTGGTATTCTGTGTTGTAGATAAGCTCGAAAAACCCAAGCCCGATATTGCGGGTTATTTTGCGCAGCAGGCGTTTCTTTTCGGCCTTGGGCATTTCGGGAAACACATGGTCAAGGTTGTTTGTTATCCGCTTGCGCAGGCTTGGCACAAGCCGCAACACGCCCGCCAGCAGCCACGCACCAATGCGCACGCGCATGCGAAACGGCAGCGGGCGCAACAGCTTGGGCAGCAGCCAGATCGGCAATGCCTCGACATAGTAGCGCAGTTTGGATTTCTTTCTCATACAAGCCTTTTGGGTTCCTGCCGCGTTTAGTGGCTTGTGCGCGGCCATTCAAGCCGAGGCGGGCCCGGGTTGTTGAAACCACACGATCCGGTTATTGGCGGGCATCACATCAAGTTGTGGCCCCGAAAGCGCAACTTCACGGGCCAGCGCGGCAAGTTCGTCAACATCGCGCAGGCCCCAAGCCGGATTGTCGGCGCGCAAACCGGCATCAAAACTGGCATTGCCCTCGCCGGTATGCCGGCCACCTTGCGAAAACGGACCGTAAAAGCTAAGCCAGCCGCCGGGTATCAGCATGCGCGCCGCAGTTGCGATGATGGATTGAGCCACCTGAAACGGTGCAATATGGATGACATTCATGGAAAAGATCAGCCGCAGCGGGGTCAGCCCAACGATGTCGGCGCTAAAGTCACGGCTGGCGTCAAGCGCCATGGCCGGGGGCAGGCCGCTTTTAGCATGCGCGCTCCACGCATCAATGCTGTCGCGGTGAATGGCATCGGGCTCACTTGCATGCCAGCGTAAATGCGGCATGTCGCGCGCAAAGCTCTGGATATGCTGGCCAACACCCGAGCCGACCTCAAGTGCTGCACCGGTCTGACTGCCAAGCCGGGCCTGCAAGGCGGCGATAACCGGTTGGTGATTGCGCTCATAGCTTGGGCTGTAAAGCCGCCCGTCACTATGGCCGGGCACTCTGCCCGGCCGGAAGTTTTCGGAATGACGCTTGCCGCTCATCTAGTTTTTGGTCATCTAGTTTTTGGCGGGGTTGATCATCATCACCATCTGGCGGCCTTCAAGCCTTGGCATGGCTTCAACCTTGCCAATTTCGACCGTATCGGCAGCAACGCGTTCAAGCAGTTTGCGCCCAAGTTCCAGATGCGCCATTTCGCGGCCACGAAAGCGCAAGGTAACCTTGACCTTGTCGCCATTGCCCAGAAATTTTTCAACTGAGCGCATTTTTACATCGTAGTCATGCGTATCGGTGTTGGGGCGAAACTTGACCTCTTTGATCTCGATGATGTGCTGGTTCTTGCGCGCCTCGGCCTCTTTTTTCTGCTGCTCATATTTGAACTTGCCAAAATCCATGATTTTGCAGACGGGCGGGTTGGCATTTGGCGAAATCTCAACCAGATCCAGCCCTGCCTCTTGCGCCATTTCCATGGCAACATAGGGGGTGACAACGCCGGCATTTTCGCCATCTGCGCCAATCAGGCGAATTTCGGCGGCACGAATACGGTCATTGACGCGGGGGCCGGTGTCGCGCTGCGGGGGCGCATTATGTGGTTTACGAGCGATGGTGCGGGTCCTTTGGTTGTTAATGTTCACGCGGTGGCCGAATGGCGGCCTATCACTAGCGTTAGTTGGCGAGTTTGAAGGCTTTCGTCAAGTGACAAGGGGGGTTTTGAGCGGGTTAATGCGCGAATTCATTGCAAAAACAGCCGCACACGCGTGGCGCGGCCTTGTGCATCTATCACCGATACGGTGACAAAGCCGCCAGTATCGGGCTGCCAACTGGCCTGCCAGTCATAGGGGTCGGCTGCAATCGGGCGGTCATTTACCAGCCATGTGAACGGCGGGCGGCCTGAGCGCAGCTTCAATATCAGCGGCATTGGCGCGTGGCTGCCAAGGCCCAGATCAACCCGCGCGCCATCGGGGGGGTAGGAGAATTCGGGCGCTGCCGCGTCGCGCAGCGGCACGCCGCGTGGTGTAAAATTGCGCAAGGGCAAAGGCAGTTGCGCATTGCTTACGGTGAGCACGTTTTCGGGCGGTGGTGGCAGCGGGGCAGGGGTGGTGCGCAGGCGCGCGAAAACATCAAATAGCAGTGGCGCGGCCGCGTCGAGCCCGCGCAGGCCCGGCACGGCGGCGGCATCGGCACGGCCAACCCAAATGCCAGCAACATGCTGGCCATCATAGCCAAGCGCCCAGGCATCACGATAGCCATAAGATGTGCCGGTTTTGAAGGCGTTGGTGCCTAAAGGGGCCTCGGCGGGCGGGGGCGTGCCAATCAGAATATCGCCCACCTGCCATGCCGCTGCCGCCAGCAGCACCGGCGCAAGCGGGCCGCGTGCCGCAGGGCCGGGGGTGGCGTGCAGGTTCACCGGCAGCCCGCCTTGGGCAAGGGCGGCATAAAGCGCCACAAGGTCATGCAGGCTAACACCAAGCCCGCCAAGCGCTATGGGCAGGTCGGGGGCTGCGTTGCGCGGCAGGCGGGCCTGCACCCCCGCCCGGCGCAAGCGGGCCATAAGATGAGCGGGGCCAACCACATCCAGCAGGGCCACGGCGGGAATGTTCAGCGAAAGTTGCAGCGCGCGGCGCAGGCTGACCTGCCCCTGAAAGCCGCCATCAAAATTGCGCGGGGCATAGCTGCCAAAGGCCATTGGCCGGTCGTCTATCATGGTTTCGGGATGGGCATAGCCGCCCTCGAATGCCATGCCAAAAATCAGCGGTTTCAACGTCGAGCCGGGCGAGCGGATGGCGCGGACCATATCAATCGCCCCGCGCCGCTGGTCGCTGAAAAAGTCGGACGAGCCGAGATAGGCGCGGATTTCACCGCTCGCGTGGTCGGCCACCAAGGCTGCAGCCGTGGCACGCGCGCCAAAATCGGCAGCACGCGCGGCCAGCAGCGATTGCAGGCTGGCCTGAAGCCCGGCATCGAGCGTGGTGGGAATAACCGTGCCGGGCGCGGCCCCTTCAGCCAAGGCATCGGCCAGATGCGGCGCAAGCGCGGGAAAGTCGCGCCGCAAGGAAGGCACGGGGGTTGCGCGGGCGGCGGCGGCATCATCGGTGGTGAGCACACCGGCGCTGACAGCGCGGTCAAGCACGCGGTTACGCGCAATGGTAGCCGCCTGGTTGAAGCGGTCGGGGCGGCGCGATGTTGGGGCTTGGGGCAGGGCAATAAGCAAGGCGGCCTCGGCCGGGCTCAGCCGGTTCGGCTCATGTGCGAAATAGGCGAGCGTTGCGGCGCGCAGCCCTTCGATATTGCCGCCCATAGGGGCAAGTTGCAAATACAGCGTCAGCACCTCTTGCTTGGTCAGCCGGCGTTCCAGCGCCAGCGCCAGCCGGATCTGGCGCAGCTTGGCACCCCATTCACCAGTTGCCCCGTCTTCCAGCAGGCGGGCGACCTGCATGGTCAGCGTCGAGCCGCCCGACACAATGCGCCCGTTGCTGATGAACTGCCACAAGCCGCGGGCCAGCGCCTGAGGGTCTACGCCATAATGGCTGTCAAAGCGCTTGTCCTCATAGGCCAGCAGCATGGCAAAATAGAGCGGGTCGACATCTTCATAAGCCACCGGCAAGCGCCAGCGGCCATCGGCCACCGGATAGGCGCGCAGCAAAACGCCATTGCGATCAACCACCGTAACCGATGTATCGGGGGTGAGTGCAGGCAGGGTGGCGCTAACAACCCATGCCCAAAACCCTGCCGCAAGCAGCGCTGCCAGCCCAAAGGCCGCCAGCGCATAGCGCAGCCGGATCATGGCTGGCGAATGATGATGCGCCCGGCATTGGTGGTGCCGCGCAGGTCGGGGCGATACATGTCCTCGACCATGGCTGCCGGATGGTGAAAGCTGCCCGGCGAGATTGCCCGCACGATATAGGCAAGCTGGAACGAGTTGGTGCGCGCCCAATTCACCGTGGCCACGAAACGATCATCGCGAAACTCGGTATGCAGTGTTACATCATCCATGCTGAGCCAGCTGAGCTGGCTAAGGTCGCCCGCGCGCAGCAGGTTGGGGTTTTCGACCTCGACCCCGGCTGGCAGCGGATCAACGATCATCAGGCGGCCATTGCGGTCTTGTTCGGGCTCGATGCGCAAAATGGCGACAATCCGGTCGTTGACCTGAACGTTGTCCAGATCAATCGGCTCACCCTCCAGCGTGTAATACCACCGCTCGATCCGGTAGCCGTTGATGCTTTCCGGCTCGGGAAAGGCGGGGGCACCGCGCGTGGTCAGCACGGCATCAATGACCGTGCCGGTCGGGTTTTCAAGCATCAGCCCCGGCCCGGCGGCTTCGGCCTCGGTGATCTGGCGCAC
>JBBDJE010000010.1:4162-7683 GCA_040880065.1 Paracoccaceae bacterium | reverse complement strand
CTCGCCCACCGGGCCGCTGCATTTGGGCCATGCCTATGCAGCGCTGGTGGCGGCCGCGGCGGGAGAGCGGTTTTTGCTGCGGATCGAGGATATCGACCAAGGCCGCGCGCGCCCCGAATATGAGGCGGCGATTTTTAACGATCTGGCATGGCTGGGGCTGGCATGGCCACGCCCCGTCATGCGCCAAAGCGCCCGCCTGCCCGCCTATCGCGCCGCACTTAAGCTGCTTTGGGGCATGGGCCTGCTTTACCCCTGCACCTGCAACCGGCGCGACATTGCCGCCGCGATTGAAGCCCCACAAGAGGGCGCAGCACTTGGCCCCGATGGCCTGATTTACCCCGGCACCTGCCGCGCGCAGCCATCCGGCGCTCTGCCCGAAGGGGTGTTGCGGCTGAATATGGCGGCGGCCATGGCACAGGCCGGACCGCTCAGCTATGTGAATAACGGCGCAGTGCTTACTGTTGAAAACCTTGCTGAAACCTGTGGCGATGTCGTGCTGGCGCGGCGCGATATGGGCACGTCTTACCATTTATCGGTGGTGGTTGATGATGCCGCGCAAGGTATTACGCTGGTCACACGCGGCGAAGACCTCACCGAAGCCACGCCGATTCATGTGCTGTTGCAGGCGCTTCTTGGCCTGCCGACGCCCGAATACCTGCATCATGGGCTGATCCGCGATGAGGCAGGCAAGCGGCTGGCCAAACGTGATGATGCCCGCGCGATAGCCAAATATCGCGCCGAGGGAGCCAGCCCCGCCGATATTCGCCGCATGGTCGGGTTATAGCGGCTGGCTCAGCTCTACCTCGGCCCCGTCTCGCACCGCCGTATAAAAGCACGAGCGGCGGTTTGTATGGCAGGCCGGCCCGGTCTGGTTAACCTGCATGAGCAGGCAATCACGGTCACAATCAATACGCAATTCCACAAGCATTTGCACATGGCCCGAGGTTGCACCCTTGGCCCAAAGTTGGCCGCGCGAGCGTGACCAATATGTTACCTGCCCGGTTTTCAGCGTCTCGGTCAGGCTTTCGGCATTCATCCATGCAAGCATCAGCACCTCGCCACTGGCATGGTCTTGCGCGATGGCGGGTATGAGGCCGTGCGTGTCAAACTGCAAGCTCGCTATGTCAAATTCACGCATGGTCTACCCTTCTCATTTGCGGCGTTCCGGCTTATCTAAAGGGTGAAAGCGGCTTTGCAAAGGCATGATATGAGCGGTGACGGTGACCTGATGGCGCTTTATTCCCAGCGGATTCTGGCGCTGGCTGCCGATATTCCGCGTAGCGAACGGCTGGACAGGCCCGATATTTCGGTGCGCCGCCGCGCTCCGCTATGCGGCTCGACAGTAACGGTCGACCTTGTGGTTAAAGGCGACATCATCACCGATTATGGCCAGGATGTGAAAGCCTGCGCACTTGGCCAAGCGGCTGCTTCGGTGCTGGGCGCGGTTGTGGTTGGCCGTAGCCGCGCGCAAATCGCCAAGGCGCATGACCAGCTTCTGGCCATGCTCAAGCAAGAAGGCCCGGTGCCCGATGCGCCCTTTGAAGGGTTTGAGGTATTGCTACCGGCGCGCGATTACAAAAACCGCCACGCCTCGATCATGCTGGCACTTGGGGCTACACTTGAAGCGCTCCAAAGTGGCGCGGCACAGGCGAAAGCATAAAAAAACCACGCCCATGGCCAAAGCCAGCGGGGCGCGGCAGGTGGTGCGCATATGATCGCGGCCGGGCGAAGGGCCATAGGCTGTGTGACAGGCAGTTGCACAGCTGTGCGATCAAAGCCGCGAAACGGTCAGGAGAGGGCGAACCAACCCACGATCAGCACGCAAAGCGCGCCAAGGCATAGTGCATCTTCCAAAATCTCGGTGGCCGGATGGCTGCGGATTTGCTTGATCATGGCTTTCATCATCGTCTCCCTTGTTCTGTTTACTATTTGTTCTCTTTTGTGCCGCAGTGTCAAGAACAAATATGGAACATAGGAGGATTAACCAACCGACATCAGGCGAATCGCGGCGTCGCGGTCCATCAGGTAAAGCAATACACGCACAGCTTGGCCGCGCGGCGTTTCCAGTTGCGGGTCGCGCTCCAACAGCAGTTGCGCGTCTTTTCGTGCTGTAGCCATTAGCTCGCCTTGTGTTTCAAGGTCAGCAATGCGGAAATGTGGCAGGCCGGATTGCGCGGTGCCAAGCACATCGCCCGCACCGCGCAGCCGCATATCTTCATCGGCAATGCGAAACCCGTCTTCGGTTTCACGCATGATTTCGAGCCGCGCGCGGGCAGATTCCCCCAAAGGCGCCTCATAAAGCAAAAGGCAGCTCGAGGCTTCGGCCCCGCGCCCGATCCGCCCGCGCAACTGGTGAAGCTGGGCAAGGCCAAAATGTTCGGCATGCTCGATCACCATGATCGAGGCTGTCGGCACATTCACGCCAACTTCGATCACCGTTGTGGCAACCAGAACGCGGCTGCGCCCGGCCACAAAATCGGCCACCGCCGCATCCTTGTCGGCGGGCGGCAATTGCCCATGCACAAGCCCGACAACCCCCTCGCCCAGTTGTGCGCGCAAGGCGGCAAAGCGGTTTTCAGCGGCCATGAGCGCCATATGTTCGGATTCATCGACAAGCGGGCAAACCCAATAGGCCTGTCGCCCGGCGGCAATTGCGGCGCGCAGCCGGTCGATCACCTGCTCCATTCGCCCCATCGAGACCAATACCGTTTCAATCGGCTTGCGCCCGGCTGGCTTTTCATCAAGCAAAGACAGGTCCATATCGCCATACTGGCTCATCGCGAGGGTGCGTGGAATGGGGGTTGCGGTCATCACCAGCATATCGACAGCCTTGCCCTTTTGGCCAAGTTCAAGGCGCTGCTTCACGCCAAAACGGTGCTGTTCGTCAACCACGGCAAGGCGCAGGTCGGCAAATGCCACCTCGGCCTGAAAGAGCGCATGCGTGCCGATGACGATTTGTGCCGCCCCTGAGGCGATATTCGCCAGTTTTTCGGCCCGCTCGGCCCCTTTGTCGCGCCCGGTCAGCAGGGTGATGTTCAGACCGGCATGCTCGGCAAGCTCCCGCAGACTGGCCAAATGCTGGCGCGCCAGAATTTCGGTAGGCGCCATGATCGCCGCCTGCCCGCCCGCCTCGACAGCGGCCAGCATAGCCAGCAATGCCACCAGTGTTTTGCCTGCCCCGACATCGCCCTGCAACAGCCGCGACATGCGCGTCGGCCCCGCCATATCTGCCAGAATTTCGGCTGTAACGCGGGTTTGCGCACCCGTTGGCTGGTAGGGCAAGGCGGCCATAACCTTGCTGGCAAGCGCGCCTGTGCCCACCGTCGCGCGGCCCTTTTTGCGCCGCGCACGCGCCCGCGCGATGGCAAGCGTTACCTGATGCGACAGAAGTTCATCATAAGCCAGCCGCGCCCGCGCCGGGCTGGTGGCGGCCAAATCGGCAATACCGGCGGGGTTATGCGCAGTTTTGAGCGCGTCGCACCAAGCTGGCCAGTTGCGCGCGGCCAGCAGGCTTGGCTCGG
>JBBDJE010000010.1:0-4152 GCA_040880065.1 Paracoccaceae bacterium | reverse complement strand
CTCGGCCCATTCCTCCAGTTTCGGGCTGCGCTCCAGTGCTGCGCGCACGGCCTTGGTCATTGCGCGCAAACCCAGGCCCGCAGTCAGCGGATAAACCGGCTCGTATTGCGGCAGGCTCGCAGCTTCGGATGGCAATAAAATATGGTCTGGATGCGACATTTGCGCGATACCGTCAAACACCTCCACCCGGCCAGACACCACGCGCCGCGCGCCTTCGGGCAGGGTATTTGCAAGCCAATCGCTGCGTGGATGGAAGAAAACCAGTTGAAACTCGGTGGCGGAATCGCGCACGAAAATACGGTAGGGGCCGCGCCGTGCGGGAGGCTGGTGCAAGCCGATCTCAACTTCAACCGTAACCGTTTGCGGGAAGGTCAGCCCCGAAATGGTGGGGCGCAGCCGCCGGTCGGTGCCACTGGTCGGCAGGGTGAACAGCAAATCACGCGGGCGGGATATATTCATTTTATCCAAAAGCCCGGCGGTTTTCGGGCCAACACCTTCAAGCCCCGTAAGGGCGGCAAAAAGCGGAAACAGAATTTCGGGGCGACCGGTGCTCATGCAGGTATCAAGGCGCAATCAGGCGATAAGCGCAAGCCACTCATCCTCGCTTAGCACCTGCACCCCCAGCGCTTGTGCGGTTTTGAGCTTGGAACCCGCGCCCGGCCCGGCAACAAGCATATCGGTTTTGGCCGAGACCGAGCCCGACACTTTTGCGCCACGATTTTCGGCTGTGGCCTTGACTTCGGCTCGGGTCATCCGCTCCAGCGTTCCGGTGAATACAACGGTTTTACCGGCCACGGGCGAGCTGCCGGCATCGGGCGCGGCAACGTCCTCAATTGTCAGATGCGCGACAAGGCGTTCGACACTGGCGCGGGTTTCGGCGTTGTGAAAATAGGTGACGAGCGCTGTGGCCAGCACCGGTCCAACACCATCAATGCTGTTCAGCTCTTCCCACGCGGCCCCTGAAAGCGGTGCCGCGGCCCGAATTGCGGCGTAAAACGCGGCCCAGCTTGTGTAATGCCGCGCCAGAACCTGCCCGGCAGTTTCCCCCAAATGGCGGATACCAAGCGCGAAAAGCAGCCGGTTGAGCGGTATGGCGCGCCGGGTGTTGATCGCATCAACCAACCTGCTGACCGACTTGTCGCCCCAGCCATCTCGCATGCGCAGCTTATCGGCATATTTATATTCGATTTCAAATATATCGGCGGGTTCTTTCACCCAATCTTCGACGAAAAAAGCCTCAATCTGCCTGGCACCCAACCCTTCAATATCAAACGCGCTGCGGCTTACGAAATGGCGCAGCTTTTCAAGGGCTTGGGCGGGGCAGATAAGGCCACCGGTGCAGCGTGCCACAGCCTCGCCTTCTTCGCGCAGCACTTTTGATCCGCATTGCGGGCATGTTGTCGGAAATTCGTAAGGCTGCGCGCCTTTCGGACGGCGCGCAAGGTCAACATCTTTAACTTTCGGAATAACGTCGCCAGCACGGTAAACCGTAACCCAATCGCCGATGCGAATGTCGCGGCCTTCGCGAATTTCGGCCCCAAAACTATCGCGCCCGGCAATATAGTCGGCATTATGCAGCGTGGCGTTCGACACGACCACCCCGCCCACCGTAACCGGCCGCAGCCGCGCTACGGGGGAAAGCGCGCCGGTGCGGCCAACCTGAATGTCGATGCCCAAAAGCTCGGTTGTTGCCAGTTCGGCGGGGAATTTATGGGCAATCGCCCAGCGGGGCGTGGTGGTGCGAAAGCCAAGCCGGGCTTGCAGGGCAAGGTCGTCTACCTTGTAGACAACGCCGTCGATATCATAGCCAAGTGTGGCGCGTTGTGCCTCAATATCGGCATAGGTGGCCAGCAGGGTTTCAAGGTCGGGGCACAGCCGGGTGAGCGGGTTGATTTGAAAACCGTAACCGGCCAATTGCGCAAGCGCCTCGGTTTGCGTGGCGCCCAGCGGGGCGGAAACCTCGCCCCAAGTATAGGCAAAAAAGCGCAAAGGGCGCGCGGCGGTGATGCTGGCATCGAGCTGGCGCAAGCTGCCCGCGGCGGCATTGCGCGGGTTGGCAAGGGTTTTCTGGCCTTCTCCCGCCAGCCGTTCGTTGAGCGCAGCAAATTCGTCATGGCGCAGGTAAACCTCGCCGCGCACTTCCAGAACCTCGGGCGCATTTGCAATATGTTGCGGAATTTCGGCAATGGTGCGCGCATTGGCGGTAACGTTTTCACCCTCGGCCCCATCGCCGCGCGTGGCCGCATGAACCAGTTCGCCCGCCTCATAGCGCAGCGATAGTGACAGACCGTCAATTTTAGGTTCGGCTGTCAACTCAATCGGGCCATCATGGTTTAGAAAACGGCGAATTTGGGTGATGAAATCGGTAACATCCTCATCATCAAACGCATTGCCGAGGCTGAGCATGGGCACGGCATGTTTGATTTTTCCAAAGCCGCTGGTCACCGGCGCCCCAACCTTGGCGGCGGGGGAGTCCGCACCAGCAAGCTGCGGGTGCGCGGCTTCAAGCTCTAACAGGCGGGCTTTGAGCGCGTCATATTCGGCATCTGAAATGTCCGGATCGTCATGCTGATGATAGGCGGTATTGGCCGCGTCAATTTGCGCAGCAAGCCGCAACCATTCCGCCCGTGCCGCAACAAGCGCATTACCACCAGATTTTTTTGCCATCGCCGCCCCCTCTTCCATTAAATGGATAGCAAGGCGCACCGAAATTTCCAGCCCTAAACGTGGCCCTGCCTTATGCCTTCAACCGGGCCGCGGGCGCGGTTAAACGGCAATTTTCTGCGGGGCAATGTCGATCGGGTCGCGCAGAACGTAACCACGGCCCCAAACGGTTTCGATATAATTGTCGCCACTCAGCGCGGTTGTCAGCTTTTTGCGCAGCTTGCAGATAAACACATCGATGATCTTCAGTTCAGGCTCGTCCAGCCCGCCATAAAGGTGGTTGAGGAACATTTCCTTTGTCAGCGTTGTGCCTTTGCGCAGGCTTAACAGCTCGAACATCTGGTATTCCTTGCCGGTCAAATGCACCGGACGGCTATCAACAGACACGGTTTTATCATCGAGATTAACCACGATGCGCCCGGTCTCGATCACCGAATGGGCATGGCCTTTGGAGCGGCGCACAATCGCATGAATTCGCGCAATAAGCTCCTGGCGGTTGAAGGGTTTGGTCAGATAGTCATCGGCACCAAAGCCAAAACCTTTTATCTTTGATTCGGCATCATCAAAACCCGAAAGAATCAAAATTGGCGTGTCGATCTTAGCAGTGCGCAACTGGCGCAAAACCTCGTGCCCGTGCATGTCGGGCAGGTTAAGGTCCAGCAAAATCAGGTCGTAATCATAGAACCGCGCCAGATCTATGCCCTCTTCACCGAGATCGGTGCAAAATACATTGAGGCTGGCGCTGGTGAGCATCATCTCGATGCTTTTTGATGTCGCAGGGTCATCCTCGACCAACAAAATTCGCATTCTAATCCTCCGTAACACTTAAATCCCTTGCACGATGCATTAAGGATTAGAAAGGTTAACCAACACTTACTGGTATACGGAAGATTACTATAACACGCTAAGGTTGTCGATAATGTTGTATTTTTGTTACCAAAAGCCCCTTGCGCCCGTGGCTTGAAAGCGCCTCTTGCCACATTCCGAACTCTTCTTCCGACAGCCCATACATTTCGCAGGCCTGTTCCAGTGTCAAAAGTGATGATTCGACAGCCTGCACGACAATGGCCTTGCGATGCGCCACCCAGCGCGTTGTGTCGCGCGCAGGCAGGTCCGATCGTGTAAGTATGCTGCCATCGGCCAGCCGCACCGCAGCCGGGCCGATCTCTCTTCGAATAAACATTGTCCACCCCTGGATCATTTCACTGGAGTAAGACTGCGCGCCATGGGTTAAGCGTATATGAAACAGCGCCTTGAGAATGCTTAGGATTTTCTTATATAACACGGCAAGTTTGACAGGATTACCATGAACGCCCCGACCAAAACGCTAAACTCGCTTGGCTTTGCCAAAGCCCCTGCCAAAACACGGGTGGTTGTGGCCATGTCCGGTGGTGTGGATTCATCGGTGGTGGCCGCTATGCTGGCGCGTGAAGGATATGACGTGGTTGGCGTAACCTTGCAGCTATATGACCACGGGGCGGCGCTCGC
>JBBDJE010000009.1:9576-48046 GCA_040880065.1 Paracoccaceae bacterium | reverse complement strand
GCGGCAACAGCGGCAACGGTAACAGCGGCAACAGCGGCAATAGCGGCAACAGTGGGAATAGCGGCACCAGCGGGAATAGCGGCAACGGAAATGGCCGAAATTAATGTTTCCGTGCCAACAAGTCTGGTGATGCCAGCAACAGGCACATATAGTCTCCTCTGAACACAGAATCCATCTGGAGGGGCGGCCGTTGCTCAAAATTTCGGGTATACGCCTAAGCACCCTACTTCTGGCGATGATCGTCTTGCTACAAGGTGCATTCTCCCTTTTTTATATCGTCGATTTGGCGATGGAACTCTTCGGGATACGCCAAACAGCGATGAGCTGGGAATATCACGAAACCGTGCAGATAGTCACGATTTTCGGCATGCTTTTAGGCGCTGTTCTGGGTGTCGTTGTCTTGAAAAATTTAAGCGACAATGTGCGCGAGGTGGACAACCGGATGCTCGTCGCATCAGGCCAGTTTCACGAGCTCATGACCCGCCGCTTCGAGGAGTGGGCGCTGTCGCCTTCGGAAAAAGACGTTGCAATCCTTACCCTCAAAGGTCTTTCGAACGCGGAAATCGCCGAGGTGCGCGGAAAAAGCGTAGGCACGATCAAAGCGCAATGCAACGCAATCTATCAAAAAGCAGGCGTAAGCGGCCGCACCCAACTCATCAGCTTTTTCATCGAAGATCTGCTCTAGGCCGCGCCGCCTTTGCTGCAAACCGCCGCGCTTACCGGATGAGGATTGCGCGGAAATCATTGACATTGGTGCCGGTCGGGCCGGGGCTGAACAAATTCCCAAGGGCTTCAAACGCCGAATATGCATCGTTATTGGCCATGAATGCCGACAGATCGAGCCCCATTGCCTGTAGCCGTGCGAGGGTTGTGCCATCAACAAAGGCACCGGCATTGTCCTCGCTGCCATCAATACCGTCGGTATCGGCGGCAAGTGCGCAAATATCATGGTGCGCAATGCATTCTGCAAGCGATAGCAGAAATTCCGTATTGCGCCCGCCGCGCCCGTTGCCGCGCAGCGTAACCGTCGTCTCCCCGCCCGACAGAATAACCACAGGGCGCGCAAAGGGGCGGCCACGCATGGCAACTTCCCGGGCAATGGCGGCATGGACCTTGGCAACCTCGCGCGCCTCGCCTTCAATCGCATCCGACAAAATAACGGCAGGGATGCCTTCGGCGCGCGACAATGCGGCAGCGGCGTCCAGCGATTGTGCTGCCGAGGCGATCACATGCACCTCGTTTTTTGCAAAAACCGGATCATCGGGGCTGGGCGCGGGCGTGTGCTGAATATGCGCCTGCATTTGCGCTGTAAGCTCGATTCCATAGGCCTTTATGACAGCCATTGCCGCTTTGGGGCTGGTTGTGTCTGGCACAGTGGGGCCAGATGCAACTTGGGCCGGGTCATCGCCCGGCACGTCGGAGACGATCAGCGTGACCACCTTTGCCGGATAGGCCGCCTGCGCCAAACGCCCGCCCTTGATGTTTGAGAAGTGCTTTCGCACCGCATTCATTGCTGAAATGGGCGCGCCACAGGCGAGCAGCGCGCGGCCGAGCATCTGCTCGTCTTCAAGGCTGAAACCCTTGGGGGGCGCTGGCAGAAGCGCCGAGCCGCCGCCGGTTATGAGCGCGACAACCAGATCATCGACGGTGAGCCCCGAGACGGCTTCAAACACCGCTGCGGTGCCGGCAAGCCCGGCTTCATCCGGCACGGGGTGCGACGCCTCGATAACTTTCAGGTTTTGCGTGGCGCAGCCATAGCCCGTGCGCGTAACAATAGCGCCTTCAACCGGCGCGCCCCAGAGCGTTTCAAATGCTGCGCCAAGCTGTGCTGCACCTTTGCCAGCGCCAACCACAACAGTGCGGCCTTTGGGGTTGGTGGGCATATATGCGGCCAGCGCCTTTTGCGGGTCGGCGGCGGTTGTGGCCGCGTGAAACAGCTGTGTCAGGAAAGCGCGGTCGGCGTCATTCATTTCGATAAACCACCCAATTCGGTTCGGAAATTTGTTGGATTTGCGCGCAAGGGCAGGGGCGCGGCAAACACGACTTATATTTTCAGGTAGCCCAACAACATGTCGGCTGCCTCATCGGCGCGCCGGTCAAGCCATCTTCCATCCATCGAAAGCCCGAAAACAGCCCGCAGCGTATGAATGTTGGAGACAGGAAAGTAGCAAAGTGATGCGATGAACACGTAAAACTCGACAGGGTCGACATCGCATCGAAAGATGCCCGCATCGCAGCCGCGGCGCAGCACCGATTGCAGCCGCTGCACGAGAATCGACTGAATGCCCTTTGCATCTTGCAACTGGCGGATTGACTGGCCGCCAAGCATGTTTTCGGTGTTCAGCATGGTGATGAACCATGGTTTTTCGCGAAAATGGTTCATAGTGAAACGCACAAGGCTGCGAATGGCTTCTTCCGGCTCCAGCGTGTCAAGGCTCAGCTCCATCTCGCCCTCGCGAATTTGCACATAGGCTTCCTTGAGCGCAGCCAGATAAATGGCATCCTTATCGCCAAAATAGTCATAGATCAGCGGCTTGCTTACGCCTGCGGAATTTGCAATCCGCTCGACGCGCGCGCCGGAATGCCCATAGCTTGAAAATTCTTCCAGCGCGGCCTGCAAGATGAGCTTTCGGCTCTGGTTGGCATCACGGCGGCGGGGTTTTGCGGGCTTTGGCCGCTTGGCGCGCGGCTTTGCCGGTTTGGCTTCGGGCGGAGCAATGGGAAGGTCTTCGGGCGCGTCAAGGCTGCCCGGAGGTGGAACGGAAAACCTGTTGCGCTCATTCATCCTACAGCACTCCTCGCAAAGTCATGTCATATGGCGAACCTGCCGCCATTACCGCCCAAAGCCCCGCGCAACCGTTTAACGGCGCACCTCCGGCACTATCTGGTGATACCGTGACGCGCTATGTCCTGCAAGCTTATGGTCATAAGCCAGTTCAGCAGGCGCTTTGCCCTCGCGCGACAATTGTTGCCATAACCTCGTCGGCATCACGGGTCCACCAATCGAGCGCCGAAAAAATCTCAACCTCGTTCAACCCTGTAAATCCGTTGGCCTCTGCCAGACCGCGCAGGCGGGGAATGTCGATGACGCCATCGCCCATCATACCACGATCTGTCAGCATATCGCGGGTTGGGACCAACCAGTCGCAAATATGAAAGGCCATGATGCGGTCTTTGCCGGCGCGGGCCAACTGGGCCTCAAGCTCGTTGTCCCACCAGACATGATACACATCGACCGCGCAGCCAATGCCTGGCCCCAAACGGTCGCAAATGTCCAGCGCATGGCGCATGGTGTTCACGCAAGCGCGGTCGGCGGCATACATCGGGTGCAGCGGCTCGATGGCGATTTTTACACCCTGTTTGCGGCCATGCTCGAGCGTGCGGGCAAGCCCGTCTTCCACCATGGCCCATGCGTTTGGTAAATCGCGGCTGTTAGTCGCCAAGCCGCCAACAACCATGACCAGACATTCGGCACCAATTTCCGCAGCTTCGTCAACGGCGCGGCGGTTGTCATCCATCACCGCTTGGTCAACTGCGCCAGAAGCCGTAAACCAGCCGCCACGGCACAGGCCGGTCACGCTTAACCCGGCGTTACGAATGGCTTTTGCCGCCGTCTCGACACCCATTTCCTGAAGCTTGTCGCGCCATGGAGAGATGCCGCCAAAACCATGGCGCTGGCAGCCTTCGATACATTGCGCCAAATTCCACTGTTCGCGAACGGTTGCGGTATTGAGCGAGAGTTGATGTGCCAAAAGCCCGCTCATAGCTCAACCCCCCGCACGGCAAAAACTGCACGCGCCCGCGCGGCGGCAAGGTCAGGGTCGCTAAACAGGCCCGCCGCATTCGCAAGGCGAATGATTTCAGCCAGATGCTGTGTCGAGCGCGTGCTTTCCTGACCGTTGATCATAAGGAAATGGTCCTGATGGCCGGTGAGGTAGGCCATGAAAACCACGCCCGTCTTGTAAAAACGCGTTGGCGCTTTGAAGATATGGCGTGACAGCGGCACAGTGGGGGCGAATGTCGCGTTATAGCCGTCTAAATCGCCTGCAGCCAATTGCGAAAGCGCGCGCGCGGCCGCCCCGGCGATGGGGTCAAAAATTCCAAGAAGCGCGTGTGAATAGCCATGCTCGTCGCCTGCGATAAGCGCGGGATAATTGAAGTCATCTCCGGTATACATGCGCACCCCTTCGGGCAGGCGGCGGCGCATGGCGATCTCTTTTTCAGCGCTCAGCAGGCTGATTTTGATGCCGTCCACCTTGGCGGCGTTGGCTTCAATGACCGCCACGGCAGTATCCATAGCAGCCATATGGTCGGCATTGCCCCAATAGCCGGTCAGTGCCGGGTCAAAGGCCTCGCCCAACCAATGCAAAATAGCAGGCTGTTGCAGGCCGGATAGAACGCGGCCGTAAACTTTTGCGTAATCATCCGGGCTTGTTGCTGCGCGCGCCAAAGCGCGGCTCGCCATCAGGATAACCCGCGAACCGGTCGCCTCGACCGCTTCGCATTGGTCTTCATAGGCGCGGATCACGTCATTTAGCGTGACATCGGGGCCGGGGGCCAGATGGTCGGTGCCGGCGCCCGAGGCGATAAGGTGGCCACCGGCTTTGGCCAGTGCGGTTGATCGCTGGATGAGTTCAAGCGATGTTTCCCAGCTTAAACCCATGCCGCGCTGTGCGGTGTCCATGGCTTCAGCAACGCCAAAACCTAGGCTCCACAAATGTTCGCGAAAAGCGAGCGTGCGGTCCCAGTCAACCGGAGACTTGATCCACGGGTCGCATTCGACCAGCGGGTCGGTCACGACATGGGCTGCGGCATAAGCCGTGCGGCTCCAGTTGCCTGTCGCTTGCGGGGCAGGCCCGGCCACCAATCTGGCCGAACCGCCGGGCAGGTTTAAAAGGCGGCTGCTCATAGGCCCAGATCCTCGATATCGACCCAGCGGCGTTCTTTGGAACTTTGGTAACCAGCCTGAGCCAGTTGAACGCCCTTTGCGCCTTCGGCGAGGGTGTAAGACCACGGGCCATCTTCAACGACATAGCGCAAAAACTGTTCCCACTGCACTTTGAAGCCATTGTCGAAATTGGCATTATCGGGCACTTCTTCCCAATCGTTGTAGAAATCGAGTTTTTGCGGCTCGTCGGGGTTCCAGACCGGCTTGGGCGTATTCACCCGATGCTGGCTGAAACATTTGTGCAGACCGGCAACGGCGGAACCAAGTGTGCCATCAACTTGAAAGGTGACCAGATCGTCACGGCGCACACGCGTACACCAGCTCGAATTGATATGCGCGACAATATCACCATCGGGGCCATCCAGCAGGAAGGTGGCATAAGCGGCATCGTCGGCGGTTGCCTTATAGGCCTTGCCAGCTTCATCGACGCGTTGGTCGATATGCGTGAACCCAAGACAGCTTACCGATTTGACCGGCGCAATGACATTATCAAGCACATAGCGCCAATGGCACAGCATGTCCGAGATCATGCCGCCACCGTCTTCGGCGCGGTAGTTCCAGCTCGGGCGCTGGGCAGGGGCCCAATCACCCTCAAATACCCAATAGCCGAACTCGCCTTTGACAGAGAGCATTTTGCCAAAAAAGCCGCTGTCGCGCAGGCGCTTGAGTTTCAGCAGGCCGGGCAGGTCCAGTTTATCGTGCACGATGCCGTTTTTCACACCCTTGGCCTTGGCGTGTTTGGCGATATCGACAGCATCGGCCAAACCTTCGGAAACAGGCTTTTCCGAATAGACATGCTTGCCCATATCAATTGCTTTGCGCAGCAGGCCGGGGCGCATCTGTGTCGAAGCTGCGTCAAAAAAGATTGTGTCATCCGGGTTGGCCAGTGCCGCATCCAGATCGGTTGTCCAGCGGGCAATGTTATGGCGTTTGGCCAGCGCCTCGATCTTGGCGGCGTCGCGGCCGACGATGATCGGGTCGGGCACAAGGCTGTCGCCGTTTTTGAGGCGCATGCCACCTTGATCGCGGATGGCCAGCACCGAACGGATAAGGTGCTGGTTCATGCCCATACGGCCAGTTACGCCATGCATGATGATGCCGATTTTCTGGATGCTCATTTGCGGTTTCCTTCTGCTACTAATGCGATCTACAGTATGTTACTAACTGGTAGGTTTAATCAACTGAAAGATCAATTCGTTTGTTTCATCAAGGCTCCGGATGAGCCAAATCCGGGCTGGTTCAGCGACGAAATCGCTACCCGCCCGTTCTGAATGTCCAAGCCTATGCCATTGTTATCTTGTAAAAATATGTCCGGATGCGCAGAGAGCGTTGCAACCCGTTCAGCATTTGATGCGCCTTGCATGCCCCCGGCAAAATGATGACCATTCCGCTCGATATCCTGCACACCGCAAGCCGCTGCCATTGCCGTATCCTGTGTCCAGCACAGGCCCGGCTGGCAGGTCAGGTCTTCGCCGCTAATCAACGCGCCATTGGCTTTGGCGCGCGCCATATTGATAAGCGCGCGCAGAACACCCTTGCAGCTTTTTATCGACGTTCCGGCCCAGCCCAATGCAAGCGCGTGCGCAAAGGCATCAAGGCTATCGTCGCTCTCGTCAATAACGATTGGCACGCCAAAATCAGCCGGTGTTTGCAGCGCAATCTCGCGTGCGAATGGCTGCTCGTAAAAGCGTATGCGCCCGGCGAGCTCGGCCAGATCAGGGGCGGCAACCCGCCTAAGCAAAAGCCGGAAACTGTCTGGCGTGTATTGTTCGTTGGCATCCAGCGTGATCCCGCCATCCATATGGCCGGCAAGCACCGTTTGCAGCGCTAGCAGGCGGGCCGAGTCGGCTTCAGGGTCGCCCTTAAGCTTGATTTTCCACGCCTTGATGCCCGTTCGCGCAATGACTTCGGCCAGCGTTACGGGCTGCCCGTCGGCAGGCGCGTCGGCGGGTTTTTCAACCAAGGGCGCATCAAACCCAATGGTGTGGCGCAGTGCAATCGTGCTGGGTGCCTTGATTGTTGCGCGCACGGCTGCAAAATCTTGCGATGAAAGATCGGCAGGCAAATGCGCGCCGAACCCGAAAATATCTTCCGCAGCGGCCTTCCAGAACGGCAGGCCGGTATGGCGGCAAAGCGCGTCGATCAATGCCATTTCCAAAAGCGCCGGGCCAAAGCCAGCGGCAAGTTTTGGCATATCCGCGCTCATCAGTTTGGGTGCCGCAGCACGGATTGTGGATGAAAGACTTGCGACACTGCCACTCTGCCCTGCGCCGGTCGCCACGTTTACAGCCGCAACAACCGTTTGGCGCAACGCGTCAATCGTATCTTCATTTGTAAGACCGGCGCGCTTGTCAAACCAGCGCGGCACCATAAGTTGCGCGCTGAAACCCTGAACGCGCTTGCCGCCGATTTCGGCCACAATCTCGCAATATTTCTCGGCTGTTTCACGCACCTCAGTGCTGCCAAACTGGAAGGGCAAACGCAGCTTTACAGCCCGTTCGGAAAGGTAGACTTCCTTGATTGCAAGCTTGGGTGCTTCGCTCATGTCATGGCCCTTTCGCAGGCGCGCAATGTGGCGGCGCCAATAGCGGCGGTTACGCGGGCATCAATCAATGTTCTGAACGGCTCGACACCCACAGGCGCGCTCCAGCCAGCATCGCGCAGCGCTGTTACAATTGCGGGGAAGGGGTCATCGCCCATTCCGGGCGCGCCGCGATTGGTATCATTGGCATGGATATGACCAATTTTACCACTTGGCACCCAATGCCGGATAAGGTCGGCAACGGGTGGCTCCATCTGGCCCGCTGCTGAAATGTCGATCATGCAGCGAAATGCGGGGCTGGCGATTGCGTCGACAAGCCTTACACCTTCGCGCACAGTGGTAATCACATCGGCTTCAACGTTGGAAAGCGGCTCGATACAATAGGTTACACCGCATTTTTCGGCTTCCTGTGCGATGGGGCGGAAAAAGGCCGCGAGCATGTCGCAAACCTGTGCATCGTTCATGTTGGCGGGGCGCAGCCTTTGTTTGGGCGATCCGTGCACCATAACCGTGCCGCCCAGGTCTTTGCACAAATGCACCAGCGCAAGCAGCACTTCGGCGGTTTTTGCCTGTTTGGCCTGCTCGGTGATGCTTAACGCCGGATAAGCCGACAGCAGCCAGTGCAGGCCGGTCACACGAAGCCCGGCAGCCTCGACTGTCCTTCGGATATCTGCCCGCGCGGCTGCATCCAGCAGGTGCGGAACAGGTCCAAGCGTGGCGGGTGCAAGCTCCAGCCCCATATAGCCGAGTGCGCTGGCTGTTTCGCATTGCTCTGCGAGCGTTGCGCCCTCAGCCGCCAAAAGCTCGTTGCATAGTGAAAGCTCAAGCATTGCGCTGCCATTTCAGTTTGGACCCAACGCGCGCCAAAAGGCGGCGCACAAAGCCAAAGTTGAGCAAGATGGAGATGACGATGATAGCAACGAAGATCGCCGAGATCGGGCGGGTGATAAACGGCCACAAATCACCATTGCCCAGCATCAGGCTGCGGCGCAGGTTGGTATCCAGCATTGTGCCAAGGATAATGCCCAATACCAGCGGTGCCATCGGGTATTTCATCTGTCGCAGCACAAAGCCGATCAGGCCAAAGCCGATCATCACATAGACATCAAACAGCCGCTGCGAAAGCGAGTAGGTGCCAACCACGCAGAGCGTAAAGACCAGCGGCATGAGATAGGCGTAAGGCACGCGCAGAACCTGCACGAACAACTTGGTCAGGGTCAGGCCATAAATTCCCATAGCAATTACGGCCAAAATCAGAATAGCGCCCATGGTCGAGATGAATTGCGGCTGCTCGATCATAATCATCGGGCCGGGGCGAATGCCGTGAATGAACAGCGCGGCAATCAGCACCGCAGCCGAGGCCGAGCCGGGCACAGCCAAGGTCAGCGCCGGAATGAGCGAACCGGGCACAACCGCGCTATTGCCTGTTTCGGCGGCAATCAATCCTTCGGTGCTGCCATGGCCATATTTTTCGGGCTCTTTGCTGCTGCGCTTTGCGGCGCTATAGCTTGCCCAAGCGCCGATATCCTCGCCAACACCGGGAATAACCCCGACAATTGTGCCAATCACACCTGAGCGCAGAACCGTTATCCGGTATTTCCAGACTTCGCGAAACGAAGGGATGACCCTGTCGGACTTGTCGCGCACGCTTGCCAGAACACCCTGACGCAGCCACATTGCAGACATGATCTCGGCAAGGCCGAATACCCCAACCATGGCAGGGATAAGCCCAATGCCGCCATTCATCGGCTGCACAGGCGAGAAGCGCACATAGGCGTGCAAACCTTCCGAGCCGATCATCGCTATCATCAACCCCAATATCCCGGCGATATAGCCTTTTATTGGAACAGATCCAACCGTCAGTTGCCCCGAGATCAGCACACCAAACAGCGCAAGCCAGAACATTTCGTAGCTGCCGAAGTTCAGCGCCAGCTCGGCCAAAGCCGGCGACACCATAACCATGATGATGATACCCACGAGCGTGCCGATCATGGAGCCGGCTGTCGCCAAGCCCATTGCCTTGCCTGCCAGACCAGCGCGGGCGAGGGGATAGCCGTCAAGCGAAGTTGCAGCGCTGGCAGGGGTGCCGGGAATATTCAGCAAAATGGCGCTGCGCGAGCCGCCATATATTGCGCCCATATACATGCAGATCAGCACCAGTATGGCGGCTGTTGTGTCCATGGAATAGGTTAGTGTGACCATCAGCGCAACGCCCATCGTCGCGGTAAGGCCGGGCAGGGCGCCAACAACAATGCCCAACAGCATTGACCATGCGACATGGAAAAGCATTGTGGGTGTGGACAGTTCCCAAAGTGCAGACCCTAAATTTGCAAGCTGGCTCACGGCAACCTCACAAGAAATGCTTTTTCAAAAAGAATAACAATCGCGTAGGCGGCGATGGCTCCGAAGATGGCTGATTTTACAACCATAAAAATGCGCGCGCGTGCGTCCAGCGCTTCGGCCCATGAAAAGACCAGCGTAAAGGCAAAAATGAAAATTGCCGTCGCCATCAAAAACGGTAACCATCCGACAAGAAGCAACGCATATGCCAGCGTCAGCGCTACCGTCAGCGACAAGCGCAGCAGCGAGCCTTTGGAAATATTGGCATCCGGGTCACCTTCGCGTTCGCTTGTGGACTGGAAGAACAGAATGATCGAACAAAACGCGAGTGATGCACCCAGCAACATGGGCACAAGGCCAGGAATTGACAAAGGATGAATCTGCCGGATCGGAAGCCTGTCCATTGTGTAGCCGCCAATCAGCATGGCGGTTCCCAATGCGAAGAATATGATCGAGGTGACTCGATCAGCCTTGTGCATTTTCACGTTGTCATCCTCGACTTAATGCAGTGTTGCGATTGATGGCGGGCACAAGTCGGCCCGCCATCCTGATCGCTGGCCTCTTTACGGGCAGGTAATGCCAAACTCCGAGGGATCAACCACAGCTTCACCGCGTGCGACGCGGGCGCAAGCCTCACCGATAACAACCGGCATGGATGCTGCATATGCGCCTTCGCCGTAGGACGGTGCGAACACAGCACCGTTTGCCGAGGCATATTCACGCACCACATCGCTGTTCATTATATGGTCGATCCAGATTTGGTCGACAGTATCATAAACTTCCTGCGGAGCGCCAACAGGGATGAACACGCCAAAGTAATCGGGTGCGACATGGAACGCGGGGTAAAAATCCGTAACAGGTGGAATTGCCGGTGTATCACCGATGATCAGTTCACGATCGGAAAGCACAGCCAGCGCCCGCAAACGACCCGCACGGATCATCTCGGCCTGCTCGACAGCAAGCTGTGTCGTGGCAACAACTTCGCCGCTTGCAGCCGCAATCACAGCAGGGTTGCCGCCATCATAGGTAATCATCCGCGCGCCCGGCAATTCTTCGCCCGCACCTTCCTTGACCGCAGCCAAAGCCATACCGCCCGAACTGTTGATCCCGGCGGTGCCAACAGTCACATCACCCGAACGCATACCTTCGATCAATTCATCAAAAGTCTGGTAAGGTGAATCCACGTTCACACTAACCACCGGCACGTTGGCCACGCTCAGATAAATATGGTAATCGTCAATTGATGTATTTTCGAGCAGACCGGTAATTGCATATGTCGCGTTATTCGCGATTGCGTTAGCGGTCCATGTGTAGCCGTCACGCGGTGCATCAAGCGCCGCCTGTGTGCCGATAGAACCGGAAGCGCCCGGTTGGTTCACCACAACAACCTCGACGCCAAGCGCCTCTGAAAGAATCGGTGCAACAACGCGTGTCACCTGATCCGTCGAACCACCAGCCGACCATGGCACGATGATGTTGATAGGGCGGTCCGGTTGCCAGCTATACTCCGAATTCTGCGCAAATGCAGTTGTAGAGAGCAGTGAAAAAGCGACAACAAGACCAGTTTTTTGAACAGTAGACATATATTCCTCCCATAGCTACCTACCGGTAGGGTAGTTACGTGTTGCAGGGGAGTCAACAAAATCGATATAGCCCGATATTGTGTATGTTTTAACGCATGAAAACAGGTGCTTTGGTGAAAGACGGCACGACAAAAAAACAAGGCTTGGCTTGTGGGCACGGTGCGGCCGATTCGGTACTAGCCGCCTTGAACGCATCCAAATCTCCTTGGTGCTTCAATGAGACACCAAGAACAAAGTTCATCGGTAGGTTGGCAATTGGTATGAAGACAAAATCAAAAAAATGCGTGGCCGCTGTCAATGCCTGAACACGACGGCTGCAGATCGTCGCCCTGATCACGGTCGGGCGCGACGCCAATTCAACGCTTGAAATCCGGTTAAAAAATTTGGCACCCTGCACGGGTTGGATGCGCTGATGCAGCTTGGCGATCAATCGACCGGCATTCAGAGCAACAGAGATACAACCCAAAACCGGGCCTGCGGGCTGGTCGATAAGGCCCAGCCCGCTTTGGTCTTTCGTTACCCGATGATCCGGTTAAAGCTTTCCGATGGGCGCATGATTGCCTCGGTTTTGGCTTTGTTGGGGTTGTAGTAGCCGCCAAGATCGGCCGGTTTGCCTTGGGCGGCGGCAAACTCGGCGGTGATTTTAGCCTCGTTCTCGGCAAGCGCCTTGGCTATAGGGGCGAAATGGGCAGCGAGGGCTTCATCTTCGGACTGTTCGGCCAGCGCTTGCGCCCAGTAGAGCGCAAAGTAGAAATGGCTGTCACGGTTATCGGGCTGGCCGACCTTGCGGCCGGGCGATTTGGCGTTATCCAGAATGCCCTTTGTTGCGGCGTCAACCGCGCGGCCAAGAATGCCTGCCTTGGCATTTCCCTTGGTATCGGCCAAAAATTGCATGCTTTCACCCAATGCGCAGAACTCGCCCAACGAATCCCAGCGCAGATGGTTTTCGGCCACCAATTGCTCCACATGTTTTGGCGCCGAACCACCTGCACCGGTTTCAAACAACCCGCCACCCTGCATAAGCTTCACGATTGATAGCATTTTGGCCGAGGTGCCAAGCTCCAGGATAGGGAACAGGTCGGTGAGATAGTCGCGCAGCACATTTCCTGTTATCGCAATCTGGTTTTCGCCTTTGCGGATGGTTTCGAGCGCCAGTCGTGTGGCCTTCTGGGGGGCGACAATCTGGAACAGGCCGGTAACGCCCTCGGCCTGCAGGATCGGTTTTACATATTTTATGAGTTCGGCATCGTGCGCGCGGGTTTCATCAAGCCAGAAAACGGCCTGACATCCCTCGGCTTTCTGGCGGGAAATGGCCAGATGCACCCAGTCTTCGATAGGGGCCTGACGGGTGGCGGCAGCGCGCCAGATATCGCCTGCCCCAACCTTATGGCTATGGGCAATGTCGCCATTGGCCAGCACCATTTGCACGGTGCCAGCGGCAGTCATTTCAAAAGTTGTGGGGTGGCTGCCGTATTCTTCGGCCTTTTGCGCCATCAGCCCGACATTTTGCACGGTGCCTGCCGTTGCCGGGTCGAGCGCGCCGGTCTCTTTGAAATAGGCTATGCTCTCGGCATAAACAGATGCATAAGAGCTATCGGGCACGATGCAGGCCGTATCGGCTGCAGTGCCATCCGGGGCCCAGCCCTGACCGCCCGCACGAATAAGCGCAGGCAGCGAGGCGTCGATGATAACATCTGATGGCACGTGCAGGTTGGTCACGCCCTTTTCGCTGTCAACCATATAAAGCGGCGGTTGGTCGGCCAGCGTCGCCGCAATATCGGCTTGAATTTCGGCGGCATCATCCATCAGGGCAACGCGCTCATACAGCGTGGCGAGGCCGGAATTCGGGTTCACACCCGCCGCGGCCAGTTTCACACCCCATTTTTCAAACACCGGTGCCAGAAATGTTTTAACCGCGTGGCCAAAGATAATCGGGTCAGACACTTTCATCATTGTGGCTTTGAGGTGGATGGAAAATAGCACGCCGTTATTTTTCGCCGCAGCAATTTCATTGGTCAGAAAAGCATCGAGCGCTTTGGCCGACATGAGGGTTGCGTCAACCACAGTGCCAGCAGGATAGTTTACCTTGTCTTTGAGCACGTGCACCACACCGTTTGCATCAACATGTTCGATACGCGCATCGCCTGCCTGCGCGGCGGAAATGGTGAGCGAGGTCTCATTAGAGCGGAAATCACCAGCTTTCATAGTCGCAACATATGTTTTGCTGTCTGGCTCCCAATTGCCCATCGCGTGCGGGTTGGCCTGGGCATAGCTTTTAACGGCTTTTGCCGCGCGGCGGTCTGAATTGCCCTCGCGCAAAACCGGGTTCACAGCCGAGCCACGCACCGCATCATAGCGCGCGCGAATGCTGCGCTCGTTGTCATTTGTGGGCGTTTCAGGGTAGTCGGGCAGGGCAAAGCCCTGTGTCTGTAGCTCGGCAATCGCTTCTTGCAACTGCGGGGTGCTGGCAGAGATATTCGGCAGTTTAATTACATTCGCATCGGGTGTTTTTACCCATTGGCCAAGTGCTGCAAGATCGTCAGTTTGGCGCTGTTCTTCGCTTAGATGGTCGGGAAATGCGGATATTATGCGCCCGGCCAGCGAAATATCCATCGTGCCAACCGAAACGCCCGCAGCCTTTGCAAAAGCGCTGATAACAGGCAAAAGCGAAGCCGATGCAAGCTGTGGTGCCTCGTCTACCTTGGTGTAAACAATGTCGGGATAAGTGTCGTTGGCCATGTGGTTTCGCCTGTCTATATGTAAACGTCGCGCAAACCTTACCTGCTTGGCACCGTTAAAGACAACGCTAAACGGGGCACGACCTAAAGCAGCACTGCTTGGCCGCTGCGCGCGGAGTCTTGCGCCGCCATACCCATGCGCACGGCTTTGGCCCCGTCGCTCAGGCTAACCTGCGCGGCGGTTTGTGCGCGCACGGCCTGGGCGAAATGCAGGTGCTGGTAATAGGTCGAACCGTTATGATCGCCCGCATGCAGCAGCGCCGGGTCGACCGGAATGTCGAGCTCTTGCGGGCCGGACGGGTCGCGCGGGCTAAGCACAAGCTTTGGCACCGGTGCAGCCCCCAAATGCGCAGGCCAAAACCGCCCGGGGCCGGGGACAAGCGCCTCGATCTTGCCCAAAGGCCCAATGGCGGCGATCTCCTCTTGATAGCGCGCACCTTCAGCAAACATGCACAGTTCCAACATGGCACGCGCGCCATTGGAAAAGTCTACAATCACATAGCCGTTATCCCAAATATCGGGGGTTTCGCCGTTATATCGCTCATCCAGGTGGTTCACCGCCTGGCCGGCGGAAGCCATAATACGCGTAGGCTCGGCCCGCAATGTCAGGCGCATCAGGTCAAAGAAATGGCAGCATTTTTCAACCAAAGTGCCACCGGTTTGTGCGTTAAAGCGGTTCCAGTCGCCGACTTTGGGCAGAAAAGGGAAGCGGTGCTCGCGGATTGTCAGCATTTTAATGCCGCCGGTGGCCGCCTGTGCGCGGTTCAAAAACGCTGCGATTGGCGGCATATAGCGGTATTCCATCGCCACCCAGATAAGCTGGTTGTAGCGCGCACCAAGTTCTGCAACGCGCCCTGCATCATCAGGATGTGTGTAAAGCGGCTTTTCCACCAGCACCGGCAGCGGGCGAATTCTGGCGATGTCTTCCAACTGCCCGACATGGCAAAAATTGGGCGAGGCGATGAGTAGCGCGTTCACCTCGGCCAAGGCCAGCAGGTCGGCGATGCTTTCGACAAAGCGCAGCTTTGGGGCAATGGCCAGAGCGGCAGCGCGCATACCTGCATCGGGCTCAACAGCGGCAATAGCCTGAACACCGTCGAGCAATGCAATATTGCGCAAATGCTCTTGGCCCATCATGCCGCAACCGATTATGCCGTAATTGATTTGGGTGGTCATGGCTCTACCTCATCCGCGCGACATAGCACGCTATTTCACTGTCAAACCAGTTGCGCGAAACTTCCGGCGTTGCGCCATCGCGCGTGCGGCTGGCGCGCTCGACCAATCCGCAGGGTGCTCCCGGGCGGGGCGCAAATACATCGGGTGCCCATGCAGGGCAGGGCGCAACCGAGACCTGGTCGACATAGCCGGTAATCCACAAATCCAGCGCCTCGCGATAATAGCGATAGAGCGAATGCGAAAGCTCGGCGGCATCGAGGGTTTGCACGCAATCAGCATCGAGCCATATTTCTTCCAGTGCGGCTGGCTTGCCTGAAAGCATGCGCAAACGCCGAATGCGGTAGGCGGCGATTGATGTACCAAAGGCTGGCAGGCTGGCGGGCTTATTCATGCGCATTACATCCAGAACCTGTGCGGTGGGCAGGCCGCCACCTTCGCGCAATTCCAGCCGGAAAAATGCATACACACCTTCGGGTGTGGCTTTGGTGCGCACATAATTGCCAGAGCCGTGAATGCGGCGCAGCAATTCAAGTTTTTCAAGCTCGGCCAATGCCTTACGCAAGGTGCCAATGGAAATACCAAGCGATTTTGCCATGTCACGTTCGGGCGGCAAACGGCTACCATCGGCCAGCCGGCCCGATGCGATATCGCGGATCAGGCTTTCACTGATCTGAAGGTAAAGCGGTAACGCCCCGTCGGGCTGGCTGGCGGGCATCCGGGCCTCGTGTTTTGCAAATTGATACACGATTGATATAGTGTTTTGGCGATGCTACTGTTTTGCTAACGCGACGCAAGCAAAAACGTGATTCTGAAAGGTTGCTCTATGACGGTTGTGCCCATTACCTCGCCCGATCTTACCGCCGCCGAGGTGTCGTGGTTCGCCGCGCTATGTTCAGATGATTACCAGTTTTTAGGTGTGCCGGATGGTGATTTGCGTTCAAGCTGGGCGCATTGCTCGGGTATTTTGCAAGAGGCTGAGCGTCAGGGTTTTCGCAACATTCTGTGCCCGTCATCCTATCAGGTTGGGCAGGATACGCTCAGCTTCGTTGCGGGCTGTGCGCCCATTACCCAAAGCATCAACATGCTGGCGGCGGTGCGCTGCGGTGAAATGCAGCCCATTATGCTGGCCCGCACGCTGGCCACGCTTGACCACATGCTCGCCGGGCGGCTTACGGTCAACATCATAAGCTCAGACTTTCCGGGCGAAGTTGCAGAAAGCAAGTTGCGTTACAAGCGCAGCCGCGAGGTTGTCGAAATTCTCAAACAGGCATGGACGCAAAACCACATCACCTATCACGGCGAGGTCTATAACTTCGAAAATGTGCCAACCGCCCCTGCAACGCCCTACCAAACCGGCGGCCCGCTTTCGTATTTTGGCGGCTATTCACCCGATGCGCTGGAGCTATGTGGCCAGCATTGCGACGTTTACCTGATGTGGCCTGAACAAAAGGCGCAACTGGCCGAGCGCATGGCCGCCGTCAATGCCGTGGCCGAACGCTATGGCCGCACGCTCGACTATGGGCTGCGCGTGCATATAATTGTGCGCGATACCGAAGCCGAAGCCCGCGAATATGCCGATTACATCGTCTCCAGGCTCGATGACGAATATGGAAAGCTGATCCGTGACCGCGCACATGATTCAATTTCGCTCGGTGTGGCGCATCAGACAAAGGCGCGCGAACTGGCCGACAAATACGGCTATGTCGAGCCGGGTTTGTGGACAGGCATTGGCCGCGCGCGTTCGGGCTGCGGTGCAGCACTTGTCGGCTCGGTCGATCAGGTGCTGGGCAAGATAGAAGACTATCAAAAAATGGGCATGCGTTCGTTCATCTTCTCGGGCTATCCGCATCTGGATGAATGCCGCCATTTTGGTGAAAAGGTCATGCCGCATTTGAAAACCTGCTCGCTTGCGCATGAATATGGCCGCGTTCCGGCCAGCATGCCCGCAACGCCACTTGGCGCGGGGGTTCGGGTATGATCGAGCGTCTCTCACTCTCTGGCGAATTGGAAATCTCGCGCCTTGTTTATGGTATGTGGCGCGTGAGAGATGATGAAAACACGTCGCCCGCCCATGTACAGGCCAAGCTGGAAGCCTGTTTGGAACAGGGTATCACCACGCTGGATCAGGCCGACATTTATGGCGAATACCTTGCCGAAGCCACGTTGGGAGATGCGCTTAAGGCTGCGCCACATCTGCGCGAAAATTTCGAAATTGTTACAAAATGCGACATCATCGCGCCAATGGGCAAATATGCTGACAAGCGAGTAAAATATTACGACAGTTCGGCGGCACATATTTCGGCTTCGGTCGCGGCATCGCTCACGAATATGGGCACAGATTATCTTGATTTGCTGCTTATCCATCGCCCCGACCCGTTTATGGACCACGAGGAAACCGGCGCAGCGCTTGACGGTTTGATCACATCGGGCAAGGTGCGGGCGGTTGGTGTATCGAATTTCGGCTATCACCAGTTCAACCTGCTGCAATCGGCCATGGCCAGCCCGCTTGTCACCAACCAGATCGAGGTGAGCGTGTTACATTTCGCCCCCTTCATCAATGGCGATATCGCATGGATGCAGGAGCGCGCCATTTGCCCGATGGCTTGGTCGCCACTTGGTGGCGGGGCGCTGTTCTCGGGTGGAAATGCGGCACTGTCGGCGGTTTTGGACCGCATTGCAGGCGCGCAGGGCGTTGATGTTTCGGCGGTGGCGGTGGCTTGGCTTTTGGCGCATCCCGCCAAACTGGCACCCGTATTGGGCACCAACAACTTGGCGCGCATCCGCGCCATTTCCGACGCTGCCAAAGTAGAACTAAACCGCCAGACATGGTTTGAGATTTTGACAGCAGCTCGGGGGCAAGAGGTGCCATGACAATGCAACATACAATGGACCATTTTAACCCCGGCCCCGATACGGGCCATGCCCTGCGCGGCGCACTTTCGCGCTTTGGCACGGGTGTTACAATTGTCACCGCACAAACCGCCGACGGGCCGATTGGCATTACCGCCAACAGTTTCACCTCGGTCTCGCTCGACCCGCCCTTGGTGCTGTGGTCGGCCTCGCGTCGCTCTCGCCGCTATCCGTATTTTTCCGAAGCGAACCACATGGCAATACATGTATTGGCCGAAGAGCAAATGCCGCTATGCCGCGAATTTGCCGCCGCCCCCAACGCCTTTGCCCATGCCGATTGGAACGAGGGTGAAAACGGTGTTCCGCTGATTGAGGGGTGTCTGGCGCGGTTTGAATGCGCGCGTTATTCTGAAAATGATGGCGGAGACCATGCGATTATCGTCGCACGCGTGCTGCGCGCCTCGGTTCGCCATGGTGCCCCGCTTATGTTCTTTGGCGGTCAGTTCGGCCAGTTTGCCGCCCATGGCTAAAGCGTCTGCCCTGCATGCGCAATTGGTGAAAGCGCTCGGGCCGGGCTATTTACGAAATGAATTCAAGGCCGTAAGGCGTCGTGGCGTAGATGGCTGTTTTGGCTGGCTGCTGGAAGATCTTGAATTTGAAACCAAGGACGGCGCGCTCATTTTAGCGTATTTCCTGCGCCCGCCGGTCGACCATGCGCCCGTTCCTGCCGTAGTTTACTGCCACGCACATGGTAATAACTATGCTGTAGGGCGCGATGAGCTGACCCTTGGTCGCCCCGCATTACAAAGCCCCTATGCCAAAGACCTTGTTGCGCTTGGCTGCGCGGCCTTGTGTATCGACATGCCCTGTTTTGGCGCGCGGCAAGAACCGGCCGAATCCGCGCTTTCAAAGGCGCTGGCATGGCAGGGCGACACCTTGTTTGGCACCATGTTGGGCGAACAGGCGGCGGCTATCAGCTTTTTGGCCGCGCAGCCGATGGTGCAGGCCGGGCGCATTGGGGCCATGGGGTTTTCCATGGGCAGCACGCTTGCATGGTGGCTGGCAGCGCTTGACGAGCGGATTTTAGCAGCCAGCGCCATGTGCTCTTTTGCCGATCTTGGCAGCCTTGTCGGCCTTGGTGCGCATGACGGCCACGGCCATTATATGACTGTGCCGGGCCTACTGAACATCGCCCGCAGCGGCGAAATCGCCGCGCTAATTGCCCCGCGCGCGCTGCAAATTTGCGTTGGCCTGCAAGATTGGTCTACCCCAGAACCCGCATTTGCGCGCGCCCGCCAAGACCTTGAGGCCGGATATTCACAGGGTGGAGATCTGAGGTTTCACATCGAGCCGGAACAGGGCCATGTCGAGCCGCCTGCCATGCGTGCGGCGGTGCTGGACTTTCTGCGTGATACCCTAATCGCACCCTGATTCTAGCGCAGCCTTGCTTATTGCCCCGGCGCATTCGGGAATGCCAAGCCATGCCGCCAAAGCTTCGGCCTGCGCCTTGGTGTCTTTTCCTGTAATTGCATTGCGCAAGTCGGGTTCATGTGCATCGTGAACCTTGTCGTTTCGGGCAAAGGCACGGGCGAGCCAAGTCATCCATATGGCAATGGTTTCAATAGCTTGCGGTGCATTCTTCGCACCGCGTGCGGTGATAATTGGTAAAATGCGCTCGCGCAGCTTCAGGCTGCCATCCATAGCGATTTGCGCAAGTTCATGGCGCATTTCAGGCACACTGAACCTGCTGACGAGCGCGGCACGATAGGCCGGCAGGCCCGACAACACACCTGCGGGAAGGGTTGTTGCAGCCTCGTCCCAAAGGCGGTTCACACCGGCGCACAACTGCGCATCGGCAATGGCCTCATGCACAAAACGAAGGCCAGTTAACTGCCCTGCATAAGCAAGGTAGGAATGCGCGGCATTCAGCATGCGCAACTTGCGCATTTCATAGGGCGCGACATCGGGCACAATCTCTGCCCCCGCTGCTTCCCAATCAGGGCGGCTTGCAGCGAAACGATCCTCGATAACCCAATCGGAAAACGCCTCGGTCAGCACAGGGGCTTGGCCCATGCCGCCTGCCGCTGCAATTTCAGCAGCAATCGCATCGCTTGTGGCAGGGGTAATCCGGTCGACCATCGTGTCGGCATAGGCATTTGCAGGGTCATAGGTCAGGCTGGCCGCGCGGCCAAAATCATCAAGCGCATTGCTTAGCGTGCGGGTGTTGGCGGCCACGTTATCGCAACTCATCACCGTAAGCGGGCTCGCGCCGCGCTTAAAGCGCATCGCCAACCCTTGTGCCAGAAGCCCGATTGCCGAGCGCGGTGTGCTTGATGCCAGGTCCGCCGCAATATCCGGGTGCGACAGGTCCAGCACACCGTCACGCAAGCAATAGCCCTTTTCCGTAATGGTGAGGGTTACAATTTCCGTTTGCTGATCGGCAATCGCCGCAATAACACCAGCGCTATTCTCGCAGGCCAGCAGCAACCGGTCATGCAGGTTGATGTGCTCTACCCGTAGCCCGTTTGGCCCACGAATTGCCAAAGCATAGGCGCCGTTCTGAGCGCAAAGCGTTTCAAAAAGCGCAGCATTGCGCATGACAATACCAGTGATCTGCCAGCCGTCATTCGCCTGCGCCGTATACCACGCCTGATGCGCGCGGTGAAAATTGCCAAGCCCGATATGCACGATACGCGGCATCAGGCGGCCCCGTTCAGCCGATAGGCCTCGACCGCCTGATCATGGCACAGATAAGGCGCAAGGCGGGTGGCATCGCCGGGTTGCAATATGCCGCGCTCTACCTGGCTGCAAAGATGCAGGGCAACGGCGCGTCGCCATGTATCGTGGCGCGCAGGGATCGACAGAAAGGCGCGTGTATCATCGTTGAACCCGGCAAGGTTTCGGTAGCCCGCGCTTTCAACGACCGAGTCAAAATAGCGCTGCATCCCGTTCAGACTGTCATGAAACCACCATGGCGGGCCAAGCCGCAAACACGGCCAATGGCCGGCCATTGGAGCAAGTTCGCGAGCATATGCACCCTCATCAAGAGTGAACAGTATCAGGCGAAGCCGCGGATCATTGCCCACACGGTTGAGCAAGGGGCCAAGCCCGTGCACCCAGTTCGTGGCGGCTGGAATATCGGCCCCCATATCGGGGCCGAATTGTTGAAACAGCGGCGCGTTGGTATTGCGCTGGCAACCGGCATGAAGCTGCATGACCATGCCATCTTCGGCCGCCATTTGCGCCATTTCCACCAGCATATGCCCATAATAGGCCAAGGTCTCAACCCCTGTCAGCCTGCCTGAAAGCGCGCGGCCATGCAGTGCATCAATCTCGTCAGGCAACCAATGGGTGGCAAGAACCGGTGCGTCATGGTCGGTGGCTGTGGCCCCCGCTGCACGAAACGCCGCACGGCGGCACCGCAATGCCGCCAGAAAACCGCTGTAATGCGTGACATCCTCGCCCGTCATATCGGCCAGTTTCGCCATGCTTTTGGCATAGGCCGGGCGGGCAGGGTTTAGCACATCGTCAGGGCGAAAGCTTGGAATGATCCGCCCATCCCAGCCCGAGGCTGCAATGGCGTGATGCTGCGCCAGATCATCGGTTGCGGCATCTGTCGTTGCCAAAGTGGAAATGCCAAAGCGCTTGTAAAGGCTGCGGGGGCGAAAGGCGGGCAAGGCCAGTTGCGCGGCGATCTGGTCATAAACGCTGTCGGCCGTTTCCGGCGCAAGCGGCGTTTCAATGCCAAGTGTATGGCTTAGCGTAAATTCCAGCCACAGACGGCCGGGTGTGCCCAAAAACGCATCCCAATGCTGCGCGAAAATGCGGAAAACCTCGCGCGGGTCACACGCTGCGCCCTTCGGACCGATGCCGAGCTTTTCAAGCGGCACACCTTGCGCGTAAAGCATCCGAAACACGTAGTGATCGGGCGTAATCAGCAAAGCGGCGGGGTTGGGAAAGGCGGCATCGCTTGCCCACCAGCCCGGGTCGCAATGCCCGTGGGGCGAAACGATGGGCAGGCCCGCAACCGTTTCATAAAGTGCTTCGGCCTTGGGGGGCAGGGTGGGGCCAAGCGCCATTCGGCTATGCCTTTTCGGGTTCAAAATAGTTCTGGTTTGCCTCAATCAGAACTGAAAGCGTTTTGAGTATACCGCGCAAATGGCGGCGCATCCGGTCCATTGCCATGCCTGTATAGCCGTAGCGCAGGGCGTGAACAATGTCGCTATGCTCACTCAAAAGGGTTTCCATATGCTTGCTGTCATGCAATGAAAGAACACGCAAACGATCAAGCGCGGATTTCTCGCGCACAAGCAAAGTGCCAATCCGCTCATAGCCCGTGGCGGCTGCCAATCGGGTGTGGAAGCTGTCATCCAGCGCCTGAAAGGCGGCTTTGTCATCAGACGCAATTGCTTGTGTTTGCGCAGCGATATTGGCTTGCAACGCCGCAAGGTCATTGGGCGCAATGCCCTCGGCGCATAGCCGTTCTACAACCGCAACCTCCAGCGCTTCGCGCAAGAATTGCGCGCCACGAATTTTCCGTTCGGAGAGTTTGGAAATATAGGTGCCGCGGCTGGGATAGGTGATCAGCAAACCTTCATCGCGCAACTGTGCAAAAGCCTCACGCACAGGGGTGCGGCTGGCGCCAAACATCTGGCCAACCTCGTTTTCGGAAATTTGGCTGCCGGGCGCAAGGGCGATGTTCAAAATGGCGGATTTCAGCGCTGCGGCGATCTGCTCCGCCGCAGGGCGGGCCATATCAATCGGCATTGCCGGAAAGGCTGGAAAACTGCTGTCAGAAGGCCTTTTGTTCACGCCTTTCCTTCCCCGGGTTTGTGCGCGGTCTTAAACCTGTATACCGGTATTCAAACTTCTTGACAACAAGAATTGCCGCGTGTTTCATGGCTTGGTCTCAGGGTGGCTTCGGGATGGGGAGGGTCGGCGCGACATGCAGGCAGTTTTGCCAAAGCGGGCGGTTCTGATAGGCGCGGGCATGGTCGCCGGCACCCATATCAATGCCTGCGCCGCTGCGGCAAAAACGGTTCGGCTCGTTGGTATTGTAGCGCAAAATGCGGCTAATGCGAAAACGCTTGCCACCGAGGTTTCCCACAAGTTCACAACGCCGCTAAAAGCATATGATACAGTTGGCGCGGTCGCCGCCGACCCGGATGTAGAATTTGCAATCATCGCCACGCCCCCCAATGCGCGCGCCAATGTCATCGCGCCGCTTGTTGCTGCCGGCAAACATATTCTTTTGGAAAAACCGATGGGCCGAAATGGCGATGAGGCGCGCGCGGTTGTCGCGCTGTGCGCCAAGGCCGGTGTAACGCTAGGCGTTGTTTTGCAGCACCGCATGCGCGCCGCCTCGCAAAAGGCGGCGGCATTTGTTGCATCGGGCAGGCTTGGCGCGCTTGGGCTGGTTGAAATTGCTGTGCCCTGGTGGCGCGAGCAGGCCTATTATGAAGCGCCGGGCCGCGGCACCTATGCACGCGACGGTGGCGGTGTGCTGATCAGCCAAGCTATCCATACACTAGACCTCGCGCTTAGCCTTGCTGGCCCCGTGGCAGGTCCTGTCTGCTCTGTGCGCGCCATGGCAACAACCACGCGCTTTCATGTGATGGAGGCAGAGGATTTTGTGGTGGCCGGCCTACGGTTTGCCAATGGCGCGGCAGGCTCGCTTTTCGCCAGCACGGCCAGCTATCCGGGGGGTGCGGAATCCATCATTCTGCACTTCGAGAGGGCCAGCTTGCGGCTGCAATCGGGCGAGTTGCATATTAGCTGGCGCGATGGCCGCACCGAGCAATTCGGCGCAAATGCAACCACGGGCGGCGGGGCCGACCCAATGGCGTTTACGCATGACTGGCATCAAGCAATTATAGAAGATTTTGCGCAGGCTCTGGCCTTGGGCCGCGCTCCGGCGATTACCGGCCAAGACGCACTCGCAGCCCATGACCTGATCGACGCGATCAGTCGCGCGGCGGCAACCGGTGCCGAACAGGAGCTTGCCGCATGAACGCGCCGGTCAAGTTTGCAGCCATCGGCATTGACCATCGGCATATCTATGGCATGGCCGCCAATATCGCTGCTGCGGGCGGTGAATTTGTGGGCTGGCAAACCGATGGAACGCCGAACACGGTTGACGGTTTTATCGAGCGTTTTGCAAACGTGCCGCGCGCCGCCAGCGTTGAAGATTTGCTAAACAACCCTGAAATCAATCTGATCTTGCTGTCCGGCATTCCTGCCGAGCGTGCCGCAATAGCCATTCGAGCCATGGAGGCGGGCAAGGATGTGCTTTCTGACAAGCCCGGCTGCACCGATTTTGCGCAGCTTGCCGCGCTCAAAGCCTGTGTGGAAAAGACCGGGCGCATCTGGTCGATAGATTTTTCCGAGCGTTTTGAGGTGCCCGCCGCAACCCGCGCCGCCGAATTGGTGGCCGAAGGGGCGATTGGCAAGGTCATCCAGACCGTTGGCCTTGGCCCGCACCGGCTAAACAAGGCCACGCGGCCCGACTGGTTTTTCGAGCGGGCAAGTTATGGCGGGATTATAACCGATCTCGCGAGCCATCAGATCGACCAGTTCCTGTTTTTCACCGGCGTCGATGAGGCGGAAATTACGCTGGCGCATGTTGCAAATTACGCCAACCCAGAAACCCCCGGCTTGCAGGATTTTGGCGAAGTTGCGCTGCGTGCTGCCGGGGGTGCTGCCGGGGCGCATGGCTATATCCGGGTTGATTGGTATACCCCCGATGCGCTGCCAAGCTGGGGCGACGGACGGCTGACAATTCTGGGCACGCAAGGCTATATCGAGTTGCGCAAATATGTCGATGTTGGCCAAAATGGCACCGACCATCTGGTGCTGGTCAACGGGTCGCGTTGCGAGAAGATTGATGCCTCACATGCGGGCCTGCCGTTCTTTGGCCGCTTGCTGAACGACATTTCCAACCGCACCGAAACCGCAATGACCCAGCGCCATGCATTTACGGTATGCGCGCTTTCGTTGAAGGCGCAGGCCATGGCCGAGGGGCGCGCATGATAAGCGTGGCCATCATCGGGGCGGGTATTGGCGCGCAGCATCTGGCAGGGTATCGCGCCTTACCTGCACGTTTCAAAGTGGCCGCGCTGTGCGATCTGGACCTTGAGCGCGCCGCGCAAGCCACCGGCAATGCCCCCGATATTCGCCTGACCGATGATCTGGCCTCGGTGCTGGCTGATGACACGATCGAACTTATCGACATTTGCCTGCCGCCGCATTTGCATTTCCCGACCATTATGCAGGCACTTGAGGCTGGCAAACATGTGGTTTGCGAAAAACCCGTAACCCGCGCCTTGGCCGAGCTTGACAAGGTTGAAGCCGCAGCCAAAGCCAGCGGTAAGCAGGTCTTCCCGGTGTTCCAATATCGCTATGGCCCAGCGCTCGACCAGCTTGCCGCTCTGCAAAAGGCGGGGCTGTGCGGCAAAGCCTATACGGCCAGCATAGAAACCCACTGGAACCGCGATTCTGCCTATTACAGCGTGCCGTGGCGCGGCACTTGGGCGGGCGAGGCGGGGGGCGCGCTGCTTGGCCACGCGATCCATGCGCATGATATTCTGTGCCATGTGCTTGGCCCGGTCGCCGAGGTTTTTGCCTTTACCGACACCCGCGTAAACCCGATTGAAACCGAAGATTGCGCCGCTGTGGCGTTTCGCATGCAAAGCGGTGCGCTTGTCACAAGCTCGGTCACGCTCGGGGCGGGTAATGATACAACCCGCCTGCGCTTTTGTTTTGAGGGTCTGACGGCGCAAAGCGGTAGCGCGCCTTACACACCGGCCGAGGCGGCATGGCGCTTCATTGCCCGCAACCCGGCCATGCAACCCCAGATCGACGCTGTGGTCGCGGCTGTGCCTGCCGGGCCGGTTGGCTTTACCGGCTATCTTGATGCTATCGCTACTGCGCTCTCTGGTCGGGGCGATAGCCATGTTTCACTGGGCGCTGGCCGCCGCTCTATCGAGCTGGTCAGCGCCATTTACAGCGCCGCGCGCAATAACGCACCGGTGCAGCTACCGCTTGGCAAAGGTGCCGAGTTTTACGAAACCTGGCTGCCAAGTCAGGAAATGCAAACCAAAACAGGACCATAGGGAGGAAACCTGCGATGAAAACGAATATCATGATGACAACGGCCATGGCGGTCGGTCTGGGCATGGTGGCCAATGCGGCTGCAGCTCAGGAAGTCCGCTTCATGTGCTATTCTGATGGCAATGAATGCGAAGTGTATGAGGATGTTCTCAGCCGCTTTGAGGCCGAAAACCCCAGCATTGATGTGGTGATCGACGTGGTGCCATATCAGGCCATTCAAGAAAATCTGCCCGTGCAGCTTGCCGCAGGCACCGGCCCTGATATTGCCAAAGTCACCGATCTTGGCGGGCTGAATGAATTCTATCTCGACCTCACCCCATATGTAGATGCCGACTATTGGCAGGCCAGTTTTGGCGAAACGCTCAACTGGTATCGGGTTGGCGCGCGTGACGGCATTTATGGCATGCACAGCCAGCTCACCATTACCGGCGCTTTTGTAAACGCCACGTTGTTCGAGCAGGCCGGCGTAGACATGCCTGCCAAGGGCGCAAGCTGGGATGAGTGGGCCGCAGCCGCGCGCGCGGTTGCCGAAGCGACCGATGCAAGCTTCCCCATGGCGATTGACCGCTCCGGTCACCGTGTTGCGGGGCCGGCGGTATCATATGGCGCGCAACTGTTTGATGATGAGGGCAATGGCCGCTTGGTCGATGAAGGCTTCACCGCCTTTGCCGAGCAGTTTGTTGCATGGAACCAGGATGGCACCATGGCCAGCGATGTATGGGCAGGGCAGGGTGGCGCGACCTATCAGGATGCGGCACAGGAATTCATCAACGGCGATCTGGTCTTTTACTATTCCGGCTCGTGGCAGGTTAACCGCATGGACGAGCAGGTTGGTGACTTTTTCGACTGGCAGGTTATCGGCAGCCCTTGTGGCCCGGCTGGCCCCTGTTCGGGTATGCCCGGCGGCGCTGGTATTGTCGGCTTTAGCCAAACCGAAAGCCCCGAAGCTGTTGCCGCTGTCATCGACTATCTGGCACGCGAAGATGTTTATGCCGAAGTTACGGCACGCACCCGCAACCTGCCCGCACATCTGGCCGTTGCCAGTGGCGGGGTAGAGTTTGAAGGCGCATCGCCTGCTGCACAGGCCGCACTTAACGCCTTTGCCGCCGCATTGCCCGATGTTTCGCCGATTGCCTTCGCCTATCAAGGTTATGCAGGCAACCGCGCGATGTTCGGCATTACCGTTGAACGCCTAAGCCAGGCGATTGTCGGCGAGTTGACCGTGGCCCAGGCCATGGAACGCGCAGCCGCCGACCTTGAAGCCGCAATGGCGGAAGCCAACTAAGCCAAAGCCCCCCGCGCAGCCTATTGCGCGGGGGGTATTTTGATGGGGCAGGAGAGTTGAATGCTGCGGATTATTACACCCGTCATGCGCCTGATCGAAATTCCCATGCTGGCCTTGCAACGGCTGGTGGGGATCAACCGTTTGGCTTGGGCCTTCCTGCTGCCGAACCTCGTTCTTTTTGCACTTTTTGCCTTTCTGCCCGTTATTGTGAACGTGTTTTACGCCACAAGCGGCGGCAGTAATGTCATGCTGGCCGACCGCCCCTATGTAGGCGCGCGCAACTTTGTAAACCTGCTGGATTGTTCCAACTACCTCGACCCGAACTCGTGCCGCGAAGATAAATTCTGGCGCGCGGTCTGGAACACTGCTTGGTTTGTTACGCTGCAAGTGGGCTTCATGGTCGGTTTTTCGCTGCTCACCGCTGTTATCCTGAACCGCGACATTCGCGCGCGCGGCTTCTTTCGCTCTGTTTTCTTCTTTCCTGTGCTGCTTTCGCCCGTGGTCGTAGCGCTTATCTGGAAGTGGATTTTGCAGCGCGAAGGGGTGGCCAATGCCTTTTTGGACTGGACCGGCATTGGCGGCATCAACTGGCTGGTCAATGCGCAATGGGCCTTCGCGTGGTCGGTATTCATATCTGTCTGGGCGCATATGGGGTTTTATACGCTCATTCTGCTTGCGGGCCTTCAGGCCATTCCGCGCGATGTTTACGAGGCCGCGACCATGGACCGTGCCAGCCCGTGGCGCACGTTTCGGCGCATTACGCTGCCGCTGCTATCCCCAACCATGCTGGTGGTTTTGGTGCTTGCGCTGATAAAGGGCGTGCAGACATTCGACGAAATTTACGCCTTTACCGGCGGCGGGCCGGGCACGGCGACCACATTCATCATCCAGTATATCTATGAGCGCGGCTTTGCCGGTGCGCCGCGCCTGTTTGGGCTGGCGGCGGCGGCCTCACTGCTTGTCGCGGGCGTTTTGGTGTTGCTGACGCTCCTGCAACTGTGGGTCAACAGGAGAAACGTCAATGGCTAGACTTGTTGCGATGCTCACCGCCACGCGCGGCAAGGGGCGGCTGCATTGGACAGATTGGGTGTCTTACGGCTACCTGACCCTTGGTATCTTCCTTATGTTCGGCCCCGTGGTCTGGCTGGTGCTGTCCAGCTTCAAAACCCCCAACGAGCTTGACCGTTTCCCGCCCCGCTTTTTGCCCTATGCGCAAGACACGCTTGTGGTTGAAGGCTTTGACAGCCCGCTTTCGCTGTTTAAGGTGGTTGAGGGCGAGATGGCGGGCGAAACCGTTGCACAAATCCGCCGTGCTGCAGGCCGCTCTGAGGTGGTGCGCCCCGATGCGCCGGATGAGCGCATTCGCATGCCCGCCACGCAACTGGCCCCGATCGAGGGTGTGGCCTTTGCCACTGAAAACTACACAAACCTGTTTGAACGCTTCAACTTTTTGCAGTTCTTCTGGAATTCCACATTCATCACGGTCATGGCGACGCTGCTGATGCTGCTTGTCAATTCCATGGCGGCTTTTGCCCTGTCAAAATACGAATTCAGGGGGCGTTTATCGGTGTTGCTGATTGTGGTCGGCACCCTGATGATTCCGCAAACCGTGGTGCTTGTGCCGCTCTTTTTAATCGTGACCGAGCTTGGCATGTTCAACTCGCTCTGGGGGGTGATCATTCCCGGTGCGGCCACGCCGACAGGGGTGTTTTTGCTGCGCCAATACATGATCACCATTCCCGATGAAATTCTGGATGCCGCGCGCATGGACAAGGCCAGCGAGTGGAAGATATTCTGGCGCATCATCATTCCGCTTTCGGCCCCAGCCATTGCGGTGCTGGCCATTCTGGCGATCATGTGGCGCTGGAACGACTTTTTGTGGCCACTCATCGTGCTTACACGCACCGAAAACTTTACCCTGCAACTGGCGCTCAATTCGTTTCAGGGCGAGCTGCAAACCGATTGGCCAAGCCTGCTGGCCATGACTGTTCTAACCTTGCTGCCAATCGCAACAGTGTTCATGTTCCTGCAGAAATACATCGCAACCGGCATTGCCTCGACAGGTGGCAAATAGGCGGCGCAGACGCGCAGAAAGAGGGCAAAAATGGCCAGAATAGAGCTTCGCGATGTTCGCAAATCTTACGGCACGGTCGAGGTGATCAAGGGCATAGACCTTGATATTGCCCATGGCGAGTTTTGCGTTTTTGTCGGCCCGTCCGGCTGTGGCAAATCCACCCTTCTGCGCATGATATCGGGGCTGGAGCTGATATCCGGCGGCGAGGTGGTGATTGCCGACAAGGTCGTCAACAGTGTTCCCGCAGCCGATCGTGGCCTTGCAATGGTGTTCCAGTCTTACGCGCTTTATCCGCATATGTCGGTGCGCCAGAACCTGTCTTTCGGGCTGGAAAACATCAGCACGCCACGCGCAAAAATCGCTGAAAAGGTCGATCAGGTCGCAAAGATGCTGCAAATCGACATGCTGCTCGACCGGCGCCCGAAAGACTTGTCGGGCGGGCAGCGCCAGCGCGTTGCTATTGGCCGCGCCGTGGTGCGCGAACCGCAGGTGTTCTTGTTCGACGAGCCGCTGTCCAACCTTGATGCGGAACTGCGTGTTGATATGCGCGGCGAAATCACCGCTTTGCACCGCCGCCTTGAAAACACGATGATTTATGTCACCCATGACCAGGTGGAAGCCATGACAATGGCCGACAAAATCGCCGTGCTGCGCTTGGGCGAGCTTGAGCAGTTTGGCCGGCCGCTGGACCTGTATAATCGCCCGCGCAACCTGTTTGTCGCCGGGTTTATCGGCTCTCCGAAAATGAACTTCATGAAGGGGCGGGTCGCTGAAAACCGCAGCCAAATGCTGCTGGATACCGGCGAAGCGCTCGCCTTGCCAGAGACGGGGTTCACCCAGCAGCCCGGCCAGTTGGTAACGCTCGGCATTCGCCCCAACCATATGCGGGCAATCGCTGATGGACCACTTGCCATGGATGTGCGAAGCGTCGAGCAGCTTGGTGGCGAATCCTATCTTTATGGCGCGCTGAAAGACGGAACCTCGCTCACCTTGCATCTGGCCGGTCAAACCGAAATGCGCCTTGGCCAAACCATTCAAATTGCCGCTGATGCGGCGCAATTCCATTTGTTTGACACCGTCTCGGGCGACAGCCTGCGCACAGAAGAAACACAGCCATGAAACAGACTTGGCGATGGTTCGGTCCGGCCGATGAAATTTCTATTTCCGAAATCATGCAAACCGGCGCTGAAGGCGTGGTTTCTGCGCTGCATCACCTGCCCACCGGCGCGGTTTGGCCCATTGAAGAGATTGCCCGCCGCCAAGCCGAAATCGCCACGGCGAACGATCAGGCAAGCGGGTTGGCTTGGGATGTTGTTGAAAGCCTGCCGGTATCGGAAGCGATCAAAACCCAAAGCGACAACTGCCGCGCAGATTTTGAAAACTACCGTGCAAGCCTGCGTCATTTGGCAAAGTGCGGCATTCAGACGGTTTGCTACAATTTCATGCCTGTGCTGGACTGGACGCGCACCAACCTTGCCGCCCAATTGCCCAAGGGCGGCACGACAATGCGCTTTGATCTTGTCGATTTTGCGGTTTTTGACATTTACATTCTGGCGCGCCCCGAAGCGGCTTCGGACTATTCCGAGGCTTTACAAGCGCAGGCCAATGCGCGCCACGCCGCCATGAATGATGCCGCAAAAATCGATCTCGCGCGCAATATCGTGGCTGGCCTGCCCGGTGCAAACGAGCGGTGGACACTGGATGATGTGCGCCGCCAACTTGCCAGTTACGCCAATATATCCGCCGCGCAACTGCGCCAGAACCTTATCGACTTTCTAACCGAAGTCGTGCCGACCGCCGAAGCGCTTGATATACGCCTGTGCTGCCACCCCGATGATCCACCCTTCGCGCTGCTGGGCTTGCCGCGCGTGATGTCCAGCGCCGATGACTACCTCGCCGTGCTTGATGCGCTGCCAAGCCCGGCTAATGGTGCAACCTTGTGCACGGGCTCGCTTGGGGTGGCTGCAGGCTTTGACCCTGTCGACTTCATCACCCGCCTTGGCCCGCGCATCCATTTTGCACATTTACGCAATACAACCCGCTTTGATGCGCCCGATGGCATGCGCAGCAGTTTTGACGAGGCCGCCCATCTGGAGGGTGACACCGATATGGTGGCCACAATTGCTGCGTTGCTGGGCGAAGAACGCCGCCGCAAGGCCGAAGGCCGCCATGACTGGCAAATTCCCATGCGCCCCGACCATGGGCACTCGCTGCTTGGTGATCTTGATCGCCCGCTTATGCCCGGCTATCCGCTGGTCGGGCGGTTGCGTGGGCTGGCGGAATTGCGCGGCATCATGGCGGCCTTGGCATAGCTGCATCAAAGTTGCGCAGTTGCCCCTGAACCGCAAAGCGCGCTATGACCAGATGACAGGCCCAATTGCGCAATGGATAGCATGCAAAACTCTGTTCCCACCCCCGATGATGCGGCGCTGGCGGCCACGATCCGATCGGTGCTGCATAAAGAAGCGGCGGCCATTGCCAGCTTTGCGGCACAGCCTGAAAACTGCGCGCGCGCGGTGCGCGTAATCGCGGAATCAACTGGCCCGCTTATTGTCGCGGGCATTGGCAAATCGGGGCATATTGCGGGCAAACTGGCCTCGACCTTCCGCTCGCTCGGGCGCTTGGCGATGTATCTGCACCCGTCTGAGGCCAGCCACGGGGATTTGTCGCTGGTGCAGAGCGCAAGCCCGGTGCTGGTGATCTCGCATTCGGGCGAAACATCGGAGCTGAGCGATCTGCTGGTCTTCTGCCGGCAAAATCAGGTCGATATCATCAGCATTACGTCTCGCACCACAAGCACATTGGCGCGCGCCAGCCGCGTTGCCATTTGCTATGGTGTGGTTGAAGAGGCCTGCCCGAACGGGCTTGCCCCTACCACATCCACCACGCTGGCGCTGGCCATTGGCGATGCGCTGGCCGTTGGGGTGAGCGTGGTCATGGGGGCGCTGCCTGAAGACTTTCGCCGCTATCACCCGGGCGGGCGGCTTGGTGTGCGGCTGCTTGTCGTGGCCGATCTTATGCGCTCGGGTGCCGCATTACCGCTGGTAGCACCAGATGCGCGGATGAGCGATGTTGTCGTTGAAATGTCGGCCAAATCGCTTGGCCTTGCTATTCTGGCAGAGCAAGGCCGCGTGCTCGGCGTGATCACCGATGGTGATTTGCGCCGGAATGCCGACCGTTTGTGGGAGGTTGAACCGATGCAAATTGCCTCGCCCCGGCCTGTGCAAATACCCCCCGATGCCTTGGCCAGCGATGCCGCCGAACTTATGACTGCGCGCGGCGTTTCCGTGTGCTTGGTCATGTCCGGCGGTGCGCTGCACGGCGTGCTGCACATGCATGATTGCTTGCGCGCGGGGGTGGGCGTATGAGACGGGTTGTCATTATTCCGGCGCGCTACCAGTCTGTTCGGTTTCCGGGCAAACCGCTTACGCCGTTGCGGGGCCAATCTGGCGAAAGCAAACCACTGGTGCAGCGCACATGGGATTGCGCGCGGCGGTTTTGCGCGGCAAACGAGATTTTTGTGGCCACCGATGATGAACGCATTGCCGATGCCGTGCGCGCCTTTGGCGGTCAGGCTCTTTTAACCCCAGGTAATTGTGCCAATGGCACGGAGCGCTGTGCGGCGGCAATCGGCCAACTGCCGCAGATGCCGGAAATCGTCATCAACCTGCAAGGCGATGCGCCGCTGACCCCGCATTGGTTTCTGGCCGATCTTGAGGCCGCGATGCATGCCGAGCCTGCCGTGCAAATGGCCACGCCGGTGCTGCGCTGCGATGCGCAAACCTATGGCCTGCTGCGCGCCGACCGTGCCGCCGGGCGGGTTGGCGGCACTACGGCGGTGTTTGGTGCAAACGCGCGCGCGCTCTATTTCTCCAAGGAAGTGCTGCCATTTGTGCCCGACGGTCCGCTGCCAGAGCCGTGCCCGGTGTTTCACCATGTTGGCGTTTACGCCTATCGCCCCGATGCTTTGGCCGCCTATGCCCGCTGGCCGCATGGCACATTAGAGGCGCTTGAAGGGCTTGAACAGCTTCGCTTTTTAGAAAACGGCATTGCTGTGCATTGCGTCGAAGTCAACGCCAGAGGCCGCCTGTTTTGGGAGTTGAACAACCCCTCGGATGTTGGCCGCATAGAAAGCGTTTTGCCATGAGCCTGCACAAAATGCGCCATGTAGCGGTTGGCCCGCATATCATTGGCAATGACCTGCCCTTCGCGCTGATCGCGGGGCCATGCCAGATAGAAAGCCGTGAGCACTCGCTGAAAATGGCCGGCATGATTGCCGAAATCGCCGCCCGCCATAGCCGCGCGTTTATCTTTAAATCGAGCTTTGACAAGGCAAACCGCTCCAGCCATATGGCCCCGCGCGGGGTGGGTATGGCCGAGGGGCTGGATATATTGGCCGAGGTCAAGGCGCGGTTTGGCTGCCCCGTTGTTACCGACATACACTTGCCCGAGCACTGCGCGCCGGTGGCGGCGGTTGTCGACATGTTGCAAATTCCGGCCTTTTTGTGCCGCCAGACCGACCTTTTGCGCGCCGCAGGCGAAACCGGCGCGGCAGTGAATGTCAAAAAAGGTCAGTTCCTTGCCCCGCGCGACATGGCCAATGTTGCGGCCAAAATCGCCAGCACCGGCAATGAGCGGATTTTGCTTTGCGAGCGCGGCACTAGCTTTGGGTATAACACGCTCGTGTCAGATTTTCGCAGCCTGCCGATTATGGCCGAAACAGGCTATCCGGTGGTGTTTGACGCAACCCATTCCGTGCAGCAACCGGGCGGGCTGGGCACCAGCAGCGGTGGCGAGCGCCAGTTCGTCGCCCCGCTGGCACGCGCCGCTGTCGCTGTGGGCTGTGCTGCGCTGTTCATCGAGGTGCATGACGCGCCCGATTTTGCGCCATCCGACGGGCCAAACATGCTTACGCCCGCCGCGCTTGACGCGCTTTTAGGCGAACTGGCGCGGATCAGCCCGGCCTAGGCGATCTGCTCTTGCCCGCCAAACTCAACTTGCCTTGGCAGCATGTGCAGGGGCGGTTTGATTTGTATGGTCTGATTGGTTCAGCGCAGGCGCGTTTCGGTTTTAGCGTCAAATACCAGCATATTGCTGCTATCAAAGGTGATGTTGGTGGCGCTGTCGACTTTCGGGTCGTCATCGCCCTTGATCTCGGCCACCAGCCGCTCGCCGGTTGCTGCCGTCAAATAGGCATAGGACACGCCGCCAAGCTGCTCCACCAAATCAACCTTGAGCGCATCGCCCGTTGAAAGCTGCAAGGCTTGCGGGCGCAACCCAATGGTAACGGCGCTGCCTTCTGCGGGTAGGGCTACCTTGGTTTCAATCGCGCGGCCATGCAGGCCGGGCACGACAATTTTGCCGCTTTCAACCTTGCCAGCCAAAAAATTCATGGCGGGAGAGCCGATGAAGCCGGCCACGAAAACATTGTCGGGGTCACGATACAACTCCATCGGCGCACCGACCTGTTCGATATATCCGGCGCGCAGCACGACGATCTTGTCGGCCAGTGTCATCGCTTCCACCTGATCATGGGTGACATAAATCATCGTGGTGCCGAGTTCCTGATGCAGACGGGCAAGCTCGACACGCATTTCAACGCGCAACTCGGCATCGAGGTTTGAAAGCGGCTCGTCAAACAGGAAAATTTCGGGGCCGCGCACAATGGCGCGCCCTATGGCCACGCGCTGGCGCTGGCCGCCCGACAGTGCCTTTGGCTTGCGGTCCAGATACGGCTCCAGCTTCAAGATCGCGGCGGCCTCGGCCACTTTGCGCGCGGTTTCGGCCTTGGGGGTTTTGTTCATTCTCAAACCAAAGCCCATGTTTTGCTCGACCGTCATATGCGGATACAAAGCATAGGTTTGAAACACCATGGCCACGCCACGGTTGGCGGGGTCTTCATGGGTCACATCATGCGCGCCAATTTCGATGGTGCCGCCGGTCGTGTGTTCCAGCCCCGCAATCATGCGCAGCAGCGTCGATTTTCCGCAGCCGGAGGGGCCGACGAAAACGCAAAATTCGCCGTCTTCAACACTCAGATTCACACCGTGAATTACCTGAACGCTATCGTATTTCTTGACGACATTTGTTAGGTTTACGCCCGACATAACACTCTCCCTAAATTCCGGTCCGGTCTTGTTCTGGAAACAGCCAGTCGGCGGCATCCTTGCCTATTTGTGTTGCAGCCCCGGTCAAAGCGGGTTTCATGGATTCCAGCGCCCCGAGGCTATGGCGCGTCGTTGTCGAGGTGACAGACAGGCCGCCAACCACACGCCCTGCGGGCGTAAGAATGGGCGCGGCAATGCAAATGATATTCGGCTCATGCTCTTCACGGTCAAACGCAATGCCCGCTTTGCGAATGGCAACAAGCTCGGTGCGCAGGGCATCTGCGCTGGTGATCGTGTGCGCGGTATAGGCGTGAAATGCCTGTTTGGGGATCAGACGCTCAAGCTCGGCTGCATCCAGAAAGGCCATCATCGCCTTGCCCACACCCGTGCAATAGGCGGGGCCGATTTTACCGGCTTGCGAGAACATCTCGACGGGTGACACCGCGTTGCGCTTGTCGACATACAGCACTTGCCCGTTATCAAGCTGCGCAAGATGCACGGTTTCACCAAGCTCGGTGCTGAGCGCATCCACATAGGGGCGCGCAACCGGCGCCAGCGAGCTTTGCTTCCAGGCCGCATGTGCCAGCCGCACCAGCCGCAAACCGGGGCGATAGGTTTGGCGCTCGTGGTCATAAGCGAGCATGCCTTGCGAGGTGAGCGTCTGCAAAAACCGGTAAAGTGTTGCCTTGGGATAGGCGCTGGTGGCAAGCATATCCGACAGGCGCAAAGGCCGGCCCGCCATGGCGATTTCATCAAGAATTGCCAGCGCTTTGCCGACTGTGCCGTCTTTATGCTCGCTGTCTTTCATTATTCGCACCTTCCGGGCTTTGCGCCGAATCTGTTGACAAGCATAGCAACTTTGCGCATCATTTCAATATTCAAAACGACGTTTCAAATAGTGGAACGATAATCGCAACAATGGGAGGAACACATGTTGCACTTGAAGAAGACCGCCGGTCTTGCATTGTCGGTTGCCCTGCTTGCCGGCGGCAGCGCCATGGCACAGCAGCGCACACTGGTATTCAACACCGATACATCAGACCCGGCACCGCGCGCCGCGTTTGACCAGCTCATCGCCGATTTCGAGGCGGAATATCCCGAAATTGACGTTGTGGTGAACATGTTCGACCATGAAGGCTATAAAACAGCCATCCGCAACTTTCTGACCGCCGATGCGCCCGACCTTGCTAACTGGTATGCCGGTAACCGCATGGCGCCGTTTGTAAATTCGGGCCAGTTCATGGATGTTTCGGACGTGTGGGAAGACGCCGGGTTGAATGAAAACCTCGCCTCGGCCCGCGCTTCGATGACCATCGACGACAAGCAGTGGGGCGTGCCCTATACCTATTACCAGTGGGGCATTTACTTCAACAAAGATGTCTATGCACAGGTTGGAGCCGAAGTGTCGGCAAACTGGGACGAGTTCATCGCAAACTGCGAATTGTTCCAAGCGGCAGGTATCGACTGTCTGACAACCGGCACATCGCAGCTATGGCCGGGGGCTGGTATTTTCGACTATATGAACCTGCGCACCAATGGCTATGAATTCCACATGGCGCTGACCGCCGGTGAGGTGGAATGGACAGACCAGCGCGTGCGCGATACATTCGCGCAGTGGGCGCGGCTGGTAGAGCCGGGCTATATCACCGATAACCACGCTGCGATTGACTGGCAAGACGCCGCTGCACTTCTGGTGCAGGGCCGTGCGGCTAACTACGTTATGGGCAACTTTGCCGTGGCGACCTTCATGGATGGTGGCATGACGACCGACAGCCTTGGCTTCATGCCCTTCCCTGAAATCACCCCCGGCATTCCGCGCGCCGAAGATGCACCGACCGATACTGTGCATATTCCCGCCGGTGCAAAAAACGTTGAAGACGCCAAGCTGTTTCTGGCCTTCCTTGGCCGGGCCGATACGCAGACCCGTCTGAATGCCGCACTTGGCCAGCTTCCGGTGAACAACCAGTCCGAAGTGGGCGCCGACCCCTATCTGACCGCCGGTTTCGCAATGCTTTCGGAAGCTTATGCGCTTGCCCAGTTCTTTGACCGTGACGCACCTGCTGAAATGGCAAAGATCGGCATGGAAGGCTTTCAGGAATTCATGGTTCGCCCGCAGAACCTCGAAGACATTCTGCAACGCCTGGAAGCTGCGCGCCTGCGCATCTATAACTAAACCATTGCTGGCGGCCCCGTAACGGGGCCCCCGCCACACCCTTTTGTTTTGCAATTTTCAATTCATCACAACAGTGCCGAGATATGCCATGACCATGACAAGCCCAACGACACGGCGAAGCTGGTGGAAGCGCAACCAGCAACGACTGACACCCTGGCTTTTCCTTGCCCCCGGCCTTCTGATGTTCGGCCTTTATGTGATATGGCCGATATTCGAAAGTTTTCGCATTTCGTTTTTCAAATGGGATGGTCTTGGCGCGAAAGAATATATCGGCACGCGCAATTATACCGAACTTTGGGGCGACCGGAATTTTGTAATTTCGCTGAAAAACAACGTTATCTGGCTGGTGCTGTATATGCTGGCCGTGCCTGCGGGCCTGATGATTGCGCTGTTTCTGAACCAAACCGTAACGGGCATCCGCCTTTACAAATCGTTGTTCTTTTTCCCGTTTGTGATTAGCCAGGTCGTGGTCGGCCTGATGTTCTCATGGTTTTACGCCCCGAATTTCGGCTTGCTTTACAAGATCACCGAATGGTTCACCGGCA